>NZ_JBVVOT010000001.1:0-728421 GCF_055807455.1 Bradyrhizobium sp. Kon58
TTCAAGCCTCCCTTCAACTGAGACGCTTGAATCACAATCCAATTTCGAAGGGAATCCCTATTGAGTACAGACCCTAGACTAGATCGAGCACACGCCTCTCGATCCGGAGCCTGCCCATGACATCGCCTGAGGATCTTTCCCGGCTGCAATCCGCCATGAGCCGGACGGTCAAGGCGCATTGGAAGGCCTTCCTGTTCGAAGGCATCCTGCTTGCGGTGCTCGGCGTTGCCGCGCTGATCCTGCCGCCGCTCGCAAGCCTTGCGATTGCGATCTTCCTCGGCTGGATGTTCCTGATCAGCGGCATCGGCGGATTGATCGCCACCTATTGGGCGCGCAGCACGCCGGGCTTCTGGTGGTCGCTGATCTCGGCCGCGCTCGCCGTGCTCGCAGGCATGCTGCTGCTGGCGCGACCGATGCAGGCCGTGCTGACGCTGACCATCGTGCTCGGCGCCTATTTCCTCGCCGAGGGCGTCGCCACCATCATGTACGCACTGGAGCATCGTCGCGAGCCGGGCGGCCGCTGGTCGTGGCTCCTGATCTCGGGCCTCGTCGACATCGCGATCTCGTTCATGGTGATCACGGGATTGCCGAGCTCGGCGGAATGGGCGATCGGCATCCTCGTCGGCATCAACCTGCTGTTCGGCGGCGCCACCCTGATCGGCATGGCGCTGGCGGCACGCAAAAGCAACAGTTGAGGCGCCCCTTGCGCCGTCACGTCATTCGGGGGTGACAAGCCGCCGACCGCGCGCTATATGACTGGCCATGATCACCGCCACCACCAGCTTTTATTGGTATTTTAGCTACGACAGCTCGCTGGCGGTGGGAGGATCACGCTCAATCTGACAAATTGCAGCATCTAGTCCGAACAGCCGCCAGACCTGGCGGCTTTTTTATTGGCCGGCAGGTTCTCAAAATGACAGGAGCCCGCCGTGCTGAGCACGACCGACGATCTTCGTATCCGCGAACTGAAAGAGCTGAGCACGCCCGAAGAGGTGATGCGGGAAGTCCCGCGCACGCTCACGGCGACGCGCGTGGTGATGGCAGCACGCAACGCCATCCATGCGATCCTCAACGGCCAGGACGACCGGCTTCTGGTCGTGGTCGGCCCCTGCTCGGTGCACGATCCCAGGGCCGCGCTCGAATATGCCGAGCGCCTCGCGAGCTTGCGCGAAGAGCTTTCCGACCAGCTCGAGATCGTGATGCGGGTCTATTTCGAGAAGCCGCGCACCACGGTCGGCTGGAAAGGCCTGATCAACGATCCTGATCTGGACGGCAGCTTCGACATCAACAAGGGCCTGCGGCTGGCGCGCAACGTGCTCTCGGCGGTGAATAATCTCGGCCTGCCCGCCGGCACCGAATTCCTCGACATGACCACGCCGCAATACATTGCGGACCTCGTGTCCTGGGCCGCGATCGGCGCGCGCACGACCGAAAGCCAGATCCATCGCGAGTTGGCCTCGGGGCTGTCCTGCCCGGTCGGGTTCAAGAACGGCACTGACGGCAACGTGCGCATCGCGGCGGACGCGGTGAAGTCGGCCTCGAATCCGCATCATTTCATGGCGGTGACCAAGCTCGGCCGCTCGGCGATCGCCTCAACCGCGGGCAACGAGGATTGTCACATCATCCTGCGCGGCGGCAGCACGCCGAACTACGATGCGGCAAGCGTCGCGGCGGCCTGCAACGATCTGGCGAAAGCGAGCGTCGCACCGCTCGTGATGGTCGATGCGAGCCACGCCAATTCGAGCAAGAAGCCGGAAAACCAGCCGCTGGTGACGGCCGACATCGCCAGGCAGATTTCCGGCGGCGAGAACCGGATCATGGGGGTGATGGTCGAGAGCAATCTCGTCGCCGGGCGCCAGGACGTGGTGCCGGGCAAGCCGCTCACCTATGGCCAGAGCATCACGGACGGATGCATCGACTGGGCGACCACGGCAACCGTGCTCAAGCAGCTCGCTGACGCGGTCGAGATCCGGCGCAACACCAAGCGCGCAGGGCTGCACGAGCGCTCCGCCTGACCGAACGATCCGGGCGGGGTGAGGCTGTCGCACCCTGCCCGCCGCTCCGGCGCCTAGCAGCCGCGGCAGATGCTCTTGATCTTCTTGTCGAGCGCCTGATTTTCCTTGCTGAGGGGATCGTTCGGGTCGCTCAGATTCTTCTCGTTCGGCACGTCGCCGACGCGCGGCTGCCGATGACCGACGGGCGCAGGCGGCAAAGAACCCGCCGATTGTCCCGAGGTCGTCGATCCCTTGCTTCCCGTCTGCGCGAAGCCGGCGCTGCCGAACACCGTCAGAAGCGACAGTGCCAAAATGATGCTTCTCATTTTACCTCTCCATTTCTCAAGCCGGCATCTTCAGGTCTCGGGCGGATAGAGATGAATGTCGCCGCAATAGTCCACGATACGATAGCGCGTTTCCGATGCCGCATCACCCGCATCAGGTGCGGTATTTTGCATCGGCAACACGTAATTCGGTCCCACCGGCGACTTGCCGGCGCCGCCGGGAATGTCGATGACATAATCGGGCTGACACAGTCCGGACACCCGTCCGCGCAGCTGCCGCATCAAATCCTGCCCCTCGGCGAGCGTCGTTCGCAGATGCGCCGTGCCAGGCGCGAGATCGCCGTGATGCAGATAATAGGGCTTGATCCGGCATTCGACGAAAGCTCGCATCAAATCTGACAGAGCGGTCACGCTGTCATTGACCCCGCGCAAAAGCACGGACTGGCTCACCATGGGAATCCCGGCATCGACCAGCCGCGCGCAGGCGGCACGCGCCGGCCCCGTCAGTTCGCGGGCGTGGTTGGCATGCAGCGCCACCCAGGTGGTGGCGCCTTCGGCCTTCAGCGCCGCCACCATCTCCTCGCTGATGCGCGCGGGCTCGGCCACGGGCACGCGGGTGTGAAGGCGGATGATCTTGACGTGATCGATGCCGGCAAGATCCGCCATGATCTCGCTCATCCGCCGCGGCGACAACATCAGGGGATCGCCCCCGGTCAGGATCACCTCCCAGATCTCGCTGTGCGATCGGATGTAGTCGATCGCCGCGCGATAGGCGCCGTCCGAGAGCGCGTTCTCCTTGCCGGGTCCGACCATCTCGCGGCGGAAGCAGAAGCGGCAATAGACCGCGCAGACGTGAACGAGCTTGAACAGCACGCGGTCGGGATAGCGATGCACGATCCCGGGAACCGGCGAGTGCGGATGATCGCCGATTGGATCTGCGTTCTCGCCCGGTTGCATCTCGAGCTCCGCGGCCGTCGGAACGAATTGCCGCGCGATGGGATCGTCGGGATCGGACCTGTCGATCAGATCGACCAGCGCCGGCGTGATCGCAACCGCGTAGCGCGCGGCAACGCGTTCGAGCGCCGGCAGCGCTTCGGCTGATACCAGCTGCTCGGCCACAAGTTCGGCCGGCTCGCGAAATGTGCGCGCAAGATTGCTCTTCATCATGTCTCGCTTGACGTTTCATCTGCAGGCGGTGTCCAGACCACCTGATCAATTCGCGATGCGCCGCTCGCCAGCATCACCAGCCGGTCGAATCCGAGCGCGACGCCGCTTGCCTCCGGCATGGCCGCGACCGCGTCCAGAAAGTCCTCGTCCAGCGGATAGGCTTCGCCGTAGCGGCGTTGCTTCTCCGCCATGGATTGCGTGAAGCGCTTGCGCTGCTCCTCGGCGTCGGTCAGTTCGCCAAAGCCGTTGGCGAGCTCGACACCGCAGGCATAGACCTCGAACCGTTCGGCAACGCGGGGATCGCCCGCCTTCACGCGCGCCAGTGCCGCCTCTGGAGATGGGTATTCGAACAGAATGGTCAAACGCCCATGCCCCAGATGCGGCTCGACATGCTCGACCAGAACCTTGCTGAAGATGTCGGACCAGGTGTCGTCCTCGGCCACGCGGACCTTGCCGGCAGCTGACCGCGCGAGCGCGGCGCGGTCGCCCTCGCCGCCGGAAATGGTCGCAAGCAGGTCGATTCCCGCAAATTGCTCGAAGGCGCCGGCCACCGTTACAAGCT
This sequence comes from Bradyrhizobium sp. Kon58, assembly GCF_055807455.1. Lineage (NCBI taxonomy): Bacteria > Pseudomonadati > Pseudomonadota > Alphaproteobacteria > Hyphomicrobiales > Nitrobacteraceae > Bradyrhizobium > Bradyrhizobium sp. Kon58. Next base: position 4,008 of record NZ_JBVVOT010000001.1, read on the forward strand.
CCGGCTCGGCGAAGGCATCGGCGGTCCGGCCGCGGAAGGCGAACGTGCCGATGCCGGTCGCCTGGGCCGCGCGGGCGATGAGGACGACGCAATCGGCCATGATGGCGTCATAGGGGGCGTCTGCCCTGTACCATTCGAGCATGGTGAACTCGGGCAAATGCAGGTCGCCACGCTCGCGGTCCCGGAACACCCGGGCGAACTCGAAAATCCGGGTCTCCCCGGCCGCCAGCAGCTTCTTGCAGGCGAATTCCGGCGAGGTCCGCAAATATCGGCTCACACGGCTGCCGTCGGGTCGCATGATCTCGGTCCGGGGGGCATGCAGGTGGGTCTCGTTGCCCGGGGAGATCTGGAGAACGGAGGTTTCGACCTCGATGAAGCCCTGCTCGGCGAAAAATCCCCGTAGAGCCCCGGTGATGGCTCCCCTGGCCTGAAGGAACGGCCGGCGGTCGAGATGCCGCGAGGGGGACCAGAACGGCGACATCGGCTTGTCCCCAGCCATTAGCCGACTGCCCCGCCGGCCAGCAAAATGCTGGCATCCAACGGCAAAACCAGTATGTTGCGGCCCGAAACGGGTGCCGCGGTCTGATTTGGGGCCCCAGGTCCCCCATCAATTTGACCACGTCCTGGCCCGAGCCGGGCCAAGCAAGCAGGAAATACAGCTTTGAGAGTCATCGCCAGTTCTATTCGCAAGGGCAACGTGATCGAGCAAGACGGCAAGCTATATGTCGTCGTGACCGCCGAGAACATCCATCCCGGCAAGGGCACCCCGGTCAGCCAGATCGAAATGCGCCGAATCTCGGACGGGGTAAAGATCTCCGAGCGCTACAAGACCACCGACCAGGTCGAGAAGGCCACGATCGAAGAACGCAACTTCACCTATCTCTATGAAGACGGTGACGGTTTCCACTTCATGAACCCTGAAACTTATGACCAGGTCCAGGTGTCGAAGGACGTCATCGGCGACGCCGCGGCCTATCTTCAGGAGAGCATGACGGTCAAATTGTCGACGCACGACGTCAATGTGGTGTCGATCGCGTTGCCGCAGCGTGTGACGCTCGAAGTGGTCGAGACCGAGCCCGTGACCAAGGGCCAGACCGCCTCCTCGTCCTACAAGCCCGCGATTTTGTCCAACGGCGTGCGCACCACCGTGCCGCCGCACATCGCCGTCGGCACCCGAATCGTCGTGATGACCGAAGACGGCTCCTACTCCGAGCGCGCCAAGGACTGACGGGGCCAAAGCGAGCGCAACGGGTGCCGCCGGGGGGCGAGACAGTGGTTGGGAAAAGTTTCCGCTTCGTCTCGCAACTTCTGGCGTCGCTTGCGCTCCTCATTGCCTCTCCGCTGGCTGCGGATGAGTTCCGCAGCCCCTCACTCACGGCGCTGCGCGTCGATTGGCGCGCGGCGCTCGACCAGCTCCGCACCGAAATCAATGCCCATCCCCGGGCGGCGGATGATTTCATCTTCGCACCCCGCCGTTCGGTGCCGCGCTATGATCCGCGCGCGATGCCGGCGCTGGTGCAGCTCAATGCGATCTCCTCGCAATTCTTCACCGGCATCGCCCGCAGTTCCGTGCCCGTGTTGCTGCCGTTCGACGCTGCCGCGTATTTCGAAGCACGGCGCAATGGAGCGCCGGCGACCCTCGCGCTGTCGCGCTACCAGGCCGACTTCAATTCCGTCGACATGTTCGATGCCGGGCCCGCCGGCTACAGCGCGACCTTTTCGTTCGAGCCTGGTACCGGAGACGGCATGCCGAGCCGAGTCTTCGCAAGGCCGGTCGAGGTGCAGATTACGGGTTCGGCGCTCGTCTATGACATTGCCGATCCCTCGGGCGGCAAGGGCGAGCCGGTCAAACCGCTCGCGGCGCTCTACCCGGACCTGCGCAAGTTCATCCGGGAAGGCTATGTGCGTTACGCTTTCACCCGTTTCGGCGTCACCTATGTGGTATCGATCCAATGCCTCGACAGCGTCGCAAAGCCGCGGCGGCTTGCCTGCAAGGAGGCCTATCCGGTCGCCGAGCGCTTCCTGAAGGCGTTGCGCGTGGCCGGCGGCCAGCGCATGCGGCCGCTCACGGACATCGCTTCCAACATTCTCGATCGTCCTGCGGTACGTTCCCCTGACTTCACCTACCGGCCGAGTGGCGACATCATCCCGAACACCGGTTATCGCAAGCAGGGCGGCCATCCCGACGTGATGGCCTACGCACAGATCCGCTTTCCTCTCGAGAAGGCGCCCGCGTTCATACACTCGCAATCCTATGCCAAGCGCGACAAGATGGAGAGCACGACCGCCTATCCCTGGCGGGACAATTTCTGCGAGTCCCGCAGTTTCGAGGTCTGGCAATGCGGCGGCGGTTATGGCCATCAGGGTGAGGACATCCGCGCGGCCGAGTGCCCACCGCCTGGTGAAGGCCGCCAAGCCTGCGATCCCAAGCAGCGCGCCGTCGTCGCCGTGCGCGATGCGAGGGTCATACGCGCTTCCAAGGACCAGGCCGTGACGCTGCAAATCAACAGCCGGAACGAGCACATTCGTTTCCGCTACATGCATATGAACCCGCAGGCGCTGAACGCCGATGGCCTGCTCAATGGCCGCATCGTATCGGAGGGCGAGAAGATCGGCGTGGTCTCGAACTATCTCGACCATCCCGCCGGCACCTCGATGCATCTGCATTTCGACGTGCAGGTGTTCACCCGCGACGGCTGGATCTGGGTCAGTCCTTACGTCACGCTGGTCTCGGCGTACGAGCGCCTGATCCGCGCCCGCGGCCGCGAGGTCGGCCCGGAGATCGCCGGCACGCCGCAGCCCGTGGCGCATGCGCTGCCGGAGGACGTGCTCAAGCCGGACCTGCGCGAGGGATCGGGCGGCGAGGAGAACTGACGCTGCTTGCGCCATCTAGACAGCCAACCAAACTGTCTGATGACAGTCCTATGACAGCGAATTGCACGCACGCCGCCTGACCGGCCCGGCCTCCTTATGACGGAGCCTTCTCTGGCCTCAGAATTGTCTGGCCTCAGAATTGCTTTCCTCCCAACGGGCAAACAGGATGAAGGAAAGCACATGCGTTGTCTCACAATAGCGGCCGTTCTGGCCGTCGCGTTCGGCGTGCCGGCTCATGCGCAGGAATTGAGCGGGACCTTGAAGAAGATCAAGGACACCGGCGCGATCACGCTCGGCGTGCGCGACAGTGCGGTGCCCTTCAGCTATATCGACGAGAAGCAGAAGACCGTCGGCTACGCCATCGACATCTGCATGAAGATCGTCGAGGAGATCAAGGCCGAACTCAAGCTGGACAAGCTCGCAGTCAACGAGAACCTGGTCACCTCCTCCAGCCGCATTCCGCTGATGGCGAACGGCACCGTCGATCTCGAATGCGGCTCGACGACCAACAACGCCGATCGCCAGAAACAAGTGTGGTTCACCAACACGCATTTCCTCACGGCGAGCCGCTTCGTGTCCAAGAAGACTTCGAAGCTCGACCAAATCGACGATCTCAAGGGTAAGGCCGTCGTCTCGGTCTCGGGCACCACCAACATCACGCAGCTCAACAAGGCCAATGCGGCCCGCTCGCTCGACATCACCGTGATGAACGCGAAGGATGTCCCCGAAGGGTTCCTGATGGTCGAGACCGACCGCGCTGTGGCCTTCGTCATGGACGACATCCAGCTGGCGGCGATGATCGCCTCCTCGAAGGATCCGTCGCTCTACGCGATCAGCACCGGCGCGTTCTCCGATCCGGAGCCTTACGGCATCATGCTGCGCAAGGACGACGCGCCGTTCAAGGCGGTGGTCGATCGCGCGACCGCAAAACTCTACAAGAGCTCGGAGATCGAGAAGATCTACAACAAATGGTTCATGGAGCCGGTGCCGCCGCGCGGCCTGAACTTCCACGTGCCCATGCCGGTGTCGATGAAGAAGTCGTTCGAGCACCCGTCGGACAACCCTGATCCAGCATCCTATGGCGGCTGACGAGAGAGCACGCCGGTAACGTAGCCCGGATGAGCGAAGCGACATCCGGGACTCACGCGACGACTGCCCCGGGTGTCGCTTCGCTCACCCGGGCTACGGATCAATCCAGCAACGTCGTCAGCTGGGCGCCCTCGTCTGCCACGAACACCGCGATCAATTCCGCCGGCTCCGTGGTGCTGGCATTGGCCGAGACCAGATGGGTCGAGCCGGGCGGCTCGAAGAAGGACTGGCCGACGCCGAACGTCTCGACCGGGCCGCCGCCGAGCTGGGAGCGGATCTCGCCCTTGGTGATGTAGGCGGTGACGGATCCCGCATGACGATGCGGCCGCGAGAACCCGCCGGGACCGTAGAACACGCGCACGATGGTGACGCGTTTGCCCGGTACGTTCGGCAGGGCGTAGGAGCCGATCGGTTCGACCTTGTCGAGCGGCGAGCTTTCGGCAGCTGCGGCGCAGAGCGGCGAGAGTGCGCCGGATATGGTGTCCATCGTCACCGGCAGCGCCTTCCCGATCGCAAGCGCACAGGCGAGCCCGCCGATAACGGCGATCGCCATCGAGCGCGATGGCAACGGGCGCGGTGTGGTGGGCAAACTCATTGCTGTCATCGTGATCTCCCTTCGTTGCAATCAGGACGCCGCCGCATTCGCTGCGACCGCCCGCTTCGCCGGCGTCCAGCGAAACGCCGCACCAAAACGGTTCCAGACGTTGATCGAGGCGACCGCCGAGGTCAGGTATGTCAGCTCGGTCTCGGAGAATTCACGGCTCGCCTCGGCGTACACCTCTTCGCCGACTCCGTCGGGCAGGCAGGTCAGCGCCTCGGCCCAGGCCAGCGCGGCACGTTCCCGCGCGGAAAAGATCGGCGCCTCGCGCCAGACCACGACCAAATTGAGCTTGTCCAATGGGACGCCGATCCGCTCCGAAAGCAGGATGTGATGCTGCAGGCAGAAGGCGCAGCCGTTGATCTGCGAAGCGCGCAGCTTGACCAGTTCGAGAAGCTGCTTGTCGAGGCCGGCCTTGGCCGCGACCTGGCCGAGCGCCAGCACCAGCTCATACGCGTCGGGCGCGATCTTCTTGAAATTCTCATATTCGCTGCGGGCGTGTGACATTGCCGTTCACCTCGTGGTATTGTAAGAGTGCTGACACATTATAAGAGCACTTACATGACGCGCAAGCCGCCTGATATCACGAGATCGCAACCGCGGCGGAAGGCAGCCACGGCCGTCCCGGCGGTGCGCGTCCCAGCTCCAGGGGAAGGCAAGCGCGGCGAGCAGGGTTATCTCGGTTATCTGCTGCGCCAGGCCCACGCCGCAGTCCGTCTGACGATGGAGCGGTCGTTGGCCGATCTCGGTGTCACCTCGCCGCAATTCGCGGTGCTGACCATGCTCAATGCCTATCCGGGCCTCTCGGGCGCCGACGTCGCCCGCCTCACCTTTCTGACGCCCCAGACCGTCGGCGTCATCATCCGCAATCTCGAACGTGACGGTGCGATTGTGATGACGCCCCATCCCGTCCACGGCCGCATCCAGCAATGGACGCTGACGCCCCGCGGCGCGACGCTTTTGAAGGCGTGTCGAGAACGGGTGATTGCGTTGGAGAAGCGCCTTGCCGCCCGGCTCGACGCCAAGGCCGAAGCAAGCATTCGCCGCTGGCTCGCAGGCATCGCGGCCGATTTGCAGGAGGACTAGGCGAAGCGCGCCTGCCGGCGAGCGGCCCTAGTCGCCGCCTCCTCCATCGCCGCAGCCGCCACCGTCCGAATCCGAGAAGTCACTGACCGCGCCGTCGCCTTGAATACCGCGGCCAAAGTTCTCCGCGAGGATCATCAGGATGACGACGAACAACCCGGCGCCGAACGGCCAGGGATTGGCGCGGATGATGTCGAACAGCTCCTGCATTCACGCATTGTGCGCAGACGGAGGCAAACCGACCGTAAAGTGACAGGCTCAAAATTGGGGATATCCGACCTATTGCAGGTGCGCCCTACCCGCCCTTCAACACTTTCTTAACCTCGCCATCAGGCCAGGTCTCGCCCGCTGCGATCACCCGGACGCGGCTTTGATCGGCGTCGTTCACCAGCTCATGCGAACTCACCCGCTCGCCGCTTCGTTCCAGGTGCAGATCGGTTTCGGGCTTCCAGCTCAGCGTGGTCGCGAGATCGCCGGGAAAGATCTGCCATCGCGATCCGTCGTCCAACTCGACGACATGGCTTTCCGCATGCGCGCGTATCTTCATTCCACCCCGAATTCTCGATGAACGGACTGCGTGCGACGGAGGGCCCCGGCGATCGGCCGGGGCCCCACTCCGTCAATCGTTGTCGTGATGAATCACGGTCTTGCTGCGATTGCCGAATTCATCTTCCTTCTTGATCACCGTGGTGCGGTCGGCGGGCTCGCGCTCCTTGATAACGGTGGTGCGGTCGCGATCGCGGTCCCGCTCACGATATTCGTGAGACTGTCCGACGGTCACGCCAGCACCGACGGGACCGACGTGAACGCCGACTTCATCGGCAAAAGCAGGCGCGGCGATGGCGGTGACCATGGCGGCGGCAAACAGATATTTCCTCATCTTCTCCTCCTCGAACGTGATGCTGGGGGAATGCGGGAGTGCGACAGTTTGTTCCGGGGAACGCGGGGCCAGCGTCTGTTCCTGCAGTTCCAGGAACTGGTCACAGCCACCATGTTTCCCGCTAGAATGGGTCCATGAAACACGCTGATTCCATAGCCTCTCGCAGCCGCCGCGCTCTGCTTCGATCCACGTTCGGCGCAGCCGCACTCGTCGCAATCCCAACGCGCATCCTGGCCGCGCCTCCAGGCTTCGAGGAATGGCGCGAGGGCTTTCGCGCACGTGCCATGGCGAAAGGCATTTCGGCCGCCACATGGCAGCGCGCAATGGCGCGGGTCGAACCCGACATGAGCGTGTTCAAGCAGATGCGCAACCAGCCCGAATTCCATGAGCAGGTCTGGCAATACATCAACCGTCGCGTCTCCGACTGGCGCATCATCAACGGCAAGATCGCGCTGAAGAACAACGAGGCGCTGCTCGCACGCATCGAGCGCGATTTTGGCGTCGAGCGCGGCACGCTGCTGGCGCTGTGGGGCGTCGAGTCCGCCTATGGCGATCCGCTGGTGCAGCAGAACCACATGACGCCGGTGTTTCCCTCGCTCGCCGCGCTCGCCTGGAACGAGCCGCGGCGCAAAGCCTATTGGGAGACCGAGCTGATCAACGCGCTACGCATCGTCGACAAGGGCTGGAGCACGCCGGAGCAGATGCAGGGATCCTGGGCCGGCGCGATGGGGCATTCGCAATGGATGCCGGAGGTCTGGCTCAATGTCGGTATCGACTACGATGGCGACGGCAAGGTCTCGCCATTCGGCAAGCCCGACGACGCGCTGGGCTCGACCGCAAAATATCTCGTCAATCGCGGCAAGTGGCACCGCGGCGAGCATTGGGGCTACGAGGTGCGCGCGCCCGGTGAGATGAGCGGCAGCCGGACCTATGCGGCTTGGCAGGCGGCCAGCGTCACCCGCGCCGACGGCCAGCCATTCCCGCAACCCTCCGCATCGGCGCAGATATGGACGCCGGTTGCGGGCGGGCCGACATTTCTGCTGGGACCGAATTTCAACGCGGTGAAGAGCTACAACCCCTCGATGAACTACGCGCTGGCGATCTGCCATCTCGGCGACCGCTGCCTCGGCGCCCCGCCCTTCATCCAGCCATTCCCCGGCTCCGAGCGCGCGCTGACGCTCGCCGAGGTGCAGGAGATGCAGACGCGCCTGACCAAGGCCGGCTTCGACACCGGCGGCACCGACGGCCGTGTCGGCAATGACACCATGAAGGCGATCAAGGATTTTCAGCAGCGCGCGGGCATCACGCCTGCGGACGGCTATGGCGGGCTGAAGGTGCTGGCGAAGCTGCGGCAGGGATCGTAGGCAGGCTCAGTGCCTATATTGCGGCTCCTCCGCATCGAGCTGGCGACGGATCGCCGCAAGATGCAGCCGCGCGGATTCGGAATCGCCCTCGCGCATCTGCTTGTAGGTCTCGGCCGCAATCGCGGGATCGACCGGCAGCACCTGCCGCCCCGTCGACATCGCCAGCACCTGCACCTCGGCGGCGCGTTCGAGATAGTAGAGATCGTCCCAGGCTTCCGCGATGGTCGGTGCCAGCACCATCACGCCGTGATGCTTCATGAAGATGATATCGGCATTCCCAACGCTGGACGCGATGCGCGCGCCTTCGCGGTTGTCGAGCGCGAGACCGTTGTAGTCGCGGTCCACGGCCGTGCGACCGTAGAATTTCAGCGCGGTCTGGCCGGCCCAGATCAGCGGATCGCCCTCGGTCATCGACAGTGCCGTGGCATAGGGCATGTGGGTGTGAAAGGCGACCTTGGCGCGCGGCAGGCGTTTGTGCATCTCGGCATGGATGTAGAACGCGGTCGCCTCGGGCACGCCTTCGCCGGCGAGCACGTTGCCGTGGAAATCGCAGATCAGCAGTTTTGACGCGGTCAGCTCGCGGAAGGCGTAGCCGTAAGGGTTGACCAGGAAGAGATCGTCATGGCCCGGCACCACGGCCGAGAAGTGGTTGCAGATGCCCTCCTCAAAGCCGTTGCGCGCAGCCATCCGGAAGCAGGCGGCGAGATCCTCGCGCGCGCTGCGGATCGCGTCGCTCGCGAGATCCGGACGGTTCGAGCGAAATGTTGCGGGCGTGGATGACGAAGAGTGAAGGCTGTGCGCCATGGCGGAAGGACACCTCTGTCGGTCGGAAGACGTCCGCGTTGTACAGGTCCGACGCCTGCGCGTCAGCCCCCGCGGGCGCCACCCTGCCCTTCGCAGCCCGCGCGGCGGTTCATTGCCGCCGCGGCACGCCGCCGGCGTTCATGCCGCCGTCGATGACGAGCTCGCTGCCGGTGACGTAGCGCGAGGCATCGGAGGCCAGATACAGCACGCCGGAGGCAATTTCCGCAGCCTGTCCGGCCCGGCCGAGCGGCGTGACGACGCGCGCACGCTCGTCTGGGTCGATCGGCGCGTTGCCCTGGTTGCCGGTCGCGCCGGTCGGGATCTTGCCCCAGATCGGTGTGTCGATGATGCCGGGATGAACGGAGTTGACGCGGATGCCGTCACAGGCCGCCGCGCACTCCATCGCGATCGATTTTGCGAACAGCCGCACGCCGCCCTTGGTCGCCGAATAGGCCGACAGCCCGGGCGCGCCGCGCAGGCCCGCGAGCGAGGACATCATGACGATCGAGCCGCCGCCGGTCTTCCGCATCAACGGTAGGCAATGCTTGACCGAGAGAAAGACGCCGTCGAGGTTGATCGCGTTCTGCTTGCGCCAGTCGTTGAGCGTCATGTCGACGATCGAGGGCACGGCGATGCCGATGCCGGCATTCGAGACCAGAATATCGAGCCGGCCAAAGCGCTTCGCGATCTCGGCTGTGATCTCGATCCAGCGTTCTTCGCTGGTGACGTCCTGCTCCAGAAAAATCGCCTTGCCGCCGGCCTTGGTGATGCGATCGGCGAGCTCGGGGCCGCGCAGCTCGTCGATGTCGGTGGCGATGACGGTGGCGCCCTCGCGCGCGAACAGCTCAACAATTGCCTCGCCAATTCCGGATGCGCCGCCGGTCACCAGCGCGACCTTGCCCTCAACCTGCCCTGCCATGTTCACTCCCTTTTTTCTTTTTTGCTGTTAGCTTTTTATTGTTTGCCGGGCCTATCTAATCATGGATGGTCCCTGGTCGGGTAGCGCGACGTCGATGACGCGGAATTGCACACGCTCGGCGCCCTGGTAGCGATCGACCGACAATGATCCCGCGACATGCAATGGCTGGCCGCGATTGGCAACGAGCGCGTTGCCAAGCTTCTGTCCGATCGAACGGAACGCGATGCCGTTGACGATGGCGCCGTCGCCCGACTTGAAGCGTAGCCTCAAATGCGCCTGTCCCACCTCGTCGGCATAGACGAGCTGGTGCGCCGGCAGCGCCAACACGACTTCCGGATTGCCGCTGCCGAAAGGACCTGCGCGGTTGAGCGTCGTTGCAAGCTCAGTCGTCACCGCGCGCGCGGAGACCGCGCCGTCGATGTAGAGCTCGTTGACGTGGCGCGCCTCGGCAACGTCCCGCGCCAGGGCATGCTCGAGATAGGCGCGAAATTCGGCGAGCTTTTCCTTCCGCAGCGTGACGCCCGCAGCCATCGCGTGGCCGCCGCCCTTGAGCAGAATGCCGTCGGCGACCGCCTGCCGCACGGCCTTGCCGAGATCGACGCCGGCAATCGAGCGGCCGGAGCCGGTGCCGATTCCGCCGGGCTCCAGCGCGATCGCGAAGGCGGGCCGCGAGAACTTCTCCTTCAACCGGGACGCAACGAGACCGACGACGCCGGGATGCCAGCCTTCGGAGGCCGTCACGATCACGCCGATCTTGTCCTCGAGCCCGATCGAGGCGAGTGCCTCGGCTTCGGCCTGCGCTTCGGCCGCCTGCTCGATGATCCGGCGCTCACTGTTGAGGCGGTCGAGTTCGGCTGCGATCCGCGCGGCCTCGACGCTGTCACCCTCCAAAAGCAGCCGCACGCCGAGATCGGCGCGGCCGATGCGGCCGCCGGCATTGATGCGCGGCCCCAGCATGAAGCCGAGATGCCAGGCCTCCGGCGGGCCGTTGAGCCGCGCCACGTCCATCAGCGCGGTGTGGCCGACATGGTCGCGCCGCCGCATCGCAATCAGACCCTTGGCGACGAACGCGCGGTTGAGACCGATCAGCGGCGCGACATCGGCAACCGTGCCGAGCGCAACGTGATGCAGCATGCCGAGCAGATCCGGCTCGGGCATCTCCGCATTCCAGAACCCGCGCTGGCGCAATTCACGATTGACCGCGACCAGCGTCACCAGCACGAGGCCCACGGCGGCGAGATGGCCGAGGCCGGAGAGATCGTCGAGCCGGTTCGGATTGACCAGCGCATCGACCTCCGGCAGCTCCGTGCCGGCCTGATGATGGTCGATCACGACGACCGACATACCAAGACGTTTTGCTTCGGCGAGCGGCTCGATGCTGGTGGTGCCGCAATCGACGGTGACGAGCAGCGTGGCGCCCTTTTCGGCCAGCGCACGCACGGCCTCCGTGTTGGGCCCGTAGCCCTCGAAGATGCGGTCGGGAATGTGGATCAGCGGATCGAGCCCGCAATGGCGCAGATGCCAGGTCAGCAGCGCCGCCGAGGTCGCGCCGTCGACATCGTAGTCGCCGAAGATCGCGACCTTCTCGCCGTTCGCTGCGGCATCCGCGATCCGCTTCGCGGCGGCTTCCATCTCCGTCACCGTGAACGGGTCCGGCAGCAGCTTGCGGATGGTGGGATCGAGGAAATCGGCGACGGCATCGCTGTCGACGCCGCGGCCTGCCAGCACCCGCGCCAGCAGTTCGGGCAGTTGGTGGCGCTGCACGATGGCAAGCGCTTTCGCCGCCCCGCGCGCATCCAGCCGGTCGCGCCAGAGCTTGTCGGTGAGCGAGCGCGCCACCCCCAGGAATGCCTGGGGCGCTTCGACGGGGAGCGCGGATACGGGAGGGGCCATATTGCATTCAGTCCGTACGACGAAGGTAGCACATTGGGCAATCGCCCGATGCCCAGGCCGGGCGGTTTTGCACAGCGCAGCTGATTTTTTTCCGGATTCCATGGACCGCCAAATCGCACCCTGCTCTGCACAGCATCTCCTGAAAAGCCCCACATTTTGGCCTCCGGGATCGCGCTGTTGTCTCTCGACAACATCGCTCGATATCAGCAGAGGCGATCGTGCAGGCCGAGGTGTCGAACACTAGCGTCGCAAGGGACACAATCTCGCGGTTCGCCGTACCATTCTGGGCCGTGCTCTGTCTCAACATCATTGCGCGTGGCCAGGCCCTGTTTGCGCCGATGTATTCCATTGATAGCTATGACGTCGCCCGGAAGTCGTTCAGCGGCGAAATCGCCTACTCTCTCAGCGACGGGCGCTTCGTTCGCGCAGCGGTGTGGTGGCTGCAGGCGCAGATCGGGTTCCAGCCGATCGAATCAATGTCCGCATCGATGTGCCTGTCGATTCCGCTCTTCATCATCTCTGGATTCATCTTCGCAACCGCGATCATCGATGACATTAGGCAGCAAGAGGCATTCGCATTTGCGAGGCTATTCACACTGCATCCGTTTGCGACCGAATACTTTTACTACGGCGAGGTCACCCTCGCGACAGTCCTGGCGGTCTTCTTCGCGGCAGTGGCTGTATGGAGCGCCTATCGTGCACCGCCATCATCGCTCTGGCGTTCTGCAAGTATCGGAGCCGTCGTCCTTGCGTTGGGAAACTATCAGGTTGTGATTGGCCACGTCGCGGCAGCCGGCCTGCTTGTCCTGGTGGCCGACCTCAGCGTTTGCGACACAGCCTCGAAGTCCGACCTTTCCGTTTTGCTCAGTCGTTTCCTCCGCCGCACTGCAGTCCTGCTGGCTGGTTTCGCCGTTTACGTGCTGTGCCTGATTTCGACCAAATATCTATTTCCGGCGGTTGCCGCGGGGAGAGCGTTTCGGGTCAGCTCACCAGACCTCTCCCAAAAGGTTCACACACTCGGTGCTGCGATGCAGCTTTCACTTCTGCCAGGACAGGGCATCGTCCCGACGACGTCGATCGCGGCAGTTCTCGCGCTGGTGCTCAGCATCTTCCTGCTGCTGCGAATGACCTTGCAGCGGCGGGACAATGTCGCGGCGCTCGTTGCGGCACTGGCCGTCCTGGTTGCGATGGTGTGCGCCGCGATTGCGCCACTCATCGGCGACGTCGCCTGGTTAGCGCCGAGACTGCTATCACCAATCGCGCTATGCATTGCCGCGCTCGGCGTGATCGGCTTTCGGTCTGCATTCGCCAAACTGAACCTTTGTCTGATGGCCGCATTCGCTATCGTCGTCGCGGGCTACATTGGTGCCGACGCCTCGATCCTGTTTGACCAGCGGCGCATGAATCTTTGGGACCATCTGGAAGCAAGCCGCATCATCGCGCGACTCGAAGCCGATCCCGCCTTTGGCGAGGTGACATCGCTGGCTGTCGTCGGCCGTCGGAAGACGCACCCCCTCGCACTAAGTACATCGTCGATCGACATGAATACGTCCGGCCTCGGTTCGCCGTGGTCCAAGCTGGGGCTGTTCGAGCAGGCGACCGGCTACAGACTCGCGTCACCGACGGATGCGCAATGGCAAGCCGCGATCGATTATTGTGGGCATGGGGCAGTCTGGCCGCTGCCGGGCTCGGTCGGCCTGGTACATGAGCTTGCCGTTGTTTGCCTCCCCCAACGCTGATCTTATGGCGCTCGTTTGAGTATCCCGGCACGCCGACAGGCCTCAGGCGGTCGGGTTCCCATGCGAAACTTCGAGTATTTGCAGGGTCCGGGGCCGGCAGGCCGTGACGGCCGCCGACAGGCCGGACTGACTACCTTTTAGGCATTCCGCCGAACAGCAAATTAAGCAGGCGTTAGGCGGAATCTTCGAAAAAGAATTGTATTCGATCTGTCAGTGATGGTTCCGGGTTCGTTGCAGATCAGCTCATTGCCAAGGGAAGCCCCCGATGTCTGCTGCGCTGGGTCTCAAAGCCAAGCCGATCGCAAATGAACCCGCTGATGATGATTCCGACATCTCCGCGCTGATCAACCGCCTCACGGCGGAGGTCAACCAGATCGCTGTCGACAAGACCAAGGCGATCCAGCAGATCACCAACCAGATGAAGATGCTGGCGCTGAACGCACTGATCGAAAGCTCGCGCGCCGGCGCGCAGGGCGCGGGCTTCGCCGTGGTGGCGCAGGAGGTCCGCGGTGTCGGCCAGCAGGTCGAGACCATCGCCCGCGAGCTCGAAAGCCAACTGACGAAACGGACCGGCGATCTCGTCTCCTCGATCGACCGGATGAGCCAGCGCTCGCGCGGCGAGCGCATGGTCGATTTGTCGCTCAACGCCATCGAGCTGATCGACCGCAACCTCTATGAACGTACCTGCGACGTGCGCTGGTGGGCGACCGATTCAGCGTTGGTCGATTGCGCGGCCTCGCCCGACGCCGCGGCCGTCTCCCATGCCTCGCAGCGTCTCGGCGTGATCTTGGGCGCCTACACCGTCTATCTCGACCTCTGGCTCTGCGATCTCGAGGGCAACGTCATCGCTAACGGCCGCGCCGACCGCTTTCGCGCCGTCGGCCAGAACGTCGCCCACACCAAATGGTTTCGCGAGGCCAACACCCTGCGCTCCGGCGACGACTATGTCGCCGGCGACGTCGAGAACCAGCCGCTACTCGGCAACGCGCAGGTCGCGACCTATTGCGCCAGTGTCCGCGCCGGCGGCCAGGCCAACGGCGCGCCGATCGGGGTGCTCGCCATCCATTTCGACTGGGAGGCACAGGCCCGCGCCATCGTGCAAGGCGTGCGCGTCGGCGACAGCGACAAGGCGCGCGTGCTGCTGGTCGACTCCAATCTTCGCGTGATCGCCGCTTCTGACGGACAAGGCATTCTCAGCGAACGCATCTCGCTGTCGCTCAATGGCCAGCGCTCCGGCTTCTATCAGGACCGCTCCGGCACGTTGGTCGCGTTCCATGCGACGCCCGGCTACGAGACCTATCGGGGGCTCGGCTGGTACGGGGTGATCGTCTGCGGGGCGTGAAGCTGGAGGCGGCCTGCCCATCCAACTCAAACCCGTGAAAACAACCCCATGCACAGTAGCCATGTCGTTGTTTTAATGACGGAATTTTTTCGCCGTTTGACGCGGGCAAAACACCTGCATGCATGCCATCATGGCCTCGTTCGCGTCCCGAGCCCAGAGCGCTAGGCTCTGGCGATGTCGTCTTCGACGGCCTGCAGCGTCGCAATTCCAAGCGTTTGCGACGGACGCTCCCCGAACATTGCCAGGTAATATTGCGAAAACCGGCCGAGCTCGTAAAAGCCCTGCTGCATGGCGACGGCTGTCACGGTGGTCGAACCGGGTGCGCTCTGGTGCAGGATCGAATGAACAGCGCATAGCCGCTTGTGCCTGAGGAAGCTGGCCGGGCCGAGGCCGAATACCTCCTGAAAGGCGCGGTGCAGGGTACGCCGCGATACACCCAACGTCGCGCAAATTTGCGACACATGCACCGGACGCGTGCCGGCGTCGTCGAGAAACTCCTCGACCTTGCGGACCAGCCGGCGTGCAGAAGGGAGCCAGCCATTGCCGTCGGGTGGCAGCGACGACGCGACGTTGGCAGCCATGCATTCGGCGATCGTTCGTTTCCAGAAATCGGCAGTTGATGGCGTCAGCCCATGTTTGTTGTCGCGCAGGTGCGACATGATCCGGACCAGGCGGCGCGAGGCGATCGCGCCGGTCTCGATGTGCGCGCGGAAATGACCGCGGCTGCGCCATGTGTCGGGGTCGCTCAGCCGTGGTTCTCCGCCGAACAGCGTCGCGACTTCATTGAGGTCGAAGCGCATGGCGGCGTAGGCGGAGCCGCCGTGAAAAACACCGTCATGTTCGAGCCGCGGCGGAATGACGAGCACATCATTGAGCTGCATGTCGAACGACCAGTGGGCGACGCGCTCTTCGGCCGCGAGCAGCATCCCGATGATCAGTCTGTCGTCGCTGGAAACCCGCTGCGTGCGCATGCCGACGTTGAAAGCACCAATGCTGAGCGAGAAGTCGCCGATGCCGACATGAGATAACGTTCCGCGCAACCGACCGCGGCCGAGTTGCATCACATCGACATGCGAGCCATGGACAGCCTGCTGAAGACCTTCGAAACCGTCCAGCTTGCGCGAATCAACCAGTAGGAATTGCCCCATGGCTGTACCCTGTTACTGAAGCGCGACAATTCTGCGGCACGCGGTGGCAAAGTACCACCACAACGCGAGGTGGGTGCGACAGACTGACTTCGCGTTTTGAGACAATCATCGCCAAGTTTGTTGCTAGATAGCCACTGAACTGCCTTTGCACTGAGGGATTTTCGACATGGGGCACTAGGTCTCACCAACTGCCCGGGCAGACTGGCACAAACTGCACATCACAGCCGTCCAATCTTCGGATACCGTTTGCAACCTTAGCGATATTGAGCGGAAGCGTTCTGCGGATGGCAGAGCGCACGCGGCATGGATTTGCCGCGTGCTCGAAAACGTGCGTGCAAAGGAAAGAGATGTTGACGCAACGCAGCGTCCTCCTCTCCCCCGAGCGCCAAAAAAGAGGGGACCGAACAATGCGTCCAATGGGCCGGGCAAAGCGCTATCGTCGAAGTCTGCCAGAATCGGCGCAGTAGCATCAGGTGGAATGCGCGTATCGGAGCTTCCACCATGTTGCGAGCGGATCTGGATCACTGCGAGTGGTTGCCGGATGATTTGAAGACCGGCGAGATGGTCTTCATTCCCGGCGGAACGTTTCGCATGGGATCCGACCATCATTATCCCGAGGAAGCGCCGAGCCATCGCGTCGCTGTCGACGGCTTCTGGATGGACCGCACGCCGGTGACTAACCGGCAGTTCAAGCAGTTCGTCGACGCAACCGGCCATGTCACCGAGGCGCAGGTCGTTCCCGACCCGAAGGACTATCCAGGCGCGCTGGCGGAGATGCTCTACGCGGGATCGCTGGTGTTCTCCCCGCTGCCGCGCATCACCGATCTCACCGACTGGAGCCAGTGGTGGACTTTCCTGCGCGGCGCCAACTGGCGTCATCCCTATGGTCCCGGCAGCAACATCAAGGACCTCGACGACCATCCCGTCGTCCATGTCTCCTTTAGCGATGCGGCCGCCTATGCGCGCTGGGCCGGCAAGGAATTGCCGACGGAGGCGGAATGGGAGTTCGCCGGGCGCGGCGGCCTCGAGGCGGAGGAATACGCCTGGGGCGATGCGTTGATGCCGGGCGGCAAGCACATGGCCAATATCTGGCAGGGCAACTTCCCCGTCCAGAATCACGGCGAGGATGGGTACGAGCGTACCTCGCCGGTCATGGCCTTCCCGCCGAACGGCTACGGTCTTTACGACATGATCGGCAATGTCTGGGAGTGGACCTCCGACTGGTGGTCGTCAAAGCACGCCGCCGATGTTGCCAAACCTTGCTGCATCCCCAAAAATCCTCGCGGCGGCGGTGAGCACACAAGTTACGACCCGCGCCTCCCCGACATCCAGATTCCGCGCAAGGTCCTCAAGGGCGGCTCGCACCTGTGCGCGCCGAACTATTGCCGCCGATACCGCCCGGCTGCGCGGCACGCCGAGCCGGTCGATACCTCGACCAGCCATGTCGGGTTCCGCTGTGTGGTGCGAATGCCGTCTGTGACCGAACGCCAACAAGGACGTGCTGCAATCTAGCGAGCTCCGCTGGCGGATGCTGGCGTCAGCGGTGCGCTCCGCGCGTCGGATGATTTTGATACGCAACTTTATCCATCGGCGATCGATAAACATCTTCAGCATTTTTGGACAACGCAGGCCGATTACAGGCAAGAGCCTGCCCCATTTCCCCGGTAAGTGTCGCCTCATCGCTTTCGCGACGCGCGCGCCGTCGACCCTGAAACCCTTGCGCCCGCAACGTGCCGAGGAGATAGGCCATGAAGATCGTCGTGATCGGCGGGACCGGATTGATCGGATCCAAGCTCGTAGCGAAGCTCAAGCAACAAGGCCACGACGCCGTCGCGGCTTCGCCGAAATCAGGCGTGAACGCCGTGACCGGGGAAGGCCTCGCAGCAGTGCTGGCGGGCGCGGATGTCGTCGTCGACGTTGCCAACGCGCCGTCCTGGGAGCCTGCCGCCGTGCTCGAATTCTTCCAGCGTTCGAGCAAGAACCTCGCTGCGACCGAGGCGGCCGCCGCCGTGAAGCATCACGTGGCGCTCTCGATCGTCGGGACCGAGCGTTCGCCCGACATCGCGTATTTTCGGGCCAAGCTGGCGCAGGAGACCATCGTCAAGGCGTCACCGGTGCCCTACTCGATCGTCCGCGCCACCCAGTTCTTCGAATTCCTCAGCGCCATCGGTGATATGGGTGCGGCCGAGGGCCGGATCGTCGTTCCCACGGCATTGTTTCAGCCGATCGCAGCCGAGGACGTCGCCGATCGCCTCGCAGAGGTCGCGATGGGCCAGCCGCTCAACGGCACGATGGATATTGCAGGACCTGAGAAGGCGCCCTTCAATGAATTCATCGGACGGCGCGTGAAGGCATCCGGCGACGCCCGACCGGTGGTGGGAGACCCAAAGGCGCCGTACTACGGCGCTCGCATCGACGACACATCGCTGAACCCCCTCGGCGAGGCGCGGCTCGGGAAGACGTCGCTTGCAACATGGCTCGCGAGGCTTTGAGGAGACTCCTATGCGCAGATTGCTGATCGCAACCGCCGTTTATGCCGCATCATTCCTGACGGCCCATGCCGCCGAGACGGCGGCACCCACGGCCAAGGTGACGGTCGTGTTCGACCAGGCGCTGCCCAATGTTCCCGGCAAGAGCATGAAAGGCGTGCTGGTCGAGTATGGTCCCGGAGGCTCCTCGCCCGCCCACATCCACGCGCCCTCGGCTTTCATCTACGCCACCGTCCTGGAAGGCGCGATCCGCAGTCAGGTCAATGACGGCCCCGCCAAGGTCTTTCACAAGGGCGAGAACTTCTCTGAAAAGCCCGGCGACCGCCATGCCGTCAGCGCCAATGCCAGCGACACCGAGCCCGCGAAGCTCCTCGCCGTGTTCGTGGTGGATACCGCCGACAAAGAACTGACGATGCCGCTGCCGAAGTAGCGCCGGATCATGTGAGGCGACGCGCGGCCATCTCTGCCGCGAGCAACACCGCGGCGCGGCTGGCACCGATTGATGCAATGCCCTGGCCGGCGATGTCGTAGGCGGTGCCGTGCGCCGGCGTGCAGATCGGGAACGGAAAGCCGCCGAGCAGGGTTACGCCGCGATCAAAGCCCATCAGCTTCATCGCGATCTGGCCCTGGTCGTGATACATCGTCAGCACCGCATCGAAGGCGCCGCCCTTGGCACGCAAAAACACCGTGTCGGCCGGGAACGGCCCCTCGACCGCGATACCCTCGCTCTGGCCGGCCGCGACCACGGGGGCGATGACATCGATCTCTTCACGGCCGAAATTGCCGCCGTCGCCGGCATGCGGATTGAGACCGGCGACCGCGATGCGCGGCCGGGCGAAGCCGGCATTGCGCATGCACGCATCAGTCAGTTTGAGCGCACGATGGATGCGTTCGCTGGACAGTCGCGCGGCAACGTCCTTGAGCGGGATGTGGGACGTCACGCGGGCGTTCCAGAGCCGGTCCAGCACGTTGAACTCACTTGCGGGCGTTTTGAGTCCGACCACTTCCGCGGAGAACGCGATCTCGTCGTCATACTCGGCGCGGGCGAGCCGCATCGCCTGCTTGTTGAACGGCGTGAAACAGACGGCATCGACCCGGCCGTCGCGGCCGAGTTCGAGCGCCTGCTTGTAGTTGGCAAGCGCGAACCTGCCGCCGGCAAGGCTCGCAACACCCTGCCTGATGTCGCCGGGATCGAGGTGCCCGAGATCGACGAACAGCGTCTCGCCCTCCGCCGCGCGCAAATCCGCTCCTTGCTCCACTGTTGTCAGCTCCGGCTTGACGCCAGCAATGCACGCGCCCGCGTCGAAGATGCGGCGGTCGCCGATCACGACGATCCGGCTGCGGGCGCGGATGTCGTCATGCACCACGAGCTTGGCGGTCAATTCCGGGCTGATGCCGGCGGGATCTCCCATTGCCAATGCAATGAGCGGCTTTGCGGTCATATGATTACTTTCTCCCGAGCGGTCTCTTGAGCTGTCGTCTCGTGGGTCGACGGCGCAGGCTTGCGCAGCAGGCGCGCAAGCTGCAGCACGAGCGGCAGCAGCAGCAGCGTGATGCCGGCCACGATGAGGCATGTCACCAGCTTGTTGGCGAAGAATATCCCGAGCGATCCCTTGGACATCAGCATCGACTGCCGGAACGCGTCCTCGGCCTTGTCGCCGATGACGATCGCGAGCACGAGCGGCGCCAGCGGATAGAACAGCTTCTTGAAGAGATAGCCGACGATGCCGAAGCCGAGCATCATGACGACGTCGAGATAGGAGTTCGACACCGAATAGGCGCCGACGACGCAGATGATCACGATCAGCGGCGCGATGATCACGAAGGGAATCCGCATCAGGGCCGCGAAGACGGGCACGGTCAGCAGCACCAGCACGACGGCGACGATATTGCCGACATACATCGAGGCGATCAGGCCCCAGACGAAGTCCTTCTGGTCGACGAACAGCATCGGCCCGGGATTGAGCCCCCAGATCATCAGCCCGCCCATCATGACGGCCGCAGTGGCCGAGCCGGGAATGCCGAGCGAGAGCATGGGCAGAAGCGCGCTGGTGCCGGCGGCATGATCGGCCGTCTCCGGCGAGATGATGCCCTCGACCTCTCCGGTGCCGAAATATCGGCCGCGGCGCGAGAAGCGGCGGGCGATGCCGTAGCTCATGAAGGATGCCGCGGTCGGGCCGCCTGGCGTGATCCCCATCCAGCATCCGATGGCCGCGCTCCGCAGCAGTGCCACGCTATGCCGCGGCAGGCGGCCGATCGCGCGAAACACCTCGCGCCACTCAATCTTCGACGAGACCGCACGGGCGTGAAACTCCTCTTCGACGGCGACGAGCAGCTCGCCGATACCGAACAGGCCCATCACCGCGACGACGAAGTTGACGCCCTTGACCAGCTCGTCGACACCCATCGTGAGGCGCACGCTGCCGGAGACGGTGTCGATGCCGATGGCGGCAATGGCAAAGCCGATCGCCAGCGCCACGACGGTCTTGATCGGCGCCGCCCCGCCCATGCCGACGAAGCTGGCGAAGGCCAGGAAATAGACCGCAAAATATTCCGCCGGACCGAAGGCGAGTGCGACCTGCGCCACCCATGACGCGAGGAAGGTGATCAGGATGACGCCGATCAGCGCGCCGAAGGCCGCCGAACCGAAGGCGGTGGCGAGCGCCGTGGTCGGACGTCCATCGCGCGCCATCGGGTAGCCGTCGAAGGTGGTGGCGACCGACGACGGCTCGCCCGGGATGTTGAACAGGATTGAGGTCACGGATCCCCCGAACAACGCGCCCCAATACATGCTGGAGAGCAGGATGATGGCGGAGACCGGCTGCATGCCGAAGGTCAGCGGCAGCAGCAGCGACACGCCGTTCGGAGCACCCAGCCCGGGCAGCACGCCGACGAGGATGCCGAGCAGCACGCCGATCACCATCAGCGCCAGATGCGGCAGCGTGATCGCGATGCCAAAGCCGTGAAGAAGTTCTCCAAGATTGTCCATCGGCCTCTCCGTCAGAAGCCGAACGCCGCGGCGAGCGCGCCGTGCGGCAAGCTCACCTGGAACATGCGCTCGAACACGATGTAGAGCGCGAGCGCTGTCGCCGCCGCCGTGCCAAGCGCGCGCGGCACGGATTGTTGTCGGGGGATCGCGAGCACCGCGAAGATGTACAGGGCTGAGGCGACGTACATCCCGAGCAACGGAATCGCAGCCACGAAAATCGCGGCCGGCACGAACAGGCCGGCAAGCCGTCGCAGCTCGATCGATGTGATGGCAATGGGGACGTTCGCCAGTGACGTAACCGGCATCAAACCGCGCACCAGATTGTAGAGACTTCCAAGCACGATGATGATGCCGGTCAGGAACGGAAACGTCCCGGCGTCCACGCCCGCGCTCGACCAACCGATACCGTTATCGAGACTGGAGACGACGACGGCCACACCAAAGCCGCCGGTGAGGATTGCGGTCGCAAGCTCGAGGGCGCGGCGCGATATCATGGGCCACTCCAGCGAAACGCCAGATGTTTGCTCAGTCCTCGTCCTGAGGAGCGCGCTTTGGCGCGCGTCTCGAAGGACGGCTCCGGGCGACATCCCATCCGCGGCCATCCTTCGAGACGCCCGCCTGCGGCGGGCTCCTCAGGATGAGGACGGTGGTTGAACTCGGCTGCGCAATCGAACGCCATCGGCCGCTTCACTTGACCAACCAGCCCTGCTCGCCCGCGACCTGCTTGACGTGATCGAGGTCCTCCTTGATGAACTTGTCGAACTCGGCGCCGGTCAGGAAGGTGTCCACCTGGGAGGTTTTCTCGATGTAGTCCTTCCAGTCCGGCGTCGCCTGCACCTTCTTCATCAGGTCAACATAAAATGCAGCCTGGTCCGGGGTGACCTTGCCGGGGAGCCACACCGTCCGCGGCTGCTCATATTGCTTGATGTCGAGGCCCTGCTCGACGCAGGTCGGAACATCACCCCAACCTTCGGTCGCGGTGACCTTGGCGCCCTGCGGCAGCCGCTTCGGGCTGAAAACACAAAGCGGTCGTTGCGTTCCACCGCGCCACTGCCCGAGACTTTCGCTGGGATTGTTGACGTGGGAGTCGAGGTGTCCGCCGGCGAGCTGCACGGCGGTCTCGGCCCCGCTCTTGAAGGGAATGTAGGTCAGCTTGATGTGACCGGCCTTCTCGATCATCCGGGTCAGCACCTCGTCGGTATCCTTCGACTGCGCGCCGCCCATCTTGAATTCGCCTGATGCGGCCGCCTTCAGATAGTCGGCCGCCGTCTTGTAGGGCGCGTCCTGCTTGACCCAGAGCAGGAACTCGTCCTGCGCCATCGCCGCGATCGCAGTGAGATCGGTGTAGTTGAAGGCGACCTTGGAGACGAGCGGCTGCTGCCAGGCATTCGACGTGCCGAAGATCACCTTGTAGGGATCGCCGGCGGAGGCCTTGCCGTAGACATAGCCTTCCGCGCCGCTGCCGCCACCCTTGTTGACGACGACGATCGGCTGCTCCACCAGCTTGTGCTTGGTGATGATGTTCTGCACGGCGCGCGCGAGATTGTCCGTGCCGCCGCCGGGCCCGGCGGTCGCCACGAACTCGATCGGCTTTTGCGGTTGCCATGCACTGAGCGCCGGCGTCGTGCCGGCGAGCACTGTTGCGGCGGCGGAGAGCAGAAGCGTTGACGTCCGACCCATGATGTCCTCCAGCTGATTTTTGTCTCTTGTTCTTGTCGTTTTCGACGTCCGGTCAGGCGACGCGTTCCTCGCGTCTTCCCGATGCCAGCACGATTGCGCCTTCTTTTTCGAGCGCTTCGATCTGCTTCTGGTCGAACCCGTGCTCGACCAGCACCTCGCTTGTATGCTCACCGTAGACCGGCGCGCCCGTACGCACTTTGCCTGGGGTCTCCGAAAACTTGACCGGCAAGCCGATCGTCTTCACCGGACCGAGCGTGGAATGCTCGACCTCGACGACCATCTCGCGCGCCAGCGTCTGCGGATCGCTGAGCGCCTCCAGCATGTCGTGCACGGGTCCGCACGGCACGCCCTTCTCCTCCAATGCCGCGAGCCACTGCGCCCGCGTCCGGGTGCGGAAGCGCTCGCTCAGGACAGCTTCGAGCTCCTTCAGATTGGCCATGCGGTCGGCGCCGTTGATGAAACGCGGATCGGCGGCCAGCTCGCTCGCGCCAAGGGCCTCCAGCATCAGGAGCCAGTGCTTCTTGTTGGCGCCGCCGACCACCAGCCAGCCGTCCGAGGCCTCGAAGGCCTGATATGGCGCGTTGAGCGGATGGGCCGAGCCCATCGCGCGCGGCGCGGTGCCCGCGGCCAGCGCGATGGTCGACTGCCAGTAGGTCTGCACCAGCGCGGCCTCATAGAGCGAGGTCTCGACCCACTGCCCTTCGCCGGTCTTGAGACGGTGTGTGTAGGCCGCAAGGATACCCATGCTCGCCAGCAGGCCGGCAGTTATGTCGGACAGCGGCGGGCCGCATTTCACGGGCGGACCATCGGGACGTTCGCCGGTAAAGCTCATGATGCCGCTCATGGCCTGGGCGACCAGATCGAAGCCGCGGCGATGCTTGTAGGGTCCGGTGCGGCCGAAGCCCGACAGCGAGCAATAGATCAGCGCTGGATTCTGCTTGTGCAGGTCTTCGTAGCCGAAGCCGAGGCGCTCCATGGCGCCCGGCGCAAAGTTCTCGACCAGCACGTCGGCGCCCGCGATCAGCCGCCGCAACACCTGCTTGCCGCCCTCGGTCTTCAGATCCAGCACGATGCCGCGCTTGTTGCGGTTCATCATCAGGAAGGAGGCCGCCTCGTCGCCGATCTTCGGCGGCACCGAATGGCGGGTGTCGTCACCGTTCGGCGATTTCTCGATCTTGATCACGTCGGCGCCCATGTCGGCCAGCATCAAGGTGCAGGTCGGCCCTGCCATGACATGGGTGAGATCGATGACCTTGAGGCCGGCAAGCGGCCCCGAACGGCCGGAGGTTGATTGCGGGCGATCGCTTTGCATCGGGGCGTCCTACTGGCCGCGCCATTGCGGCGCGCGCTTGGTGAGGAAAGCATCGAGCCCTTCGCGAAAATCCTGGCTCGTGTAGCACATCAGGATGAGGTCCTCGCCCTCGTCCGGCGTCAGCCGCCTTTGCAGGCGCGCCACGGCCTGCTTGGTCGCATTCAGCGTGAGCGGCGCGTGGCTGGCCAGGAGCCGGGCAACCTCGTCCGCGCGTCGGTCGAGCGCGGCGAGATCCTCGACGACCTCGCCGAGCAGCCCGACACTGGCGGCCTCCGTCGCGTCGACCAGGCGCGCGGTGAAGATCAGATCCTTGACGCGGGCGGCGCCGATCAGCGCGGTGAGACGGCTGACATTGCACATCGACAGGCAATTGCCGAGCGTGCGGGCAATGGGAAAGCCGATCTTCGCGCTTTGGGTGCCGATGCGGAGGTCACAGGCCGCGGCAATGCCTGCGCCGCCGCCGGTGCAGAACCCGTTGATCGCGGCGATCGTCGGCACGCGGCACTGCTCGAGCGTGGTCAGCACCCGATCGATGCGGTTCTCGTAGTCGATCGCGTCCTGCGGCGACTTGAAATCGCGGAACTGATTGATGTCGGTGCCCGCGGCAAAGGCCTTGTCGCCGGCCCCGCGCAGCACCAGCACCTTGATCGCGTGATCGCCGTTGATCTCCTCGCAGATCGCGGCAAGCCGCTCGTACATCGCGAAGGTGAAGGCGTTGCGGGCCTGCGGGCGGTTGAAGGTGATCCGCCCGATGCCGTCCTGGCGCTCGAAAACGAGGTCTTCCGCCACCACCTGCTGGTCCATTTCCTCATGTCCTTCTGCTTTTCTACATTTTTGAATGCAAAATTACCGATTTACAAGCTGGGACTTGCATTATTTCGGGTATAGCTCCATTTTTGCATTCAAATGGACTTCAGACCCATGCTGCATGAGGAAGTCGTCGGCCGCATCCGGGCCATCCTGCTCGACGGCGAAATCCCGCCGGGCGCGCGGATTCCCGAGCGCGAGCTGTGCGAACGGCTGCAGATATCGCGCACGCCGCTCCGCGAGGCGCTCAAGGTGCTCGCCGCCGAAGGTCTCGTGCAGCTCCTGCCGCATCGCGGCTCGCGCGCAGCAAAACTGACCGACAAGGACATGCGCGACCTGTTCGAGGTCTGCCAGGGTCTCGAGGCGCTCGCCGGCGAACTCGCCTGCGAGCGCATCACGGATGCCGAGATCGACGCGATCGCCGCCGCGCACGGGGACATGGTGCGGCATTATCGCGAGCGCGATCTGATCCAGTACTATCGCGGCAACCGCGCCATTCACGAAGGCATCGTCGCTGCGGCCGGAAACCCGGTGCTCGCCGGGTTGTATGCGTCCGTGACCGCACGCATCCGGCGCGCGCGCTATGTCACGCCGATGACGCCCCAGCGCTGGGCGGTCGCCGTGCAGGAGCACGATGCCATCCTGAACGCCCTGCAGAGGCGCGACGGCGTCGGCCTCGCCCATATCCTGCGCGCGCATCTGCGCCACAAGCGCGAAGAGGTTTTGCAGGCGGGCTTTGCCGAAACGGAAGGCAGCGACCTGGTGCCGCGGATTGCGTGAGACGGCGTTCGCGACGCAGAAAGAAACTTGCGATCCCACTACAACGCGCGGTCAAGAGACACAATCGCGACACAATCATTGATTGCATTCAGCCGTACGTCGGATCGTGCTGACGCGAGGCGATCGGCGCTGGCCGAAAGTAACGCGCAAACAATTGCGCAAAACAAAAGACAAAAGCGGAGGAAACGCATGACAATCGATGTCTCACGCCGGTCCTTGTTGGCCCTCGGGGCTGGCCTTGGTGCCAGCGCAATGCTCGGCAGCAGCGCAATGGCGCGCGCTCCCAAGCTCGGTACCCAGACGCCATACTGGCACCGCTTCGTTCTTGGCGATGCCGAAGTCACTGTCGTCTCCGACGGACCGCTGCCGCTCGGCGACCCCTCAGGGACCTTCACCGGCGTTCCCAAGGAAGAGGTGAAGAAGATGCTCGTCGACAATTTCCTGTCGCCCGACAATGTCGTGCTCGAACAGAACTCTCCGATCGTCAACACCGGCGACAAGCTCATCCTGTTCGATACCGGCATGGGCAGTTCGAAGATGTTCGGCGCCACCACCGGCCGACAACAGAAGAGCATGACCGAGGCCGGCATCAAGCCCGGTGACATCGACGCCGTGGTCTGCTCGCATGCCCATATCGACCACATCGGCGGCATCGTGGACGACGGCGGCAAGCCGCTGTTTCCGAACGCGCAGATCTACATCTCGCAGACCGATTTCGACTTCTGGACCGACGAAGGCAAGCTCGGCAGCGACGCCAAGGATTTCGTCGTTCACGCCCGCAAGAACCTGCTGCCGGTGCGCGACCGCATCGTGTTCTTCAAGGATGGCCAGGAATTCCTGCCCGGCGTTCAGGCGATCGCAGCGCCCGGTCACACCGTCGGCCATACCATCTTCATGGTCTCGTCGGCCGGCAAGTCCTTCGCCTTCATGGGCGACCTCTCGCACCATCCCGTCCTGCTGCTCGAGCGGCCGCGGATGGAATTCTCCTACGACACCGATCCCAAGCAGGCGGCAGAATCGCGCGTCAGGCTGCTGACTATGCTTGCGGCGAATAAGACGCCCGTGATGTCCTATCACTTCGCATGGCCGGGCTATGGTCACGTTGCCAAGGCCGGCGAAGGATTCCATTATTATCCCGAACCGATGCAGATGACCTTGTAGATCGTCGGATCAGGTCCGGGTGGCGCAAGCGCCGCCCGGACTGTCCGAACGATCATCGCTGTCCGGCTGACCGGCAAGCAACTACAATCCGCAATGTCTCCGGCGGCGTTGGCAGGCGGACATTTTGGTGTTATTGAACTACAGCTACTAATTGCAAATCGAATTTTATTGACGTGAATTTGTTTGGGAGCGTCAATGTCCCGCGAGAACGATGGTTTTGTCTTCCATCGTGACCTGCTCCAACGGGTCCCGGATGTTGTCTATCGGGCCATCAACTTCTTTGTCAGATGGGACAAACTGCCGAGGCTGCTCGGAGCTGCCAATCTCTCGGCGTTCCGCGACCGGCTGCGGGAGCGCAATCTGCACCATACCGGCTACGGCACGACATCGCCTCGCTGGAGCACGGGCAATGACCGCTGGCGTTCCGCCGACGGCTCGTTCAACAGCCTCGACCATCCGCGCATGGGGATGGCTGGCGCCCGGTTCGGACGCAATTTCGCGCTGCCCGACTGCGTGCCGGACAGCCTGGACGACCTGCTCGAACCCAGTCCGCGCGTGATCTCGGAGGAATTGCTGGCGCGCCGCGAATTCATTCCCGCGACCAGCCTCAATCTACTGGCCGCCGCCTGGATCCAGTTCGAAACCCATAATTGGTTCAGCCATGGGTCCCCCAAGTCGGGAAACGAATTCAAGATTCCGCTGAAGCCAACCGACAAATGGCCAGCGGATCAGCGGATCGACGGCTGCATGAAGATCCGTCGGACCGTTTGCGACGAGACGCCACGTGAACCATGGCTCGGCGCGACCCCCACGTTCCGCAACCTCAACTCGCACTGGTGGGACGCCGGACAGATCTACGGCAGCGACCGCGCGAGGCAGATGCAGATCCGTTCCGGGGCAGATGGGAAGATCGCGGTCGGCGATGATGGGATGCTTCCAGCCGATCCGGTGCATCCGGGCGCCGATCTCACCGGCTTCAACGACAATTGGTGGGTGGGGCTCAGCCTGCTGCACAACCTCTTTGCACGCGAGCACAATGTCATCTGCGACGGCTTGAAGACGCGGTATCCGACCTGGAACGACGAGGCGTTATTCCAGCATGCGCGGCTGATCAACGCGGCCCTGATCGCCAAGATCCACACCGTCGAATGGACGCCAGGCATCCTCGGCCATCCCGCACTGGACTTCAGCATGCACGCGAACTGGTCGGGGATCCCGTGCCGGGTGCTGCGCGCAGTGCTCGGCAAGAACAGCGAAGCCGCCTTTGGTATCATCGGCTCTCCGACGGATCAGCACAGCGCGCCCTACGCGATGACCGAGGAATTCACCGCCGTGTACCGCCTGCACCCGCTGCTCCCGGAAACGATTGATGTGCGGCGGCTCGATAGCACAGAGATTAGCCCTAGCGGTTTGGTCGATATGCAGGGCCCCGCCTCCCGCGAGTTCATGCAGACTCACGGCTTCGTCGACCTGCTGTACTCGTTCGGCACCGCTCATCCCGGCGCCATTCGCCTCCACAACTATCCCAACTTTCTGCGCCAGTTCACGAAAGACGACCAGCCGCTGCTCGACGTGGCGGCGATCGACATCATGCGTGATCGCGAGCGCGGCGTGCCGCGCTACAATCGGTTTCGCGAACTGGTCGGCAAGAATCGGGTCAAGACATTCGAGGAAATCACCAGCATCCCCGGTGCCGCCGGGAAGATGCGCGCGATCTACAAGGGCGACGTCGATCGCGTTGATCTGATGGTCGGACTATTGGCCGAGGACCTGCCGGACGGTTTTGGCTTCAGCGATACCGCCTTCCGCATTTTCATCCTGATGGCATCGCGGCGTCTCAAGAGCGACCGGTTCTTCACCGATGACTACCGTGCGGAAGTCTACACCAATTTCGGTCTGGACTGGATCCACAACAACGGAATGAAATCGGTGCTGCTGCGGCATGTGCCGCACCTCGGACCGGCGCTCGAGGGCGTCAACAACGCCTTCGCCCCGTGGAACGTGCTGCGACGCTGAGCCTTGGCGCTCTGCAGAGTCGCAGCCGCCCTAGCATCCGAGATTGTCGGCGATTCCGCCAAAATCCTTGGCGACGATGTCCCAATTGCCGGTGGCCTCGAAATCGACCTTCTGGAGCGGACCGTATTCGGTCGGTCGCGCCACGAAAGCCGTCTTCAGCCCGTTCTTCTGCGCGGCGGCGAGATCGCCGTTGTGGGCGGCGACCATCATCACCTCTTCCGGCTTGAGGCACAGCAGGCGCGCGGCGCCAAGATAGGTTTCGGGATCGGGCTTGTAGTGCTCGAACAGCTCGGCCGACATGATGAGGTCCCAGGGAAGCTCTGCGAACTTCGCCATGTTGGTCAGCAGCGCGACATTGCCATTCGACAGCGGGGAGATCACGAACTTCGTCTTCAGCCGCGTCAGGCCCGCGACGCTGTCGGGCCACGGGTGCAGGCGGTGCCAACCCTTGGTGAGGTGATCGAGATCGGCTTCGGTCAGGCCTGGAATCGAAAATTGCGTGACCAGCTTTTCCAGCGAACGGCGATGCAGATCGTCGAGCATGACATAGCCGCGCTCTGGATGTTTGCGCACGTCATCCATCGAAGCCATGTACATGCCGCGCCAGCCGTCAACCAGTGCGGTCCAGTCGGCGGAGATGCCGCGGCCCTTCGCCCACCACATGAAGTCCGTGATCAGGCTGGTGCGCCAGTCGACGACGGTGCCGAACACGTCGAAGACGAGGGCTTTGACGGCGGAGAGATCCGACATGCGCGCTTCCCTTTAGGCTGCTTATTATTGGTCATTCCGGGATGCGCCGTGAGGCGTAAGCCCGGAATGACGGCCGTCGTCGTTACGTCGATCAGTCCAGGTGGAACTTCGCCAGTTCGCGGTGCTCGGCCTTGATGTAGCGTACGGTGCCGGTGACGGAACGCATCACCACCGTCTCGGTCTCGATCACGCCGTCCTTGCGGAATTTGACGCCTGACAGCAGCGAGCCCGTGGTGACGCCGGTGGCGGCGAACAGGCAGTCGCCGCGCGCCATGTCCTCGATGCCGTAAATCATCTTGGGATCGTTGACGCCCATCTTGGCGGCGCGCTCGCGCTTCTCGTCGGAGTCGAGGATGAGACGGCACTGCATCTGGCCACCGATGCAGCGCAGCGCCACGGCCGCGAGCACGCCTTCCGGCGCGCCGCCGGTGCCGAGATACATGTCGACGCCGGTATTGTCGGGGTCGGCGCAGTGGATCACACCGGCGACGTCGCCGTCAGTGATGAGGCGCACGGCGGCGCCGGTCGAGCGCACGCTCTCGATGATGCTGGCATGGCGCGGCCGGTCGAGCACGAGAACGGTGATGCCGTCCGGCTTGACGCCCTTGGCCTTGGCGAGGCGGCGGACGTTTTCGGCCGGCGTCGCATCGAGCTCGACGACGCCCTTGTCATAGCCGGGACCGATCGCGAGCTTCTGCATGTAGACGTCGGGGGCGTGCAACAGCGTGCCGCCGTCGGCCATCGCCATGGTGGCAATCGAGCCCGGCATGTTCTTGGCGCACAGCGTGGTGCCTTCGAGCGGGTCGACCGCGATGTCGACCTGCGGGCCGGCGTTCATGCCGACCTTCTCGCCGATGAAGAGCATCGGCGCCTCGTCGCGCTCGCCCTCGCCGATGACGATGGTGCCCTCGATCGGCAGCTTGTTGAGCTCGCGCCGCATCGCGTCCACCGCGGCCTGGTCGGCAGCCTTCTCGTTGCCGTGCCCGCGCAGACGCGCCGAAGACACCGCCGCCCGCTCCGTCACACGCACGATCTCCAGCGTGAGAATGCGCTCAAGCAATGCTTGCGGCGGGACTGAAATATGGGTCGACATCGGCTCACTCCTTCGAAACAGTTTTGGACGGACATCTCCGCCGCATCAACTCGTAACACCCACAGTTCGTTCGAACCGTGTCATTGCTTAAGCATGCTCAGTTCTTCTCGATCCTGATGACCTGCGGCCGTCCGCTGATCACCTTGTCCTTCTGCACGGCCGCGAGCGCGCGGCGCACGGCGTCCTCGTGCGTGGCATAGGTGATGAGGATGACGGGCACCGGGACCGCCTTCCCGTCTGCCGGCGCGGCGCCACCATTGGGATGGCGCTGCACGATCGACTCGATCGAAATCTTCTGCTCCGCGAGCCGCGTCGCGATCGCAGCCGCGGTGCCCGGGAAATCGCGTGCCAGAAGGCGGATATAGTAGCCGCCCTCGTGGCGCTCCATCGGCGCCTTCTTGGTATCGCGCAGCTGCGCAATCGGCCGGCCGAACGGATTGGCGCGAATGCCGCGCGCGACGTCGGCAATGTCGGCCACGACGGCGGATGCGGTCGCCGCTCCCCCGGCACCGGGGCCGACCAGCGTGATCGGCGGGATGCCCTCGCCATCGATCGTGACAGCATTGGTGACACCCATCACCTGTGCGATCGACGAGGATTTTGGAACCATGGTCGGATGCACGCGCTGCTCGATACCCTTGGCGGTGCGAACGGCGACGCCGAGCAGTTTGAGCCGGTAACCAAGATCGTCGGCGGCACGGAGATCTTCCGGCGCGATGGAGGAGATACCTTCGACATACACGGCGCTTTGAGCAACTTTCGTGCCGAAAGCGAGGCTGGCAAGAATGGCGAGCTTTTGCGCGGTATCGTGGCCGTCGACGTCGAACGACGGATTGGCCTCGGCATAGCCGAGCCGTTGCGCATCCTTCAGGCATTCGGCGAAGGACAGGCCCTCCTGCTCCATCCGGGTCAGGATGTAATTGCAGGTGCCGTTGAGGATGCCGTAGACCCGGTTGATCCCGGTTCCGGCAAGACCTTCGCGTAACGTCTTGATGACAGGGATCGCTGCACCGACGGCTGCCTCGAAATTCAGCGCGCCGCCGTGCTTTTCGGCGGCCTTTGCCAGCTTGAGGCCGTGCTTTGCCAGCAACGCCTTGTTGGCGGTGACGACGGATTTGCCGGCAGCGAGCGCGGCCTCGACCGCCGACAGGGCGGGATCGCCGGAGCCACCCATCAGCTCGACGAAGCAGTCGATGCCGGGATGCGTGGCGAGGGCAAGCGGATCCTTGACCCACTCGACGCCGCGCAGATCGACGCCGCGCTTCTTGGCCTTCGAGCGCGCGGTGACGGCGACGACGCGGATGCCGCGGCCGCTGCGGCCGGCAAGCACGCGCGCCTGCGTTTCAATCAGACGGACAACTTCGGCGCCCACGGTGCCGAGCCCCGCTATGCCCACTTTCAGGGGTGCAACCATGATGCCTTGGAAAACCTGCGGAAGAGAACTTAACGCCGAGTGGCGAGCGGAACGACGTTGTGCAACGTTTCGATGCCGCTTTCAAGGAAGCGGCGCACGCCGCGCGCGGCCTGCCTGATCCGTTGCTCGTTTTCCACCATGGCGATACGGACATATCCTTCACCATGCTCGCCAAAGCCGACGCCGGGCGAGACCGCGACACCGGATTTCTCCACCATCAGGGTCGCGAACTGCATGCTGCCGACGCTGCGGAAGGCTTCCGGCAGCGGCACCCAGGCAAACATCGACGCTTCCGGCGGCGGGATCTCCCAGCCGGCACGGCCGAACGATTCCACCAGCGCGTCGCGCCGCTTGCGGTAGGTGTCGCGCATCTCCTTGATGCAATCGTCCGGTCCGTTCAACGCGGCGGTCGCCGCGACCTGGATCGGCGTGAACGCACCGTAGTCGAGATAGGATTTGACGCGGCCGAGTGCCGCAATCACGCGCTCGTTGCCGACCGCGAAGCCCATGCGCCAGCCAGCCATCGAATAGGTCTTCGACATCGAGGTGAACTCGACAGCGACGTCCATCGCGCCCGGCACCTGGAGCACCGAGGGCGGCGGGTTGCTTTCGTCGAAATAAACCTCGGCATAAGCGAGATCGGACAGGATCAGGATCTCATGCTTCTTCGCGAATGCGACCAGGTCCTTGTAGAAGTCGAGGCTCGCGACATAGGCGGTCGGGTTCGAAGGATAGCAGACGACGAGCGCCAGCGGCTTCGGGATCGAATGCACGATCGCCCGCTCGACAGCCTCGAAGAATTGCGGCGTCGGCTCCGAGGGCACCGAGCGGATCACGCCGCCTGCCATCAAGAAGCCGAAGGCGTGAATCGGGTAGCTCGGATTCGGACAAAGGATGACGTCGCCGGGCGCGGTGATCGCCTGCGCCACGTTGGCAAAGCCCTCCTTGGAGCCGAGCGTCGCCACCACTTGAGTGTCGGGATTGAGCTTCACGCCGAAACGGCGGGCGTAGTAGCCGGCCTGGGCCCGGCGCAGCCCGGGGATGCCGCGGGAGGCCGAGTAGCGGTCGGTGCGCGGCTTGCCCAGCGTCTCCTTCAGCTTCTCCAGCACGTGCGCTGGCGCCGGCAGGTCCGGATTGCCCATGCCGAGGTCGATGATGTCGGCGCCGGCATTCCGCGCGGCTGCCTTGGCCCGGTTGACCTGTTCGAACACGTAAGGCGGAAGGCGGCGGATGCGGTAAAACTCTTCCATGGCTCTCTCGGCTCCGGGCAACCGGTCAGGACAGAATCGACAGGCCATAATGGCGATGCGGAAAGGCGCTCGCCTCCCTCGCGAAAATTACTCAAGATCAAATACTTAGAGCAATTATCGACGACGGTGACTGAAGTCGTTCGCCCTGACTCTCGGCTGAACTAAGGTCTTTTAGCACGGCGAGGCGGAGGCGCCAGCGATTACCTTGCAGCGCGCTATTTCGCGTCCTTGGTGGCAACCGCCTGACGGTCGCGCGCGGCAGCAAGTTCGGCCTCGATCTTGGCGC
Source organism: Bradyrhizobium sp. Kon58 (assembly GCF_055807455.1). NCBI lineage: Bacteria > Pseudomonadati > Pseudomonadota > Alphaproteobacteria > Hyphomicrobiales > Nitrobacteraceae > Bradyrhizobium > Bradyrhizobium sp. Kon58. The sequence goes on from NZ_JBVVOT010000001.1 coordinate 37,768, forward strand.
GTTGGTCCGGCGGCATCACCGCCTGATCGCGATCCGGCGGCAGATCGTGCACCGGCAGATAGCTACCGGCCTCCCTGGGATGCGCTTGCGCATCGGAAGGCGTCATATCGGCAAGCTGGCTCGAGCAGCCGCCCAGGGCGAGCGTCGCCATCAGCAGCGCGCCACAGATCCGTCGCGACTTTTGCAGGTCCCTCAACGCCAACACTAGGGAAATCCCCACTTCGTCCCAAAGCACGGCCCCGGGCAACCTTACCCAAGTCCGCGCCCAAGCTCAAACCATTGCTGCCCAAATGGTCCGAGCGAGAAAATAGCCCCGATCCACCAAGCCGAGCGGTGCGGCTCGATTGTGACGGAACCAAGAAAATTTGTCGCACCGCAACACATCTTCGAGAGTGTTTAATGCCAAACATGCGAGCTTCGCGGTGACGAATACGGAATGAATCGTTACTGTTCTGCTCATGAGTATGGCCACGACCGATACGCCCAAACCCGAGACCAAGTTCGATGCGGAAGCCTTCGCGATGAATGTCGCGCGGGCGATGGAGAGCGGCGGCAAGGCGCTCGCCGCGTACCTGAAGCCGCGCGAGAGCGGCGAGGTGCAGGATCGTCCGCCGGCCGAGCTTGCCGAGGTCGTCAAGACCTTCACCGCCGTCGCCGAATACTGGCTGTCGGATACGTCGCGGGCCTCCGCACTCCAGACCAAGCTCGCCAAGGACTATCTCGACCTCTGGGGCTCGGCGGCGCGCCGCATGGCCGGTCAGGACGCCCCGCCCGCGATCGCGCCCTCGCCGCGCGACAAGCGCTTTGCCGATCCGGAATGGAAGTCGAACCAGTTCTTCGATTTCATGATGCAGCTCTATTTGCTCACGACCAAGTTTGCGCAGGAGCTTGTGCGCGACGCCGAGGGGCTCGATCCGCAGACCCGCCGCAAGGCCGAGTTCTACGTCCAGCAGCTCACCAACGCGATATCGCCCTCCAACTTCGTGCTGACCAATCCGGAAGTGCTGCGCGCGACGGTGGCCAGCAGCGGCGAAAATCTCGCGCGCGGGCTGAAGATGCTGGCCGAGGACATCGCCGCCGGCAAGGGCACGCTGAAGATCCGTCAGTCCAATCCGGACAATCTCGTCGTCGGCGTGAACATGGCGACGACGCCGGGCAAGGTGATCTACCAGAACGAGATGATGCAGCTGATCCAGTATGCGCCGGCGACGGAGAACGTGCTGCGCACGCCGCTCCTGATCATCCCGCCCTGGATCAACAAGTTCTACATCCTCGATCTCAAGCCGGAGAAATCCTACATCAAGTGGTGCGTCGACCAGGGCATCACCGTGTTCGTGATCTCATGGGTCAATCCCGACAAGCGGCTCGGTGCCAAGAGCTGGGAAGACTACATGAAGGAAGGCCCGCTCACGGCGATGGACGTGATCGAGAAGGTCACCGGCGAGATGAAGGTGCACACCGCCGGCTATTGCGTCGGCGGCACCATGCTCGCGACCACGCTGGCCTGGCTCGCCGAGAAGCGCCGCCAGCGCGTGGCATCCGCGACGTTCTTCGCGGCACAGGTCGACTTCACCCATGCCGGTGATTTGCTCGTGTTCGTCGACGAGGAGCAGATCGCATCCCTCGAGCAGGACATGAAGGCGGCGGGCGTGCTCGAAGGCTCGAAGATGGCGATGGCCTTCAACATGCTGCGCTCCAACGATTTGATCTGGTCCTATGTCGTCAGCAATTACCTCAAGGGCCAGCAGCCGAGCGCGTTCGACCTGCTGCACTGGAATTCGGACGCGACGCGCATGACGGCGTCGAACCATTCGTACTATCTGCGCAATTGCTATCTGGAGAACCGGCTCTCGACCGGCACGTTGGTGCTGGACAACACCCTGCTCGATCTCTCCAAGGTCATGGTGCCGATCTACAATCTCGCAACCCGCGAGGACCATATCGCGCCGGCGGAATCGGTGCTGTACGGCTCCCAGTTCTTCGGCGGCCCGGTGAAATACGTGCTGTCCGGCTCGGGCCACATCGCCGGCGTGGTCAATCCGCCCGCCTCGAACAAATACCAGTACTGGACCAACGACAACGTCAAGTCCGCTAACGTCGCCGAGTGGATGAAGGGCGCGGTCGAGCACAAGGGCTCGTGGTGGCCGGACTGGCGGCAATGGCTGGGCGCACTCGATCCCGAGGAAGTCCCGGCCCGCACGGTCGGCAGCGAGGCGTTTCCCCCGATCGAGGACGCGCCCGGCAGCTATGTCAGGGTTCGCGCATAGCAGAATCTTCCGCGCTTTCGTATAAGCTCTACGCCTGCAGCAGAAATTGATGAGGGGACCGGGTTATGACGCGTGAATTGTTCTGGCTGACACTGACGGTGGCCCTGACCGGAATCCTCTGGATTCCCTACACCATCAACCGCTGCCAGATTCGCGGTCTCGGTGGCGCGATGGCCAATCCCTCGCGCACCGACAAGCCGCAATCGGAATGGGCGAACCGCCTGATGTTCGCGCATGACAACGCCGTCGAGAACCTCGTGCTGTTCGCGCCGCTGGTGCTGATCCTGAACGCAATCGACTACTCCTCGAAATGGACGGCGCTTGCTTGCGCCGTCTATTTCTGGTCGCGCGTCGCGCATCTGATCGTCTATGCGCTCGGGATCCCGGTGTTCCGCACGGTGGCCTTCACCGTCGGCTTCATCGCGCAGGCTGTGCTGGCCGTCGCGATCTTCAAGGTGGTTTGATCGCACCTCCGATGGCTTAGCGCCTGCAACAAAGGGGGGGAAATCCTCGAAAGCCTGCCCCGGCCGCCGGTGTTGCCAAAGGATGACAGTGCAACAAAAAACAGGGATGCGATCCTGGGTGCACACGAAGGATCGCCCATCCACAGGTATATTTGCCCATCGCATTGATGATTCGGGGCAAACATGAATTGGAAGATTGCAACCGCGCTCGCCGGCCTCTCGCTCGCAGCCGTCGCGACCCAGGCCAGTGCCGCAGATCTCGCCGCCCGTCCCTACACCAAGGCGCCGCCGATGATCGCGGCGATCTATGATTGGAGCGGCTTCTACATTGGTGCCAACGGCGGCTATGGCTCGTCACGCAATTGCTGGGACCAGACTGTTGGTTTCGCGCCCGGCGTTGCGGAAGGCTGCCATGACGCAACGGGCGCCGTCGCCGGCGGCCAGATCGGTTATCGCTGGCAGAGCAGCGCCTTCGTGTTCGGCCTCGAAGCACAGGGCGACTGGGCCGATCTCTCGGGCCGGAACACCAGCACCGTAGCCGGCGTCGCGAACCGCACCCGCGTCGATGCTTTCGGCCTGTTCACCGGCCAGGTCGGCTACGCCTGGAATAACGCACTGCTTTACGTGAAGGGCGGCGCCGCCGTCACCCGCGATCGCTACCGCGGTATCGGAACGGGTGGTCTGGCCGGAGCCGAGTTCGATCGTGCCGACGACACCCGCTGGGGCGGCACGGTCGGCATCGGCATCGAATACGGCTTCGCCCCGAACTGGTCGGTCGGCCTCGAATACGACCATCTGTTCATGGGCCGTCACGACGTCACGCTCACCTCCAACGGCGCGCTGACGCCGGTCGGCACGTTCTCACGCACCGACCGCATCGGCCAGGACGTCGATTTGATCACCGCCCGCATCAACTACAAATTTGGCGGCCCGATCATCGCGAAGTACTGAGGAAGCGTCTCGCAACCGTCATGCCCGGGATAAGCCCGGCCATGACGAGCAGCGAATGTTGCTCCTACTCGTCAGCGCATCCGATCGTCTATGCGCTCGGGATCCCGATATTCCGCGCGCTGGCCTTCACCATCGGCTTCATCGCGCAGGCCGTGCTCGCCGTAGCGATCTTCAAGGTGGTTTGAGATCAGGCCTCGTTGTTCTAGATCAGGCCTTGCGAACGACGAGATGCAGCATGTTCGCCGGCGTCTCGTCAAAGCTCTGGATCACGTTCCTGTCCGACGACAGCGTGATCCATGGACCTGCGCTGGCGTAAGTCGCCTCGAGCCATTCTGGCGACGCATAATTGTAATAGCGCCCGAGACTGTCCCGGCTGTCGCCCTCGCCCATCTTGTAGCTGGCATAGAACACGCCTGACGGCCTGAGCGCGCGATGAATCCGCGCCAGGATGCCGGCGAGTTCGTCGCGCGGCACGTGCAGGAGACAGGCGCTGGCCCAGACGCCGTCATAGGCCTCGTGCGCGTCAAGCTGGTCGAACCGCATCGCCTCGACCGCATGACCGAGCCGCTGCGACGCGATCTCGGCCATCTCAGGCGAGCCGTCGGTGGCGCGCACCGAAAAACCTTCGGCCAGCATCACCGCCGAATGATTGCCGGCGCCACAGCCGAGCTCGAGGATCGAGCCGCCGGACGGCAGCAGAGCGAGAAAGCCTCGCAGTCGCGTCGAGGGCGCCTTCGCCCAGTCCGCATAGGACCGGGCGTTGCTGCGATAGAATTGCAGAGTCCCTTCGTCCACGGCAACCACTCCGATCAGGGAAACAGCGCGATCTGCTCCAGTCCAGCGGTCTCGGGGAATCCGAACATCAGGTTCATGTTCTGGATCGCCTGACCGGCCGAGCCCTTCACCAGATTGTCGAGCACCGAGATCACGATGGCGCGGTTCTTGATCCGGTCGGCGATGACGCCGATCTGCACATAGTTCGAGCCGCGTACGTTCTGGGTCTGCGGCAGCACGCCCTTCTTGACGACATGCACGAACGGCTCGTTCGCGTAGGCTTGCGCGAGCGTGGCCCGCAAATCGTCCGGCGTCGCGCCGTTGAGCTTGACGTAGGACGTGCAGAGTTCGCCCCGCGACATCGGTATGAGATGCGGCGTGAAATTGACGGTCACGCGCGCGCCCGCCGCGACGCCGATCTCTTGTTCGATCTCCGGCGCATGCCGGTGCGTGCCGACCGAATACGGCGAAATCCCCTCGCCCGCCTCGCTGAACAGCGTGTTCTGCTTCAGGCCGCGTCCGGCGCCGGTGACGCCTGACTTGGCGTCGATCAGGATGTCATCGACGTCGATCAGTTTTGCTTTCGCCAGTGGCACCAGCGCCAACAACGCTGCCGTCGGATAGCAGCCGGGACAGGCGACCAGCCGCGCCGCGGTAATCTTCTCCCGATAGAATTCGGTCAGGCCGTAGACGGCTTCGCCTTGCAACGCGAGCGCCTGATGTTCGTGGCCGTACCACTGCGCGTAGGTTTCCTTGTCGCGCAGCCGGAAATCGGCGGACATGTCGAGGACCTTGATCTTCGGGTTGGCCTTCAGCACGGCCGCGATGATCTGCTGCGTGGTGCCGTGCGGCAGTCCGCAGAACACCGCGTCGAGCTTGGTCCAGTCGACCTTTTCCCATTCCACGAGTTGGGGCAAATCCAGCATGAAGAAATGCGGAAACACCTCGCTCATGGCTTTGCCGGCATGGGTGTTGGCGGTGAGTGCCGTGATTTCCGCATTCGGATGCCGCGCCAGCAGGCGCACCGCATCGGCGCCGGTGTAGCCGGACGCGCCGAGAATGCCGATTCTCTTCGAACTCATCACACGTTTCCTTTCAGGCATCGCAGGATCGTCTTGCCGGAGTAGAAAATTGCAGCGTCGCTTCGTCCACCGGACCGGTCTGGCAGGCAACGCTGATCGGCTACTCCTCGGCAAGGCCCAGCATCAGCCGCATGTTCTGCACGGACGCGCCGGACGCGCCCTTGCCGAGATTGTCGAGCCGGGCGACCAGCACCGCCTGGTGATGTTTGTCGCTGGCGAAGACGTAGAGCTCGAGCATGTTGGTCTCGTTGAGCCCTTCCGGCTCAAGCTTGCCTGCCTTGGTCGCTTCGTTCTGAAGCGGCATCGCCGAGACGTATTTCGAGCTGGCGTAACGCTTGGCCAGTGCGGCCTGGAGATCGGCGCCGCTGGGCTTGCCGGGCAGCGTGTCGAGCTGGAGCGGCACCGAGACCAGCATGCCCTGCCGGAAATTGCCGACGGACGGGATGAAGATCGGCCGCCGGGTCAGGTTCGAATAGAGCTGCATCTCCGGCAGATGCTTGTGCTCGAAGCCAAGGCCGTAGAGCTCGAACGAGGGCGCGCTGCCGTCCTCGAAACTCGCGATCATCGACTTGCCGCCGCCGGAATAGCCGCTCACCGCATTGACGGTGACGGGATAGTCCGCAGGCAGCAGGCCGGCATCGACGATCGGTCGCAGCAGCGCGATCGCGCCGGTCGGATAGCAGCCGGGATTGGAGACCTTCTTCGCAGCCTTGATCTTGCCGGCCTGATCCGGCGTCAGTTCCGGAAAGCCATAGGCCCAATCGGGCGCGACCCGGTACGCGGTCGAGGCATCCAGCACCTTCGGGCCTGACGGCCCCATGCTGTCGATGAGCGCAACCGTCTCCCTGGCAGCGTCGTCCGGCAGGCAGAGGATGACGAGGTCAACCTCCTCCATCAGCGCCTTCTTGGCCGCGGGATCCTTGCGCTTGTCGTCGGCGATCGTCTTCACGACCACGTCGTTCTGCAGCTTCAGCCGCTCGTTGATGCCAAGCCCGGTGGTGCCGGAGCCACCGTCGACGAAGACACTGGCGGGCTTCTTGGTGACGCATGTGGTCGGGGCTTTGGTGGTGTCCGCGAGGCTCATGGTACGCTCCTTTCGAGCTTGTTGGTTTCGGCCGCGAAGGCCTCCGGCCTTACGTCCTGCATCAGTTGCGCGATCGCCTTGGCGTCAGCATGGGCTTGCGCGCCAAGCGCGTTGGCGATCGCCATATAGTCGGCTTCGGACTTGTGCTGATTGAGCTTGAAGCTGCCTTCGACCTCTTCAACCGTCATGACCAGACCCACGATTCCCTTCTTCAGCGCCTCGAGCCGCCCGGCAGTCATCTTGCCTGAGGTCCACGGCTTCTTCGGCAACAGCCAGCTCTCGAACTTGTCGCTGAGCGTGTCGATCTGCACGGCCAGTTCACCATCCGATAACAACCGCACCGGCCCGGTCAGATGGACCGACTGGTACAGCCAGGTCGGCACCTGATCCGGCGAGACGTACCAGTCCGGCGACACGTAAGCATCGGGGCCGTTGATCGCGAGCAGCCAGGAGGTCGTCCCGTCCGCAAGCTTTAGCAGCGGATTGTGACGGGCAACGTGAAAGGCGGCCTGCGGCGTGCCGTCGGCGGCATAGGTCAAGTAGAACGGAATTGGCGAGGCGACCGGCTTGTGGCCGTCGAAGGCGCAGATGGTGCCGAAGCCGCGCGTGTCGGCGAATTTCAGGCTCGCGGCGCGGTCCTGCTTGAAAAAGGGTGGCGTGTACATCGTAGTCTCCTGCTGGCCTCCTTGGTGGCCGCCGGATCAGATCGCACTGACAGGAGAGAGAATGCCGCGGATCGGATCCAGCGGCAAAGACGATGATCTCAAACGCGATCGACCGCCCAAACCGCTAAAGAGCGGCGGCGGCGACGGGCGAACAAAATGGTCGCGGCGTTGATCATGGCGCGGGGCTATAGGGCCAGTTGCGGTTCGCGTCAAGGTTCGGACGTCACACCACGCGCCAGATCCATTCCATGATCTTGGCGATCACGTCCCCGAACAGCAGGAGCGCCGCCGACCAGATCAGCGCCGAGACGAAATTGGCGGCCTGGAAGCTCCAATAGGGCATCTCGAAAATGCCGGCTGCGAGCGGCACGGAGGCACGCAAGGGACCGAAGAAGCGGCCGATGAAGATGCTCGGCACGCCCCAGCTGCGCACGAAGGCCTCACCCCGGGGCAGGAGTTCCGGATAGCGCGAGAGCGGCCACATCTGGGCGACCTTCTCCTTGTAGCGGTAGCCGAACCAGTAGGAGACCCAGTCGCCCAGCGCCGCGCCGATGCCGCCGGCGATCCAGACCGGATAGAAGCTGATGCCGCTCGCGCCGATCAGCGCGCCGATCGCGACCAACGCGCCCCAGGCCGGGATCAGCAGCGAGATGAAGGCGAGCGACTCCCCGAAGGCGAGCACGAACACGATGGGAGCTGCCCATGTCTGGTGAGAGCGCACGAAATCGGCCAGCGCGTGCGCAAACTGCTCCATTCAAAATAGCCTTTCCGCCCTGCCCGAAGGTGCTGCTCGATGAAAAGGACTGGTAAGCCAAGGACTTGTGTGACATCAAGTCACAAAGTCCGGTCCAGGCCGGACCGGAACGTCACATTGCCGGGAATTGATGGGGCTGCGGCGTAAAATCGCCGGGATTGGCTCCCAACCACACCGCCCGGCCCGCCCTGCGATAACCTTTCCAGGTCAGAAGTGGCATAGTCGGCCCAACCGATTCGCCGCTCATGCGGCCCTCAAAACGCATAAAGATATATGTCCAAGCAGTTGAAGCCCAAAGCAAAAGACGATTTTTTCGGCGGCGATGAGCCGAAGCCCCGCGCCGCCAAGGCGATCCCGCGCGCAGGCGGTGCCGAGGCCGACTACACCGCAGCCGACATCGAGGTCCTCGAAGGTCTGGAACCGGTGCGCCGCCGGCCCGGCATGTATATCGGCGGCACCGACGAGAAGGCGCTGCATCACCTCTTCGCCGAAGTCATCGACAACTCGATGGACGAGGCGCTCGCAGGGCATGCGACCTTCATCGGAGTCGAGTTGAGCGCGGACGGCTTCTTGACCGTCGCAGACAACGGCCGCGGCATCCCGATCGATCCGCATCCAAAATTCCCGAAGAAGTCGGCGCTCGAAGTCATCATGTGCACGCTGCACTCGGGCGGCAAGTTCGACTCCAAGGTTTACGAGACCTCGGGCGGCCTGCACGGCGTCGGCATCTCCGTGGTGAACGCCCTCTCCTCGCTGCTCGAGGTCGAGGTCGCGCGCAGCCAGAAACTCTACCGCATGACGTTCGAGCGCGGCCACCCGAAGGGCAAGCTCGAGGATCTCGGCAAGATCAACAACCGCCGCGGAACCCGCGTGCGCTTCAAGCCGGACACCGACATCTTCGGTGCGAAGGCAGCCTTCAAGCCGCAGCGCCTGTTCAAGATGACGCGTTCGAAGGCGTATCTGTTCGGCGGTGTCGAGATCCGCTGGAATTGCGCGCCCGAACTGCTCAAGGGCGTCGACGACGTTCCGGCGGAAGCGACGTTCCACTTTCCCGGCGGCCTCAAGGATTATCTGGCGGCCGCGATCCATGCCGACACGCTGGTGCATCCCGACATCTTCTCCGGCAAATCGGGCCGCAACGGCGCGCATGGCGCCTGCGAATGGGCGGTCGCCTGGACCGCGGATGCCGACGGCTTCCTGTCCTCCTACACCAACACCGTGCCGACGCCTGACGGCGGCACGCACGAATCCGGCCTGCGCAGCGCGCTGCTGCGCGGCCTCAAGGACCACGCCGAACGCGTCGGCCAGGGCAAGCGCGCGTCGTCCATTACGTCTGAAGACGTGATGGTGGGTGCAGCCGTGATGCTCTCGGTGTTCGTCCGCGAGCCTGAATTCCAGGGCCAGACCAAGGACCGTCTCGCCACCGCCGAAGCGCAGCGCATCGTCGAACAGGCGATGAAGGATCCGTTCGACCATTGGCTGTCGGGCAATCCGAACCAGGCCAACAGGCTGCTCGACTTCGTCGTCGACCGCGCCGAGGAGCGGCTGCGCCGCCGGCAGGAGAAGGAGACCGCGCGCAAGACCGCCGGCAAGAAGCTGCGCCTGCCGGGCAAGCTCGCCGATTGCAGCGATGCGGGTTTGGACGGCTCAGAACTCTTCATCGTCGAGGGAGACTCGGCCGGCGGCAGTGCCAAGCAGGCGCGCGACCGCAAAACCCAGGCCGTGCTGCCGCTGCGCGGCAAGATCCTCAACGTCGCGTCCGCCGGCAAGGACAAGCTGACGGCGAACACGCAGCTCGCCGACCTCGTGCAGGCGATCGGCTGCGGGATGCTCGCGCAGTATCGCGAGGAGGATCTGCGCTATCAGCGCATCATCATCATGACCGACGCCGATGTCGACGGTGCCCACATCGCTTCACTGCTGATCACCTTCTTCTATCGCCAGATGCCGCGGCTGATCGACGAAGGCCATCTCTTCCTCGCCGTGCCGCCGCTCTACAAGCTGACCAACGGCACGAAGTCCGTCTACGCCCGTGATGACGCGCACAAGGCAGCGCTGATCAAGAGCGAGTTCAACGCCAACGCCAAGGTCGAGGTCAATCGCTTCAAAGGCCTCGGCGAAATGATGCCGGCGCAGCTCAAGGAAACCACCATGGATCCGGCCAAGCGGACCATGCTGAAAGTGGTTCTGCTCGCTGACGACCGCGATACCACGGCGGATTCGGTGGAGCGGCTGATGGGCACCAAGGCCGAAGCGCGCTTCGCGTTCATCTCGGACAAGGCCGAATTCGCCAATGACGACCTGCTGGACGTCTGATCCGCAGGTGCTGCCCGGTCGCATCCCATCAAGAGCCCCGGCATGAATCCCGGGGCTCTTTTGTTTTTGGGGACGACAAGCGCCATTTCCCGACGACCCTGCCCGCCGATCCTGCCAACGGTTCGCCTCGACTTCGGTGATTCCCTGCCTCGTCGCATCGTGACTCGGCCAACGACTCACCCAGCCGGGCTGATGCAGGATTGCCTCCATTTCGGACAAAGCCGGATTTACTAACGAGAAGTTACCAAAATACAAATCGCAAAATTCGACGTAATACATTGATAATACAAGCCTATTTCAAATTTCCACGACGGTGCTCAGAATCCCTGCCGTGCGGCGTTTCCCGGCGACTGTGCCTGCTCTGCAACAGCATTTCGGAGAGAAGCAGGTATAGTCCGGGACATCAGATCACACGGACTTCAGTGCGCTCGCGCCTTCCAGACAGACCAAAGCTTGGGGATTTTAAGATGAAGAAGATTTTGCTCGCACTGACCGCGGTTGCCGCGATGACCGGTTCGGCCTCGGCCGCTGACCTTGGCGCCCGTCCCTACGTGAAGGCGCCGATGGCGGCTCCCGTCGCCAGCTGGACCGGCTTCTACCTCTTCGGCGGCGCCGGCGGCGGCCTCTCTGCCGCTGACCAGCGCGTGCAGACCACGGTCGGCGCAGTTCCCCTGACGATCGATCAGCGCCAGGGTGGCTCGGGCTGGTTCGGCACCGTCGGTCTCGGCTACGACTGGCAGTTCAGCGGCACCTGGGTCGCCGGCGTGTTCGCTGACGGTCAGTTCGGCAGCATCCGTGCTACCATTCAGGATCCGATCGCTGGCATCACCGGCAACCAGAAGCTGGAAGATTCCTGGGCCGCTGGTGTCCGCCTCGGCTGGCTGGTCGCTCCGAACGTTCTCTCCTACGTCAACGGCGGTTACTCGGGCGCTCACTTCGGCCAGACCAACTTCATGACCCTGGCCGGCGTGCCCGCCGGTATCCATCTCAACAGCTACAACCGCAATGGCTGGTTCATCGGCGGCGGCGTCGAGAACAACCTGAACATCTTCGGCATCCAGTCGCCCGGCTGGTTCATGAAGACCGAATATCGCTCGGCCTTCTACAACGCCAAGACCCAGAACGAACTGTTCGATGCTGGCAACGTCGTCGTCGGCCGCGACATCCGCGCCAACAGCTGGAACCAGACGATTTCCACCTCGCTGGTCTACCGCTTCAACTGGACCGGTCCGGTCGTCGCGAAGTACTGATCCGAACGCAAGTTCAGACGTCAAAGCCCCGGCATCGTCCGGGGCTTTTTCGTTGTACGGTGCTTCAGCGGACCTTGCGTATGGACATGCATCCGCCCTGCGGCCTGCATCAGCGGCCATTGTATCCGAACCACGGCTACGGCTAGTCTCCCGCCAAGTTTTCGGGCCGCGGCAATGGTCATGCCGCGTCACGACAGAAGCGGTCCCATGGGGAGGAATGCATGCGCAGATTTCTGCTTGTAGCAGGCCTGTTTGCCCTTGCCGTCGGGCTGCTCTGGATCGGACAGGGCACGGGCACCGTCGCGTGGCCGCGATCGAGCTTCATGGTCAACCAGTTGCAATGGGCCGGCTATGGCGCAGCCATGGCGGGCTTCGGGCTGGTGCTGATCTGGCAGAGCAACCAATAGAAGAAACCAGGGAATAGCAGCATGACAACCAGTCGGTTCGATCTCCGCGGCAAGGTCGCGATCGTCACGGGAGGCAATGGCGGCATCGGGCTCGGCATGGCCCGTGGCCTCGCCGATGCCGGCGCCAACATCGCCGTGGTCGGACGCAACGAAACCAAATCTGCCGCCGCCATCGCCGACCTCAGTCAACGCGGTGTGAAGGCGATCAGTGTTCCCACCGACGTTACCGACAAGGCTGCCATCGCCGCGATGGTCGAGCGTGTCGTCGGGGATCTCGGCCGCATCGACATCCTCATCAACAATGCCGGCATGAGCATCCGCAAGCCGCCGCACGAGCTCGAGCTCGACGAATGGAATACGGTGATCAACACCAACCTCACCAGCGCCTTCCTATGCTCGAAGCTGGCCTATCCCGCGCTGAAGGCGTCCGGCAACGGCAAGGTGATCAACATCGGCTCGATGATGTCGATCTTCGGCGCGAGCTTCGCAACGGCCTATGCGGCGAGCAAGGGCGGCATCGTTCAGTACACGCGCGCCTGCGCCAATGCGTGGGCGCCCGACAACATCCAGGTCAATGCCATCCTTCCCGGCTGGATCGACACCGACCTGACCCGCGGTGCGCGGCAGCAGGTATCGGGATTGCACGAGCGGGTGCTGGCACGCACGCCGGCGGGGCGGTGGGGCGACATCGACGACTTCGCCGGCATCACCGTGTTCCTTGCCTCGTCCGCCTCCAACTTCGTCACCGGCACCGCGATCCCCGTCGATGGCGGGTTCTCGGTGATGGCGTAGGCCGTACGCCAGAAACCTGCACACAAAAAAGAAGCCCCGGACAATGCCGGGGCTTTTGAATTTGGGCAGTGATTGTCTTTTATGGTTGCTTGGTCGTTCGTTGACCCACTCAGTAGCGGGCGATGACAGGCGCGTCGAACTTGTAGCTGGCGCGCACGACGGCCCACTGGAGGTCGCGCGGCTTGGCATCGAAGCTGTAATTGCCCGACGTGCCGCCAAGTTGATAGGTCTGGCTGGTGAAGGCTGCGTAGTTGTATTCGAGGCCGACGATCCAGTTGCGGGTGATGCCGTATTCCCAACCGGCACCGACGGTCCAGCCGTTGGCCCAATGGGTCTGACCGCCAGAACCGGTAGCCACGCCGACGGTGTCGGTGACCGACAGACGGTTGTTCACGCCGGCATAGCCGCCCTTGATGTAGAACAGGTTGTTCTGCACGGCGAAGCCCGCGCGACCGACGACGGTGGCAAGCACATTGGCGCGCCAGGAGAACACGTCGTCACCGGCGCCAAACGCGGTGTTCAGGAACGAGCCCTTGTTGTCGAGGCCCGAGATCGTGCCTTCCATACCGAACACGTAGTTGTTGGCCTGCCAGTTGTAGCCGATCTGGGCGCCACCCAGGATGCCGGAGTTGCGCTGACGGTAGCCCTGCCCCGGGGTCAGATCGCCGAACGGCGCGCCGGTCCCGTTGTTGATGAACTGCTCGTTGGTCCATGCGCCGCCGATGTGGCCGCCGACATAGAAGCCGGTCCAGTTGAACAGCGGCTCCGCATAGGCGGGCGCCTTCGTGTAACGCGAACCGAGATCGGCGGCGGAAGCGGCGCCGGTCGAAACCAGTGCGGTCGTGCAGGCGAAGGCGGCAATCAACTTGTTACGCATGGTACACCCCGTGTTCTTTGATGGGTGCACGCTCACACGCAGTTCTTACTCAAATTTGAATCAAGACAGTTAAGAAGTCGGATTGGCAAGCAGTGCGCCTTCAATCCGTTTGCGCTGTTGCACGCAGGCCACGCGCCGAGCGCGATTTAACGCGGCGTTATCCCTACCGGGTCCTTGCGCTACGATGCCGGCACAGCCTTCGACTGCACGTGCTCGGGCCGGACGCCAAGCGCGAGCAGGCGCGCCGGAATACCCTGGAGCCACGGCACCGCGGTGATGAGGCGCACGATCAGCGGCACTTTCAGCGGCCGGTCGCCGCCCTGCAAGGCGCCACTGATGATGTTGTTCTGCACGATCATCTGCATTCGCTGCGTCATCTTCACCGGGAATTCGCGGCGACGGCGCACGGCATCGAGCTCCTCCTCCGACGGGCAGCCGTTTTGCAGCTTCTCCGCCAGCAAATTTGCGGTCGCGACCGCATCCTGCACGGCGAGATTGACGCCGACGCCGCCGACCGGCGACATCGCATGTGCGGCATCGCCGATGAGAAGCAGGCCTGGCTGCGTCCACCGCTTCAGGCGGTTGATTGCGACGGTCAGCAGTTTGAAATCGTCGAAGCTCTTCACATCGGCAATGCCGCTCTTCAGGATCGGCGCCATGCGAACGACGTCGTCGAGCAGCGCCTGCAATCCCCTCGCCTTCACCGCGTCGTATTGTCCCTTGGCGATGACATAGGCGCATTGCCAATAGTCGCCGCGGTCGAAGGTGATCATCATCTTGCCGGGCTCGACGCGCGCGAACACGTTCTCGGTCTCGTGCGCCTTGCGGCCAACGCGAAACCACAGCACGTCCATTGGCGCGCCGATCTCCTCGACCTCGAGGCCGGAATGCTCTCGCACGGTCGAATGCCGGCCGTCACAGGCGATGGTGAGATCGGCTTCGATGTCCACGATGCCATCAGGCGTATTCGCCCGCACGCCGGCGATGGTCTCGCCGCGGCGGATCAGATCGACCGCTTCCGTGTTCATCATCACCTTCAGCGAGGCGAAGCGCTGGCCGGCCTCGCGCAGGAAATTCAGGAAATCCCATTGCGGCATAAAGGCAATGAAGGGGTACTTGGTGCGGAGGCGGCTGAGATCGGCGATGCGAACGGGGGTACCGCCGAACAGGCCGTCCATCTTTTGCAAACGCTGATGCGGCAACTTCAGGAATCCGTCGATCAGACCGAGCTCGTCCATCACCTCGAGCGTCGAGGGATGCACGGTGTCGCCGCGGAAGTCGCGGAAGAAATCCGCATGCTTCTCCAGCACCACGACATCGATGCCGGCGCGCCCAAGGAGATAGCCGAGCATCATGCCGGCCGGTCCACCGCCAACGATGCAACAGCGGACCTTCACCGAGGAGCCATGGGGATGCGGCGACGTATTGGGGTTCACGGCCGGGTCCTCATTACGGGTCAAGGTTTGCGTGCACTGCAGCAAGCAAGATTCATTTGCCGCAGTTGTGAATGGCCGTTAGCCTTGCTGTCAATTCCGACTCATTCAGGAAATTGCAGTGCAGACAATCCTCATACTGCTCGGCGTCTGGATCCTGATCAACGTGCTTTTCGTCTTGATCATGATCGCACCGCGCAGGCCGCCGCTTGCGCCGGTGCGCATCGAACACAACGGTTATCCTTACGAGGAGTAGGACAAGCTCAAGCGCTTCATCAGGAAGCGGGTGGCAAAAGCGTGCGCGACGCCTTCGCCCGCTTCATCAGTTGTTGCTGCGGTTCGCGCTGCGGAAGCTCTTGATCTCCGACACGCTGCCGTCGCGGTAGGTCAGCTCCACCGAGATGAACTGCGTTGCCGGCGCGAGCTTCATGTAGAGCGGCATGCCGGCGCTGATCGCGCTGGGGTCGCGCATGTCGCAGCCCGGCATCTTCAAGACTTGGTTCGGAACGGCGGTGTCGATGCCGATGCGCACCTCGCGGATGGCGCAGCGGTAGGACACGAGGTGCGTGTAGTAGACCAGCAGCCCGTTGAACTCGCGGAATGACAGCCAGCTCGTCGCGGTCATGTCGAGGATCTTGCGCTGGTCGCGGATCAGCGCGGCTTCGGGATCGAACCTGATCGGGAACGGGCCCTGCATGTCACCGGACTGGTCGACATAGCGGACCTCGATGGTGCCGGCCTGCGCGTCCGGCGGCAATTCGATCGAGGGGTTCGGCATCCTCTTGCGCGTGCGCGGGTCGAGCGTATCGATGAAGCCGGTTTCGCGGAAGTCGCCATTGCCGGCCATGCGCCAGGAAACGCCGAGCGTCGGATCGGCGAAGGAGAACACCACGCTCCAGCCGCCATTGTGACGCGAGAAGCTCGCGATCGGCGCGTTGGTGGTCTCCTCCTTCGGCACGCGCGGCACCGAGACCGGTGGCAGCGCCGCGAGCTTCTGCGCCGGCGGATCGGCCGGGCGCGCCGCGGCATCCTTGGCGATGCCGCTGAGGAAAACGTCGTCGACCATCTGATCGAAATAGACCGGCACCTGCCTGTGCTTGACGGTGTCGGCCATCTCGGCAACGAGACGGCGCGTACGCTGCGCCACTTGCACGAGGTTCTCACCGGGCTGGAGCAGCTCCTTGGCGAAGGTGCGCGTGAACACCGAATTGGGATTGGCGTCATCGTTGGAGAGGCGATCGAGCGCGGTCTGGCGCGGGCCCGCCGAGAAGACCGAGAACACGCCTTCGGGCAGCTGTACCATCGGGGCAAGCCCGCCACCACCGGAGACGGCGCGGGTACCCTTGCGCTCGAACGGGTTGTTGCGGCAGGCATCGAACACCAGGATCGAGGTTCGCGCCTTCTTGTTCTGGAGGCGCTCGACGATGCGATCGGCCAGGATTGAGGCGTCACGCACCAGCTCTTCCTGCCCTTCCGTCGCCGCCGGCACGTCCGTGGGCAGCAGATAGTTCTGGCCTGCGATTTCGAAGCCGTGGCCGGCATAGAAGAAGAATGCGGTGTCGCCGGGCTCGATCGTCCGATCGAACGCGAGCAGCGTCTCCGAAAACTGCTGCCGGCTCTGGTTTTCGGCGACCATCACCGAGAATCCGAGCTGCTTCAGCGTATCGCCCATGGTGCGGGCGTCGTTGACCGCCTTGAGCAGCTTCGGAACGTTCCTGTAGTCGTTGTTGCCGACGACGAGCGCGACGCGCTTCTCGGCACAGGCGGGAAGCGCGAAACCGCTGAGGCCGGCCGCGAGGCCAAGCGCTGCCAGTACTCTGAAAAGCCGACGTGTCATCGAAAATCCCTCAAGAACGGCCCACGCCGGTTCCTTCGAACAGCGGTTCATGGGAACCGCGTCGTTGATGTGATAGTCGGCCCAGCCATAGCGCTGGTTCAACAGCCCTGAGGACTCAGGTCTGTCGTCTAGCCTATGGTAGATGCCACCGGAATTTGCTTTTTCTCGGTCAATTCTTGTGGGCAATTCCGCTGGAAGCGAGGGGACGCCGTGTATCGCTGGTGCACCGACGAGGTCGAGCCGCACGACCGCTTCGACTTTTGGCGCGAGGTGCGCGCCAAGGGCCTGTTCGGCGTCACCGCCGAACTCGAGCGCGAACGCCGCGCGGACTTCTTCGGCGAATTCTCGCTGTGTCAGCTTGGCGGAGCCGGCCTCGTCGAGCTGAAGGCTTCGCATTACACGGTCGAGCGCAGCATGACCGACATCGCTGACGCGCCGGGCGACAGCCTCTGCATCTATCAGCAGCTCGGCAGCGGCGCCTGGTTCGGCGGCATGCGCGGCAGCGACTTCACGATCGCCAATGGCAGCTTCGCCACCAGCCATACCGACCAGCCCTATCGCGCCGCGCCGCTGGGCGCGGGAGGCTTCCACCTGCGGATCCTGAAGATTCCCGTGAGCGGCCTCTCCACGCAGGACAAGCGCGTGCGCGAGCTTGCGCCCCGGACGTTCGACGATTCCACCCTGGCGCCCCTGCTCGACGCCTGCTTTGCCGATCTCGGTACGGTTGCCGCGGGTGATGACGGCGCCGCCGATGCCGCCCCCCTCGTCCAGGCTTTAGCCCATCTGGCACTGATCGAGCGCGGCATCCTGCGGCCCGGCAGCCGCCTCGGGCAGGCCGCGCTGCGGATCGCCCGGCTCTCGCTGGCACGGCGCCTGATCGCGCGTCACCTGCAAGACCCGGATATGGCGCCAACGATGGTGGCCGACCGTCTCGGCGTGTCGGTCCGTCACCTGCACATGCTGTTCGAAGGCGCAGCCAAGAGTTTTTCGCAAACCGTGACGGAGGAACGCCTGAACCAGAGCCGCCGCCTAATGCGCGAAGCCCCGGACCGGCTGATCGCCGACATCGCGACCGCCTGCGGCTTCGACAGCCTCGCGACCTATTACAGGGTCTTCAACGCCGCCTATGGGATGGCCCCCGGCGACTTCCGCGCCCAGGGTCCGGAAGGGCGTTAGCCGACGTTTGGGCAGCTCCGGCCGACCGCTGGATTGGCCCGAAAACCGCAGCCTCGCCCGCTATTTGAGCGAAAACCTCAGGTTTTTTAGGGTCTTCCCGCGGCTGCTCCATTGACTTTGGCCGATTCCCGCCTATGTTCCGGGTCGACGCGGCTCGGTATCGAAGAGCGATTCCTGAGCTTGGCGCTTTGTTCGCGTGAGTCAGCACCCCCAGCTTCTTTGAGAGCGCGCCGTTTTGGGGTGGAACGCGACAGCCTTATTACCCTCGAATCCGAACGGCGGTTTCGACCAGAGGCTCAATGTCTTTTACCCATCTCGGACTATCCGAAAAAGTCCTCGCCGCAGTGGCGGCCACCGGTTACACCACCCCCACCCCCATTCAGGAACAGGCGATCCCTCACGTCCTCGCTCGCAAGGACGTTCTCGGCATCGCCCAGACCGGCACCGGCAAGACCGCGGCCTTCGTGCTGCCGATGCTCACCATTCTCGAAAAGGGCCGCGCCCGGGCGCGCATGCCGCGCACGCTGATCCTTGAGCCGACCCGCGAACTCGCGGCGCAGGTGAAGGAAAACTTCGACCGTTACGGCGTGGGCCAGAAACTCAACGTCGCCCTCCTGATCGGCGGCGTTTCCTTCGGCGACCAGGATGCCAAGCTGACGCGCGGTGTCGATGTGCTGATCGCCACTCCCGGCCGCCTGCTCGACCACACGGAGCGCGGCGGCCTGCTGCTCACCGGCGTCGAGCTGCTCGTCATCGACGAAGCCGACCGCATGCTGGACATGGGCTTCATTCCCGACATCGAGCGCGTCTGCAAGCTCGTCCCGTTCACGCGGCAGACCCTGTTCTTCACCGCGACCATGCCGCCGGAGATCCGGCGCATCACCGAGACCTTCCTGCACAATCCGCAGAAGATCGAGGTATCGAAGCCCGCCACCACCGCTGTCACCGTTACGCAGTGTCAGGTCCCGGCCGGGCGCGAGGCGCACGAGAAGCGCGAGCTGCTTCGCCGACTGCTCCGCGAGGCCAAGGATCTCCAGAACGCGATCATCTTCTGCAATCGCAAGCGCGATGTCGCCGTCGTTCACAAATCGCTGCAAAAGCACGGCTTCAGCGTCGGCGCGCTGCACGGCGACATGGATCAGTCGGCCCGCACGGCGGCGCTCGAACAGTTCCGCAAGGGCGAGCTGCCGCTGCTGGTCGCGTCCGACGTCGCCGCCCGCGGCCTCGACATCCCCGAGGTCAGCCACGTCTTCAATTTCGACGTTCCCCACCATCCCGACGACTATGTCCACCGCGTCGGCCGCACCGGTCGCGCAGGCCGGTCCGGCATGGCGATCTCGCTCGTCACGCCGCCCGACCAGAAGTCGATGGTGGCGATCGAGAAGCTGATCGGCCAGAGCATTCCGCGCGCCGAAGGCGATTTCGAAGTCCGCACCGATGCTTCCGATGCGAGCGAGCGTCCGCGCGAGCAGCGCGGCCGTGAACGTTCACGCGGCGGACGCGGCAAGCCGCAACGCGGTCGCGATCGTGAGCGCAGCCAGGAGCCGCGCGAAGCGCGTGGCGAGGCACAGCCTTCAGCCGAAGCACGGTCCGCTCCCGAGGCAAGGTTGGCTTCCGAAGCAAGGCCCGCTTCCGAAGCACGGCCCGCGCGCGAGGCCAGGCCTCCACGTGAAGCCAGATCTTCGCGTGAAGCCAGACCTTCGCGTGAAGCCAGGCCTCCGCGCGAAGCCAAGCCATCATCCGAGCCGCGTGACGGTGCGCGCCAGCAGGCCAATCCGTCGCATGTGCCGTCGATCGGCCGTCCCGAGCCGCGCCGCCAACGCGAGGCCGACAGCGAGCCGGGCGACCACTCGCATCTGCCGGCCTTTCTGCTGCGTCCGGTTCGCTCCCCAGCCGGCGCCTGAAGCCCGATGTGCGCCCGGCTTTGGTTGAAATAAAGCTGCGCGCACTTTTTTGGACGTATTCGTGGACGTATATTTACGGGGCGTTCACGATCGTCCGTTAGCCTACGAACATAATTTAAGTATTGCTGCGGTCGACGGCACGCCGATCGCTGTGGGGTATGTTCCGTGGTCAAGGTGCTCGACGAACACGAACGCACGATGGCGTTCGCCGAGGTAGCGCTCGGTCAGATCCGATCGCTACGACAGACGGCAATTCCCCGCAATTACGAGATCTGGTTCGTCTACGCCACCGGCTACAACGCCCCGCTCAACAAGATCATCAACGAGACACTGGCGCGGAGCGGCAAGCTGACCGAAGCCGATCTCGATCAGATCTACGAGACCTACCTCTCCCACATCAAGACCACCGACCGCATCGACAAGGTCGGCGCGCGCGTCATCGGCGAGATCGACGACGTGATGAAGGTACTCGGTGACGCGCTCGGGATGACCGGCTCCTACGATGCCAGCCTGTCGGGCGCGACCGAAAAGCTCTCATCGGCCGAGAGCCGCGAGCAGCTCAAGTCGATCGTCGAGACGCTGCTGCATTCGACCAGCGAGATGCGCGAGACCAACAAAGCGCTGGAAGACCGGCTGACGCTGTCGAAGAGCGAGATCAGCAACCTCCAGCAGAGCCTGGAGGCGATCCGCGCCGAGAGCCTGACCGATCCGCTGACGGGGCTCGGCAACCGCAAATATTTCGATCGCATGATCGACATGGCCGTGCAAGGCGCGCTCGCCTCCGGCGAGCCGCTGTCGCTGCTGCTGGTCGACATCGATCATTTCAAGTCGTTCAACGATTCCTACGGCCATCTCACAGGCGACCAGGTGCTGCGGCTGGTCGGCCTGTCGCTGAAGCAGACCATCAAGGGCCAGGACATCACCGCGCGCTATGGCGGCGAGGAATTCGCGGTCGTGCTGCCCAACACCGCGCTGCGCCAGGCCCTCACGGTGGCCGATCACATCCGCCGCGCGGTGATGGCCAAGGAACTGAAAAAGAAGTCCACCGGCGAAATCCTCGGCCGCGTCACCATCTCCGTCGGCGTCTCCATGCTCAAGCAGGGCGACGACACCGACGCGCTGATCGAACGCGCGGATGCCTGCCTCTACGCCGCCAAACGCAACGGCCGCAACCGCGTGATCTGCGAGGCCGATCCGGAATTCGCGGTCGAGACGCACAACCGGGTGGCGTGACGCCGAAGCTGCGCGCCGCCACCTGCGCTTGACATTCTGGCCTGACGAACGACATCTCCCTCGCCGTCTTGAGGCGTCCGACTGCGCGCATCCGGAGGACTTGTCGTCTTGCCCAACCCGCATGATTTTCACACGCCGCAACCGTCCTACACCAGGGACGACCTGCTGAGATCGAGCGAGGGCGGCTATTTCGGCCCGGGCAATGCGCAATTGCCGGCGCCGCCGATGCTGATGATGGATCGCATCACGGAGATCAGCCTGGACGGCGGCGAGTTCGGCAAGGGCCATATCGTCGGCGAGCTCGACATCGCGCCGGGCCATTGGTTCTTCGATTGCCACTATCGCGGCGATGCCACGATGCCAGCGTCTCTGGGGCTGGATGCCATGTGGCAGATGGTCGGCTACTGGCTGGGATGGTCGGGCTCGCCGGGCAAGGGCCGCGCGATCGGCGTCGGCGAGGTCGCGTGCACGGGCGAGGTTACACCGGACACACGATGCGTGCGCTACGAGGTCGCCATGCGGATGGTCCGGCGCGGCAAGCTGGTGCTCGGAATTGCCGACGGTCGCGTGCTTGCCGACGGCACCTGCGTCTTCACTGCCAAGGACATGCGGGTTGGTCTGACCAAGGCCGTGGATTGAACCTCAAGCCCTTCGCGTGGCGCGCTTGCGGGCCGGGCTCTTCTTGCCGACTTTCTTCGGCGCTTTCGCAGGCTTGGCGACCTTCTTGGCCGGCTTGTTCGCCGCCTTCTTCGGTGTCTTCTTGGCCTTGGGCCGCTTCTTCACCTTGGCGCGCTGGGCGGCGGCGAGCGCGGCCCTCGCCCATTGCGCGAGTTCCGCGGAATCGTCGAACAGGCGGGCCGGCAGCTCCCAATAGGAGTTCACCACCACGGTCTTGGCGCGGGTCGAGTATTGGAACGGCTTCGAGCCTTCCGCTTCAAAGTCCGGGATGGTCATCTCGTCGGCGCGAAAGAATAGGCCGGCGCGCAGAGACAGCGCGAAGTTGACGCCGTCGGCGGAGATGCCGTAGCCGGAGAACATTTTCCGGATGGCGACGGGGCCGAAATCGGCGAACAGGTCGATCAGGAATTCGCGGTCCATGGCAGGATTCCCGGGGCGAGCAGCCCAGCGCGTTCATACCACCGCCGTCATTGCGAGCGAAGCGAAGCAATCCAGGCTGTCGACGCGGAGACAGTCTGGATTGCTTCGTCGCAAGTGCTCCTCGCAATGACGGAAAAACTACCCGTCGATCTGCGCCGGGCGCAGCTCGACCGACTCACCGCAGCCGCAGGCGGAGATCTGGTTGGGGTTGTTGAAGACGAACTGGGCCTGCATCTTGTCGGCCTTGTAGTCCATCTCGGTGCCGAGCAGGAACAGCACAGCCTTCGGATCGACCAGGATCTTGACGCCCTTGTCCTCGACGACCTCGTCGGTCGGGCGGACATCATGGGCGTATTCGACGGTGTAGGACTGACCGGCACAGCCGCCGTTCTTGACGCCGACGCGCAGGCCCACGATCTCGGAATCGGCCCGCTGGGTCAGCTCGCTGATGCGCTGGGCAGCAGCGTCCGTCAGCCGCATCACCTGCGGGCGGGGCCGCCGCGGCTTTGGAGTGGATGCTGGTGTCGAGCCCGACGATATCTGTGTCATGTCAATAATGTGGTCCGTTGCCGAGCGAATTCAATGCCAAGGATCCAACAAGGATCTAACGAGTATCTAAAGCCAAGATTACGCGTCACCACATGTTGAGCACGAGGCGGGCCTCGTCGCTCATGCGTTCCGGCGTCCAGGCCGGCTCCCAGACCACCTTGACGTCGACCACGCCGACGCCGGGGACGCTGGCAACCGCGTTCTCGACCATCGTCGGAAGCTCGCCGGCGGCCGGACAATTCGGCGTCGTCAGGGTCATTTGCACGTCGACCGAGCGATCGTCCTTGATCTCGACCTTGTAGATCAGGCCGAGCTCGTAGATATCGGCCGGGATTTCCGGGTCGAACACGGTCTTGAGCCCGGCGATGATCTCGGTGGTGAGACGCTCGGTCTCCTCAGGCGGCAGCGCCGACTGGGTTTCCATCGGATTGGCTTTGATTTCTGCCGTGTCACTCATGCGAACAAATCCCGCGCTTTCAGCAGCGCCTGTGCCAGATGATCGACTTCTTCCCGCGTATTATACATGCCGAACGACGCCCGGCATGTGGCTGTGACGTTGAACCGCTCTAAAAGCGGCATCACGCAATGGGTGCCGGCGCGCACCGCGATGCCCTGGCGGTCGATCACGGTGGCGACGTCATGGGCGTGGGCGCCCTTGAGCTCAAAAGAGATCACCGGGCCCTTGCCCCGCGCCGTGCCGATCAGCCGCAGCGAGTTGATCTCGCGCAGCTTGTCCTGGGCGTAGGTGACGAGATCGTGCTCGTGCGCGGCGATACGCTCCTTGCCGATCGAATTGACGTAGTCGATGGCGGCGCCAAGCCCGACCGCCTCGACGATCGCCGGCGTGCCGGCCTCGAATTTGTGCGGGGGATCGCCGTAGGTGACGATGTCGCGCGAGACCTCGCGGATCATCTCGCCGCCGCCGTTGAACGGGCGCATCGCGACGAGGTGGTCGTACTTGGCCCAGAGCACGCCGATGCCGGTCGGACCGTAGACTTTATGGCCGGTGAAGACGTAGAAGTCGCAGCCAAGGTCCTGGACGTCGACGGGCAGATGCACGGCGCCCTGGCTGCCGTCGACCAGCACGGGGATGCCGCGGGCGTGCGCGATCTTCACGACGTCCTTGACCGGGACGATGGTGCCGAGCGCATTCGACATCTGCGTGATCGCGACCAGCTTGGTCTTCGATGTCAGCAGCTTCTCGAATTCCTCGATGAGGAAATTGCCCTCGTCGTCGACGGGCGCCCATTTGATCACGGCACCATGGCGTTCCCTGAGGAAATGCCAGGGCACGATGTTGGAGTGGTGCTCCATGATCGAGATGACGATCTCGTCGCCTTCTTTGATGTTCGGTTCACCCCAGGACGAGGCGACGAGATTGATTGCCTCGGTCGCATTGCGGGTGAAGATCACTTCCTCGGTCCGGGCAGCGTTGATGAACTGCGCCACCTTGGTGCGGCCGCCCTCATAGGCTTCGGTCGCGGCGTTGGCGAGGTAATGCAGGCCGCGGTGCACGTTGGCGTATTCGGAGGTGTAGGCCTGCGTCATGCGATCGAGCACGGCACTCGGCTTCTGCGCGGAAGCCGCGTTATCGAGATAGACCAGCGGCTTGCCATAGATCTGCATGGCCAGCGCCGGAAAATCCTGGCGCACGCGCGCGACGTCGTAAGAGCCGTTCTTGACTGCCGGATGCGTGCTCATTGGCGCCGCTCCAGCCAGCGCTCGGCAATCCCGATCACGTGCTCGCGCAGATCATCGTCGGCGATCTGCTCGATCGCCTCGCCCACGAAGGCCTGGATCAGCAGCGCCTGGGCCTGCTTCTCGGGCAGGCCGCGCGCCTTCAGATAGAACAGCAGACTGTCGTCGAGCGCGCCGGCGGTGGCGCCATGGCCGCAGGAGACGTCGTCAGCGAAGATCTCGAGTTCGGGCTTGTTGTCGGCTTCCGCCTCGTCCGAGAGCAGCAGCGCACGGATCATCATCTTGCCGTCGGTCTTCTGTGCATCGGGCCGAACGATGATGCGGCCCTGGAACACCGAATGGGCGCGGTCGTCGATCACGGCGCGGAAAACTTCCCGACTGACGCAGTTCGGCACGGCATGGTCGACGACCAACGTCGTATCGCCATGTTCGGTCTTCTGCAACAGGTTCACGCCGTTGACGGAAAGCTCGCTGCCTTCGCCCGCCAGCGTGATGAAGCCTTGCAGGCGGCTGACCGCAGCACCGGTGGTCATGTTGAAGAAATTGAGCTTCGTGTTCGCACCGACCGTGACGAACTGCGAGGTGATGTTCACCGCATCCGGCGAATCGTCCATCAGGCGGATATGAGCGACATCGGCGTTGTCGCCGACCCAGAGGATCACCGCGTCGTTGACCTGGTAGGCGCTCGTCTTTCCAGCCGCGACGAAGCTTTCAATGATCGTCGCCCGGGCGCCCTTGCCGATACGCAGATGCGAGCGCGTGAACGATGAGGCCGAAGATGCGGTCGCGACATGAATAAGTTGGACGGGGGCGGACGGCTGCGCGCCATCAGCGACCGAGATCACCACGCCGTCAGTCGCCATCGCCGCATTGAGCGAGATCACGGCGTCGCTTGAAATGGTCTGCAGGAGATCGGCAGCGGCGGGATTGGCCTTGTTCTCCAGCACCTCACGCAGCGTCTTGACGCTCACCTCGGAGCCGAGTTCCTTCAGGTCCGACAAATCGGCCGCGAACACGCCGTCGACCAGCACCAGCTTGGGGGCGCCTCCAATCGCGTGCGCCTTCACCGCCTCCGCAGCGCGCTTCAACGCAGCCGCATTGGGCGCAGCCGCCAGCGGCAACACCTCGCCGACCAGCGCGCGCAGATCGGTGTATTTCCATTCCTCGATCCGGCGGTGCGGCAGGCCGAGACGCTCATAGGTCTCGAACGCCTCGCGGCGCACAGCGATCACGGAAGGCGAACCCGGCAGACGGCCTTCGGCGCTGGCGAACAGATCGCTCACCGCGCGGCCGTTTCCGGTCTTTGCCACAGCAACGTTCATCGCAAAATTCCTTACGCGTCCTCGTACTGGGCGTAGCCGGACGACTCCAGCTCCAGCGCCAGGTCCTTGGCACCGCTCTTCACGACACGGCCTTTTGACATCACGTGCACGACGTCAGGCACGATGTAGTTCAGCAGCCGCTGATAGTGGGTGATGACAACCATCGCGCGCTTGGGCGAATGCAGCGCGTTGACGCCGTCGGCTGCGATGCGCAGCGCGTCGATGTCGAGGCCGGAATCCATCTCGTCGAGGATGCACAGGCTGGGTTCGAACAGCGCCATCTGCAGCACCTCATTGCGCTTCTTCTCGCCGCCGGAGAAGCCGACATTGACGCCGCGCTTGAGCATGTCCTGCGGGATGTTCAACGATTTCGAGACGTCGCGGACTTTCTTCAAAAAGTCCGGCGTCGAATATTCGCTCTCGCCGCGCGCCTTGCGCTGCGCGTTCAGCGCGGTGCGCAAGAAATTCATGGTGGAGACGCCGGGAATCTCGACCGGATACTGGAACGCCAGGAACACGCCCTTGGCCGCGCGCTCGTTCGGGGCCATCGCGAACAGGTCTTCGCCCTTGAACAGGATCTCGCCGTCAGTGACCTCGTAACCCGGCTTGCCGGCGATGACGTGGGACAGCGTCGACTTGCCGGAGCCGTTCGGCCCCATGATCGCGTGGATCTCGCCCTCGTTCACGGTCAGCGTCAGCCCGTGGAGGATCTCACGCTCCTCGACACGAACCTTGAGGTCTTTCACTTCAAGCAAAGCCATCTTGGTGTCCAGTTTATTCAAATGATGCATGGGGCGCGCAACGCGCGCCGCGAGGGCCGGCGCTAGCCGACCGATCCTTCCAGCGAGATCGAAATCAGCTTCTGCGCTTCCACCGCGAACTCCATCGGCAGTTGCTGCAGCACGTCCTTGACGAAGCCGTTGACGACGAGGCCGACCGCCTCCTCCTGCGTGAGGCCGCGCTGGATGCAGTAGAACAGCACGTCTTCGGAGATCTTCGACGTGGTGGCCTCGTGCTCGAACGTCGCCGACGAGTTCTTGGCTTCGATGTAGGGCACGGTGTGCGCGCCGCATTTGTCGCCGATCAACAGCGAATCGCAGGCGGTGAAGTTGCGGGCGCCGGTCGCCTTGCGATGCGCCGTGACGAGCCCGCGATAGGTGTTCTGCGACCTGCCGGCCGCAATGCCCTTGGAGATGATGCGGCTCGACGTGTTCTTGCCGAGATGGATCATCTTGGTGCCCGAGTCGACCTGCTGATAGCCGTTCGAGATCGCGATCGAGTAGAATTCACCACGCGAATTGTCGCCGCGCAGGATGCAGCTCGGATACTTCCAGGTGATCGCCGAACCGGTCTCGACCTGGGTCCAGGAGATCTTGGAATTGTTGCCGCGGCAGTCACCACGCTTGGTGACGAAATTGTAGATGCCGCCCTTGCCTTCCGAATTGCCCGGGTACCAGTTCTGCACCGTCGAATATTTGATCTCGGCGTCGTCGTGCGTGACGAGCTCGACCACGGCCGCGTGCAGCTGGTTCTCGTCGCGCTGCGGCGCGGTGCAGCCTTCGAGGTACGAGACGTAGGAGCCCTTGTCCGCGATGATCAGCGTGCGCTCGAACTGGCCGGTGTTGCGCTCGTTGATGCGGAAGTAGGTGGACAGCTCCATCGGGCAGCGCACGCCCGGCGGCACGTAGACGAACGAGCCGTCCGAGAACACCGCCGAGTTCAGCGTCGCATAGAAATTGTCCGACGTCGGCACCACGGATCCCAGATATTTCTGCACCAGTTCGGGATGCTCGCGGATCGCTTCCGAGATCGGCATGAAGATCACGCCGGCCTTCTTCAGCTCTGCCTGGAAGGTGGTCGCAACCGAGACCGAATCGAAGACAGCGTCGACCGCGATCTTGCGCCTGTTGGGATCCTGCTCGCCGGGCTTGGGCTCGACGCCTTCGAGCATGGCGACTTCCCGCAAGGGGATGCCGAGCTTTTCGTAGGTCTTGAGGATCTCCGGATCGATCTCGTCGAGCGAGGTGATCGTCTTCTTCGGCTTCGGCGCCGAATAGTAATAGAGGTCCTGGAAGTCGATCTTGGGATAGTCGACGCGGGCCCAGGTCGGCTCGGTCATGGTCAGCCAACGCCGATAGGCTTCGAGCCGCCACTGGAGCATCCAGGCGGGTTCGTTCTTCTTCTCGGAGATGAACTTGACGGTCTCTTCCGACAGCCCCTTGGGGGCCTTGTCGGACTCGATCAGGGTCTCAAACCCATAACGATACTGATCGACGTCGATGCGCTTCACGCGCTCGACCGTCTCTTGCACGGCTGGCATTCTATCCTCCGCTCGCGGTTTCAAGGACCGCGGTGGATCATCAAACTCGGACGACTATTACGATGTTTCTTGGCGGGACGCACGCGCTTAGAACCGTTCAAGCCGTGTTTCATCGCTTATCCCTTAAGTAGGGTATTACCGAGCTTTCGCCAAGCCTCTAACGCCCTGTTGATGTCATCCGGCTCCGTGGACCAGCCCAGACTGAGACGCACCGCTCCCTGCGCGACGGTGGGATCATACCCCATCGCCGACAGCACGTGGGACGGCTGCACCTTACCCGAGGAACAGGCGGAGCCTGAAGACACGGCGACGCCTTCGAGGTCGAAGCCGATCACGGCGGTCTCGGCTTTCAAGCCAGGAGCCGTGAAAAGAAAGGTATTAGGCAACCGCCTGACGTCACCTGAGAAGACCGTTGCGCCGGCCATGGAGCAAATGCCATTTTCCAAGCGATCTCTGAGGGTTACCATCCGTTCCGCATCCTCCGGCAAAGCCTGAAGGGCAACCCGCACGGATGCCCCGAAGCCGGCAATGCCGGCGACATTCTCGGTTCCGGCGCGCCGGTTCAGCTCCTGCCCGCCGCCCCGCAGCACCGGCTCAAGTCCGGCCACGCCCTCGGCCACGACCAGTGCGCCGATCCCCTTGGGGCCGCCGATCTTGTGCGCAGAAAAGGTCGCAAGGTCCGCGCCGATCACCCTGATATCGAAGGGGATTTTTCCAAGCGCCTGGATTGCATCGACGTGCAGGAGGCCGCCGGCCCCGTGAACGATTCCCGCGACGTCAGTGACCGGCTGCAGTGCGCCCGTCTCGTTGTTGGCGGCCATGACGGAAACCAACGCCGGCGGCCCCTCGCTGAGCAGCGCCTTCAAATGATCGAGGTCGATCACACCGGAACGCGTGACCCTGATCTGACCGATCTCATCTGCCGGGAACCGACCGCCTGCCAGTACCGAAGCATGCTCGACGGCCGAGACCAGAAGCCGCTCGACAGGCCCCCCAGACGGCCCCCGAAGCCCCGGTGACAGCGCCAGCGCGTTGGCTTCGGTTCCCGTGGAGGTGAAGACGACGTTCCGCGGCAGCGCTCCCACAGCCATCGCAAGCGTGGTCCGTGCCTCCTCAATAAGCCGACGCGCCTCGCGCCCCTCGGCGTGAACCGAGGACGGATTGCCGATCAGCTCGTAGGCTGCGAGCATTGCGCTTCGCGCCTCAGGGCGAAGCGGCGTGGTCGCGTTCCAGTCGAGATAAACACGGCTCGGCATGACGTATTATATTACCATCCGGATCAGGCTGCTTCTTACGCACTGGTACCCGACATGGGCCCCCGGGCAGCGCTTGGCAATCTCGATTCCCAATCGCCTTCGCGCGATGACGGCCATGACACGCTAAGGTCTTGAGCCGATTGCGGGATGTTCAAGATGCTTGCTTTTTGACCCTCGCCTCATGTTAGAACGCGCGCGTCAGTTCGCCGCGCGCCGCTCGCGCATCATCCGAGGGCGCCGCTCCACCCTTCCATTCGCGGATTGATCGGCCCAGCAGCCGATGAAATCCGCACAATCGGTTGATTGTTGAAGAGCGTCTTCAAGGGATCAATCAAGAGATCATCATGCCTGAAGTTATTTTCACCGGCCCCGCCGGCCGTCTCGAAGGCCGCTACCATCCGGCCAAGCAGAAGAACGCGCCGATCGCGATGGTCCTGCATCCGCATCCGCAGTTCCACGGCACGATGAATCACCAGATCATCTACCAGTGCTACTATGCGTTCGCGCATCGTGGCTTCTCGGTGCTGCGATTCAATTTCCGCGGCGTCGGCCGCAGCCAGGGCTCGTTCGACCACGGCACCGGCGAATTGTCGGACGCGGCCGCGGCGCTCGACTGGGCGCAGACCATCAATCCCGAAGCGCGCGCCTGCTGGGTTGCCGGCTTCTCCTTCGGCGCCTGGATCGGCATGCAGCTGCTGATGCGCCGTCCGGAGGTCGAGGGCTTCATCTCGATCGCGCCGCCCGCCAACCTCTACGACTTCTCGTTCCTCGCGCCCTGCCCGTCCTCCGGCCTGATCGTGCATGGCGAGAAGGATGCGGTAGTGCCGCCCAAGGACGTGAACACGCTGGTCGAGAAGCTGAAGACGCAAAAGGGAATCGTGATCGACCAGCAGGTCATCCCTGGCGCCAATCATTTCTTCGACGCCAAGCTCGAGCCGCTGATGGAAACCATCACCGCCTATCTCGACATGCGCCTCGCCAACGTGCGCTAAAGGGGCACCGCTCAAGCCAGCTTGAGCGCGACGATTCCCATCAAGACGAGCGCGATGCCCGCAAGCTTCATCGCGCTCAAGGTCTCGCCGAACAGCACGACGCCCATGATGAAGGTGCCGGCGGCGCCAATCCCGGTCCACACCGAATAGGCGACGCCGACCTCGAGCACCTTCAAGGCACGCCCGAGCAGGACAACGAAGGCTACGAGCAGCACGAGCGAAACGACGCTCCAGCCGGTGCGCGTATAGCCTTCCGCATATTTCATCGAGATCGCCCAACCGACATCAAGTGCGCCGGCGATCACCAGCATCAGCCAGGCCATGGATTGGGACATCGGCTTGGGCTCAGGCCGCAAGCTTGAGCAGATGCGCGTCGTGGCGCACGAGGAAGGCGCGGAGTAATTCCGGATAATTTGAGTCGACCGCCGAGCGCACACTGGGGCGCTTCGCCAGTTCGGCCCGCCACGCCTGCACCTTTGGCAAATCCCTGAAGATTCCATGCTCGGTCAGTTCATCGAACAGATCGAAATAGCGGAACACTGGCGCGAACACCGCGTCGACCAGGCTGAACGCCTCGCCTGAGAAATAAGGCCCCGCCACGAGCGCTGCTTCGACACGCGCGAATTTCGCCGCAAGCGCCTGACGCTTGCTCTCGAAGGTCGCCGGGTCGGTCGTGGTCTCCAGCCCCCAGAGATCGCCGAGAATCGCTGAGCCGAACTCCATCCAGGCGCGATGCTCGGCACGCTCGAGCGCATCAGTCGGATGCAGTTTTCGGCCGCCTTGCGTCTCCTCGATGTATTCGCAGATCACGTTGCTCTCGAACAATGCGACCTCGCCCTTGTCGGTCGAGACGATCAGCACCGGCACCTTGCCGAGCGGAGACAGTTTGAGAAACCAGTCGGGCTTGTTCGCGAGATCGATGTCGACCCGCTCGAACGAAACGCCCTTCTCCTTGAGCGCGATCACCGCGCGTTGCACGTATGGGCAGAGCTTGTGGCTAATCAGTTTGAGGGAAGCGGTCATGGCAACGATCCCGGCGGTTGGATGCAACTGCATCCAATATAGATGCATTTGCATGCACTCGTCAAGTTCGATGCATTTGCATCGACCGGTATCGCTGTAGGATCACCTCACGGTCGCGCGATCACCCCGCCCGTCATTGGCATTGGCACGCCCGTGGTAGCGGGATACGACAGCGGCAGGCCCTTTAGGCCGCGGGCAGCCAAGAAGCCAAAGGCCTGCGCCTCGATGGCGTCGGAGGCCCAGCCGACCGTCTCGGCGGCCTCGACAGTGGCGGACCCCACGCGCTCCCGCAGCATCTGGAGCATGGTCCGGTTGCGGGCGCCGCCGCCGCAGACGATCCAGCTTCGCGGCCTGCGTGGCAGCAGCGGGATGATGCGGGCGATGGCCGCCGCGGTGAAGGCGGTGAGCGTCGCGGCGCCGTCGGCCGGCGCGATATCGCCCAGCTTGAGGGCAGCAAAGTCGTTGCGGTCGAGCGATTTCGGCGGCGGGTTTGCGAAGAACGGCAACTCCAGCGCCCGTGCGATCCAGGCTTCGTCCGCCTTGCCGAGGGCCGCGAACTTTCCGTCCGCGTCGAACGCCTGGTTCATGGTGCGATACATGAAATCGTCGAGCAGCGCGTTGCCAGGGCCTGTGTCGCAGGCAATCAGCGTGTCGTTGCCGTCGATATAGGTGATGTTGGAGACGCCGCCGATATTGACCACAACGATCGGCCCTTCGCGCTCCAGCGAATGGACGAGCGCGCGGTGATAAACCGGCACGAATGGCGCGCCCTGCCCGCCGGCCTCGACGTCGGCGGCGCGGAAATCATACATCACCGGGATATGGATCGCCTTGGCCAGCGCCGGCGCATCGCCGATCTGCACGGTCAGTCGCTTCTCGGGGCGGTGCAGCACGGTCTGGCCGTGAAAGCCGACGATGTCGATGTCTTCCGGTTTCATCCGGTTCTGGGCGATGAAGGCGGCCACCGCCTCAGCATGCGCCTGGGTCACCGCGCGCTCGGCCTCGGCCAAGATCCCCGGCCGGGCGTCGCGCTGCGGCAGGTGCACCGCCTCGCTCAGCGCCTGCCGCAGCAGGTTGCGCTCCGCCGGGCTATAGGGCCGGTAGCCGGACGGCCCGAATGCCTTCACCTGCTTTCCGTCGGTTTCGATCAGCGCGACATCCACCCCGTCCAGCGAGGTGCCGCTCATCAAACCGAGTGCCGTCAACATCATGGATCAGCGTCCTCAAGAGACCCTTCCGGCATGCCGATCTTGTGCCAGAGGGACACATCTTATAATGCCACAGGCCAAAGTGGCGGGCAGCAATCGAGTTCCCATAGAAGACCCTTAAATTGCTCCCAAAACAGTAAACCAAGAATTGTCAGGCGCGCCGACAAATGACTGCATTCAAATCGGATTTCCTCAACACGCTGCAGGAACGTGGATTCGTCCATCAGTGCTCCGATTTCGAGGGGCTGGACGCACTCGCCGCCAAGGGCGAGGTGACCGGTTATGTCGGCTACGATTGCACCGCCCGCTCGCTGCACATCGGCAATTACCTGACCATGATGATGCTGCACTGGCTGCAGCAGTCCGGCAACAAGCCGATCACCCTGATGGGCGGCGGCACCACCATGGTCGGCGACCCCTCCGGCAAGGACGAGACGCGTGCGATCCGCTCCGTCGCCGAGATCGAGGCCAACAAGGAATCTATCCGTGGTGTGTTCGCAAAAGTGCTGCGCTATGGCGAGGGCAAGAGCGACGCCATCATGCTCGACAATGCCGAGTGGCTGACAAAGCTCAACTACATCGAGATGCTGCGCGACGTCGGCCGGCACTTCTCGGTCAACCGCATGCTGACCATGGACTCGGTGCGGCTCCGCCTCGAGCGCGAGCAGGAGATGAGCTTCATCGAGTTCAACTACATGATCTGCCAGGCCTACGACTATGTCGAGCTCGCCAGGCGGACCGGCTGCAACTTGCAGATGGGCGGCTCCGACCAGTGGGGCAACATCATCATGGGCGTCGATCTCGGCCGTCGCATGGGCACCCATCAACTGTACGCGCTGACGACGCCGCTGCTGACGACCGCGTCGGGCGCCAAGATGGGCAAGACCGCGCAAGGCGCGGTCTGGCTCAACGCCGACCAGTTCTCGCCGTATGATTTCTGGCAGTACTGGCGCAACACCGAAGACGCCGACGTCGGCAAATTCCTCAAGCTGTTCACGACGCTGCCGATGAGCGAGATCAGGAAGCTCGAGGCGCTCGGAGGCTCCGAGATCAACGAGGCCAAGAAGGTGCTCGCCACCGAGGCAACCGCGCTGCTGCACGGCCGCGAGGCCGCGAACGAGGCGGCCGAGACCGCGCGCCGCACCTTCGAGGAAGGCGCGCTGGCCGAGAGCCTGCCGACCGTGGAAATTCCGCGCGGCGAGTTCGACGCCGGCCTCGGCGTGCTCAACGCCTTCGTCAAGGCGGGTCTCGTTGCCTCCAACGGCGAAGCACGGCGCCAGATCAAGGGCGGCGGCCTGCGCGTCAATGACGAGCCCGTCACCGACGAAAAGATGGCGTTGTCGGCGGCCGACTTGACGCCGGAAGGCGTGATCAAACTGTCGTTCGGCAAGAAGAAGCACATCCTGCTCAGGCCTGCATAGGCGTATGAGCTTTTCGCTGCTTGTCAGGGCGCGCTGAAGCGCGCTCCCTGATCGGCAATGGACCAGAACACGCTAGAGGAACAGTCCAAGCAAGCGACCAGGGAACGCGTCACGGCGACGCCGCAGGGCGTCGTGCGCACCGCGCTCGTGGTGCTCGCGCTCTGCTTCACACTCGCCGTGCTCGGCCGCGGCCTCAGCGAAAGCTTCACCGTCTTCCTGAAGCCGATCTCGGAAAACTTTGGCTGGGATCGCGCCCAGGTGGTCTCGATCTATTCGCTGACCTGGCTCGTCAGCGGACTGACCGCGCCGTTGGTCGGGCGCCTGTTCGATCATTCCGGACCGCGCATCGTCTACGCACTCGGCCTGTTGCTGCTCGGCTCGGCTTTCCTGATCGCAAGCCACGCGCAGTCACTCTGGCAGTTCCAGCTCTCGATCGGACTCTGCGTCGGCGTCGGCGTCGCCTTCATCGGCAATGTGCCGAACTCGATCCTGCTGGGCCGCTGGTTCGGCCCAAAGCTGCCGACCGCGATGGCGGTGGTCTACTCGGCGATGGGTGGCGGCGTACTGGCGCTGCTGCCGGCTTCGCAGCTTTTGATCGATCGTCTCGGCTGGCGCGAAACCTACCAGCTGTTCGGCTTCGCCGCTCTCGGCCTGCTGGTGCCGCTCATGCTGCTGCCATGGCGGCGGTTCGCCTCGGGCTCGCCGCATATCGCGAAGAAGACCGATCCGGATTTCGTCGATCACGGCTGGACCCTTCCGAGCGCGATGCGCCATCACGCCTTCTGGGCGCTGTTCTCGACCTTCTTCTTCACTGCGGTCGGCATGTATGCGATCGCAGCCCAGATCGTGGCCTATCTGATCGATGCCGGCTTTCCGCCGCTGCAGGCCGCGACGGCCTGGGGCTTCTCCGGCGTCGTGCTGGTGTTCGGCATGCTCGGCGTGTCCGCGCTCGACGGCCTGATCGGACGTCGGCCGTCAGTGCTGCTCAGCTACGCAATCTCGATCCTCGGCATCTTCCTGCTGTGGCTGTTGCAATACTCCGCCAATCTCCTCCTGCTCACCGGATTCGTGGTCTGCTTCGGCAGCATGATGGGCTCACGTGGACCGCTGATCACGGCGACCGCGATGAAAATCTTCGGGGGCAAGCGTGTCGGCACCATCTACGGCACGATCTCGATCGGCAGCGGGCTCGGCTCGGCTTTCGGCTCCTGGAGCGGCGGCCTGATCCATGACGCGACCCATGGCTACAACGCGCTGCTCGCCTTCGCGCTTGCGAGCGTGGTGCTCGGGATGATCCCGTTCCTGGTCGTGCCCGCCTTGCGGCGGTAGGTGTCCTCAAGGTAACTTGAGCGCATTCGCGTCACCGGGAAATTACGGATGGGCACGACGCGAACAGCCGCAAAAAAATGTGGATCGCGCGCGACTGAAAGTCCTTTCTGCGGTGTTTTGTCCGACATGACAAAAATGTCAGCGCAAATTGCCCTTGGGCGGCTTGCAGGGCAGAACTGAATGCGGTCCTAGTCGCAAGCATTGGATGGAGGGCACAAACCAATGAACTTTCCCTATCTCGTTCGCTTTCAACCGGTTCTCTTGAGCCTGTTTCGCTTCATCACTGGACTCCTGTTGCTCCAGTACGGCATCGCGAAGCTGTTCAAGTTTCCGGTGCTTCCCTACTTCGCAAACATCCCGCCGATCATCTACGCAGCCGGTACGCTTGAGCTCGTGCTTGGCGCGCTGCTGATGATCGGCCTGTTCACCCGCCTCGCGGCGTTCATCCTGTCGGGTGAGATGGCTTTCGCCTACTTCATGGGCCACATGTTCAAGGGCGAGACGCCGGTGTTCCTGCCGCTGCTCAATGGTGGCACCGCGGCGATCCTGTTCTGCTTCGCCTGCCTCTATCTCTCAGCAGCCGGCGGCGGCTCGGTCAGCGCCGATGCGGCGATGGGCAAGGACTAGCGGCACGACCGGCGGCGCGTTCGCGCGGCGCTGAGGTGGCAGCAATTGATTCGCGGATAAAGAGATGGCACCCGTACATTTACGGGTGCCATCTCAGCGCGAGCCCAGCACGTTCCAGACGAGAACGAGGACCGCGACCAGCAGCATCGACATGATGAGGCGGTGGACGAATCGGTTCATGTCCGCTCCCACCGGATTCGGTCGGGACTAAAGACCCACACAATCTTTCTCCGAGTTGCCTTGCCAAGCGCCGACGCGGCGCATTTCCGCATGGATGTTTGCGCATGCAGCTTGCGGACGCCGCTTGCGCGGCAGCTCGTCGCACGCGTCCATTCATGATTGGTAAGAATTTCATGCTACCGACGCGAGCAACAATAACCATTCCGTCGAGGCTGTGATGAAGCTGCTGAGCCACCTCAAGATCCGCACCAAGCTCGCCAGCATGGTCTGTCTTTCGGCTCTCACGGTCACGGCCATCATCGGGGTGTCGTCCGTGCTCAGCAAGAGCCGCATGCTGGAGGACCGCGTCCAGCAGATGCGGACCGCCGTCGATATGCTCCACAACCTCGCCCAATCACTTGAGGAGGAAGTCGGCGCCGGCAAGCTGACGCAGGCTGAAGCAAAAATCCAGTTCCACCAGCGCGGCCGCCGCATGAGCTTCAATGGCGGCCAAGGCTATCCGGTGGTCTATAACGCCGATACGTCCCTCATCGTCAACGGCGCCAACCAGCAGCTCGAAGGCAAGATCACCGGTGCGAAGGACTCCAATGGCGTCCTGATCGCCGACGCCATTATCAAGGCCGGCGCTGAGACCGCACAGGGCGGCGTGACCTCCTATCTCTATCCCCGCCCCGGCCAGACCGAGCCGGTCCGCAAGACCGTGTTCGCGCGCAAATTCGCGCCCTGGAACGCGACGATCAGCTACGGCCTCTATGTCGACGACATCGACGCCGACGTGCGAGCCTTGACGCTGGAACTGGGGGCGATCGGCATCGGCCTGATGCTGCTGATGGCGACGCTGTCCTGGCTGATCGCCCGCGACGTGCTCGGCGCGCTCGACCGCCAGAAGAACCGCATGCAGGCCATTTCCGAAGGCGCCATCGACGCGGCGGTCGAGGAGACCGGTCGCGGCGACGAGATCGGCCGCATGGCCGAGACCCTCGAAGTGCTCAGGCAGACCGCGCTGACGGCGCGCAAGCTGGAGGCCGAGCAGGTCGCCACCAAGACCCGCAGCGAGCAGGAGAAGCGCGACGCGCTGATCTCGCTTGCCGATCGCTTCGATGCCTCCGTCGGCCAGCTCGTCGGCCTGATGGCCTCGGGCTCCGGCGAGCTGGAGGTCACCGCCAAGTCGATGTCGTCGACCGCGGAAGGCACCAACCGCCGCGCCGCCGTCGTCGGCTCGGCCGCCACCGAAGCCAGCCAGCGCGTCCAGACGGTCGCGGCTGCCGCCGAGGAGCTCTCCTCCTCCATCACGGAGATCAGCCGTCAGGTCGCGCAATCAGCCGTGGTCACCGGCCGCGCCGTGGACAGCGCACGCCGCACCGACACCATCGTGCGCGCCCTCTCGGACGGCGCCCAGCAGATCGAGCATGTCGCCGAGCTGATTTCCAGCATCGCGGCGCAGACCAATCTGCTCGCGCTCAACGCCACCATCGAGGCCGCGCGCGCCGGTGAGGCCGGCCGCGGCTTCGCCGTCGTCGCCTCCGAGGTGAAGTCGCTGGCGAGCCAGACTGCGGAAGCCACCCGCGAGATCGGCGACAAGATCGCCCAGATCCAGGGCGCGACCAAGGAAGCGGTAGACGCCATCGGCGGCATCACCGCCACCATCGAGGAGGTCAGCCGGATCGCCACCTCGATCGGCGCTGCGATCGAGGAGCAAGGCGCCGCCACTGCCGAGATCGCCCGCAGCGTCTCGCAGACGGCGGAGGCGACCCAGGAAGTCACCACCAATATCGGCGGCGTCAGCACGGCAGCAAACGAGACCGGCAATGCCGCAGGCATGGTGCTCGCCGCGGCGTCAAACCTCTCCAAGCAGGCCGAGCAGCTCTCCGGCGAAGTCGGGACCTTCCTGGCCGGCGTGCGCGCGGCGTAAGGCGGCGCACGGGCCTCGTGGTTCGAGACGCCAGCTCCGCGGGCTCCTCACCATGAGGATCTAAGATTTATCCGTGGAACAGGACCTCATCCTGAGGAGCCCGCGGAGCGGGCGTCTCGAAGGATGGCCGCGCGCAAACCACCACCGCATTCATTCTCGGACACGCGAAGGGGTGGCCTCGCCGCTATCGCCGCGCGAGGGTGCAGCCGCTCGAGAGCTGGCGCGTCGTTCCGGTCGAGCCATCGCTCGACTGCGACGGGAATTCCTCGAACGGCGAGTTCTGCTTGCCGGTGTTGAATTCGAAGATCTTGCGGAACAGGCCGGGCGCCATCGCCGAAATCGGATTGACGCGCATCACGGGCGCGGCCGGCGTGCCGACGACCTCGTAGGTCACGCCGATCAATCCCTCATTGTTGCCGCCGCCGAGGAAGATGCCGAACAACGGGATCTGGCCGAAGATGTTGTTGACGCCATACATCGGCACGAAGGTGCCACTCATGCAGACCTGGTTGCCGGGAAAGTCGATCGAGCCCTCGATGGTGGCGCCGATCATCGGCCCCTTGACCACGCCGTCGCGGATCGTGAGCGCGCCGTTCTGCCGCGTGAACTCCGCGCGCAACGCCGTGAAGGCGACGCCGCTCTGCGCGCCATTGGGAGCGCCCGCCGCGACGCGATCGAGTTGATCCATTCCCTTGACCGAGAAGTCGCGCACGTTGATCAGGCCTTCCCGCGTCGTAGGCTCCGACGTCGGCGGCTCCATGGCCACCACCATCTGGCCGCCGAAGACCTTGTTGGTGGTGTCTGTGAAGCGCAGGAAGTTGCCGGCATCGCTGGTCTGGAGATAGATCACCTCGCGGTTGCCCTGGGCGCGGCCGCCGCGCAAATCGGCGGCCACAGGCGTGTCTTTTCCGATCCTGCCGCTCAGCGTGAAGGCTTTGACCGCACCGTTGCGCCGCGACATCTTGGCCTCGACGCTGCGCATCGCCTCGCCGTTGAAACCCATGACGGCGCCGAGCTTCACGTCCATGTCGAAATCGACGTTCTTCGTCTTGCTCTTGGCATCGTCCTTGGAATTGCCTGAGATCGCCGATTTCAGAAAGCCGCGGCCGTCGAATACGTCGCCGCGCATGGTGCCCTTGACCACGCCGTCCTGGCTGCGCTCCACCTTCAGCGACGCCTTGTCGCCGTCGGACGGCGCGTAGGTCGGGAAGTTTGCGTTCATGAGATCGCCGTTGGCATCGACCTCGAGCGACCCCTTGATCGAGGCGCCGCCGCCTTCGATGACGATCTCCTCCAGGCGCGTGGATTGCGCTGTCGGCACCACCTTGAAGCTGGCCTTGCCCGCTCTGCCCGGCAACTTGACCCAGCCGGGCAGGATGTTGTCGAGCTTGACCGAGGTCAGGTCGGCCTCGATGCCGAGCTTGGTCGTCTGGTCGGGCCCCCCGGCGATTTTGCCTGACAGCTTGATCGGCACCGATCCGCTGACGGCGGGGCCCAGATCGAACCCGAGGCGCGCGCGGCTCGCATCGTCCAGCGTGGTCTGCAATTTGACGTCCGCATCGCCCTCGGCCGGCTTGCGATAATCGAGCGAGGCCGCCTGCCCGTTGATCTTGACGTCGCCCTTTACCTGATAGCCCTGATTGCTCGCGACGACCTTGAGGTTGTTGGCCTCCAGCTTCTGGTTCATCACCAGCTTGTCGGCACCAAAACCATTGAGATCGGCGGTAACGCTGTAGGTGGTGTCGGCTTTGGTCAGCTCGCCCTTGACCGGCAGCCCAAGCTGGACGTTCGCCGAGAACGTCCCCTTGCTGGCGTTGGGATCGATGACGGTCGACGACAGATCGCTCAAGCGATCGTTGGAAAGCATTTCGGCAGCCGCAGGCACCGGACCTTCGACACGGAATCTGGTTCGCGACGGCGACGGCTTGGGCGCCATATCGGGCACCTCGAAGACGAAGTCGGAAATCGTGACCTTGCGACCCGCCGGCGTATCGGCAATGCCCTGCCCGATGTTCACGGTCGCGGTGCGCCCGGTCACGCGCGCCTTCAAATCGGCATCGTGCACCACCGGCAGGCCATCGACAGGGCGAACCGTGACACCGCTCGCCACGATATTGACCGACAGGCCGTCGTCGGGAATGGGTGGGCCCTTGCGCGGAAGATTCTTCGTCGGCGAATTAACGCCGATCTCGATGCGCTGGAGCGTTCCACGCTCGATCCGCTCGATCACCCATTCGCGCAATTCGGGAACGACAAGCGTCGGCCACATCCGCTTGAGCGCCGAGGCCGACATCGGCGTTCCCGCAAAACCCAATGTCAGCCGTGGCTCGCCCGAATAGTCGATGGCACCGGTGCCGGCGACGCCGATCTCTCCGTTGGAGATATCGGCCTGCGTCAACAGCAGCCTCTTGTGGTCGGTGTCGAAGCGGAAGCCGATCGCAATACGGTTGAAGACCAGCGGCGGCTCGTTGTCGATGCCGCCGAGCAGGATCGAACCGCCGCTGAAACCGAGCTGCCAGTCATTGACGGTGCCGTTGGGCGGCTCGACATGAGCCAGAAGCGTCATACGGTTCGCGCCCGAGAGGACCTTGAACGGAGCGACCAGCACCCGCCGATTGGCGTCCCACTCGACATTGATCTCGGCCGAGTCGATCGCCATCGGATAATCGGGTGTATCGGTGTCGATGATGTTGCCCGCACCGACTGCGATCTTGCCGCGAAAGAAGGTCGGCACGCCGTCGCGGCCGAGCTCGCCCTTGAGCTCGCCGGTCAGCGGGAGGTCGGCGGTGTAGGTGAGATCCTTCACCCGCAGCGCCAGCAGGATGTTGGCGGTCGAAACCTTGTCGGCGCGGATATCGACCGAGCGCACGCCGTTCTCGGTGGGGCCGATCGTGGCACGCAGCGACCACGGACGCGCGCCCTCCTCGCCGAGGCTGAGCGCGACGCCGCCACGGCTCGGTCGGCGGAGGCTGAGCGTGATGTTCTCAAACGTCCATTTGCTGCCGCGCTGCTGGTCGTCGACGATCAGATTGCCGTTCTTCAGGCCGATCTCGTTGAGATTCTGGCCGTCGAGGCCGGTCATGCTCAGACTGTCGAGCCAGTCGAGGCCCTGAAGAATGCCAGTCGGGGCCGTGACCTGGGTCGCGGCTTGCGATGCGTCGGAGGTCGCAGGCTCGGTGGCGAATGGCGGCGGTGGCACACCGTTGCGCGGGAAAGTCGGCGGCAGCCCCGCGTCCTTCTTGGATGCGACGCCGGTTGCGAGCGGCTTTGCGGTGTCGCCAGCCGATACCGTGACGGTGCCGTCAGGCGCGATCCGGATCGCGAGCTCGGCGTCGACGAGGTTGAGGCTTTCGGCGCGCAGATGCCCCATCAGCAGGCCTGCACCCGACAGCTTCACCTCGGCCTTCGGTGCGGTGGCGACAATGACATGATCGTGGTCGCGCACGACGATATCGCGGATGCGCACGGCGATCCGGATCCGCCCGGCCCGCTCGATCTGCGTGCCGCCAACCTCCACGGTGTTGCCGTGACCGATATTGTCCTCGATCGCGGCCGCGAGCCACGGCGTCGCAATGTCGAGATTGATGGGGCCGGCGCCGAGCCGCCACCACAGCGCGCCGAAACAGCCGACGAAGATGACGACCAGGGCACCGACGACCACGGCCACGCGCTTCAGCCAGCGACCGCCGCCCAGCCAGCGGCGCAACGGACCAAACCCGTCAGCGAAGCGATGGAAGCCCGAATTGGAACGCGACAACAGCCGGCGCGCCCGATAGCCCGCCGCCGCTTCCTGATCCGGATCCCAATCGGCGTCGTCCCATTGCTGCTGCTCTGGTTGGCTGCCGCGCCGATCCGAATCCCGATTGTAATCCTGGGGCGACGTATTCCTTGCCATTGCCTCTCGATACAGGCGCCCGTCGTGGGATTGAGCGCCGCCGGGGCCGCAGCCGTCGACGGGAAGCGAAGCTTCCCGCGCCGGCATTGCCGCCATACCTCGAATATTCCTTCTGTTCGTCATGTCGCCCCGGGAGCGCGTTCAACGAGCAGTGGGGTGGTGCGTGGAATTCCTTGTAACCAGACTCCGGCGTCGTCAGACTCCCCCCGCAGAGGGCACGATTCCGGCATAGCGGAAAAGGGCTGCAATACCGCTTTGGTTGACCCGCCGAAAGCGACGAAAGGAAGGCGTATGTCCAAGAAATCCCGAAAGAAATCGTCCAAAACGCCCTCCGGCAGTCCGACGGCTAAAAAGACACCCGTGAAAGTGCGGGCTGCGACTCAAACCAAGCCCGCGAAAACACAGCGGACACCGGCGAGCAAATCAACTGGGACCATAGCAAAGACAGCATCGCATAAGGCCGCATCGAAACGGTTAAATTCTTCCAAATCGGCATCAGCGCCCAAAGCGACGGCGAAGGCCGGCTTGGCCGAGGGTCAGAAGGCCCCCGCCTTCCGCCTGCCCCGCGACGGTGGCGGTGTCGTCGCGCTGTCGGATTATGCCGGCCAGAAGCTGGTCCTGTTCTTCTACCCCCGCGCCGACACGCCGGGCTGCACCAGGGAAGCCATCGATTTCACCCGGCTGACCGGCGCCTTCGCCGCGGCTGGCACCGCCGTGCTCGGTATCTCCGCCGATCCGGTCAAGGCTCAGGACAAGTTCCGCGACAAGCACAGTCTCGGCGTGCCCCTCATCTCGGACGAGACGCACAAGATGCTGGAGGCCTACGACGCCTGGGGCGAAAAGTCCATGTATGGCAAGAGCTTCCTGGGAGTTCTTCGCACCACGATGCTGCTTGGCGCCGACGGCAAGATCGCCCGGATCTGGCGCAATGTCCGGGTCGATGGCCACGCCGACGAAGTGCTGGAAGCCGCAAGGAGCCTTTAACCAATCCTTTAAATTCAAGCGGTTCCGTTTCCGGAAAATTAACCATGACTGGCCCAGATTGCCGCGGCAATTAGGCCGTACGGACTCATCCGACCGGCGCGGGAGTGCCGATGTCGAAAAGTTCTGCCCAACTCTCGCAGTACCCCCAACATCACCCCCACGACCACGGCCGAGCCTTTCATCGCCGTGCTGCCGCGGTGGCAACCGCGCTTCCCCTTCCGGACACCGACGACGCCTACACCATCGTGCATCACGGCAAGCAGGTTCGCCTGGGGCCTGTGGTGTTCTGGATCGTGGTCGGCACGATCGTGTTGCTCGGGCTCTGGTCGGCCGCAACCGCGACCTATTTCGCCTTCCGCGACGACGTCCTCACCCGGCTGATCGCCCGGCAGGCCGAGATGCAATACGCCTATGAGGACCGCATCGCCGAGCTACGCGCCAAAGTCGACCGCACCACCAGCCGGCAGTTGCTCGACCAGGAGCAGTTCGACCAGAAGCTCGACCAGATCATGAAGCGCCAGACGGCGCTGGAGTCCCGTGCCACGGCGCTCGGGTCCATGCCGGACGTGACCGGATCGATTCCCCGCTCCACCCCGCAGCGTGGCGATGCCAGCCAGACGACGCAGGGCACGCCGAAGCCCTCACCAATCAGCGACACCGTGATCTTCGTGGCGCCGCCGGATCGGGAAGCGCGGCTCGAGTCGCGCGCGCCGACCCTCGCAGCTCCGCCCGTCAATCAATTCGCCAAGAATCAAGGGTTCGACAACGTCGTCGTTCGGCTCACGACCTCGCTGGACCAGGTCGAGCGTCGCCAGATGGCGGCGCTCAACGCCGTTGAGGAAGGCATGGATTCACGCATGCGCCGGATGCGCGGCGTCGTCAGCGATCTCGGCCTAAACCTCGCAAATCTCGAAGCCGCCGTGCCGCGCACGGCGATGGGCGGGCCTTTCGTACCCGTGAAGCTCACCGCCAGTTCGGGGCCGTTCGAGAAGCAGCTCTATCGCATCAACAGCACCCGCGCCGAGATGGACCGGCTCAATCGCACACTCGCACTCGTGCCCTATCGCAAGCCCGTCATCGGCGAGGTCGAGTTCACCTCCGGCTTCGGCGTGCGCAGCGATCCGTTCCTCGGCCGGCCCGCGATGCACACCGGGCTCGACTTCCGCGCCGCGAGCGGCGATCCCGTTCGCGTCACTGCCAATGGCAAGGTCGTCTCGGCCGGCTGGTCCGGCGGCTACGGCCGCATGATCGAGGTCGATCACGGCAATGGTCTTGCGACCCGC
Source organism: Bradyrhizobium sp. Kon58 (assembly GCF_055807455.1). Taxonomy (NCBI): domain Bacteria; kingdom Pseudomonadati; phylum Pseudomonadota; class Alphaproteobacteria; order Hyphomicrobiales; family Nitrobacteraceae; genus Bradyrhizobium; species Bradyrhizobium sp. Kon58. The sequence continues at coordinate 82,131 of NZ_JBVVOT010000001.1, forward strand.
TACGGCCATCTCTCCGAGATCAACGTCAGGGTCGGCGAGATCGTGAAGATCGGCCAGGTCGTCGGGCTCGTCGGCTCGACCGGCCGTTCCACCGGCCCGCATTTGCACTATGAAACCCGCATCGACGGCGAAGCGGTCGATCCGCAGAAGTTCTTGCGCGCCGGCGTGCGACTCAGCGCGGGCTAGGCTCGTTGGGAGCGCGATCGCCTAGTCCGGGTTTACATGGCGGAACTTCGGAGTTCCCTCCGCGTTAGGTCGCAGGTCCTCAATGGCGCGATCTTCTGATGCAACAGACCGATACGAAAGCTCGTCCGGCCAAGGATAAAGCGGACCAGCCACGCAACAGCGCGGCTCAACTCTTCAGCGACATTGCCAACCGAACATCTCAAGCTGCCGGGCGCGCGCTGACATTCATGATTGCAGCCGGCATCGTCCTGGTTTGGGCGGTCACCGGTCCCGTCTTCCACTACTCCGACACGTGGCAGTTGGTGATCAACACCGGCACCACAATCGTGACGTTCCTGATGGTCTTCCTGATTCAGAATTCCCAGAATCGCGATAGCGCGGCCATCCAGGTGAAGCTCGACGAACTGATCCGGGTGAGCGCGGCACACAATTCTTTCGTGGGAATTGAGCATTTGACCGACGACGAGCTCGACGAGATCCGCACCAAATGTGAGCTTCGCGCCGAGGCCGAGAAGGTCGGAGAAGAGACGGTCAAGAGTGCCGGCAAGAAGGCGAAACGCGCCGCCGATCTCGTCACCGAATAAGCGGTGACGCCGAAACTGAGGCTGACTACTGGCCGCGCTCGTGGCCGACCTCGCCGGTGATGACGTCGCCGAATAGCTCCCAGGCCTGCCCGTTGAAGCGCATCAGCTGCATCTGCTCGATCGGGAAATAATCGTCGGGCGACGTATTGACCATGATGCCGGGCAGCATCAGGTCGGTGTGAAAATCCTTCAGGTTCGTGGCCTGCTTCATCACGTTGTCTCGCGTGAGATTGTCGCCGCACTGCTTCAGCACCTGCGCCATCGCCTCGGCCTGGACGTAGCCGTAAACATTGTTGGAATTGGCCTTGTCGCCGTCAGGGTAATATTTGTCCATGAACTCGCGCCATTTGATCACCGCAGGATCCTTGTCCCAGGTCGGATCGGTCGGGTCCTTCAAATAGACGGTCGAGATGATGTCCTTGGAATAGTCGAGCCCGGCGGGCTTGAGCACCGAGGCGACCGAGGTCGCGGTGTTAGCCAGGAAGAATTTTGGCTTCCAGCCGAGTTCGCCGACTTTCCGGATCGCCTGCGCCGAGCCTTTCGGCGCGGCCCATGAGAAGAAGATGTCGGCGCCGGAATCGTGAAGCGCAACGATCTGCGAGTCGATCGAGGGATCGCTGACCTCATAGGATTTGTCGGCGATGATCATATTGGCCTTGTCGCCAAGCCCGTCCTTCAGCCCCTTGAACTGGTCCTTGCCGGCGTCGTCGTTCTGCCAGAACACCGCGATCTTGCTGTTCGGAAACTTGTCACGGATGTATTTCGCGTAGATCCGCCCCTCGCTCTGGTAGTTCGGCTGAAATCCCATGGTCCATGGGAAATTCTTGGGGTCGCCGAACTTGGTGCCGCCGGAGGCGACGAAGAGCTGCGGTACCTTCTTGGCGTTCATGTATTTCATGATGGCGGAGTTCGAGGGCGTGCCAAGCGGCTGGAAGATCAGCAACACCTCGTCGCTCTCGACCAGCTTGCGCGCCTGCTCGATCGCCTTTGGCGGCGAATAGGCGTCGTCATAGCTGATGAAATTGATCTTGCGGCCGTTGATGCCGCCCTGGTCATTGATCATCTTGAAGAATGCGGCCTCGGTCTTGCCGATCACGCCATAGGACGACGCCGGCCCGCTATAGGGCATGATGTTGCCGAGCTTGATTTCGGTGTCGGTGGCGCCGGGATCGTATTTCTTCTGCGCTAGGGCCGGTGTCGTGACGAGCACGCCGGCAACAAGAATGGCGAGGGCAGCAAGGTTATTGCGACGACCCGGCATCGTTCTCTCCCCTGTGTTTTGTAGTCTTGTTTTGCCGAGAGTGTCGCAAGGTGTCTCTCCGCTGGCAAGCGCCGCGATTTTCCGTGAGGTGAAACGGCGGCTCCGAAACTATGTGCCGCGCCGCAGCAGGTTCAGAACGCGCCCATCGATCACCAGCAACGCGCTGCCGATCACGATCGCGCCCGCGATCTCGCGCATGGAAATCGGTTCGCCCAGCACAAGCCATCCCAGAAGAACGGCGGTGACGGGAATGAGCAGTGTCACCAGCATCACGTTGGTCGCGCCCGAGCGCCGCAGGATCTGGAAGAAGACGATATAGGCGAGCGCCGTCGACAGGCCGGCAAGGCCGAGCACCGCGAGCCAAATCGTCACGCCCGGCATCGGGAGCCGCCATGGCTGCTCCACTACGCCGGCGACGATCGCCATCATCACCGTGGAAGCCATCAGTTGATATGCTGCCGTCCCCAGCGGCGGGGAGTCCTTCAACAACCGCCGCGCTGCCAGCGCCGCAAAGCCATAGCTGAAGGCGCCGCCGAGGCAGAGCAGGATGCCGAGCCCCTGCCCTGCCCGTGGTTCAGCGCCCCATCCGCGCAGGATGATCACGCCGGCGAGGCCCACTGCCACGCCGGCGACGCGCCGCAGCCGCAAGGCCTCTTCTCCTGCCGCCGCCATCACGATCACCGTGAACAGCGGCGTGGTGGCATTCAGGATCGACGCCAGCCCGCTTGGAATGAAAGTCTGGCCGACCACGATCAGCGAGAACGGGATGACGTTGTTGAGGAGCCCAATCGCAAAGAACGGTTTCCAGCCGGCGATGCCCTTGGGAAAACCGATGCCGTGCATGCGGAGCAGCGGCAGCAGAATGGCCGATCCGAGTGCAACGCGCAAAAGCACCAGCGTAAGCGGCGGCAATTCCCGCAGCGCCGCGCCGTTGAAGAAGAACGAGCCGCCCCAGAGAACCGAGAGCACAGCGAGCAGCGACCAGTCTCGCGCGTCGATCCGGTTATCATTCGGGGGCATGGCGTCTCATGACGGTGGGCGAGACAGCCGCCCTAGGACACCGCAGCGAACAGCGCCACCCGATTTCCGACGCGACGGAGATCGGGAAGTGGGATTCAGCTCAACCGGCACGCAGCTTGTTGGCCAAAGCATTTTCCGGAACAGGTTCGAAAGTCCATTCGTCGGCGATGCACTCGAACGTCTCATCGCGAAAATAGAACAGGAAGTGACGCGACGAAGTCGAAGCCCCACCCGCCATCTTCCAGTCGACGGGATCCATCAAATGGAGATCAGGACCTGCGATCTCGTAGAATTCACCCCAACCCGGCGCTAATTTGCTGTAACGGCATTGCCCGCGAAACCATCCCTCGTCGTTGGTTGGCCCGAGGCGATACCGGGCGCAATTTTTGAAACGAAGGATGCCTTCATCTTCCTCCGCGAACGACGTGAATCGAAAAGCGTTGACCAGGAAGCGCAGCAAGATGTCTCGGCCAGATATAGCCACGCGCGGCCACGGAGCATTCGGCTCTGCGTTCCATCCCTCGTTCAGCTTCCGAAATGACGATTGCTCCACAGGTCACACAACGTTGGCCGTCAAACGTCTTCCCGGCTTCGCGCGTCAGCAGCGATGTCGGCGACGACTGCTCCAATCACCAGGACACCGCCAACGAGAGCGTGGACGGCAGGTATCTCGCGAAAGGCAAGCCAGATCCAGAACGGCATCAGCGGCGTCTCCAGCGTCGCGATCAGGGAGGACTGGCTAGACGGCAAGAAGCGCGAGCCGAGCACGAACAGCGTCAGGCCGAGTGCGACCTGGAGGCAGCCGAACATCGCAAGTGTCAGAAGATCACTTCCACCCACATGCGCGAGATCACGGGCAAATGGCAGACTGGCGAGGCTTCCCAGGAAATTCGAGAGTGCGGCCGCCGCCACCATCGATGTCTGCCGGTAGCGCCGGATCGCCACGGTCATGGCGGAGACGGCGAGTACCATCAGGCAGCTCAAGGCGACGCCGCCCAGATCGGCTCCGGCCTGCACACCGCCGACCGTGACGGCCACGCCGGCAAAGGCAATCACGCTCGCGATCAGCGTCCGCCATGTGGCGGCTTCGCCAAGCCACAGCCACGCCAGCGCCGCGGCGACGAAGGGCTGCGTTGCGATCAGCACCGCGACATTCATGACGTTGGTCATCTGAAGAGCGGGAATGAAGCAGACCATAGCGACCGTCGACGATGACGCGACGAGCAAGCCGCCCTTCCCCGGCACGACCAATTGCCATAGCGCAGCGCGGCCCTGCATCATGACCAGGAAGACCGTGGTCAGGCTGCCGCCGAACAGGCCGCGCCAGAACAGGATGGTCCAGGGATCGAAAGGCAGAAGCCGCGTGAAGAACGGCGCCGTGCTCCAGGCAATCGCGGCTGATATGACGAGGGCAATGCCGAGACCGCGTTCCGAACGAGGCTGCCCCATGTCGATGTGATCCGCTAGGACGGTTTCTTCGGCCGCGACACCAGCTCGATCATCTTGCCTTCGTCGTCGTCAGGCATCGCGGCCTTCGCCTGCGCGTAGGCCTCGACCGCGGCGCGTGCGACCAGCGGCTTGTCGGCCAGCAGGCTCTCGGCGAGCTTCACCGCGTAGGCGGCATCCTTGTGCCGCAGCGCTGCCGTGAACGTCGCGCCGGAAAAATCGCGGGCGACCATGCGCCTGGAGTGACGCTGCACCTGCGGACTTGCGGCGACGCCCGCCTGAATCGAGTCCAGCACAAGGTTCATGTCGAGCCCGGCCTGCTCGGCAATGGCAAGCCCCTCGGCGAGGCCGGCGATCTGGATCGCGCCCATCAGGTTGTTGATCAGCTTGTAGACTGTGCCGGCGCCGACCGCGCCGAAATGGCGGATGGTCGAGCCGATCGGTTCGAGATAGGGCCGCGCGCGTTCGAGATCGGCGGCATCGGCGCCAACCAAAAGCGTCAGCTTTCCGCTGGCGGCCGCATCCGGCAATCCCGTCACGGGGCAATCGATATAGATCAGCCCGCGCGCATTCATTTCGCGGCCCATCTCGCGCGCATGGTCATAGGAGACGGTGGAGCATTCGATCGCGATGGTGCCGGCCTTCGCCGTCTTGGCTGCGCCCTCGGGCCCGAGCCAGACGGCGCGCGAGGCCTCGTCATCGGCGACCATGGTCACGACCGCGTCGGCGTCGATCGCCGCGTCCTCAGGCGAGGTCGCCCACTGCGCGCCGCGCGCGAGCAGATTTTCCGCCTTGGCCTTGCTGCGATTCCACACGGTCACCGTGAAGCCAGCATCGAGATAGCGGCCGGCCATGCCATGGCCCATCCGCCCAAGCCCGATGAAGGCGATCCGCGGCATCAGTCGACATCCTCGATATCGGCGCCGGGAGTGCCGAAGGCGCGCTGCGCCAGGGTCGCGGCCATGAAGTCGTCGAGGTCGCCGCCGAGCACGCCCGATGTGTCGGAGGTCTGCACACCCGTGCGCAGATCCTTCACCATCTGGTACGGCTGGAGCACGTAGGAGCGGATCTGGTGGCCCCAGCCGATGTCGGTCTTGGCGGCCTGGTCGGCGGCGGCCTTCTCTTCCCGCCGCTTCAGCTCGATCTGGTAAAGCCGGGCGCGCAGCATGTCCCAGGCCTGCGCCTTGTTCTTGTGCTGCGAGCGGCCGGCCTGGCAGACCACGGCGACACCGGTCGGGATATGCGTCAGCCGCACCGCGGACTCGGTCTTGTTGACGTGCTGGCCGCCGGCACCACCGGAGCGCATGGTGTCGACGCGGACGTCGGATTCCTTGATGTCGATCTTGATGGTGTCGTCGATCACCGGAAACACAGCGACGGACGAGAACGAGGTGTGCCGCCGCGCGTTGGAATCGAATGGAGAGATCCGCACCAGGCGGTGCACGCCCGCCTCGGTCTTGAGCCAGCCATAGGCATTGTGGCCGGAGACCTGGATGGTCGCGGACTTGATGCCGGCCTCTTCGCCCTCGGACTCTTCCAGCATCTCGACCTTGAAGCCGCGGGTTTCGGCCCAGCGCGAGTACATGCGGAGCAGCATCTGCGCCCAGTCCTGGCTCTCGGTGCCACCAGCGCCGGCATGCACTTCGAGATAGGAATCGAAACTATCGGCCTCGCCCGACAGCAGCGCCTCGAGCTCGCGCCGGGCAACTTCCTTCTTGAGGGTCTTCAGCGCGGCTTCGGCTTCCTTGACGACGCCCTCATCGCCCTCGGCTTCGCCGAGTTCGATCATGCCGATGTCGTCTTCGAGCTCCTGCTCGACCTTGCCGATGCCGGAGAGCGCATCCTCGAGCGAGGTGCGCTCCTGCATCAATTTCTGGGCTTTCTGGGGATCGTTCCAGAGGTTGGGATCTTCTGCGAGCTTGTTCAGCTCAGCGAGGCGCGCCGTCGATTTCTCGACGTCAAAGATGCCTCCTCAGCAGCCCGACAGACTGCTTGATCTCTTCTACCAACCGTTCGATTTCGGCGCGCATGGGATTCTCTGGTCTCGCGGGATTGTTCCGCGTCTAATGACATCGGGATGTAGCGGCGGCGGCTGCAAAGCGCAACCGCCGCGGCGACGAACGTCTGTCTTGTCCTAAGCCTTAGTACAGCCCGCCGGTGCCCGGCCGCATGAAGAAGCCGGAATCCGGCTGTTGCTGCTGTGACGCCGGCATGCGGCCATCGGCATCGGCAACGCCGATGACCGAATAATTATCCGGCGGCGCCGTGCCCGGCTTGAAGGCTTCGAGGATGGTTCCGCCGGTCTCGCCCGGACCGGCGCGCATGCCGGACTTGGCGACGACCCGCACCAGCTTGATGCCGGCCGGCACCTTGAACGGGACCGCCGGCTTGTCGGCAAGCGCGAGCTGGAGGAAGTCGCGTGCGATGGGAGCTGCGAGATGGCCGCCGGTCGCGGCGTTACCCTTGCCGAGCGGACGCGGCTTGTCGTAGCCCATATAGATGGCGACGGCGACGTCGGGCGAGAAGCCGACGAACCAGGCGTCCTTGGCCTCGTTGGTGGTGCCGGTCTTGCCGGCGATCGGCTTGCCGACCTGCTTGACCACGGTCGCGGTACCGGCCTGGACCACGCCTTCCATCAGCTCGGTGATCTGATAGGCGGTCATGGAATCCAGCACCTGCTCGCGGCGGTCGATCAGCTGCGGCTCGTTCTGGTTCTTCCAGCCGCCCGGCGCGTCGCAGCCGCGGCATTCGCGCTGGTCGTGCTTGAAGATGGTGTGGCCGTAGCGATCCTGGATCCGGTCGATCAGGGTCGGCTTCACGCGGCGGCCGCCATTGGCGAGCATCGAATAGGCCGTGACCATGCGCATCGCCGTGGTCTCGCCGGCGCCGAGCGCGTAGGAGAGATAGTTCGGCAGTTCGTCATAAACGCCGAAGCGGCGGGCATATTCACCGATCAGGGGCATGCCGATGTCCTGGGCGAGGCGCACCGTCACCGTGTTGAGCGACTGCCGCAGCGCATTGCGCAACGTCACCGGCCCCTGGAATTTGCCCGAGGAGAAGTTTTCAGGCCGCCACACGCCCGCGCCCTGGCCCTGGTCGATCTCGATGGGCGCGTCGAGCACGACAGTCGAGGGCGTATAGCCGTTGTCGAGCGCGGCCGAATAGACGATCGGCTTGAACGACGAACCGGGCTGCCGATAGGCCTGCGTGGCGCGGTTGAACTGGCTCTGGTCGAACGAGAAGCCACCGACCATTGCCAGCACGCGGCCGGTCCACGGGTCCATCACCACCATCGCGCCGGACACTTCCGGGATCTGGCGCAGCCGATACTGGCCTTCGACAGGCTGGGCGTCTTTGTACAGCGGATCGGCGTAGATCACGTCGCCGGGCTGAAGCACCTGCGACACTGCGCTTGCCGCCCTGCCCTTCGCAGCCCCCGAGGCCGCTCTTGCCCATTTGATGCCGTCGAGCGTGATGAGGCCGGTCTCGCGCTGCTTGCTGACGGCGCCGCCGAGCTCGCGGCTCGGCTGGAAACCGATGCGCGCCGACTGGTCGCTGGTCTCCAGCACCACCGCCATGCGCCACGGCGAGATATCGGACAGAGACTTTATCTCGGCGAGCTTCACGCCCCAGTCGCCCGAAATATCGAGCTTGCTGATGGCACCGCGATAGCCCTGCTGCTCGTCATAGTTCACGAGACCGGCGACCATGGTCTTGCGCGCCATGACCTGGATCTTCGGATCGAGCGTGGTGCGGACCGAGAGGCCGCCCTCGTACAGCTTCTTCTCGCCATAGCGCTCGAAGATGTCCCGGCGCACTTCCTCGGCGAAATACTCGCCGGCGAAGGTGTGGGCTCCGTTGGAACGGCTGGTCACGGCCAGCGGCTCCTTGCGCGCCTTGTCGGCGTCGGCCTGCTTGACCCAGCCGTTCTCAACCAGACGATCGATCACGTAGTTGCGGCGCTCGATGGCGCGGTCGCGGTTGCGAACGGGATGCAGCGTCGCGGGCATCTTCGGCAGCGCCGCCAGATAGGACGCCTCCGCCACCGTCAGCTCGTTGACCGACTTGTCGAAATAAACCAGGGACGCAGCCGCGATGCCGTAGGCACCTAAGCCCAGATAGATTTCATTCAGATACAGCTCGAGGATCTTGTCCTTCGAGTAGGTCTTCTCGATCCGCATGGCCAGCAAGGCTTCCTTGATCTTGCGCGCGAAGGAGACCTCGTTGGTCAGAAGGAAGTTCTTGGCGACCTGCTGCGTGATCGTGGAAGCGCCCTGCGGGCGGCGATTGGAGCCGTAGTTCTGGATGTAGACCACGCCGGCGCGCGCCATGCCGGTGTAGTCGATGCCGCCATGCTCGTAGAAATTCTTGTCCTCGGCCGCGAGGAAAGCGTTGATCACGAGCTTCGGCACCGCCTGGATCGGCAGGTAAAGCCGCCGCTCCTTGGCGTATTCGCCGAGCAGCGAGCCGTCGGTCGCGTGCACGCGGGTCATTACCGGCGGCTCGTAATCCTGAAGCTGAGAGTAGTCCGGCAAGTCCTTGGAGAAATGCCAGATCAGGCCTGCGATGGCACCGACCCCGACAAGGAACAACACTGTTCCCGCGGCGAACAGGAAGCCCATGAACCGCACCAGCAAGCGCATTATCTGTTTATCCGTTCAAACTCTGGATCAGCCCAAAGATCAGCTCAAGACCAGCTTAAGATCAGCCCAAGTTCGGCCCTTGGCACCGAAAACAGGCACCAAACCGTCGCGAATTCACCGGCCTTACTCAATACTATCAGTGCCGGACCCAAGACGCTTGCCGAGCGGGATTCTCGCCGATTCCGGAACCCCCTGCGGCGTTTTTATAAAGCGCCCGCTGTGGCCAAACTAGGGCTTTTGCGGCGGGACGGAAAATCACTCTCAATTCGACGATCCCCCGGTCGTCAATATGACGATCCCCCGGTCGTAAATTCGACGATCCGGCCGGTCGTCAATTGGACGATCCGGCCGTGGCCATCCGTTTCGCCAAAAACCCGTCGATCGCCTGCGCCATCGAGCCGACGGCACGTGACCGCCATCCCTCGGAGACCAGATGCTCGAGGTCGCCCTTGTTGGAGACATAACCGATCTCGACCAGGACCGACGGCACGTCGGGCGCCTTCAGCACCCGGAAGCCGGCTGACTTCAGGGGATGCTTGTGCATCCGCACGGTCGACTTCATTTCGCCCATCAACAGGCGGGCAAAACGACTTGAAAAGGTGCGGGTTTCCCGCTGGGTGAGATCGATCAGGATGTCGGCGACATCGGTCGGCTCCTCCGCGAGGTTGAAGCCGGCGATGGCGTCCGCCCGGTTTTCCGCATCCGCCAGCCGCTGCGCCTCGGCGTCGGAGGCCTTGTCGGACAACGTGTAGATAGTCGCGCCCTGCGCATCGCCCTCGGCGCGCGGCAACGCGTCGGCATGGATCGAGACGAACAACGCCGCCTTGAGGTTGCGGGCGACCTTGACGCGGTCGTTGAGCGGGATGAAGGTGTCGTCGTCCCGTGTCATCACCACGCGATATTTGCCGGTCTTTTCCAGCCGTTCGCGCAGTGCCAGGCCGAAGGCCAGCACCAGATTCTTCTCGCTCTCGCCGCTCGACTGCGTGCCGTTGTCGATGCCGCCATGGCCGGGATCGATGACGACCACCGCGCGGCCATCGGCCTTCTGCCCGGCTTCAGGGTGTGCAGATGCGGGAACCGTCGCGGGCGGCGGATCGGCAATTGCCGGCCGCAGCTCAGGACGGTTTTCCGGAGCCAGCGACGGCACGAAGGCGGCGCGCTCGACCTCCTCCAGTTCGAGCACCAGCCGCGCCGGCTGACCGTTGGCAGCCTCCACCACGTAGGAATTGGCGATCTTGGCCGGGCCCGACAGGTCGAACACGATTCGGGAGCCGCCGGGCATCACCAGCCCATAGCGAAAGGCCTTGACCAGGCCGCGTCCGCTGGACCCGGTTCCGGCGGGAAGTTGAAAATTGACCTGGGGGACGTCGACCACCACCCGGTACGGGTCGGCCAAGGTGACGGCGCGGAAGGTCACGGTCTGATCGATGTCGAGGACAAAGCGGGTTTGCCGGCCGTCACCGGCCAGCCGGGCGGCCGAGGCCGTCGGGAAATTCGCTGATGCAACAGGGAGTTGAGGCTGACTTTCGGCGGCCTTCAGGCGCGAGGAATCAGCGCACGGCAATGCCGCCGCGCAGAGCAGCACGCATCCCAGCAAGATCCTTTGATTTGCGCGGCTCGCCACCGATTCCGTGCCTCCGAGCAGCCTCTTTAACGCAATAGAACCACAGGGTTAAACGATCCTTAATGACGGACACGCGAAACTCGCTGACTGTGACCGCCGTGCGACGCTCCTTGCACGGATGGCCCAATCCACGTATGTACGGAATGCTGACGGCCGATATTTCCGGTTGTGTCGCATTCAGCCTCCCGGTGCAGCGCCGGAACTCTCAAGGTTTGGGAATTCCAGCGTTTTTCCGTTCCTCTCTAAGTCCAGCGCGGTGCGCGGCAGCGAGGTGGACGGGGCAAGCCCCGGCGGCGGACGGTCCCCGGTTACCACCACGTTTCCGGGACGGTTCTGACAGCGGCGCAACCCGTTACCCGGTCCCTTAATCCCAAGGGAGCGGTTCGTAATACCCAAGGCGAGCGCGCTCGCGCCATGCCTGGCCAACAGCAACTGATTGAGGGGCGGCCCCGCCGCCCAATGTTTCATACGGGCCGACGCTTGATGCGCCAGACTGTGCCGACCAATTCTGAAGGACCATTCGCGACGCTGCGGAGTGAAAATTCCGCGCGCCGCTTCGGTCCTCCGGCTTCCGGTTCGGCAAGGCGCGAGAGACGGTGTTTCGGCCTTCCCCTCACCCCCGAATCAGGTGGACCGTCGCGTCACCCGGCAGCGCTGATGGCGCCCACGGTGAATCGCGCCCGCCGCCGCCAAGAGTTAAGACATGCCCAACAAGATGTTGATCGATGCCACCCACCCGGAAGAGACCCGGGTCGTCGTGGTCCGCGGCAATCGCGTCGAAGAGTTTGATTTCGAGACCGCGCAACGCAAGCAACTGCGCGGGAATATCTACCTCGCCAAGGTCACAAGGGTCGAACCCTCGCTCCAGGCCGCTTTCGTCGAATATGGCGGCAACCGCCACGGCTTCCTCGCCTTCAGCGAAATCCACCCCGACTACTACCAGATCCCGGTTGCCGACCGGCAGGCGCTGATCGAAGCCGAGGAGCAGGCCCATCGCGAGGCCGAGGAAGAGAGCGAGAACCGCTCCCAGGGCCGCCGCCGCTCCCGCCACCGCAATTCCCGCCGCCGTAGCCATGGCGAGCGCGTCCGCAGCGAGGTCGTCGAAGGCGATCCCGCGGTCCGGCAGGTCCAGGGCGAGGCCCTGCCCGAGGGCGCTTCGCACGAGGGCGAGCACGAAGGCCACGATCATCACGATCACGGCCACGAAACACGTAACCACGAAGGACATGATCACCACGACCATGATCATGCCCATGGTGACGATCACCACGCCCACGATCATCACGACCACGATCACGACCATCATGGCGAGCACGACCATGATCATGCCGACGAGACACCGGCGCCTGTCGCAGCGATCGGCGCCGAGCCCGCGGTCGCCACCGAGGCCGTTGCCGAGCCGCAGGAGGTTGCCTCCGACGCACACGCCGACGATCTTGCCGAGGCCGTGACATCGGCCGCTGAGCCTGCCGACGCCGTGTACGCCGCCGGCGAGAATGCGCAGGCTCCGCATCACGACTCCGAAGCGACGGCCGAGGATGACGACGAAGACGAGGACGACGAGGAAGCCGAAGAGGACGTCGTTGAATCCGTCGGCGGCGACGATGTGCTGGAGGAAGTGCCGGAGCGCACCTTCCGTCCCCGCCGCCAGTACAAGATCCAGGAAGTCATCAAGCGCCGCCAGGTGATGCTGGTGCAGGTCGTCAAGGAAGAGCGCGGCAACAAGGGCGCGGCGCTGACGACCTACCTCTCGCTCGCCGGCCGCTATGCCGTCTTGATGCCGAACACCGCGCGCGGCGGCGGCATCAGCCGCAAGATCACGAGCGCGCAGGACCGTTCGCGCCTGAAGGAAGTGGTGCAGGATCTCGACGTGCCCGAGGGCATGGGGATCATTCTGCGCACCGCGGGTGCCGCCCGCACCAAGCCCGAGATCAAGCGCGATTTCGAGTACCTGATCCGGATGTGGGAGACGGTGCGCGACATGACGCTGAAGTCGCAGGCCCCGACCCTCGTCTACGAGGAAGGCTCGCTGATCAAGCGCTCGCTGCGCGACCTCTACAACAAGGAGATCGACGAGATCTCAGTTGCCGGTGAATCCGGTTACCGTGAAGCGCGCGATTTCATGAAGATGCTGATGCCCGCCAATGTGAGCGCGGTGAAGCAGTATCGCGACGGCCAACCGTTGTTCTCGCGCATGGGCGTCGAAAGCCAGCTGGATGCGATGTTCTCGCCGACCGTGCAGCTGCGCTCCGGCGGCTACATCGTGATCAACCAGACCGAAGCGCTGGTCTCGATCGACGTCAACTCCGGACGTTCGACGCGCGAGCATCATATCGAGGACACCGCGCTCAAGACCAATCTCGAGGCTTCCGAGGAGGTCGCGCGTCAGCTTCGGCTGCGCGATCTCGCCGGCCTGATCGTCATCGACTTCATCGACATGGACGAGAAGCGCAACAATCGCGCGGTCGAACGCAAGCTGTCCGATTGCCTCCGACAGGACCGCGCGCGGATCCAGGTCGGACGCATCTCGCATTTCGGCCTGCTGGAGATGTCGCGCCAGCGCATCCGCGCCAGCGTGCTGGAGTCCTCGACCGATCCCTGCACGCATTGCGGCGGCACCGGCCATGTGCGCTCGGTGTCCTCGGTTGCGCTCCAATTGCTGCGCGGCCTCGAAGAGATCCTGATGAAGGGCGCGACCCACAATCTGGTGGTCCGCACCCGCACCGACGTCGCGCTCTATGTGCTGAACCACAAGCGCGGCCATCTGCGCGACCTCGAGAACGGCTTCAAGGTCACGTTGGCGGTCATCGCCGACCCGAGCGTCAACGGGCCTCAGGCCTATGTCATCGACCGCGGCGAGCAGGTGCATACGCTGGAAGCCGCCAAGGCTCTGCTGGCGGCCCAGGCGGCCGCAAGCCCGCCGCCCCTGGTCGAAGAAGCCTATGACGACGAGGAGTTCGATCCCGAGACCGAATCCGAGGTCGAGACCGAGGAGACCGAGGGTCTCGTCGAGGAGCAGGCCGCAGGCGACGCTGCGACCGAACAGGACAGCCAGCGCCGCAAGCGTCGCCGTCGTCGCCGCGGTCGCGGTGGCCCGCGCGACGAGGAGACGCGCGAAGATGGCGCTCCCGCTATTGCTGAGACGGCCCTGGCGGCCGGCGAAGGCGAAGAGGATGCCGAGGCCGAGCCGGACGGCGAGGAAGGCGAGGAGCAGGCAGCCCGTGGCGAGCAGCAGGGCAGCGCCGATCGCCGTCGCCGGCGTGGTCGCCGTGGCGGACGCCGCCGTCGCGGCCCTGGCGAGGAAGGTCTCGCCGGCTCCATCGGCGACGAGCTCGCGGCCAATGCGCCGTCGGAAGCGACTGACGCAGTCGCCGATTTCGACGGTTTTGGCGGCGAGGCTGCGCCCTCGATCGCGCAGGCCGAGCACACCTCGCAGCCACAGGTCACCCAGCCAGAGCCGCGCGCCGAGGCAAAGATCGAGGCAACGACCCAGCCTGAGCCGGCTCCTGCTGCCGCGGACGAAGAGCACGCCGACGACAAGGCTGCACGACGCCGTTCGACGGTTCGGGAGAAGGTGAGCTTCCTGTCGAGCAGCCAGAGTGAACCGGCACCGGTTGCTCAGGCGGCCGAGCCGGTTGCCCCGCCCGCACCGGCTCCGGAGCCCGCGCCCGCAGCGGCAAGCGAAACGTCGGCCGCACCGCGTCGTGCCGGCTGGTGGTCGCGCCGCTTCGGCGGCGGCGAATAGACGAGCCCCAATCAGAAACGCCCGGCCTCGGCCGGGCGTTTTTCGTTCCGCGCTCCATTGCCGACTTCAGAGCGACGGTGGGTCGCCTTCGATCGGCGCCACGTCGCGCGATGCGATCCGGCGGAGCTGATCATAGAGGTCGGGCGCCTCGCTGGTGCAGAGGCAGACGCCTTTCGCAGCAGGTGCTTCGCCGGCGTTGAGGTAGGCGTGGCCCATGGTGCTGTCGAGATAGATGCCGTCGCCTTCGCCCAGGATCTCCGGTGCGTAGAACTCGGTGTGGACGGCAACGCGTCCGCTCGTCACCACGAAATATTCCTCACCGGCGTGGCGCAGCAGCGGACCGAACTCCTCCAGCGAGCGCGCCCGGACTTCGGCCAGGATCGGCACCATGCGTTTGCCGATCAGATCGGTGCATTGATAGGTGTAGGTGTAGAATCCGGTCGTGATCACCTGCCCCTGCCCGGCGCGGCTGATGCTCCGTCGCGCCGTGACCGGCCGGCTCTGCTCGGGACGCGGGGGCACCGGATTGAACAGCTCGGCGATCTCCATCTTCAAGCCGGAGGTGAGCTGGAGAAGCTTGTCATAGGTCAGCGACATCAGGCCGTTCTCGACCTTGGACAGGGTCGACAGCGCCATGCCGGTCCGCTCCGCCACCTGCTTGAGCGTCAGCCCCCGCGCCTGACGGGCAGCCTTGAGGCATTGGCCGAGCTGGGAATTGGCGCCCTCCGGCGTGGTCAGGATCTCGCTCATGCAGCAAGGCTACCACGGCAACAGAGAAATTGTTTGACCGATCCACTTAATCTTTTCGACTGAGGGCGGCGCCAGGTTCCGCATCTGGTCGCGGCTTGGGCAGGTAAACCAGCATTTGTGCATGAAACGGCCGGTTCTGACGAATATTGGTGCGCAGCCTTCACTTTCCGATATGCTAAATCGTTTTCAAATTTTGAAAGGGATTGGCATTGTCCGAGCTTTGCGATTCCAGCGCCGTTGAACTGCGCCGCCGACTGGCTACCCGGGACATCTCACCCGTCGAGCTGCTGGAGTCGTGCCTGTCGCGGATCGCCACCGTCAATCCCGCCGTCAACGCCGTCGTGACGCTGGACGAGCCTGGCGCTCGCGCCGCCGCCAAGGAAGCCGAGGCCGCCATCCTGCGCGGCGAGGATCATGGCGCCCTCCACGGCCTCCCTGTTCTCATCAAGGACACCCAGGACACTGCTCGCCTGCGCACCACCTATGGCAGCCCGTTGCACAGGGACAACGTCCCGCTCGCCGACCAGGGCTCGGTGGCAAGGCTGCGCGCGGCTGGCGCCATCATCTTCGGCAAGACCAACACGCCGGAATGGGCGGCCGGCGGCAACACCCGCAACCCCGTGTTCGGCGCGACCGGCAATCCGTTCGATCCGATGCGCTCGGCGGCCGGCTCCTCCGGCGGCTCGGCGGTGGCGCTCGCCTGCGGCATGGCCCCGCTCGCCTCGGGCTCGGATACCGGCGGCTCATTGCGCAATCCGGCGGGCTTCGCCGGCATTGTCGGCATGCGTCCGTCGTACGGCCTCGTCGCCAGCGAGAAGCGCGTGTTCGGCTGGTCCAATTTGTCGACCGACGGGCCGATGGCGCGCAATGTCGCCGACACCGCGCTGATGCTGTCGGTGATGGCGAGCGACGATGCCCGCGATCCGCTCGCTTATACGCTGCCCGGCGAGGCTGTGCGCGCGCGTGCCGAACGCTGGGCCGCGCCGCGCCCCGCAGAGCTCGGCAGGCTGCGCCTCGCCTTCACCGAAGGTTTCGGCTTCGCCCCGACCGAGCAGGCGATCCGGCGCGTGTTCCGGCAGCGCGTGAGCAAGCTTGCACCTCTCTTTGCCGAGTGCCGCGAGGCGACGCCGGATTGCTCCGGTGCCGACGACGCCTTCGCCGTGCTGCGTGCAGGCATGTTCCTGGCGACACATGGCAAGAACTACAAGGAGCGGCCCGAGATACTCGGGCCCAATGTCCGCGCCAATGTCGAGGAAGGCCTCGGCTACACGCTCGAAGATCACGCGCGCGCCGCAACGACGCAGACGCGGATCTATCGCGCCTGGCAAAGTTTCTTCGAAAGCTGCGACGTGCTGATCAGCCCGACCATCACGCTCAGTCCGCGGCCGTGGTCGGAGCCGCATCCCGCGGAGATCGACGGGGTACCAACGAAATCCTACTTCCATTGGCTCGCGCTCGCTTATGCGGTCACGCTTCCCGGCCATCCCGCCATCAGCATTCCTCTCGGCCTCGATGAATCTGGCCTGCCTTTCGGCCTGCAGATCGTCGGTCAGCGTGGCGGTGACGCCGCCGTGCTCGCGGTGGCCGCGAGCCTCGAAGCAGCGTTCGCCGGCGACGCGCAATTGTGCCGGCCGGCGCCCGATCTGGCCCGGCTTGCCGCGGCGCCGCCGCTGTCGGCTGCACCCGGCTTCCTGACCTGGGAATGAAGAACTTGGGAATGACCTGAACGCGGCAACGACCGAAGCCAGCCCTGGCAGAGCAACGGAGACGAGGATGACGGAATTGCCGAGGAAGACCAGCGTCGTCGCATTCGTCCTGCTCTACGTCGCCTACTGCATCTCCTATGTCGACCGCGCCGCGATCTCGCTGGCGCTGGCCCAGATCGGCAAGGACTTCAACCTCCAGGCCGCAGATCTCGGCATCGTCATCAGCGCGTTCTTCCTCGGTTATGCCGCGATGCAGGTGCCGGGCGGATGGCTCTCCGACCGCTTCGGATCGAAATATGTGGTGATCATCACCATCGTGATGTGGTCGCTGTTCACGGCGTTCACGAGTCTTGCCTGGTCGCTCACCTCGCTGATCGCGATCCGCTTCCTATTCGGTATCGCCGAGGGCGGCTTCCCGCCGGCGAGCATCCGCGCCGTCGCCGAGGTGTTCAAGAAGGACAGCCGGCCGAAGATGTCGGCGCTGCTGCTGTCGTCCAACTATGCCGGCAGCATGATCGCGCCGCTGATCATGGCGCCGTTGATCCTCTGGCTCGGCTGGCGCCATGCCTTCAACGCGATCGGCATCGCGGGCATCGTGTTCGCGGTGGCCTATTTCGTCTTCGTCCCGTATCTGGGCCGCCCGGGCGCGAACGATCCGGCCCCGTCGGGGGCGAAGGCCGAGAACCGTGCACCGATGCGCGAGCTCATGAAGAATCCGCTGCTGTGGCAGCTGATGGTGGTGTGGTTCGGCCTCAGCTGCGTCAACAAGGGCCTGGATTCCTGGATGCCGCTCTATCTGCTCCAGCAGCGCGGGCTCGACCTCAAGACCGTCGGCATCGTGGCGCCGATCCCGTTCGTGATGGCGACGATCGCGACTGCGATCGGCGGCTGGGTGATGACGACGTTCTTCGCCGAGCGCGAAAAATATCTGCTGATCGGCGCCTCCGCATTGACCGGCATCTTCCTCTACGCCATGTACAAGGCGGAGACGATCGCGATGCTGATCACCTACCAGTCGGTGGTCTATTTCTTCAAATCCTTCGTGCTGGCCTCGGTGATTGCGCTTCCGACCAAGCTGCTCCGCGACGACCAGATCGGATCCGGCATCGGCATGGTCAATCTCGGCGGTCAGAGCGCGGGCTTCGTCGCCCCCGTCGCGATCGGCTTCATCGTGACCGGAACCGGATCGTTCGATGCCGCCTTCGGCTTCCTCGTGGCGATGACGGCGTTATCGGTCGTAGTCGCCGCAACCATCAACACGGCCCAGCCGAAGCTCATGCCGCAGACGGCCTGACAGGAGAATTCCTTCCGATGCAAAGCGTGATCGTCCTCGGCGGCGGCATGATCGGCGTCAGCGCGGCGCTGCACCTCCAGCAGCGCGGCTGGACCGTCACGCTGATCGACCGCAGGGAGCCGGGCCGCGAGACCAGCTACGGCAATGCCGGGATGATCCAGGCGGAAGCGGTGCGCCCCTATCCGATGCCACGCGACCTCGCCACGCTCCTGAAGATCGCGACCGGCCGCACCAACGACGTGCGTTACAGCCTGTCGTCGCTTCATCTCCATATCGAGCCCCTGCTGCGCTATTGGTGGCATTCGGCGCCGAAGCGGCATCGCGAGGCAATCGACGCCTGGGCGCGGCTGATCGCCTATGCGACGGCGGAGCACGACATCCTCATTCGCGAAGCCCACGCCGACAATCTGATCCGCCGCGCGGGATACCGGCACCTGCATCGCGACGCAGCTTCGTTCGATCTCGCCGTCAAGGCGGCGGAAGAGGACCAGCGCGAATTCGGCGTGAGGTTTCGTGCGCTCTCGGGCGCCGAGCTCGCCAAGGCCGAACCTGTCCTGCGCGACGACCTGCCCGGCGCGATCCATTGGCTCGACACCTGGACCGTGTCCGATCCCGGCGCGCTGGTCACGGCCTATGCCGATCTGTTTGAGCGCCTCGGCGGCGCCATCGTGCTTGGCGATGCCCAGAGCCTGCGGCAAACCGCGACCGGCTGGTCGGTCGACACCGACGTTGGACACATCGACGCCGCCCACGCGGTGGTGACGCTCGGGCCGTGGTCGCCCGATCTCCTGCTCAAATTCGGCTATCGCATCCCGCTGGTGCGCAAGCGCGGCTACCACATGCATTACAGCGGTGGCGCCTCGCTCGATCTGCCGCTGGTCGACAAAGCCGGCGGCTACGCCATGGGTCCGATGGCCAAAGGCATCCGCATCACCACCGGCGCGGAGCTGACCGGCCTGGACGCGCTCGCAACGCCCGTGCAGCTCGCCAGCGCGGAAGCGTCCGCGCGCGAGCTGATCGATCTCGGCAAGCGGGTCGAGCCCGATCCGTGGTTCGGCACCCGGCCCTGCACGCCCGACATGCTGCCGGTGCTCGGCCCTGCCCCACGCCATCCCGGCCTCTGGATGAACTTTGGCCACGGCCACCAGGGCTTTACGCTCGGGCCCGCGACCGGGCGCCTGCTCGCCGAGATGATGAGCGGCGAAACGCCTACGATCGATCCGGCGCCGTACCGGCCGGAGCGGTTCTAATTCCCAGTGTTGACGGCAAGCACCGCGCGCGTCGCCAGATGCAGGTTGAACGCGCGAGTACGCAAATTCCGTCAGTCGGCGCGCTCGGCGAGCAGTTTTCTGATGCGTTCGGCATCATCAGGCGTCGCCGGATTGTAGACGACCATACCGAGATCGGGCCTACCATCGACGGCAAAGGCCGAATATTCGAATGCGATCGGACCGAGCACGGGGTGGCGTAGATGCTTGACGCCTTCGCCATGGGCGCGGACGTCGTTGTCGCGCCATAGCGATGCGAATTCGGGGCTGAGGCGGCAGAGCTCGTCGACGAAGTCGGCGACATGCGAGACGGCCCCGGCCCGCGCTGCATCCGCCCTGAAGGCGGCGACCACGAAGCGGGCCACACTGTCCCAGTCATGTTGCGCGGCGCGCACCCGCGGCTCGCAGAAGATCAACCGCAAGATGTTGCGCCGCTCCGGCGGGAGCTTGGCGTAATCAGTCAGGACGATGGTGGCCGCGCGATTCCAGGCAACGACGTCCCAAATTGCAGTCCTGATAATCGCCGGGCTGGTCTCCAGAGCATCAAGCACGCGCTGCAGCCGCGGCGAGACGCCTTCGCTCGCCTGGTAGCGCACCTCGGGCGGGCGGCCGAGGCCGATCAGGAACAGGTGCTCGCGCTCGACATCGGTCAGCATCAGCGCTCGCGCGATGCGGTCGAGCACATCGGGCGACGGCGCGCCGCCGCGGCCCTGCTCGAGCCAGGTGTACCAGGTCGGGCTGATATTGGCGCGCTGCGCCACCTCCTCGCGACGGAGTCCCGGCGTACGCCTGCGGCTACCGGCGAAGCCGAACGCAGCGGCGTCGAGCCGGGTGCGGCGATCCCTAAGGTAGGTCCCCAAGAGGTTCTCGGCTGTCGCGCTCTCGCTCATCCTGTTAGCTATCATACCCTGATAATGTCACTACTTTACCCGGATAATCCTAGCGCAGATGGTCGTCTCCACCAACTCTGGAGATACTCATGCGTGTTTTCGTCACTGGCGCCACCGGCTTCGTCGGCTCCGCCGTCGTCCGCGACCTGATCGCTGCCGGCCACCGGGTCACGGGCCTCGCCCGCTCCGACGCGGGAGCCGCGGCGCTCGCCGCGATGGGCGCCGATGTCCACCGCGGGTCGCTGGAGGATCACGCGTCCCTGCGCAGCGGCGCGGCCGCCTCCGACGGCGTCCTGCACCTCGGCTTCAACCACGACTTCTCGAAGTTTCTGGACAATTGCGAGCTCGACCGCCGCGCGATCCTGGCGATCGGCGAGGAGCTCAAGGGCTCCGGTCGCCCCCTCATCGTCACCTCCGGCGTCGCACTGCTTGCGCCCGGCCGCCTCGCCGCCGAGGACGATGAATCATCGCACCGCTTTCCACGCGTGTCGGAAGCGACCGCGCTGTCGCTGGCCGGCGTCCGCGCCGCCGTGGTGCGTCTTCCGCCCTCCACGCATGGCGAGGGCGACCACGGCTTCGTCCCGATCCTGATCAACCTCGCGCGCCAGAAAGGCGTATCGGCCTATGTCGGCGATGGCAGCAACCGCTGGCCCGCCGCGCACCGCTTCGATGCCGCGCGCGTCTACCGGCTGGCGCTGGAGCAAGGCGCAACCGCGAAGCACTATCACGCGATCGCCGAGGAAGGCGTGCCGTTCAAGGCGATTGCGGAAGTGATCGGCCGGCGGCTCGGCGTGCCCGTGGTGTCCCAATCGCCCGAGGAAGCGGCCGCGCATTTCGGCTGGTTCGCACAGTTCGCGGGCGCCGACGTTCCGACCTCGAGCGCGAAGACGCGTGCTGCTCTCGGCTGGTCGCCCAAAGAAAAAGGGCTGATCGAGGATCTCGACCAGCCCCATTACTTCAATATCTGACGGCGCTCGGCACCGCCAAATGCAGATCAGTCCGTCGTGACCGCCGTTTCCATGTCGGTCGGATCGATCTGCCTGGCGAGGTTGGCGTTGAGCTTGTCGCGATCGAGCTCGCCCTCCCACCAGGCGACGACCACGCAGGCAACGCCGTTGCCGCACAGATTGGTCAGCGCGCGACACTCGCTCATGAACTTGTCGATGCCGAGCACGATCGCCATGCCCGGCACGAGGCGCGGATCGACCACGGCGAGCGTCGCCGCCAGCGTGATGAAGCCCGCGCCCGTGATACCGGAGGCGCCCTTCGAGGTCAGCATCGCCACCACCAGGATGGTGAGCTGCTGGCCGAAGGTGAGATCGAAGCCCAGCGCCTGCGCGATGAACAGCGTCGCCAGCGTCATGTAGATGTTGGTGCCGTCGAGATTGAACGAATAGCCCGTGGGCACCACGAGGCCGACCACCGACTTCGAGCAGCCGAGGCGCTCGAGCTTTTCCATCAAGGATGGCAACGCGCTTTCCGAGGACGAGGTGCCGAGCACGATCAGCAGCTCGTCCTTGATGTAGGCAAGGAACTTGAAGATGGAGAAGCCGGCGAAGCGCGCGATGGTTCCGAGCACGACGAACACGAACAGCGCCGCGGTCACGTAGAACGTCGCGATCAGGCCGACCAGGTTGAGGATCGCCCCGGTGCCGAACTTGCCGATGGTGTAGGCCATCGCGCCGAAGGCGCCGATCGGGGCCGCGCGCATCACGATGGAGATGACGCCGAACACCGCATGCGCGGCGTCGTCGATGAAGCTGCGGATGGTGTGGCCGCGTTCGCCGAGCCCCATGATGGCGAAGCCGAACAGCACCGAGAACAGCAGCACCTGCAGGATCTCGCCCTGCGCGAAGGCGCCGACGACGGTGTCCGGAATAATGTGCAGCACGAAGTCGACCGACTTCTGGCCTTCGGCCTGCTTGGCGTAGTTGGCGACGGCCTGCGCGTTGGCGGCGGCGCCGCCGAAGCCCGCACCCGGCTTCACCAGATTGCCGATGATGAGGCCGATCACCAGTGCGAAGGTCGAGACGATCTCGAAATAGACCAGCGCCTTGACGCCGATGCGGCCGACCTTCTTGGCGTCCTGGATGTGGGCGATGCCCGAGACAACGGTGCAGAAGATGATCGGCGCGATCACCATCTTGATCAGCTTGATGAAGCCGTCGCCGAGTGCCTTGATCCACTCATTGGTGGCGACTGACGGCCAGAGCCAGCCGACGATGGCGCCGAGCACGATCGCGATCAGCACCTGGATATAAAGGACTTTGTACCACGGCTTTGCGGCGGGCGGCGCGACCGGCGCCCCCACCATCGTTGTCGTCGTCATTGTTTCACTCCCCCTCAAAACGCCAGGCCAGCCAAGATCAACTTGGCCGGCCCTGTCAATCGGAACTGCTCGTTATTGCGCGCTTTACCTGGGATCGACGACCCGGCGTATCGCCGGCATCAACGTTGCGCCCAGCGCGTTCTTGACCAGCGAGGCCGCAACGAACGGCATCAGGCCGACCTGCCACGCCTTTGCGGCGCCCAGGCCAAGGCCGAAGGCCAGCCAGCCAAACCCCGCGGCCAGAATGAGGATGTGGCCGGCCGCCATGGCCGCAAACAGCAGCATTGCGCTGCGATCCCAGCCGCGCTCGGCGAGCCAGCCGGTGACGAAGGCGGCGCCAATGAAGCCGAACAGATAGCCCGCGGTCGGGCCCACCAGCGGTGCGATTCCACCGACCGGACCGGCGAACACCGGCAGGCCCATTGCGCCCTCGGCGAGGTAGGCGATCATGGTTGCGCTGCCAAGCCGCCAGCCATAGGCGGCGCCGATCATCAACACGACCAGCGTCTGCAATGTCATGGGCACGTAAGGGAGCGGCAGGTTCACCTTGGCTGACAGCGCCATCAAGGCGGTGCCGAGCGCAATCAGCACGACGGCGCGCAAGGCGCCGACCGTTTCACCGGGCCGGATTGGCCACATCAATGCGGCGAGAGGAGAATGCGTGACGGGAGACGGGACGGAACGGTCAGACAAGTTGCACTCCAGAAGGCTGTCGAAAACTGGCGGCTATTTAAGCCAGTGAGCGATCCGGTCAACTGCGTCCCGCATCTCCGCAGCCGAACGCGCATAAGAGAGCCTTATGAATGAACGACCATGGATCGGATCGAAGTCGAGCCCCGGCGTGACCGCGACATGGGCCTGTTCGAGCATCTGCTTGGCGAACTCGAAACTGTCGGAGGTGAAGTCCGAGACGTCCGCATAGAGATAGAATGCGCCGTCGGCCGGCAGAAACCTGGTCAGGCCGGCCTTGGGCAATCCCTCGATCAGGATGCGCCGGTTTTCCTGATAGCCGTGCTTGATCTCCTCCATCTCGGCCGCGCCGTCGAAGGCCGCTTCGGCCGCGATCTGCGACAGCGACGGCACCGAGATCGACAGGTTCTGCTGCAGCCGCTCGATCGGCCGCACCAGAATCTCGGGCACGACCATCCAGCCGACGCGCCAGCCCGTCATGCAAAAATACTTCGAGAACGAGTTGATCACGAGCGCGTGGTCCGACAGCGCCGCCGCCGTCACCGCGGGAAACGCGTAGTCGAGCCCGTGATAGATCTCGTCCGAAATGAAACGGATGCCCGCGTCTTCCGCCGCAGCGATCAGGCCGGCGAGCGCCTCGCGGGACATCATCGTCCCGGTCGGATTGGCGGGGCTGCCGACCAGCACGCCCTTCAGCGGAGCCTTGCGATGGGCGGCCAGCAGCGCCTCGCCGGTCAGCGCATGGCGGGTCTCGTTCGTGGTCTCGATCAGCACCGGCTCGCAGCCGAGCGCGGTGAGGATATGACGGTACGGCGGATAACCCGGCACCGTTACGGCAACGCGGTCGCCCGGCTCGAACATCGCGAGGAATGCCAGAATGAACCCGCCGGAAGAGCCGGTGGTCACCACGATCCGCTCGGGGCTGACGTCACAGCCATAGGCATCGCGATAATGCCGCGCGATGCGCGCGCGCAAGGAGGGGATGCCGAGCGCTGAGGTATAATCGATCCGCCCCGCCTCGAGCGCCGCATGGGCGGCTGCAATCGCGGTCTTAGGAGCGCCGGCGGCGGGCTGGCCAACCTCCATGTGGATCACATGGCCTCCAGCTGCCTCGATTCGGGCCGCCGCGGCCATCACGTCCATCACCATGAACGGGGGAACATCGCTGCGGCGGGAGGGCGCGAGCCACTCTCCCAATCGGTTCCTCAATGTCGCATCGTGCATCGATTTCTGCTATTCGCTGGCGGGGCCGATCCGTCCGACCCGGGAAAAACGGGGTGCTTGCGCCCCAGACTGGCCGCATTGTACGGCTCATAAGGGGTACGGCTCAAAGGGGCATATCGCGTATCCGGTCCGCCGCCAATCGCCAAAACCAATCACTGAACGGCTTGACCAGGAATGCCTGACAAGCTTGCTGACAAGACCGTTTGACCCAGACCGCTTGATGTTGTTCCAGATCGCATTGCGCAAGAAGGCCACCGCCCTCACCTCCCTCGTCGCGGCGGCTGCGATCGCGCTGACGCCGTTCTCGGCCGCGCATGCGCAGGCCAAGGGGCCACCGGTCCTGCGTGACACCGAGACCGAGCAGCTGCTGCGCGAATACACGCGCCCGATCCTGCGCGCCGCCGGTCTGGAAAAGCAGAACATCCAGATGGTGATCGTCAACGAGGGCTCGTTCAACGCGTTCGTCGCCGACGGCCGCCGCATCTTCGTCAATTACGGTGCGATCCTCCAGTCGGAGACGCCGAACCAGATCATCGGCGTGCTCGCGCACGAAACCGGGCATCTGGCCGGCGGCCATCTGTCCAAGCTGCGCGAGCAACTCGCCAATGCGCAGACCCAGATGATCATCGCCATGCTGCTCGGCGCCGGCGCGATGGCCGTAGGCAGCACCCGCGGCAGTGGCAGCGCCGGCAACAATGGCCTTGCCAATGCAGGAGCCGCCGCCCTCGCCGGCCCCCAGGAGATGATCCGCCGGACGCTGCTGTCCTACCAGCGCCAGCAGGAGGAGAACGCTGATCGCGCCGGCGTGAAATTCCTGACTGCGACCCAGCAGTCGCCGAAGGGCATGTACGAGACCTTCAAGCGCTTCACCAGCGAGAGCCTGTTCGCCGCGCGCGGCGCCGATCCCTATCTCCAGTCGCATCCGATGCCCGCCGAGCGCGTCGCGTCCCTGCAAGAGTTCGCCAGCTCCAGCCCTTATTGGGACAAGAAGGACGATCCCGCGCTCCAGCTCCGCCACGACATGGTGCGCGCCAAGATCTCCGCCTTCATGGAGCGGCCGGAGACGGTGTATCGCCGCTATCCCCTGACCAATGACAGCATGCCGGCGCGCTACGCCCGCGCCATCAGCACCTATCTGCACGGGGATTTGCGCAGCGCGCTCACCCAGATCGACGCGCTGATCCAGGTCCAGCCCAACAATGCGTATTTTTACGAGGTGCGCGGCCAGGCCCTGCTGGAGGGCGGCAAGCCGGCCGAGGCGATCCCTGCCCTGCGCAAGGCTGTCGCACTTTCGAACAACGCGCCCCTCATCGAGATGTTACTTGGGCAGGCTCTGGTTGGGTCCGATAATAAGGCCTACACCGATGACGCCGTTCGGATTCTCCGGGCCGCGGTCGCACGGGAACCGGAGGCCATTCTCGGCTACATGCAGCTCGCGATGGCCTATGGCCGGAAGGGCGACTATGCCGAGGCCGATCTGGCGTCGGCGCAGGCCGCTTATCTGCGCGGCGACAACAAGACCGCCCGCGAGCTTGCGACGCGCGCGAAAACCCGTTTCGCCGTCGGCACGCCCGGATGGGTCAAGGCCGACGACATCGTGGCGTCGAAACCGCCGCGCAACTGACAAGACCAAGACGACCTTACAAGTCGACGCCTTACGAAACGACGTCACGACACTGAGCTTAAGTCCGCCGGGACGTTTTCCGAAACCTGCTTTGGATAAGAGGATTTGCCTATGCCTTCGCTGCGCCTGCTTGCTCCCGCGCTGTTTGCGCTCGCCATGTTCGGCGCAGCCGCGCCCGCGTCGGCCGACAGCTTCTCCGATGCCCAGCGCACGGACATCGAGGTGATCATCAAGAACTATCTCGTCACCCATCCTGAGGTGCTCGAGGAAGCGATGACCGAGCTCACCAAGCGCCAGGCCGCGGCCGAGACGCAGAAGCACGAGGCCAGCGTCGCGCAGAATTCCGATGCGATCTTCAACTCGCCGCGCCAGGTCGTGCTCGGCAACAAGGACGGCGACGTCACCTTCGTCGAGTTCTTCGATTACAATTGCGGCTACTGCAAGCGCGCGATGGACGACATGCTCACCCTCATGAAGGCTGATCCGAAGCTGAAGGTGGTGCTGAAGGAGTTTCCGGTGCTGAGCCAGGGTTCGGTGGAAGCAGCCCAGGTCGCCGTCGCGGTGCGCATGCAGGATCCCTCCGGCAAGAAATATCTCGATTTCCATCAGAAGCTGCTCGGCGGCCGTGGCGCGGCCGACAAGGCGCGCGCGCTTCAGGCGGCCAAGGAAGCCGGTCTCGACACCGCGAAGATCGAGAAGGACATCGGCAGCGCCGAGGTGCGCAGCACCATCGAGGAGAACTTCAAGCTCGCCGAAGCGATGGGCATGAACGGCACGCCGAGCTACGTGATCGGCAAGCAGATCGTCGTCGGCGCCGTCGGTGTCGATAGCCTGAAGGAAAAGATCGCTGTGGCCCGCTGCGGCAAAGCGACCTGCTAACAAGGCGACTTGCTGATCAGCGATCTGCTCTACAACTCACGCATGCAAAAGGCCGGCTGAAACGCCGGCCTTTTCATTGCGCCGAAATCTGGCGCGCGCGTTCATCTGGCATTCAACAAACAAATGCCGCGGAACCGCCAATGTTCCGGAACTCCTGATACCTCCTTTCGTTGTCGGCGCGGGCAATGACGCAGAGAAACACGTGAGGAGAATTCAATGTCTAACCGCTTTATGATCTCGGTCGCCGCGCTCGCGCTCGTCGCCGGCACCGGTCTGGCGAACGCGCAGGGCACCATGAACCGCGACAGCGGTGGCGGTGCTGGCGCGCAGCCGACCCAGCATTCGCAGCCCTCCGGCGCCGCCGAGCGCGGCGGCTCGATGGGCCGTGAATCCGCTCAGGAGAAGGGCACCGTCGGCCAGACTGGCGGCGCCATGAAGTCCGGCGGTGCAGCCGAGGAGAAATCGTCGGGCGGGATGGATAAGTCCGGCCCGATGAACAAGAACGCGGCCGACGAGAAGGCCGGCGCGGCGAAGGGTGAGCACGCCCAAGGCGCGCAGGATAAGTCCGCGCAGGACAAGTCCATGCATGACAAGTCAGCGCAGGACAAGGCAGCACAGGACAAGTCAAAGAGCACGATGGACAAGTCCCAGACGGACAAGTCCAAGAGCACGGAGACTGACACCAAGAGCGGCAATATGAACGCCCAGACCAAGGGCGCAGACAGTCAGACCAAGGGTGCGGACAACAAGGCTGCCGATACCAAGTCTCAGACCACGACCGGCACGGCCTCCGCGACCGCTTCTGCACCGCCCCCCGAGAAGCGGACCGAGATCACATCCGCGATCAAGTCGACCAAGATCGAAGAAACGACCAACGTCAACTTCAACATCTCTGTCGGCACGACGGTCCCTGCCAGCGTTCATTTCCACCCGCTCCCGCCGCGGATCGTCGAGATCTATCCGGAGTGGCGCGGCTACGAGGTGATCTTCGTGCACGGCCAGTACGTCATCGTTCGTCCGCAGACGCGCGAGATCGTGTACGTCATCGAGGGGTAAGCCGGTCCGCTGACCGACCCGTCCCGCACGAGCCCCCGCCGAGAGATCGGCGGGGGCTTTCGGTCTCTCGGGAGACCCCGCCCCTCTGGCACTGCGGCAGCCATGGTTCGGACTGGTTAACAAGCAATTTCCGTAGCTTGCGCACAGGTTTTTGCACCCCGGATGAGGCATCTGAAGCCGGCTCGGAGGTCCTTCAAGGCTTCCCCTCACGCGCTTTGTTACCTATAACCCCCGCCACGCCGAAGCGCCTCTTGCGGGATTGGAATGGCCGAACCAGCAACCGACACGATCCTTGTCCTGAACGGGCCGAACCTCAACATGTTGGGGACGCGCGAGCCCGAGAAGTACGGGCATGCGTCGCTGGCCGACGTCGAGGCGCTGTGCCGGGAGACGGCGGCTATG
Source organism: Bradyrhizobium sp. Kon58 (assembly GCF_055807455.1). Classification (NCBI taxonomy): domain Bacteria; kingdom Pseudomonadati; phylum Pseudomonadota; class Alphaproteobacteria; order Hyphomicrobiales; family Nitrobacteraceae; genus Bradyrhizobium; species Bradyrhizobium sp. Kon58. The sequence continues at coordinate 110,752 of NZ_JBVVOT010000001.1, forward strand.
TTCGGCCTCAAGGCCGACTGCCGGCAGTCCAACCGCGAGGGCGAGCTGATCGACTTCATCCACGAGGCACATGCCCGCAAGATGAAGGGCATCATCATCAATGCCGGCGGCTATTCGCACACATCGATCGCGCTGCACGACGCGCTGCTGGCGGTGCAGATCCCGACGGTCGAGGTGCACGTCACCAACATCCACGCCCGCGAGAATTTCCGACATCACTCCTACACCGCGCGCGCGGCCTTCGCCTCGCTCTGCGGTTTCGGCATCGAGGGCTACCGCCTCGCCATCCAGGGCCTTGCCGCCAAGCTCGGCATCAAGCCCAAAGCCTGACGCTCTCCCATCACACAGAACATTCGGATCAAACAACATGGCGCGCCAGCCAGACGACAAAGCAGCCGCAAAGTTTTCCAGCGAGGATTCCGCCCTCGTCCGCGAGCTCGCCTTGCTGCTCGATGAGACCAGCCTCACCGAAATCGAAATCGAGCGTGCCGGCCTGCGCCTGCGCGTCGCCCGCAACATCAGCGTCGCCGCGACCATGCCGATGCAGATGGCGGCCGCCCCCGCTGCCCTCCCCGCGGCCGCAGCTGCCGCCGTGCCTGCCGCTGCCGACCTGTCGAAGCATCCCGGCGCCGTGACCTCGCCGATGGTCGGCACCGCCTATTGGTCGCCGGAGCCCGGCGCCAAGCCGTTCATCGAGGTCGGCAGCAAGGTCTCGGTCGGCCAGACCCTGCTGATCATCGAAGCCATGAAGACCATGAACCAGATCCCCTCGCCGCGCGCCGGCACGGTGACGCAGATCGTGATCGAGGACGGCCAGCCGGTCGAATACGGCGAGCCACTCGTGATCATTGAGTGACGTTCGAGGGCGGTCTCATCGCCCTCGCCGCTTTCCGCGCGTCAGTCCAATAAGGACACCATGTTCGACAAGATCCTCATAGCCAATCGCGGCGAGATCGCCCTTCGCATCCTCAGGGCCTGCAAGGAGCTCGGGATCGCGACCGTCGCCGTGCACTCCACCGCCGACGCCGACGCCATGCATGTGCGCCTGTCGGACGAGAGCGTTTGCATCGGGCCACCGGCGTCCAAGGACAGCTATCTCAACGTGCCCGCGCTGCTCGCGGCCTGCGAGATCACCGGCGCCGATGCCGTGCATCCCGGCTACGGCTTCCTGTCTGAGAACGCGCGCTTCGCCGAGATCCTCGCCGAGCATAATCTGCATTTCATCGGCCCGAAGGCCGAGCACATCCGCCTGATGGGCGACAAGATCGAAGCCAAGAGGACGGCCAAGAAGCTCGGCATCCCCGTGGTGCCCGGCTCCGACGGAGGGGTCGGCCCCAACGACGACGCGATGGCGATCGCCAGGAAGATCGGCTTCCCCGTGCTGGTCAAGGCCGCCGCCGGCGGCGGCGGCCGCGGCATGAAGGTGGCCGAGAGCGAGGCCGATCTTCAGGTCGCGCTGTCGACGGCTGCCAACGAGGCCAAATCCGCTTTCGGCGATGCCTCCGTCTACCTCGAGAAATATCTGCAGAAGCCGCGTCACATCGAGATCCAGATCCTCGGCGACGGCCGCGGCGGCGCGATTCATCTCGGTGAACGCGACTGCTCGCTGCAGCGACGCCACCAGAAGGTCTGGGAGGAAGGTCCCTCGCCTGTGCTGACTGCGGCTGCACGCGCCAAGATCGGCGAGACCTGCGCCAAGGCGATGCGCGAGATGAAATATCTCGGCGTCGGCACCATCGAATTCCTGTTCGAGGACGGCGAGTTCTACTTCATCGAGATGAACACGCGCATCCAGGTCGAGCATCCCGTCACCGAGAGCATCACCGACATCGACCTCGTGCTGGAGCAGATCCGCATCGCCGCCGGCGGCGACCTGCCGGCGAGGCAGGAAGAGGTCCAGGTCATCGGCCACGCGATCGAGTGCCGCATCAACGCCGAGAATCCGCAGACCTTTCGTCCTTCGCCCGGCCGCATCACGCAATATCACCCGCCCGGCGGGCTCGGTGTGCGGATCGATTCCGCCGTCTATCAGGGCTACACGATCCCGCCTTATTACGACTCGCTGGTCGGCAAGCTGATCGTGCACGGCAAGACCCGCGGCGAGTGCCTGATGCGGCTGCGCCGGGCGCTGGACGAGATGGTGGTCGAAGGCATCGAGACCACCCTGCCCCTGTTCCGCGCTCTGGTGCGCGAAGACGACATCATCAACGGCGACTACCACATCCACTGGCTGGAACAATATCTTGCCGGCAAGGTGGAACCCGCCCCGAAGTAGCCGTCCCTCGGCATGGAACCCTTTGGCCCTAATCGCGTTTGGGACGATGGGGACAGTTCCGAGGGGGCGTTTTGAAGTCCGGCAATCCTGATCGAGCGAGACCGTCGTGACCGCTGACGCGCAGCGACGGCGCACATTCTGGCAGATCCTGCTGTTCGCAGCGGGACTGCTGGTGCTGACCGTGATCAGCTCCGGCTCCGTCTACCTTGTCAACAAGGCGAGGGACGACAGCAAATGGGTGGTTCACACCATCGAGGCGGAGAACCAGATCAACGCCCTCCTGCTGGAAATCCGGAGGGCTGAGAGCACCGCCCGCGGCTACCTTCTGACCCAAGGAGAGGATTTCAAGGTCGACCATGACAAGGCCGTGGCAGCCATCATTCCGGCTCTCGACAAGCTCACGCGCCTGATCGGCGACAACCCGGCGCAACGCGAGAACATCGAGAAGCTGAGCGCGGCGATCGAGACCCGGCTCGGGCAGTTCGTGCAGGAGATGGACTTCATCCGGCGGGGCGAGCCGGAGAAGGCCGCAGCGCTGGTCCGCGAGGTTGTCTCCACGGACGCGACAGCCGCCATCGCCAAAGTCGCGACCGGGATGATCCAGGAAGAAGAACGGCTGTTCCGGCTCCGATCGGTCAATTCGGATCGCAGCCAGACCCTCGCCGCGTCGATGACCGGCATCGGCTCCGGCCTCGTCGTGCTGCTGGCGCTGATATCGATCTGGCTGGTGCGGCGCTCGGCCGGTGCCCGTGACGATGCCGAGGGGCGCCTGCGCGACGCCAACGTCAATCTGGAGGCCGTGGTCGACGAACGCACGGCCGATCTGCGCGAAGCCAATAACGAGATCCAGCGCTTCGCCTATATCGTCAGCCACGATCTGCGCTCGCCACTCGTCAACATCATGGGCTTCACCAGCGAACTCGAAGAGCTCGGCGGCGACATTTTCCGCCGTATCGGCGGCCTCACCCACGTCCCGGCCGACGGGCCGCCGCTGCCGGACGGCGAGATCGCGCTCGAAGGCCCCGACAAGCAGCTCTCAGCGGATTTTTCCGAAGCGCTGGGCTTCATCAAGTCGTCGATCGCCAAGATGGACCGCCTGATCTCGGCGATCCTCAATCTCACCCGCGAGGGCCGGCGCGAGTTCCAGCCGGAAAAGATCGACACCGCCGAGCTGATCGAAGCGATCGTATCGACGCTGGCGCATCAGGCCGCCGAGGCGCAGGCGGAGATCCATGTCGCACCCCTGCCCAATCTCGTCAGCGATCGCCTAGCGCTGGAGCAGATCTTCTCCAATCTGATCGACAACGCCATCAAATATCTCAAGCCCGGCGTCCCCGGCGAGATCAGAATTCGCGGGCGCACCAAGCTCGGCTACGCTATCTTCGAGATCAGCGATAACGGCCGCGGCATCGACCCCAAGGACCACCAGCGGATCTTCGACCTGTTTCGCCGCGCCGGAACCCAGGACAAGCCCGGTCAGGGCATCGGTCTTGCGCATGTGCGTGCACTTGTGCGTCGCCTCGGCGGCACCATGTCGGTATCATCGGAACTGAATACGGGCAGTACCTTCACCATCACGCTGCCCATCACCTGGAACGCCAGCAACCGGAACGCGGATCAATGACTCAACCCGTCAGCATCATCATGATCGAGGACGACGAAGGGCACGCGCGGCTGATCGAGCGGAACATCCGAAGATCCGGCGTCAACAACGAGATCATCTCCTTTGCCAACGGCACGGACGCGATGAAACACCTGTTCGGCCCCGACGGCAGCGGGCTCGTGCAGAAAGGTAATGCGCTCCTGATCCTGCTCGATCTCAACCTTCCCGACATGACCGGGATCGACATTCTCAAGCAGATCAAGGAGAACAAATATCTGAAGGCCTCGCCCGTGGTGGTGCTGACTACCACCGACGATTCCCAGGAAATCAAGCGCTGCTACGAGCTCGGCTGCAATGTCTACATCACCAAGCCCGTGAACTACGAGAATTTCGCCAATGCCATCCGGCAGCTCGGCTTGTTCTTCTCGGTCATCCAGGTCCCGCCCGCCGCCCCATGAACCAGCGCATGCCCACACTGCTCTACATCGACGACGACGGGGCGCTTGCGCGCCTGGTCGATCGCGGCCTGACACGACGCGGCTACAAGGTCGTTCACGCCGCAAGCGGCGAGGAAGGCCTCGAGCTCATCCGCCGCGCGGGCGCGCAGGACAGCATTGACGGCGGCATCGACGTCGTGGCGCTCGACCAGTACATGCCCGGCCTCGATGGACTGGAGACCCTGGAGCAGATCATGGCGATCCCGGGCGCGCCGCCGGTGGTGTTCGTCACGGCGTCGCAGGATTCCAGCATTGCGGTGACGGCGCTGAAAGCGGGCGCGGCCGATTATCTCGTCAAGGACGTCAAGGGCGACTTCATCCCCCTGCTTCACGTCGCGGCCGAGGGCGCGCTGCGCCAGGCCGAATTGCAGAAGGCGCGCGAGGAAGCCGAAGCCGAGATCCATGCCTCGCGCGACCGCTACGCTGCTCTCGCAGCCGAACGCGAGCTGCTGCTGCGCGAGGTCAACCACCGCGTCGGCAACTCGCTCCAGATCATCGCCTCCCTGCTGCACCTGCAGGCAAGCTCCGCCGCGCAGGACGAGGTCAAAGCTGCGTTGACCAATGCGATGGGCCGCGTCGCCGCGGTCGCGCAGGTGCACCGCCGCCTCTACACCTCGCAGGACCTGAAGAGCGTGGTCCTGAACCAGTATCTGGACTCGCTGCTCGAGGATTTGCGCCGCTCGGCCGAGGGCAACCGGATGTCGCGCCTGACGCTGAAGGCCGAACCGATCGAGATCGATCCGGACCGTGCTGTCGCCGTCGGCATCATCGTCAACGAGCTGGTGATGAATGCGGTGAAATACGCCTACCCTGACGGCGCCGGCCCGATCCATGTCGAGCTGACCTCGCAGGGCGACGATCTCCTGCTGTCGATCAGCGACGATGGTGTCGGCGACAACGTCAAGGCCGATCCGCGCTCCACCGGCATGGGCCAGCGTATCGTCGCAGCCATGGCCACGAAGCTCGACGCTTCGGTCGAGCGCGACCCCACCCATTCCGGAACCCGCGTTGTCTTGACGTTCCGCCGTGTCCCCGCTGCCGCCGGCAAGCCGGCTGCTGCCGCAGCGAACTGATCCGCACCGCCCATCGCAACCGCCTTGCGATCCTGCTATTGTGGCGAGCCATGACTTCGCGCGACTCTGCCCCGTCTGAAATCACGCCAGCCGTGCTGCTGCGCGCCTATGCCTGCGGCATCTTTCCGATGGCCGAAAGCGCCGATGATCCGACCCTGTTCTGGGTCGAGCCGGAGTTGCGCGGGGTCATCCCGCTCGACGGATTTCGCGTGGCTTCGCGGCTCGCGCGCACCGTGCGTTCGGATTCATTCCGCGTCACCGTCAATACCGCCTTCAAGGCCACCATCGCCGGCTGCGCCGCGCCGCAGGCCGGGCGCGAGGACACCTGGATCAACAAGCGCATCCGCGACCTCTATGGCGGGCTGTACGAGCTCGGCCATTGCCACAGCGTCGAGGCCTGGCAGGGCGAGGACCTCGTCGGCGGGCTTTACGGCGTCAGCCTGGGCCGGGCCTTTTTCGGCGAGAGCATGTTCCACACCGTGCGCGATGCCTCCAAGGTCGCGCTGGTGCATCTGGTCGCGCGGCTCATCCATGGCGGCTTCGAGCTGCTCGACACCCAATACGTCACCGAGCACCTGAAGAGTTTTGGTGCGGCCGAGATTTCGCGGCGGCGCTACACCGCGTTGCTCGACAAGGCGCTCGCGGGCGAGCCCGGGGATTTCCTGAGGCTCTCCGCCGGTGAAGCGATCCCGGGCGCACGCGCCCTCGAGATCATCGCCGCGCGCCAATAATCAGGGCTTTCTGACCGAACTCAGGGGATTTGGCCTAGCGGCCAAACCCGGGGATACCGAACAGACCCGGCCGCTGCTCGGGCGGCGGAGGTGGCGGCGGTGGTGCCGGCTGCTGCTGCTGGATCGGCGGCAAGGGCTGCGGCGGACGCTGCTGCACCTGCTTGGGCGCGGCTTTCTTCTGCGCGGGGGGCGGCGGTGCTGCCAGCTTGGTGCCGGGATCGGGTGCCGCGGTCGCAATCGTCTGCTGCGGCTCTTTGCAGTCGGTGAGCCAGATATCGTAGATCGGGTGCTCGACGCCGTGCAGGCCCGGACTTGCCGCGTACATCCAGCCCGAGAAGATGCGCTTCACCTCACCCTGCAAGGTGATCTCGTCGACCTCGACGAAGGCGTCGGTGTTGGCGGCCTCGGTCGCCGGTCGCGTGTAGCAGGCGTCGGTTTTGACGCGCAGCGCACCGAACTGCACGGTCTCGCCGATCTCCTCGTCGAAATTGATGATGCGCCCGGTGATCTTGTCGAGACCGGAGAAGGTCGCCTTCTTGTTCACGATCTTCTGGGCCGGCGGCTCGGTGACGACCTCGTCGCCCGGCTGAAGGCTCGCCGGCGTCTGCGGGACAGCGCCGCCCGGCCCGCCCTTCTGCTGTGGCTGGCGCTGACCGGGCGCGCCCGGGGCGCCTTGCGGATTGGGTGGAGCGACCGCGACGGGCGGCGGCTGGTTTGGCGGAGCAGCACTAGACCCGGGCGGCGGCGCCAGAGGCTGGGTCTCGACCGGCCCCGGCATCACATTGCCCTGCCGACCCGGCGGCGGTGCCATCGGACGCGACGGCAGCACACGGCCTTGCGGCGGCAGCTCCGGCACCTCTTCGTCGTCGTCGGGGATCTGCGGCTGCGGCTGGGGCTGGCCACGCGGAATGTTGCCGGGCGGCCGCAGCGGCGGCGGATCGGAGAAGATCGTGCCGATCTGTGCCTGCGCCGGCGTTGCAGCCGTCAGTGCGGTGGCGGCCAGAAGCGCCGCAAGACCTGTCAGGGTAAATGTTCGAAACATCTCGCGCGGCTTCAACAGCGAATCGGGCTTGCTGGACATTCTACAGGGGATACCGCCGCTCGCAGGCCATCCGGTTAACACGGCGAATACGGCGGGGGAAGGGCGGCATCCCTGCCCTTCCCGGCCCGGTCTGGCCAGATCGGCCCCCGGATGGGATAGTCGAGCACCTCCCTGGGGGCCGAGGCGGCTCCGACCAAAAAGAACTCCAACCATAACTGGAAACCCGCAAGGTCGCTCCCCCATGCCCGTCGTGCTCGATCCCGATGCCGCCGCCGTCTACCAGGCCTTCCAAGAGGCCGGCGTGCCCATGGCTACCAAGCATGATCCCGGCCAATTCCACGGCTTTTTCACGATGGGGAAATTGCTGCGAGAGGCCAATGTCGCCGTGAGCGAGATCGGCGCGTGGCTGAAAGGATCGGGCTGAAACGCCCGTTCCCGATGCCACCCGTTCTTCAAAGCATATTCGCCCTCCCCCTGCGCGGGCTGACATGGCTTGGCGGCCAAGGCACCCGCGCGGTGGCGGCCGTCGTGTTCATCGCGCTCGCGGTGCCGCCGCTCGGGGCGTTGCTGCGCCCCTACGTCACCGAGGCGATCTTCGTTCTGCTCTGCATCTCCTTCATGCGGGTCGATCTCGCCGCGCTCACCGGCCATCTGCGGCGGCCGGCGCTGGTCGGGACCGCCACCGTCTGGACCATGATCGGCGTGCCCGTGATCGTCGGGCTGATCGTCCATTTCACCGGACTCACGGCGCGCGCGCCCGACCTTGCGCTCGCCTTGGTGCTGCAGAGCATGGCCTCGCCGATGATGGCCGCGCCGGCGCTGGCCGCGCTGATGGGCCTCGACGCCACGCTGGTGCTGGTCACGCTGGTGAGCGCGACCGCGCTGGTGCCGTTCACGGCCTCGCTGTTCGCAAGCCTGTTCCTCGATGGCATGCTCAGCATCTCGCCGCCTGCGCTGGGGCTGAAGCTGCTCGGCATCCTCGCCGCATCGCTGCTGGCCGCGACCGTGATCCGGCAGGTCTTCGGCGCGACCGCGATCCAGCGCCACAGGCAGCCGATCGACGGCTTCAACATCGTCATCCTGCTGGTCTTCGCGACTGCGATCATGGGCGACGTCGCCAGCGATCTCGTCGCCCGGCCGGTCTCCACCCTCGGCTTCGCGGCGCTCGCCTTCGCGATCTATTTCACGCTGCTTGCCATCACCACGCTGCTGTTCCGCCGCATCGGCTATGAGCGCGCGCTGGCGCTCGGGCTGATGGTATCACAGCGCAATCTGGGCCTGATGCTCGCCGCGACCGCCGGCGCGCTGCCGCCCACCACCTGGCTCTATTTCGCGATGACGCAGTTTCCCATTCACCTGGCGCCCTACATGCTGATGCCGATCGCGCGGCGCTTGACGGCGCGCGCGCAGGCCTCGGGCGCCGCGGCAACCGGCGGCAAGGCCGCATCGGGCTGAACCAGTCCGCAAGTCATGTCCGCTGCCATGCGAGGCCGCTGGTGACCAAGTGAACGTCGTCACGCAGCGCGCCAATTTCCCTTGTGAATATCGAACTTCACGGCGCCTTCGTCACGCATCTTCAACAGGAGCGATTGGCAGTCGTCCTGGTTCTTGATGTTCACGCGCTTCATGATGTCGAAAGTCTTCAAAGGTTTTTCGCGAAGGGCAATCAGAATCTTTTCTCGATCGGTCATTGGGGTTCCTTGCATCGGGATCAGCGACGGTACGTGTTGTACGCATCGTCTACAACGGGTGCATTCGCTTGACGAGGTCCGTTCCGGGTCAAAAAGGCGGAAGGCCGGGCCTACCCGGCCCTTGCCGCGCGCCGCAGCGCCTGCGGCGGCTGGCCGAAGGCGCGGATGAAGGCGCGCCGCATGCGCTCGGGATCGCGGAAACCGGTCGCCTCCGCGACGAGTTCGATCGCCTCGCGCGAGGACTGCACGCGCTCCCGCGCGACCTCGATGCGCAAGCGCTCGATGGCCTTCGAGGGCGTCGTGCCAGTCTCGGCGGCAAAGGCGCGGGCAAAATGCCGCGCACTCATGCCGGCGCGGTCGGCGAGATCTTCCACCGTCAACCGGCTATCGAGGTTCTCGCGCGCCCAGGACAGCAGCGCGCCGAAGCGGCCGTTCGGCGTCTTCAATTCCAGAAGTGACGAGAATTGCGACTGGCCGCCGCTGCGGCGATGATAGAGCACGAGCTGCCGCGCCGTGTCCTGCGCGATCTGCTCGCCGTGATCCTCCGTCACCATCGCGAGCGCAAGGTCGATGCCCGCCGTGATGCCTGCCGACGTCCACACATTGCCGTCGCGCGTGAAAATCTGGTCCGGCTCGAACTTCACCTTGGGATAGCGCGCAACGAAATCGCGTGTCCGCCCCCAATGCGTGGTGGCGCGACGGCCGTCGAGCAATCCCGCCTCGGCCAGCACATAGGCGCCCGAGCAAACGCTCGCCACCCGCACGCCGCGCCGCGCCAGCCGCTGCACGAAGGCGCGCGTGACCTCGCAGCGCGCGGCGTCCGTCACGCCCGCGCCTCCCGCCACGACCAGCGTCGTGATCGCATTCGCCGACTTGAAGTCGCGCGCCATCATCTCGACGCCGGACGAGCTGCGCACGGGCCCCGCGTTCACCGCCAGCACGCGGATTCCGGTCGTCGTCTGGCCCGTGCAGCGCGCCGCGATCTCGAACACGGAGATCGGGCCGGCCGCATCGAGCAACTGGAAGTCCGGGAAGATCAGGATGCCGATCATGGTCATGTCCGAAAGCGAGGGAAATACGCCATTTTGGACAGAAGGGCATCATGAGAGGCTGCGTCCGTCAAGCTCATAATTGGAGGCTCTCATGTCGTCCCCGCTCCAGATCGGTCTCTTGGTGTTTCCGCGCGTCACCCAGCTCGATTTTACGGGTCCCCTGCAGGTGTTCTCCTCCGTCCCCGGCGCAAAACTGCATTTGATCTGGAAACGGATCGAGCCGGTGCCGAGCGATTCCGTGCTGACGCTGACGCCGACCACAACGTTCGCCGACTGCCCGCAGCTCGACGTGATCTGCGTGCCCGGCGGCGGCGGCACCAACGATCTGCTCAATGACGAGGAGGTGCTCGGTTTCCTGCGCCGGCAGGCCGAGGGCGCCAAATACGTCACCTCGGTCTGCACGGGATCGCTGGCGCTCGGCGCCGCGGGCCTGTTGAAGGGCTACCGCGCCGCCACGCATTGGAGCGCGATGGAGATGCTCGCTCAGTTCGGCGCGACGCCGACCAAGACGCGCGTCTGCGTCGACCGCAACCGCATCACCGGCGGCGGCGTCACCGCGGGAATCGATTTCGCGCTGACCCTGGTGTCGATCATGGTCGATCGCACCACCGCGGAGGCGATCCAGCTTCAGCTCGAATACAATCCCGCCCCGCCGTTCAATGCAGGCTCGCCCGACACCGCACCCGCAGAGGTGCTGGCGTTGCTGAAAGAGCGCGGCGCGCAGGGTCAGTCGCGGCGGCTAGAGGCGGTGAAGCGCGCGGCTGAGCGGATGATGTAATTCGTTTCGGGCAATCTCGTGCCCCGGACGCAGCGCAGCGCTACTTCAGCGGTGCGCTGCAGAGCCGGGGCCCAGCAACGCTAGCAAGTGGCTGGGTCCTGGCTCGGCGTCGCGTCATTTCATGCCGCGCCGCGTCCGGGACACAAGAAGTCAGGCAGTCCGCCAAAGAAAAAGGCCGCCCGGTTTCCCGAGCGGCCTTTCCTGTCTTACGGCGGCTGCACATTTCATCGGGCGATTTCGGAGCTTCCAGACCGGGGGCCTATTTCCCGATCGAGTCCTGGTCGGCGGCCGCTGCATTTCGGGACAGTCGCGAACTGTTGCCCGAACCGAACGCGATGGTCTCCCATCTCCGTAAGATGCGACCATTGAGCCGCATCGCCCGCGTGGCTGCAACGCCCGCGCAGGACTCATCCCCGCTGTTCCCGCTGTCCACAGCAAAGCGAGGCGGATGCGGGTGCATCCACTCCCACGACGAGGATTGAGACGGGGATCGGAAGCCTAGCTGGGCGTCCAGGGCTGGTAGTCGCCGGTCGCCTTGGGCCGCTTGCCGCTGGCGAGCGTCGAGCCCGAGGGACGGTAGGCGTTGGCCGTGCCGGTGAGATTGGGCTGGTGCGGCTTTTCCCACTCGCGCGGCTGGTAATTGTCCTGCGTCGGCGGCACATCGACGGTGTGATGCATCCAGCCGTGCCAGGACGGCGGAATCCGGCTGGCCTCGGCATACCCGTTATAGACCACCCAGCGCCGCTCGAAGCCGAGCGCCGGGTCGATCGCCCCGCCGCGGGTGCGATAATAGAGGTTGCCCTGCTCGTCCTGGCCGACCAGCTCGCCGTAGCGCTTGGTCCAGAGTTGGGTGCCAAACGTCTGGCCATTCCACCAGGTGAAGAACTTGAGGAAGAATTGTTTCATGCGGCAAGGGCCCTGCTTCGTCGGGTCCTGATGCCATCCGGACGGCGAAATGTCCAGTTCGGCGCGGGCGGCGGCGCCCCGCTGCAGATGCGGTCTACCGGCACGGAACGCTGCCGCAAAGCGGACGCGATCCGTTCATGCCGGATACAGCGTCGCCATGAGAGCCTGTCCTCGCACGCAAACCCCCGTGATCCCAGGAACTCCGGCCCTTTCATGGGGTTTGCTTCCGGGAAAAGGAGTTTTGATCATGAAAAGTCTGAAAGTCTTGAGCGCGGCTGCGGCCGTAGCACTGGTTCTCCCGTTGGCGACGCCAAGCTTCGCGCAAGGTCGCGGCGGACATGGCGGGGGCGGCGGTGGCCATTTCGGCGGAGGTGGCGGTGCCCACTTCGGCGGCGGTGGCGGCGGCGCTCACTTCGGTGGTGGCGGGGCTCACTTTGGCGGTGGCGGCGCCCGCATGGGCGGCGGCAATTTCGGCGGCGCGAGGATCGGCGGCGGCGGTGGCAATTTCGCCGCCGGCACAGCGGTACGTCCCAGCGGTGGCAGCTTCGTAGGCGGCGCGAGCCGACAGGCCTTCTCGCCGTCCTTCAGCGGTACACGCAGCGTCGCGACTGCGGGCAACTGGCAGGGCGGTAGCGGCAATTGGAGCGGTCGTCACTGGCATCATCGTCACGGCGGCGGCTTCTGGCCTGGTGTTGCCGCGGGTGCTGCGATCGGCGGCCTCGGATCGTACGCCTATTACGGCGGCGGCTATTACAACGACCCCTATTACTATGGCGACGACAGCTATTATGATGAGCCGTCAGTCGCCGTGGTCCCCGATAGCGGCGGCGACTCTGCGGGCTACTGTGCGCAGCGCTACAAGTCCTACGATCCGGCGTCCGGCACCTATCTCGGCTATGACGGCCAGCGTCATCCCTGCCCGTAAGCCGACCTGCAACATTTGAAGAAGAAGGCGTCGCAGCGATGCGGCGCCTTTTTCGCATGCGGGCGCCTCACCTGTTTCGCTCGCCTCGTGTTCGCCATCGGCGATTGTCACGTACAACCGATGCGAGCGGACCTTTATTCACCGCACCGTGCATACCTACCCTTATCCAATCCCAAATTGACCCGACGCGCGATTCACCTGTATCAACTTGGCTATGGGGACTTCGATGACTGGGAAGTGTCATGCCGCGTATTCTCGTGGTCGATGACGATCCGATGGTCGGTGCGACCATCGAGGTCCTCCTCCAACGTCAGGGCTTCGACGTCACGTTGACTGACGGCGGAGAAACGGGTTTGGCTGCGCTCGAAACCCAGAGTTTCGACGTGATGCTGGTCGACATCTTCATGCCGCATATGCGCGGCTTCGAGTCCATTCGCATCTTTCACGAGCGCGCGCCGGCGGTTCCGCTGATCGCGATGTCCGGCTACGCCTTCGCCTCATCCGCCTCGCCCTCTCCCGACTTCCTCCGGATGGCGCTGGAGCTCGGCGCGACCCGCTGCCTGCGCAAGCCGTTCACGCCGGACGCGCTGCTGACCACGATCCGGGAATGCATCGCCGCGCCGGGCGATGGCTCGCAGCCGAAGGACAAGAAAGAAGCCCCTTGATCCCAACGCAGCGCGTCATTCTCGGTGCTGGACTTGCCATCCTCCTGATCATCACCGCAGCCTCTATCGGCCTCGACGTCAAGTCGCGGTCCGACGCGGCCTGGGTCAATCACACCGTCCAGGTGCTGAAGAAGATCTCCGACCTGCGTGTGCTGATGCGCAGTGCCGAGAGCGCCGCACGCGGCTACGAGATCTATCGCAACCCGAGCTTCAGCGAGGAATTCCAGGCGGTGCACGCCCGGATCGCACCGGCACTCGCCGACCTCAAGCGCAGCGTGCGCGACACTCCCGAACATGTCGCGCTGCTCGAGGGCACCGAGCCGCTGGCGCTACGCCGGATCGAGATCGCCGCCGAAGTGATGCGCCTGCGCGCCGGAAACGATCAGGCCGGCATTGCCGCGCTCCAGGGCAAGGGCGAGGGCCGTGGCCTCATGGACACGGTGATGGGCAATTTCGATCATTTGAGCGCCGAGGAAGAACGATTGCTCGCGGCGCGCTCCCAGGATTCGCGCCGCACCGGCATCGTGCTGCTCGGGATCGACGTCGCCGGCGCGCTGGTGATCCTGCTGCTGGTCGTGATGATGATGCGCGAGAGCCGGCGCACTGAGGGCGCCCTCAAGAGCACGCTATTGGAAACCACGGCCGCCAAGCATCAGCTCGAGGCCGCGGTGGCCGAGCGTACGGACCATCTGGTCACCGCGCATGACGAGCTGCGCCTCTCGGTCAACGTGCTCCAGAGCACCTTTCACAGCATGGCGGAGGCAGTGCTGGTCATCGATGCCGAGGGCAATGTCCTTCTGTCCAATCCGGCCGCCGAGCGCATGCTGCTGCACAGGACCGGCATGAACCTGCGCAATCTGCGCGCGATGTCCAGCGTGCTTCACGGCGACGGCGTCACCCCGCTCAAGCCCGACGAGCTGCCGTCTGCACGCGTGCTGCGTGGCGAACCGTTCGAGAACATGGAGATGATCGTCCGCCCGCACAGCGGCAATCCTTCCCGCCATCTCATGATCAGCGGCCGGCCGATGCTGGACGGGCAAGGCAAAGTCTCCGGCGCGGTGCTGGTCTATCACGACGCGACCATTTCGCGCGAGACCGAGCGGCAATTGTACCAGTCGCAGAGGCTGGATGCGATCGGCAAGCTCACCGGCGGCGTCGCGCACGACTTCAACAACATGCTGACCGTGATCTCCGGCAATACCGAGACGCTGGTGGCAAGCCTGAAGCAGCAGCCCGAGCTCCAGCGCGTGGCGCGCCTGATCGACGAGGCCGCCGAGCGCTGCGCCGAGCTGATCCAGCATCTGCTCGCCTTTGCGCGCAGGCAGCCGCTGCAGCCGCGCAACGTCGAGATCAACACCGCGGTCGCGGACATCGCCAAACTGCTGCGTCCTACCCTCGGCGAGCAGATCGAGATCGAGACCGTGCTCGAACAGGGGCAGATGACCGCACACATCGATCCGTCCCGCCTCACCAATGCCCTGCTCAACATGGCGATCAACGCCCGCGACGCCATGCCGAACGGCGGCAAGCTGCTGCTCGAGGCCCACCGCGTCGTGCTCGACCAGGCCTATGCGCAAAACAATCCCGACGTTCGGCCTGGCCCCTACGTGATGCTCGCCGTCAGCGACACCGGCACGGGCATGCCGGCCGAGGTGCAGCAACAGGCGTTCGAGCCGTTCTTCACCACCAAGGAGGTCGGCAAGGGAAGCGGCCTCGGCCTTTCCATGGTCTACGGATTCGTCAAGCAGTCCGGCGGCCACATCAAGATCTACAGCGAGGAAGGCCACGGCACCACGATCAAGCTCTATCTGCCGCCGGGCGAAGGCATGGCCGAGGTGGCCCCCACCACGACGCCGCAGGCGGAAGGCGGCGCCGAGACCATTTTCGTGGTCGAGGATGACCCGCTGGTGCGCAACTTCGTCACCGTGCAGCTCCAGAGCCTCGGCTACCAGACCGTCGCCGCGCCCGACGGCAAGGCCGCGCTCGAGTTGATCCAGGCCGGCCAGCCGTTCGACCTGCTGTTCACCGACGTCGTCATTCCCGGCGGCATGAGCGGGCGCGATCTCGCCGACAAGGTGGCGACGATCCGCCCCGGGGTGAAGGTGCTCTACACCTCCGGCTACACCGACAACGCCATAGTCCACCACGGCAAGCTCGACGACGGCGTCATGCTCCTGACAAAACCCTACCGCCGCAACCAGCTCGCCGAGATGATCCGGAAGGCGCTGGGAGACAGGCCGGCCGGCTAGCGCTTCTGCTTGGCGATATGTCCAATGGCGTTGCAGATGATCCGCGCTGCGCAGATCGCCCCGATATTCTGCACGTCACGCTCCGGCACCAATTCCACCAGATCGAGACCGACAATTCTGGCCTTCGAGGCGACGCCTGCGATCAAATCTATGACTTCGAAATAGGACAGCCCGCCGGGTTGCGGCAGAAGCACGCCGGGAATGACGGACGGATCGAGGCCGTCGCAGTCGATCGTGATCAGGCAATTCGCGTTGTCCTCGATTGCGCTGAGGACAGCTTGAACGCCCCGGCTTTTGACGTCTCGTGCTATAAAAATCCTGGAGCCCCAATTCCGCGCGCAACTGAGCTCCTGCGGCCCCGAGCCGCCGATCCCCCGTAAACCGACCTGCACAATCCGTTCGACCCAAGGCAACTCGCTGGCGCGCCGCATTGTGCTGGAGAAAGTATGTGCTGAGCCGTCGCGCCGGTCCTTCCAATCCAGATGCGCGTCGATCTGCAGGATGGTCAGCCTGCCGATATCTTCGAACGCCTCGAAAAACGGTATGGGGACGGAATCATCTCCGCCCAGCAGCATAGGTACCGCGCCGGACGTCAGGATCTTTTTGGTGGCTCTCCTGATTGTATTCCGGTTTTCCTCGGGAGCATCGGGTGACGTCGGAAGATCGCCGCCATCGGTGACCCGGATTTGCTCCGGGTCGAGCAGGATTCCGTCCTGGTCGAAATCCCACCTGACAAGGTCGGTCTGGTAAACGCGCAAAGCATTGCGAATGGCCGTTGGGCCATTCGCGGCATGGCTGGTCCTGCCCTTCAAATGCGGCGTGGCATCGGCAGCTCCGAAGATCACCATGTCGACTTCGCCAAGAGCAAAGGGAACAGGCAGGGCAAGGTCGCACGCCGCGACGCCGAGGAATGTGTTGCGCTCGCTCGCCATAACCGACTCGTTGGAGGCACTCAGTCCGGCAGAGAGACCTAATCCGCAACGCTTGGACGAGTTCCTGATTTGCTCTTGGCCCGGCGCCGAGCCGAACGCCGGGGCCGTTCTCGCCTAGGACTGTACGTAATCGTCGGCTTACCAGGGCAAAGCAGAAGCTCTCACCTTAGGCGTGATCGGCGGCTTGGGACCCCAAGCGATGCCTACCAATCGCCGCGACAACAGGCGAGTGTGACTTTCCGGGGACAGTAATTTGCCAGAATAGCGCTACTTTCGGGCCACGATTTCAGATGCGCCATGGGAGAGTGGACATGAAAAAGATCGTGATCTCTATCGCCGCTATAGCAGCATTCACCGGATCAGCTATCGCCGCAGATATGGCTCCTCGTTATGCGAAGGCTCCACCCCCCGCACCTGTCACGGTCTATAACTGGACGGGTTGCTATGTCGGCGGCAACGTCGGCGGTGGTTGGGCCCGGACTGATCAAACCCGAGTGTCGCGACTCGGTGTACCGTTTCCGGCGAACTATGGTTCTAGCGATAACAGCGAGGTCATTGGCGGCGGTCAGATCGGATGCGATTATCAATTTGCTGGAAATTGGGTGGTCGGCATCCAAGGCATGTACGATTATGCTCGCATCGGCAGCTCGCACGCTTTGCCAGCGTTCCCGACCTTTACCTCCGTTAATGAGACCAAAGACGTTTGGACTGTCACGGGCCGCGTCGGCTATTTATTCGTTCCGCAGCTGCTTGGCTATATCAAGGGCGGTGGCGCTTGGACCCGGCAGGACAATATCGTCGTGCAGCCCACCGGAGCTCTTTCCGAAACGGCTCTGGGTGTGAACCGTTCTGGTTGGACAGTGGGTGGCGGTCTCGAGTGGATGTTCGCTCCGGGCTGGTCGGCTTTTGCCGAGTACAATTATATGGACTTCGGCCGTCGAGACGTTCAGCACATCTCGGCCGTTACCGGCAGTGGCTTCGTGGCGGGACTTCCCTCCGAAGTCATCTCGACTCGGCTGGAGGTATCTACCGCGACGGTGGGCGTAAACTACAAGTTCAACTTCGGCGGCCCGGTCGTCGCCAGGTACTGATCCGTAAGAGCACTGCGAAAGCCCCGGCATCCTCCGGGGCTTTTTTGTGTGCTCAGCATGTCGCCGATCGGTCCATCTGCGACCTCGGAAGCCTTCCGCTCGCCGGCCGATGATGCCGGTAAACCGGACATCAGGCGGCCAGCCGCTTCACGACTACACCCGCTACCGCGTCGCCAGCACCACCGCCGCGCCTCATTCGCAATATGCCGTGGTAACGGCCGTGCGAATGTTGTCGATGACAGCAATCATCTAACATCCACGGCTTTCGCGATGACTGCCGTACGTTCCGCCAGTTCGGGAACCTTGGCCAAGTAGGCCTGGTAGTGCTGCGAGGTTCGATGCGCTTCGACCGCCGCGGCGTCCCGGTAAAGCTCATCAAGGACGTAACGATGGTCGTCCGAACCGTCGCGCCAGACGTCCCAGCGCAGATTGCCGGGTTCGGCCCTGCAATGCGGCGCCAGACCAACAAGCAGTTCACTAAGCTCAACGCTCTTGCCTGGGTGAGCAACTAGAATGGCAGTGATCTTCGAGGGCATTGTCATCGACCAGGCCTTTTCAGGGTTACCGCAGCCTTCAGGGCAGCCAAGCGATGCTCGGCTGCCTTGTTCTATTTTCTGAGTGCCGCCAGCAACTCCTTGGCCAGGAGCCCGGCCGAGGCGGGATTCTGGCCAGTGATGAGGCGTCCGTCGACGACGACGTGAGGTTGCCAGTTTGCTGCGGACGTATACTCGGCACCCTCTGCCCTCAGGGCATCTTCAAGCTCGTAAGGAACGTCTTCGCGTGCGTAGTCGTACTCTTCCTTCTTCGAGAACGATGTGAGCTTCTTGCCCTGCACGAACGGCTTGCCATCGCCAAGGTCTACCCCAAGGAGCGCGCACGGACCGTGACAAACGGCAGTTACAAACTTTCCAGTGCTCCAGGCGCGCACGACTGCATTTTGAACGACTGGGTTACGCTGAATGTCGACCATCGGTCCAAGACCGCCTGGCACGAAGATGGCTTCGTAATCGGCAGCATCCACTTCAGCTAGTTTGCGACCGCGATTCAAGCGGCGAAAGGCCTTGCTTTCGAGAAAAGCCTTCTCCGCAGGATCTTTCTCGTCGTAGGCATCATATGGCGTCCATCCGCCCCTTAAAGAGGCGAACTCAACGGCAATGCCTGCCTTGTCAAGCACATCGAACGGATGCGCGACCTCGGCAAAAAAGAAGCCCGTCTTACGATTGTGCGGACCGATGACGGCCGCGTTGCTGACAATAACCAGGACGTGTTGAGTCATGATATTCCCCTTGAGTCTTGTGAAGGCGCTAAGCCAAAGCGTCGTCCTATTGCCAACATGGCATTGGGCAGCTGGGTTCACGCAGCGTAGAGCGGGCCGCTGAAGAAAGGACAACAAGCCTCTTCAAATCGGCCCTTGTTTAGAGGGCCGGTGATATCAATCTGCTTCTCCGGCAGCGATTTCGATGAAGGCTGCAACTTCCCGCGGGTGGGAGAGCATCGCGGCATGGCTGCTCGGCAGCTCGGTAAGTTTCGCTTTTGCTCGCGATGACATGAAGCGCTGTGTGCTGGGCGGCACCATGTGATCTTGCGTTGTCAGCATGTAGTGCACGGGCTTGTCTTTCCATGCTGCGCCAACGATCTTGTGTTCGACCGCTTTGAGTCCCCACGGAACTTGTGCTGCGGCCATGAAGGCGGTGATGGACACATCAACATCCTGCGCAAACGCACTCGGAAACTTCGCCGGATCAACCAGAAGAAAGCCGCCGCTCGGCGGCAACAACGGTGCTCCAGCCTCGCCCGGAGTAGGACGCGTCGCGAGCTCGTAGACGGACTCTCCGACCTCTGGCGCGAAAGCCGCAATATAGACAAGCTTGCGAACCTTGGGATCGCTTCCGGCTTCGGTGATGACGGCACCACCATACGAGTGGCCCACCAAAATGACGGGCTTTCCCGCCTTGCGTATGACCTCCCGCGTTGTCTCGACATCACCGTCGAGCGTTGCAGTCGAGTTCTGGACGACCAAAACCTCATAACCGTCGCGGGTCAGAATGTCGTAGACAGCCTTCCAGCCCGAGCCGTCAACGAAGGCGCCGTGTACGAGAACGATCGAGACGGGCTTACCTGCGGGCGTCTGCGCGAACGAAGGAAGGCCGGCGGCCATGGAGAGGAGTGCTCCCAGGATCAGGTGTTTCATTGCGATACCTTTCGGACGGACGCAACTGCGATCGAGCGACTATAGTCCGGTGGGCGGTGCGGGCCGGTTAAATCAGGTAAATCCGCCGTTCGTGGCAGGGCCCGCATGAGGCCTAAGGAACGCTTCGGATCCTGCGACCAAATGCTCGCTGCGATCGTGCTTTTTCAAAATCGCGGTGTTCAGCAGCCTTGTGGCGCATGATATTCCAGCGGACTGTCGCGTCGCTTGGCTGTTAAGAATGCGGGCTACCACGGAGACATTGCAAAGAGGCCGGCGTCGAGAGGAACTCACGTTTTCCTTTGGGCGATTCCAACTCGTTCCGCGCCGCCAGCTTCTTCTTTTCGAAGGCCGCCCGGTCAAAATGGGCGGCCGCGCCTTTGAGCTGTTACAGCTGCTGGTGCAGCGTCCCGGCGAACTCGTCAGCAAGAATGAGTTGATGGAGGCGGCTTGGCCCGGCACCTTCCTCCACGAGAGCAATCTCAAGGTCAATATGTGGAGCTTGAGGCGCTCGTTGGGCGACACGCAGGTTGAACCCGTCTACATCGCGACGGTGGCGCGGCGGGGTTACAAGTTCATTGCGGATGTGCAAGCCAGCATCGGCGAGATCGGGGACGAACTTGCGAACACGGAGCCGGCCAGCTTGTCGGGGCCGCCCGTGGTGCGAGGCATCGTTGGTCGCGAAGCCGAAATCGCCGATATTGCCCAGGCGTTGATCGGGAGTAGGCATATCACGCTGGCAGGCGCCGGCGGCATCGGCAAGACAACGGTCGCCGTCGCAGCCGCACAGGTCTTCGCACCCCGCTGCCGTGACGGCGTGTGCTTCGTCGACCTCGCGACGATTGCTGACCCCATGCTTTTCGGCGCTGCGCTGGTAGCGGCCTTGGGGATCAGGGGCAATCCGGACAACAACATGACTGCCGTCCTCGATTATCTGAGGTCGCGGCAAATGCTGGTGGTTCTGGACAATTGCGAACATGTGTTGCCTGCCGCCATCATGTTTGCCGGCCGGTTCATGACGGACACATCGTCTTCCAGGCTGCTGGCCACCAGCCGTGAGCCGCTAGGCACCCCCGCTGAGCATCTGATGCGGCTCGGTTCGCTTGGCTCGCCCAGGCCCGGCTCAGCCCTTACAATCGATCAGGCCATCAAATTCCCTGGGGTGCAGTTGTTTGTCCGCCGCGCCGCAGAATGGTCGGACTATCAGTTCGTCGATGACGACTGCGAAGCGGTCGCCCGGACATGCCACGCGCTCGACGGGCTCCCTCTTGCCATTGAATTGGCGGCAGCCCAGCTCGGCAGGTTCACGCCTCGCGAACTGGTGACGCTTCTCGATCAAAACCTGGGTTTTCGCGCCCCCGGCATCGACGGCGCGACGCCGCGTCATGAGACCCTGATGGCGACGATCGACTGGAGCTTCAAGCTCCTGTCGCAGAGGGAAGCCAGACTGTTCGGCTTGCTGTCGGTGTTCAGTGGCGCCTTCGACGCCGAGGATGTCGTTTTTGTCGCCGAGGCTGCGGGGCTCACGCCGGTCGACGTCGTCACCGGCCTCGGCGGTCTGGTGGCCAAATCGCTGTTGAACGCGCAAGTGCAGGGAGCCAGTCTTCGCTATCGGCTGCTGGACAGCACACGGCATTATGCAGCGGAGCGCCGGCTGGCAGATCCTGCATCCCGCCATGCTCTACACCGTCACGCACAGCGGGTGCTCGCTCTGTTCGAACAGTCCGAGGAGGAGTGGAACTGGCGCGAACCCGCCGATTGGACGCACCGCTACCTTGGTCGTATCGCCGACTTGAGGGCAGCTTTGTCATGGGCGTTTGGCGAGGACGGGGACCCTGTCCTCGCGATCAGGCTGGCGGTGGCCGGCATCACCTTGTGGTCGGAGACGTCGATTCTTTCGGAGGCGCAGGCACGGTTGGAGACTGCGCTCAGCTTGGCCAAGTCCATTGCTTGTGACGATCTGCTGCGTGCAAAGCTCGCCTGTGCGCTGGGATGGAGTCTGTTCTACGCGCGCAAGCTCTCGAACGAAAACGCGCTTGCATGGCTCGATGCAATTGCCTTCGCAAGGCGTGCCGGGGATGTCGAGTATCAACAACGTGCATTGGTGGGGTTTGCTTTTTACCTGCTGCAGATCGGTCAAATCCCGCGTGCGATGACCCATCTTGAAGAAGCAACGGCGCTGGCCGATCGGGACCGCGACCTGACCGCGACGTCCGAAGCCGATCGCGCTTGGGCATGGGCTCACGCCTTCGCCGGAGAATTGGGCAAGAGTCGCCTGGTTCTCGATCGCCTCGCAGCGACCTATTCGCTGGCCGAAAGCCGTTCGCGGAAGGACGCGAACGAGGTTTATCGTTTCATCACCGTTCGCTTCAATCTGCCTTTTGTGGCCTGGATGCAGGGGCAAGCCGAATATGCGGCGAAGCTGGCCAATGATGCCGTCGAGGCCGCGGATCGCGGCGGTCACTGGGTGTCGCAGTCGAATGCGCTAGGCCTCGCCGCGCTTCCGATCTCACTCGAAACCGGGAATTTGGCGGCGCTCGAGCATTACGCGGAGCGGCTGCGTCGCAATCTGGATCGGGAGCGCATCTCGCGCTGGATTCCGGTCGAACGCTATTTCTCGGCCTGCCTTCGCGATTTGCGCGGAGATCTTGCGGCGGTGGAGGACATCCGTGCGGCGATCGAGGAGCTGATCGACTGTCGCTTCCTGATGCGGATCGGCAGCTATCTCGCCATCCTCAGCCGCGCCTATCTGCGACAAGGGCGGATCGACGAGGCGCGAAAGGCGATCGCAAGGGCTATTCACCATCAGGAAAATCAGGGAGAGCGCTGGTGTCGTTCGGAGCTTCAGCGGGTCGAGGCGTCCGTTCTCCTTTCCGAAGGTGAGCCGCTTCGCGCCGAAAGCCTGTTACAGCAGGCACTGGCCGAGGCGCGCGCGATAGGGGCGAAGACCTTTGAGCTGCGTGTAGCCACCGATCTTGCAGCGCGCTGGATAGCGGCCGGGCGCCGGCCGAAGGCCGCCCGATTGCTCACTCCGATCTACGAGCAGTTCAGTGAGGGATTCCAAACTCACGATCTGCTCGCTGCCGCGTGCCAGTTGGAGCGCGCGCGAGCGTCCCCGTAGGACATAAGGCGGCCGGCCGCTTCAGCACACGCCCTACCGCGTCGCCAGCACCACCGCCGCCAGCGTGAAAATCAGCGCGGCGATCTGCCCTGCTCCCAGCGGCTCGTGGAGCGCGATCGCGGATGCCACGACGCCGATCACAGGCACCGCCATGGTGCCGATCGCGGCGACGGAGGCCGGCAGGCGCGCCAGCGCTGCGAACCAGCTGACATAAGCGATGCAGAACTGCACCACGGTCGAATAGACCAGGAGCCACCAGCCGAGCGGCGTCACCAGCTCCAGATGCGTGGTCTCGACGGCGAGGCCGATGATCGTGATGGGCAGGCAGCCGATCCCGATCTGCCAGGCCGCGGCGGTGATCGGCGGCAGACGGATCGGGTACTTCTTCGAAAACACCGTGCCGAGCGCGAAGCCGAACGCGCCGCACAGCGCCATGACGATGCCCGGCAGCTTGTCCGCGGTGGCGGCAAAGCCATTGCCGCCCATGATCGAGGCGAGGCCGGCAAAGGCCATCACCAGCGCGATGGTGCGCAACAAGGTCGGCCGCTCGCCCAGCACCGGCCAGGCGATCAGCGAGGCCCAGACCGGCATGGTGTAGGCGATCAGCGCCGCTTCGCTCGCCGGCAGCCACAGCAGCGCCAGGCCCATCAGCACCATCCAGCCGGTGACGTTGAGGAGCGCGGCGGTCACGAGCCGCGGCCAGATCTCGCGCGGGACACTGAGGCTGTCAGCGCGGATCAGCGCCAGCGCCGCCAGCAGCACCGCGCCGAGCACGCCCGTCACCCCGCGCAAAGTCAGCGGCGGCAGCTCGGAGAGCAGGAATTTCGTCACCGGCCAGTTGAAGCCCCAGCCCACCGAGGTGATGGCGAGGAACATCAGGCCGGCCGGAGCGATGCGCGGTCGCAGCACCGGCCGAGTCGAATCAAGCATGTGGGTAGTCCGGCAAAATCGAGGGCAGCTTGGCGCGGATTCGCCCCTCCCACCACCACCCCGGCGGGCATGCCTGCCCTCACCTTCCGTAGCCCTACGTGAGTCCCCCGGAGGCAAGCCCGCCATTCAAAAATATACCTGCCCTGTGAACAGCGGGGTGAAGCCTCGCCAGCACCACAAGATGCAAATTTTTTCGGTTGGGAATCCCTGAGGACTCACTGATACTTGGCTCAACAACAGGCGCGGGCCTGCCCCCTGTTATCCCCCACAATCCACCATATTTAGTATTTGATTCAGGAACTCGCACTAGTTCTTGACGGGCGTAACGGAGAGTCCTAGTTTTCGATCCGTTCGGCGCGAGTGTGTTTGCGTCCCGCCGGCACTCCCCCAAAGGGTCTGCAAAACAGCACTCCGCCAAGCCAGACAAAGGCAGCGGGATACGGGCTTGTCTGCCCGGCGAGCGGACTTTTCGGGCGCCTGAACGGGCTGGAAACAGGCTCGGATGGCAATGGTTGAAGACGTGACGTTGTGGGGCGTTGAACGCATGTCGGGCTCATCCCTTTGGGGCGGATGGGTCTGGACGTGCCGGCGGATGATCGGTGCGCGCATCGAGGAATCGCGTCGGGAGAAAATGGGCCGGGTCTACCGGCTGAACTGCGATGCCAAGGGCCAGGCGGCCTCGAGCACCGCGAATTGAAATGATGACCCGGCACGCCTGAACGGAGGCGGTTCGGTCAAAGATAGGACGGGGCAAGACCATGCGGATTGAGCGGCGCCACACCACTTCGGGACAGTCACCTTACGCCGGCATCGAGTTCCGGCTGACCACGTCGGAGATCAGGAATCCCGACGGCTCGGTCGTGTTCAAGCTCGACAATGTCGAGGTGCCGACCGCGTGGTCGCAGGTCGCCTCCGACGTGCTGGCCCAGAAGTATTTTCGCAAGGCCGGCGTTGCCGCGCGCCTGAAGAAGGTCGAGGAAGAGTCCGTTCCCTCCTTCCTGTGGCGCTCCGTGCCCGACACCGAGGCGCTTGCGCTGCTGCCCGAGAAAGAGCGCTTCGTCAGCGAGCTCTCGGCCAAGCAGGTGTTCGACCGTCTCGCCGGCTGCTGGACCTATTGGGGCTGGAAGGGCAACTATTTCTCCTCCGACGAGGACGCCCAGACCTTCTACGACGAGCTCCGCTACATGCTGACCATGCAGATGGTCGCGCCAAACTCGCCGCAATGGTTCAACACCGGCCTGCATTGGGCCTACGGCATCGACGGCCCCGGCCAGGGCCATTATTACGTCGACCCCTTCACCGGCAAGCTGACCCGCTCGAAATCCTCCTACGAGCATCCGCAGCCGCACGCCTGCTTCATCCAGGGCGTCGGTGACGACCTCGTCAACGAGGGCGGCATCATGGACCTCTGGGTCCGCGAAGCCCGCCTGTTCAAATACGGCTCCGGCACCGGCTCCAACTTCTCGCGCCTGCGCGGCGAAGGCGAACGCCTCTCCGGCGGCGGCCGCTCGTCCGGCCTGATGAGCTTCCTCAAGATCGGCGACCGCGCGGCGGGCGCGATCAAGTCGGGCGGCACCACGCGCCGCGCCGCCAAGATGGTCGTGGTCGACGTCGATCACCCCGACATCGAGACCTATATCGACTGGAAGGTGAAGGAGGAGCAGAAGGTCGCCGCTCTCGTCACCGGATCCAAGATCAACCAGAAGCACCTCAAGGCCGTGCTCAAGGCCTGCGTCAACTGCGAAGGCTCGGGCGACGATTGCTTCGATCCCGAGAAGAACCCGGCGCTCCGCCGCGAGATTAAGCTCGCGCGCCGCAGCCTGGTGCCCGACAATTACATCAAGCGCGTCATCCAGTTTGCCAAGCAAGGCTACAAGGACATCCAGTTCGACGTCTACGACACCGACTGGGATTCGGAAGCCTATCTCACGGTATCAGGCCAGAACTCCAACAACTCGGTCTCGCTCAAGGACGACTTCCTGCGCGCGGTCGAGACCGACGGCGACTGGAATCTCGTCGGACGCACCACCAAGAAGATCACCAAGACCCTGAAGGCGCGCGACCTCTGGGAAAAGATCGGCTACGCCGCCTGGGCGTCGGCCGACCCGGGCCTGCACTTCAACACCACCATGAACGACTGGCACACCTGCAAGGCGTCCGGCGACATCCGCGCCTCCAATCCGTGCTCGGAATACATGTTCCTGGACGACACGGCGTGCAACCTCGCCTCCGCCAATCTGCTGACGTTCTACGACATCCCCTCCAAGCGTTTCGACGTCGAAGGCTACGAGCACCTCTGCCGGCTCTGGACCGTCGTGCTCGAAATCTCGGTGATGATGGCGCAGTTCCCGTCGAAGTCGATCGCCGAGCTCTCCTACGAGTTTCGCACGCTCGGCCTCGGCTACGCCAATATCGGCGGCCTGCTGATGACCATGGGCCTGTCCTATGACAGCAAGGAAGGCCGCGCCATCGCCGGCGCGCTGACCGCGATCATGACCGGCATCACCTACAAGACCTCGGCCGAGATGGCGTCAGAGCTCGGCACCTTCCCCGGCTACAAGAAGAACGCCGCGCACATGCTGCGCGTGATCCGCAACCACCGCCGCGCCGCCCATGGCCAGTCCAACGGCTACGAGGCGCTGAGCGTGAATCCCGTGCCGATGGATTTGGTGTCCTGCCCGCAGACCGACCTCGTCACCCACGCGCAAGCGGCCTGGGATGCGGCGCTCGAGCTCGGCGAGAAGCACGGCTATCGCAACGCCCAGACCACGGTGATCGCGCCGACCGGCACGATCGGCCTCGTGATGGATTGCGACACCACCGGCATCGAGCCCGACTTCGCCCTGGTGAAATTCAAGAAGCTCGCCGGCGGCGGCTACTTCAAGATCATCAACCGCGCGGTCCCCGCAGCACTTCGCGCGCTCGGCTATCGCGAGAGCGAGATCGCGGAGATCGAGGCCTACGCCGTCGGCCACGGCTCGCTCTCCAACGCGCCCGGCATCAACGCCTCGACGCTGAAGGCCAAGGGCTTCACGGACGAGGCCATCGCCAAGGTCGAGAAGGCGCTGCCGACTGCCTTCGACATCAAGTTCGCCTTCAACAAATGGACCTTTGGCGAAGACTTCATCCGCGACCAGCTCGGCATCGGTGCCGAGGCGATCGCGGCCCCCGGCTTCGACCTGCTGCAGGCCGTGGGCTTCACCAAACGCGAGATCGAGGCGGCCAACGTCCACATCTGCGGCGCGATGACGGTGGAAGGTGCCCCGCACCTCAAGGCCGAGCACTATCCGGTGTTCGACTGCGCCAACCCTTGCGGCAAGGTCGGCAAGCGCTATCTCTCGGTCGAGAGCCACATCCGCATGATGTCGGCGGCGCAGCCCTTCATCTCGGGTGCGATCTCCAAGACCATCAACATGCCGAACGACGCAACTGTAGAGGACTGCAAGTCCGCCTACATGCTGTCGTGGAAGCTGGCGCTCAAGGCCAACGCGCTCTATCGCGACGGCTCCAAGCTCAGCCAGCCGCTCAACTCGCAGCTCATCGCCGACGATGAGGACGAGGACGATGCGATCGAGCATCTCTACGACAAGCCGATGGCGGCACGCACCGCCCAGGTCTCGGAGAAGATCGTCGAGAAGCTGGTCGAGCGCATCATCGTGATGCGCGAGCGCGAGAAGATGCCGGATCGCCGCAAAGGCTACACCCAGAAGGCGGTCGTCGGCGGCCACAAGGTCTATCTGCGAACCGGCGAGTATGACGACGGCCGCATCGGCGAGATCTTCATCGACATGCACAAGGAAGGCGCCGCACTGCGCTCCTTCATCAACAACTTCGCCATCGCGGTGTCGCTGGGTCTCCAGTACGGCGTGCCGCTCGACGAATATGTCGACGCCTTCACCTTCACCCGCTTCGAGCCGGCGGGCCCCGTGCAGGGCAACGACAGCATCAAATACGCGACCTCGATCCTCGACTACGTCTTCCGCGAGCTGGCGGTGAGCTATCTCAGCCGCTTCGACCTCGCCCATGTCGATCCCAGCGAGACCGGGTTCGACGTGCTCGGCAAGGGCGTCGAGGAAGGCAAGGAGCCCGGCGATCACAGCCACGGCGCCTCCAAGCTGGTGTCGCGCGGCCTCACCCGCTCCCGCACCGACAACCTCGTGGTGATGCGCGGCGGCTCGACCGCGGTCGCCCAGGGCAACGACAGCGCACCGGCCGGCGGCAGCAAGGTCACCTCGCTCGCCTCCCACGGCGCGGGCCGTGCCGGCGACGTCCCGGAAGGCGCGGTCGCGCTGAAGCAGGAAGTGGCCCACGACCTCTCGCCCACCGAGAAGCTGGAGGCTCTGCAATGGAGCAAGGCCGGCAGCGCGCAAGTGGCAGTGCCCAGCAAGGCCGAGCGCCGCGCGGAAGCGAAGGCCAAGGGCTATGAGGGCGAGATGTGCAGCGAGTGCGGCAACTTCACGCTGGTGCGGAATGGCACGTGCATGAAGTGCGATACGTGCGGCAGCACGACGGGGTGTAGCTGATACTAATAGCGCAAGCCGCCCGGAGGCATCGATGCCGATTGCATTACGCCAGGGCGGCTTGCGTTACTACTTCTTCTCAAACGAGGGGCAGCCACCCGAGCTGCCCCATATTCACGTCAAAGGTGGCGGCCGGGACGCCAAGATTTGGCTTGAGCCTGGCATATCAATAGCCGACAGTTATGGCTTCAATCCGCGGGAACTTTCGAATATCCTGCGCGTCGTGGAAGACAACCGCGAGCTTCTTCTGAAGGCTTGGCATGACCATTTCGGCAACTAGCGTTCGCTTCGACGAACACACGATGTGGGTCGAACTGTCCGATGGAAGGACACTCGGGATCCCGCTTGCGTGGTTTCCGCGCCTGCTCCATGCAACGCCAGACGAACGCAACCAGGTCGAGCTCAGCCGCGTCGGCTTGCACTGGGAAGCGCTTGACGAAGATATCTCCGTTGCCGGCCTTCTCGCGGGACGCGGCGATGTCACGCGCTCCGCGGAACACGCCGCCTAAGTGGCCGATCTGCCCTGCGGATGCGTCGCTCGGAAGCTGCAGGCAAAGCCCGAGGTCTACGACAGCGACATGTGCTCGGTATTGCGGCGACAGCTCGTAGGATGGGTGGAGCGAAGCGATACCCATCATCAATCATTCAACATGATGGGTTCGCAACGACTCAACCCATCCTATGAGCTCTAGCAATCCTTTCGTTTCGACAAGAAGTCGTTCAATAACGCTGAGGCTTGATTGACATGCCGCAACACGAAGCTCCCGAGTCGAGCAATGATGAAATATGGAAAGAGGACAAGCTCGGCCGAAGCGAGGAGGCCGCCTTCCTAAAATCTTTTCTTCTAAATAGGGTAAGTGAACAAAAGAAATCAGGCCTGCCGGCATCATACGTACTGAACATTGACGCCGAATGGGGACAGGGCAAGTCGTTCTTTTTGTCTCGGTTAGGGAAACTGCTGCGCAAGGAAGGCTTTCTCGTCGCCGAGGTCAACGCCTGGCAAGACGACCACGCAGACGACCCTCTTCTCTCGGTTATGGACGCTATCGACCAAGCAGTAGTCCCATTGGTAAAGCGAGATGAACAAGTCCGAAAGCGATGGAATGAAGCCAAACGCGCCGGCGCAGCAATTGCGCTCGCTGCGGCAAGGGGGCAACCGTTCAAATAGCTCGAAAACTCATCGGCTCTGGCGTCGAGGAAATCGGGGTGATCCTATCCAAAGAGGATTAGCCGTACCCGATAAGACCTCGGACGAACTCGCAAAATCCCTGGGCGACATCGTTGACGAGCAGGGCAAGGCGCTCTTAGCCAACTTTCGCGAAGGCAAACGAACAATCGCGCAATTCCGACTAAGCTTGACTGCCTTCTTGCGAGAAGCTGCTCTTAACAAGCAATCCTTGCCACTTTTCGTTTTGATTGATGAACTTGATCGGTGTCGCCCACCGTTCGCCATCGCAATGCTCGAGCGCGTGAAGCATCTCTTTGAAATTGATCAAGTCGCCTTTGTGGTTGCCACTGATACTCAGCAACTTAGTCACTCTGTTGGAGCTGTTTACGGCGGCGACTTTAATAGCACGGGCTATCTCTCTCGCTTTTTCAACCGAACGTACTATTTCGATCAAGCTTCGAAGGTTGGTTTCGTGGATGCCTTATTAGAGAAGAATCCCCTCAACTTAGAGAAGATATCGCTGCCTCCCAAAATCGGCCTGACAACGTATCTTTCCGAGGGCTTTGATTTTTTTGGTCTCGCTCTTCGGGATATTGAGCAAGTTTATGACATTCTGCGCAGCACCGTAACCGCCTGGAACAATCGGCTACAATTGGAAATTTGCGTTCTCTTTCCGATCGCAGTAGCCCATCAGCAGAGATGGCCATTGCAATTCGACGACTTCTCCACGTCTCTCCACAATCTTCGCAAGAAACGTGGCGGCAACACCAACTGGTCGGTCACATTTCCCGCAAGAAATTATAACCAGAGGCCTGAAGAGGTTCCTGCGATCAGTTTGGCAGGTGAATTCGTCAGCCAGTCAGACCGCGCTTTGAACGATATCAACCGCGAACTGACGGCATCGTACGCCCAATGGGTCGTCGAAAGACTGTCGACCGAATTTTCGGTCCTTCATGGAAATAGTTGGCGACAAGGTTCAGAGCCCTTCTCGATTCTACGGCGATATCCAGAATTGGTTCGGAGTGCAGGTAGATTGCTTCCGCAAAAAGGCAAGCTCGACTAGCGATGCTTCGTACTCAACTCCGGCAGCTCTTCTTTTCGGCTGCCAGCTCCGCGTCGTTTCGAATCCGGTGACAGAGCTGGACTGCCCATCAGGTGAGACACAATTTCCCCTTCGCAGGCGCGTTGTGTTGGATTGCGGCGCGGCCTATCGTTCCAACGATCGGACTGCCGCACTTCCAAGGCTGGGCGGCCCCGTCCCTACTTCGTATTGGCCTCGACCGCCTCCAGCAGCGGCATCTCGCGATGCGACTCGCAGCTCGTAGGGTGGATTAGCCGAAGGCGTAATCCACCTCTTTTTTCGCGGCGACAAAGGTGGTGGGTTACGCTTCGCTAACCCACCCTACGAGCTGTGACCGTCATCGAGACTGGTTCCAGCTTCGTTGCTCATCAACACCCTGCCGCCGAATTACCTTTGCGGTCGAGCCCTTCCCTCCTAAACTCCGACCACCGCCGGCATGGGTTCCGACGGGCCCGGTAGAAGCGGAGTCAAGTTATGCCCAAACCGGAAAGCTTCCCGATCGAGACGATCTTCGTTCCTACGAAGCAGAAGAAAGCCATCAAGCCCGAGATCGTCGGGGAGATCGCTGAAAGCATGCTGGACATCGGACAACAGGAACCCATTTCCGTCCGGCTCGACGGAGACCGCCTCGTTCTGGTCGAGGGCCTGCATCGGCTCGAAGCCTGCAAGGCGCTCGGCGAGACGACCATTCTCGGTGTCATCGTCCCGGCGGAGGTCGCTCAACACAGGCCGCTGCTGTCCGAAGGACCCGCAGTCGAGGCAGAGCGCCTCAAGATGGCGCGATTGAAACAGCTGCGCCTCGAGAAGGAAGCTGCGGAAGCATCTATGGCTGGCTCGAAGAGCGTCAACGGAACGGAAGCGCCGCGCACCCGTCCGACGAAAGGCGCTCGCGACAATCCGAAGGCATCACCGGGCCGGACCGTGGGATCGACACCGAAAACATTGTCGGACTGGATCACGCAGCAAAAGGGCCACGGCGGCCGCTATTGATGGCCGGCGATGACGGTGCCAGTGCACTTCACCTGTCGATGTAGAGTCCATGCGCGTCGCCGTAATGCGCGATATGGTCAGGCCGGACACGACCGCAAACGCCCGCGTCCCTCGGCCCCTACTTCGTATTGGCCTCGACCGCGTCGAGCAGCGGCATCTCGCGATGCGACTCGCAGAAGCGCGAGAGCTTGTTGCCGTTCCTGTTCAGCGCTTGCGTGTCCACAACGGGATTGTTGCGGCGGCCGGCGTAGAACCCGGCGAGCCAGACGTTCACGGTCTGCATGTGGGTAATGCGCTGGGTGATGTACTGGTCGCAGCTGATCTTGGAAACGTCGACCAGCACCTGGGCCTTGACCGGCACGGCCAGCAGCAGGGCCGCGAAGGCACCGAGGATGATCGCTCTTGTCTGAACCATGTGTTCCTTCCGATGAATGTCTGCACGGTGGCGACGGTCGGGCGCCGCATGCTTGATCCAGATCAAGGGCGCCTGTTGCAGACCCCGCGACCGCCCCACCCCGAGGCCTCGCCATAATTTCTCCTTCGCACGCGCGTTGTGTTGGACGGCGGCGAGTCTTATCGTTCCGATCGGACTGCCGCACTCCCATTGACGCCCGACGGAATCGAGAGCGCATCGGTGCCCGAGACGAACGACCCCAAACCTGACGACCACAAGCCAGACGCGCCCAAGCCTGACGCCCCCAAGCCGGACGCAGAGCGCGCCGACGGCGGGCTGGCGCGGGCCTACGACCGGATCAAGAGCGCGGAGCAAGACCTGGCGCGGCTGGACCGGCTGGTTTCCGGAATGGAACGCGGCAACGAAGGCCCGCGGGTCTCGCGAGCAAGCGCCGGTGCGGAGACTGTCCAGGCTCCCAAGGACAAGATTCCCGAGGACAAGACCCCCAAGGCCGCGGCGCCGGCGCCGGATAGCAGGGTTCGAAATCAAGGCCTCAAGGGAGACCGGCCCATGCTGCGCGCTCTGGTCGGCCTCGTGCTGGCGATCGGCATTCTCGGTGCGGCCTTCGCTTCGCAATATCGCGACGAGGCCAGGTCTATGAGCAGGTCGATCATGGCGCGATGGGCTCCGCCGGCCGCCAGTCCGCCTCCGCAAGCAGCCGCGGTTGAAAGTCCGGCGCAACCGCCGGTCGTGCAGCTCGCTGCCGCGGATGAGCCCGGCACGATGCCCGCGCCGCCGACCGGCAAGGATACGGAGAGCAATGCAGGGTTTGACGCTTCAAGACCCAACGCATCAACAACGGGCGCCACAGCCCCTGACTCGCCGTCGTCCGATCTCGCGCAATCGCTCAAGTCCATCACCAGCGAGCTCGCGAACATCAACGGAAAGCTCGAGCAACTGAAAAGCCGCAACGAGCAGACGCTGCGCGAGCAGGCCGACACCATTCAACAGCTCAAGGCGACGCAGGAGAAAGATGCGGCGGCCAATGCGCGCCTCGCTGCACAGGTCCAGGCGCTGCAAAAGGAGCTGACGACGCCGTCCGCATCGTCATCCGCACCTGCATCCGCTAAACCCGTCCCGCGGAGCGCGATCAACAACGATACCGCTGCGCCTGCGCGGCCGCACGTGCAAGCCGCCGCACCTCGGCGGCCCCGGCCGTCGCGAGGGCCCTGGATGCCCCCACCCTATATGCTCGATCCCTACTACGGCGATCCGGATTGGTGAGCCCGCAGGCCACGCGAGCAATTCTGCGCCGGCACGCAAGCTGGCCTGCCGGCGTCAATCACGCGGCGAGATCTGGAGCTCCATCAACGCCATGCGCTCCAGCACAGCGGGGTCTCGCTCGCCCTCCTTCGCCGTGCGAAGGATTGTTTCCGCGATCGACTTGACATGCGCAGAGCTGACCGGGGCCGGCAGTGACGCAACCGCCGTGTCCAGCGCAGTTTTCATGATGCCGATGGTTTCAGGCGTAAAAGATGCATTCGAAAAATCTAGCATGCTGGATCCGATCTGGAGGTCATCACGAGCGTCGCCTGGTTCGAATGGCTGCTGATCTGCGCAATCCGGTCGACCAGGGCCGTCAGATGTTGCGGCAATGGGTCGTGCTCGCCCCGAAGCTTGATCCGCAGGCGGTCGCCTATTTCATTGCAGATCGCCAGGCTGGAGCCGCGGTCGATCTGAATGGCATTGCGAACATCGGGGCTGTTCATGAAGGTTTCCGGTTGATACGCACGGAGGACGCTTCGCGCCGAGCCGCTCTCACAAGGCGACTGCAGTCTTGTTCAGGCGAGGATCGGAGGTTCGATCTCGCTACGCTCGGGGATCCCGGACTTAACGGCCCCATTGGGCCAGAGTTCCGTCCGAACACAACTCATGTTTGGATTTCACGGAAGCAGCAGTTTCTGCGGCTTGCGGCGGTTAAGGACCGTAGCCCGGATGGAGCGCAGCGAAATCCGGGACGGTGCTCGCGGCAGGATTCCCGGATTGCGCTACGCTCCATCCGGGCTACAGGCGCGCATCAGACCATCGCTTCCGTATCGGCGACTGGACGCT
This sequence comes from Bradyrhizobium sp. Kon58, assembly GCF_055807455.1. NCBI lineage: Bacteria > Pseudomonadati > Pseudomonadota > Alphaproteobacteria > Hyphomicrobiales > Nitrobacteraceae > Bradyrhizobium > Bradyrhizobium sp. Kon58. The sequence goes on from NZ_JBVVOT010000001.1 coordinate 144,766, forward strand.
TTCCGTCTTCTGAATCTCCGGAGCGAACAGCCCGGCTTCCGGCCGCGAAAATGTCGTGCACGAGGCCGAGTTTCCCGAGCCCGAGAATGATCAGGCCGTTGATGTCGATCTCGTACCAGGCGTGCGAGATGTAGGCGTCGCGCGGAAACCGGTGATGGTTGTTGTGCAGGCCTTCACCGAAGGTGAGGATCGTGGTCATGAACTCGTTAGTGGTGCCGTCGTCGAGATCGAAGCGGCGGTAGCCGTAGCGCCCGTCGCTGTGGCAGACCGAGTTGACCAGCGACGTCGCCATGGTCATGAGGTAGCTGCGGAACAGGCCGGAGAACAGGATGCAGCCGGTCATCGTGTGCACGCCGCCGAACGCGTAGCCGATCGCGCCCGGAATGATCACCGCCGAGAGCGCGTACCAGTACCAGCGCGTCCTGGTGAAGAACATCGCGATCGGGTCGGCCAGAATATCCTTGGCGTAGTATCCGGCATCGGTGGTGGCCTGGTCCCACACCCAGCCGCCTTGCGCATGCATCATCCCCTTGGCGAAGGTGACATAGGGGTTGCCATCGCCGTCGTAATAAGGGCTGTGGACGTCGCCGGGCTTGTCGGAGTGCAGATGATGTCGGCGATGATTGCTCACCCATTTCAGGATCGAGCCCTGCACCGCCATGGTGGCGATGGCCGCGAACAGCGTCCGCATCACCGGACCGCAGCGGAAGCTGCGGTGCACGAAGTAGCGATGCATGAAGCCGATGCCGACCGTGGACAACGCGAACGTCCCGGCGAAGACCGAAACCTCCAGCCAGCCGATGCCTTGCCAGAAGGCCCAGACCAGCGCCGCGATCGACCCACCGATCATGATGACGAAGGAGATGTAGGAATCGCGAAACTTGGCCTCGACCACCGGCCCTTCGACCAGCACGCCTGGCGGCATTTTCCGCTCCGCAGCTTCCGCCGACACCACGCTTTCGATTACGGTCATTCCAGTCGATCCATTCACACAAAATTAACCCTGTTGCGGCGCACAGTACAACCTCGGGTTATTTCCATCAAGGATGCGAGCTGCCGTGGGAGTACGGAGCGGCGACTTGAAACGAGGCGACCAGAGGGAAAAGAAGCCGGATTTCAAGGCCTCATGACAGCGTTAACCAGGTGCAAAGCCTCCGCAATGCACTCGCAGAGACCGATGCCAGGACGAAGCAAGCCCCTCCTCTCTCGCCTTCGCAAGCTCAGGCGACGCGCGCGTTGGGTGCGAAAGACTTTCGCGCGCGCACCGCGGATGGTTCGGATCGCGGGCGGCGTGGCGATGCTGCTTGCGGTCGTCGTGCTCGTGAACATCGCCTATCAAACCATGCGAAGCCGACCGAGCTGTTCGTCCTGGTCGGCCACGCGCTCGACAAGGAGCCATCGGAGACCTGGCGGCAATACGGGCCACTGTTCCGCAAGCATTCCACCGCGACGATCGCGCCCGAATTGCTGGCCGCGCTGGCGCAGGTCGAGACATCTGGCAATCCGCTGGCGCGCACCTACTGGCGCTGGCGATGGAGTTTTAATCCGCTCGCGATCTACCGGCCCGCCTCCAGCGCCGTCGGCCTCTTCCAGATGCTGGACGCGGCCTACGCCGACGCCGCGCGGTTCTGTGTTCGCGGCAACGCGGTCACGGAAGCCGGCTGCGGTTCGCCCTTCCTCTATGTCCGCGCGATCCCGAGCCACGCCATCGAGCTGGCATCGGTGTATCTCGACCGCAATGTCGCCGATGTTCTCGCCCGCGCGGGCGATGTGAAGGCGAGCGCGCGCGAGAGGCAGGATCTCGCCGCCTTCATCCATCTCTGCGGCGCCGGTCCCGCCACGGCCTACGCGCGCCGCAAGTTCCAGATGATCGCCGACGAGCGCTGCGGCGATCACCTCGTCGCGAGCTACGTCGCCAGGGTCAACGCGATGAAGCGGCAGTTTCTGCGGCTTGCTGCGGAGGATGGCGGTTAGCAAAGGAGCGTAGCCCGGATGAGCGAAGCGACATCCGGGATTCGTGCCATGCGGGCGGTCACGCGATGCGGATGGTCCGGCCCCGGATTACGCTTGCGCTCCATCCGGGCTACGGCATCACCACCAGTACGGCCAGCGCCAGCCCTCATAGCGGACATACGACGACACCAAAGGCGGGCCGTAGGGATCGACCCGGTCGTCTTCGGGGCGATAACGATAGCGCGGAACGATATTGTAATCCCACGGCGTCGGCCTGAGCACCGGGACATCCACCCTCAGCCGTTGTTCATCCACCACGCGGGCCTTCCGCGTCCGGGCTTCGGCATCCGATATCCCGAGATTGCACAGCACCAGGGTGGTTCCGAGCGCACACGCGACAGTCATGATCTTCATGCGTTGGTCTCCTTGCCGCCAGAGTGCAAAAGGACGCCAAGCAAGGCAAGCGAATTTGTCCAGAGTCTTCCGCGCAACGCAGACCGATTGTCACGCGACGGGGTTGCCGTCCAACAACGCGAGCGCTCGCGGCACCTGATCGCGGTCCGCAACCAGCACATACTCCTGCCGCGCCAGACTGGCGCCGCTCGCGATCACGATTGATTGTTTCGGGCAGAGGCCGAAGCATCCGGTCACGATCAGCTTGGCCGGCTTGGTGCCGTTGCGCTTGTTCGCCTTCAGTTCGGATTTCAGCGCACGCCTGACGTCGCGGCCCTCGTCGCTACGCTTGAGGCATTTGCGGCACACCAGGACCGGCGCCGCGCGGCGCGGGCGCACGATCATCGGGATTTTGGAATTCGAGGGATTTTCAGGCATTGCAGACCTATATGGGACTGCAGTCTATATAGGCATGGAACCGCGATCTTGCCGACGGAGACGGCGACGCGGCACGCATGGCCGGGCATTTACTCCCGCGCGCGACGCACAGCCTCGGTCAATTTCATCCTCTGCTTGTCCCAGCGCGTCGCCTCCGCCTCCGCGCGTTGGTCGAGCGCAGCGCGCTCCGCTTCGATCGCCTCCGCCCGCGATTCGTGCTCCCGCCTCGCCTCGTCCAATGCGGCCTGCGCACTCGCGACGGCCTTCTCGCGGCGCGCGCGCTCCTTGGCGCGGGCGGCCTCCTCCTTGCGGCGCTCGGCTTCCCGCCGCTTCTCTTCCTTCTCGAACGCCGCGGCGGCCTTGCGCGCCTGTTGATCGTCGATCTTGCGGGCTGGTTGCCTTGCTGCCTTTGCGGGACGCTTTTTCGGCGTGGACTTGGCTTTGGACTTGGCCTTGCGCTTCGGCCCGGCCTCGTCGTCAGCGAGATCGGTCGGCAACTCGGAATGCTCGGTGAACGCCCCGTCCGATCCGACCGGCCGCCTGAGCACCACGCCCGGCTTCTCCATCGTCGCCGCGACGATGTCGGGATCGTCGGTCTCCTTCGCGGCGCCCTGATGAAACAGATTGGACCTGGCGCCCCAGGCATCCAGCGCCGCCTTCATCGAGGGCGCGGCGATCGCCTGGTCGTAGAAGCCGAGCGAGGTCTGGTAGGTCTTCAGTTTTCTTTTTGGTTTTGCTTTTTTCGGCATGTCGCTCCGCAGCTGGCGAGCCACCAGCTTCCTGCGGCGCCATCATGCCATACTGCCCCTGTTTTGCCCGACGAGTCAAACTCGATTCGGTATCGCCGAAGTCGAGGCGGCGCGCATAGGCCCGTAGCCCGGATGAGCGAAGCGACATCCGGGACCTTTGCTGGCGGCCTTCCCGGGTATCGCTTCGCTCACCCGGGCTACGGCGCAACACCACCGATTCTTCGGATTTCCAACACACTGAAATCCCTCGGGATTTCTACTGTGCATGGGGTTGTTTTCGACATTTTTGTTTTGACGGGGTGTCAACTACGCCGCGTCGACATCCTCAGGCGCCGGCCCTGCGACGAGCCCGTCGAGGCCGATCATCAGGAGATCGGCGATGTGCATCAGCTGGTACAGCGGAATGTCCGCCTCGCCCTGCTCAGCCAGCACCACGAAGACCGGCGTGGCGCCGATGAGCTCGGCGAGCTGGCCTTGCGTGTAGCCGCGCTTTTCGCGCGCAGCCTTGAGGCGAGCACCGATCCCGAGCCGGTGGCGGGACTGCTCGTCCGCGGTCATCATCACGGCCTGCTCGTCCGCGCTCGCATAGCCGTCCGCGAACGCGCTGCCGATCAGCCTGCCTTTGCGCCAGGCGACACGGCAGTCCTTGCGCAGTCCGCTGCTGAAGACCAGCGTGAACCGCTCGGCGACCCAGAGCGAGGCGTTGAGGCCGAGGCGCGCGCCGCTGCCCGAGACATCGCGGATCGTGCAGGGCGCGCTGATGATCTTGCCGGTGCCGTTGTCGAATTCGACAATGCCGGTACGCAGCGTGTGATGTCTGACTGCGGCGCGATGCTCGCTCATGACCAGAACACTCCCTTCCGCCGCGACGTCGAACCGACGCAGCTACAAATTCCGGACCTCGATACCGCAGAGTTTTTCCTGAACTCCTAAGTTTCCAAGGGTTCCGCCAGGACTGAAAGCCATGGTAAAGGATTTGCTCCCAATCCATCTTTTTCCGGCGGAAAGCGTGCGGCGCGCCCGTGACGGGCGACGAGGCAACAATGACCGACGCGATGAAATGTCCGACCTGCAAATCCGAGCACGCCTATCAGGATCGCGGCCTCTGGGTCTGCCCGGAATGCGGCCATGAATGGAGCGGCACGGCGGAGGCCGCCGCGGACGCCACTCAGGAGGCCGGCGTGCGCGATGCCAACGGCAATGCGCTCACTGATGGCGACAGCGTCATCGTGATGAAGGATCTCAAGGTCAAGGGCTCCTCCTCCGTCGTCAAGGGCGGCACCAAGGTCCGCAACATCCGCCTGCAGGACGCGACCGACGGCCACAACATCGCCTGCAAGATCGACGGCATCGGCGCGATGAATTTGAAATCGGAGTTCGTGAGGAAGGCGTAACCGCCGCGAACGCCAGGCGACCGCCAACGACGCATCGGGGCGAAGAAGAGGTGCGTCGGCCTGAACTTTTCGCGAGTTCGGCCGTTCTCTGTGTCAACAGAGGATGGCGGAAAATGGTTTTTGATTTGCGGATCGTCGCGATCTCGGCGAGTCTCGTTTTGGCTTCGATCGCGGTTGCCGCAGCCAGCGATCTGCACGAACAGCCGTCCTCGGCTGCCGCCGGCACGAGCGGCCCCGCAAGCGAGGCGCGCCCCATTCGCGTCGTTCTGCCTGCGCCATGGGAGCCCGCGACGCCATCGTCCGCTTCAGCGGCCGCTACGCGAAAATAACCCGCCCTACGATCCCGCCAGCCGCATGTCCTGTTCAAAAGTGGACATACGCTGCTGCGCCGGACCGGTACCGATCACTCAGCATCCGCACGACAATTTTGGGAGGCCGCTCTGCGAGGACCGCCAACAAGCGACGCGACCAAACCAAACCCGACCGATGACATGTTCGACAATCTGAGCGATCAGGCCGTCTTACGATTGTACGAAAACATCCGGCATCAGGTTGTCGCCGACAAGGCGCTCGGAGGCAGGTATCGGTTGCTCGGCAAATCCGCCAGCGAGCGCGCCGAGCGGCTCGGGCGGGAGCTGACCGGCCGCGGCGTCAAGTTCACCACCATCGAATGGTAAGCGCCGTTTAGGGGCCGCGGTCTATCGCTGCCTCTGCGCCAGATAGAATCCGCACAGCACCGTCACCAATCCCGCCGTCTGCAATAGTGTCGGCGGCTCGCCGAGCAGGAGCCAGCCGGTGAGCACCGTCAGCGCCGGCACGCAGGCCGGGACGACGGCAGCGCGGGCGACGCCGAGGCGTTGCACCGAGACGGCGAACAGATAAAGCGCGGCCGGGCCCGCCAGCACGCCCTGCGCCAGCGCCTGGATGGCGTTCTCACCGATACCTATCGCCGCGATCCGTGCGAGGCCGCCGGTCATGAGGTAGATCGGCAGCAGCAGCAGCGAAAGCACGTTGATGACGAGCGCAGCCGACACGGCGGAGACCCGCCAGTGGCGCAGCAGCGCGCCGAAACCTGCGAACATCAGTCCGGTCAGCACGAAGGTGAGATCGCCGAGCACGCCATCGACGCCGATATGGCCGATCGATTCCGCGCCGATCACGCCGAGCCCGCCGACGATGACGACAGCGCCGGCGATGCGCGACGCGGAGACATGCTCTTTCAGGAAGAGGGCTGCGAGCAGCAGGCCCCCGAGCGTCGCGCAGGAGGGCTGGATCACGCTGCCATGGCCGAGCGGCACGAACAGAAAACCAGTGTAGGAGATCAGCGACATCACGGGGCCGCCGAGCACCATCAGCGCAAGGCCCCTGCCCCAGCCGATGCCGCAGAGATCGGAGATCCCGCCGCGTATCACCAGCGGCAGGAACGCGATGCCGGACCAGACATAGCGTTGCACCAGCAAATCGACCGGCGTGAAGCCGACCTTGAGCCCGTGCCGCGTGCCGGCAAAGCCGAGCGCCCAGAACAGCGCCGCGGCGAGGCCGCAGAGCACGCCGACAAGCGCCGACGCCGCATCGTTCTTTTGGGTGAGAGCGTCGGCGCCGCTCGTCCGCTGATCCATGGGACAAAGCGGTACGCCGACAGAGGCCATGGCTCAACCCATGTGCCTGCAAGGCTGGCACGCAAGCGAGAAACGCCAGCGCGCCTTTCGCTCAGAAAAATCCCGGGCTGAGATCGAGCCCATAGGTCAGGCTGAGCACGAACACGAACAGCGCGGCGGCTGCGAACAAGGCGAGATGCTTGAGAATGAACGCGCGCGGCGAGACGCTTGCAACAACGGCTTTCTGTGCAACGGGCATGACTACTCCATTATGAAAATGATTCTTGGCTGCTCAATAAGCGGCGCCCGCATCAAGCGCCGCGATCTGCAAAGCAACTATTAAAGAGATCACACTCGCTTTGAACGGCCGTACACAACCGCACGTGATCATGACTCGCTGCGCCAAAAAAAAGACCGCGCTCCCGAAGGGAACGCGGTCCAGGCAGGCTCGGAGAAAACGAGCCTGCAGCACGTTGGCTTGACGTTGGCTTGTGGCGTCCCCAGATCAGCGGGCGCTGCCCGTCGTGACGTCAGCCGTTTTCACCTTGCGCGGGGACAGAACGCGGGTCTGGTGGACCGAAGCGACAGTAGTGGGCGCCGAGGCCTGCTGCTCGACATGCGCGGCACCGAGCACGCGCACCTGCATTGGGGAGACCGGAAAGCCGTTGGCCTCATAAGTCGGCAGCTCGGCAGCGAAAGCCGCGGTGCTGCCCGCGATCGTCAGGATGGCGGCGGCGATCGACAGAGTCTTCTTGTTCATGGGTGATGCTCCTGAATGAAACGTTCGGAGCACATCTAAGCCCATTTTGCTGCATTGCGACATGCACTGCTGCATTGCAACAACGCGCCGGGTGCATGGCAATATGTTTAATGCGCACAAGGCTTTGGTCGAATCACCGCCGGCTGCGACATGACGCTTTTATGAGTGGCGGTCAGCCGCCGAGCACGTGGCCCCAGCCATCGAAGACGTAGGCCTTCCAGATTACGGTTCCGTCCTGGCCCGGCCGGCTGGCGCGCCTGAAATCGTCGGCCTGCTCAGCGGTCCAGGTGATGATCGTATCGGAGAGCTGGTCGTGCAGGATGGCGGGCTCGGTGGGGTCGAAGCCGTCCATGGGACGAAGCGAGGAGTGCGTCATGCGCGCCTAACGCGCCGGCCGTGACAAGGTTGCGCAATGTGTCGGCGAAACACGGTTACGGCGGCCCGTGCCAAATATTCGCCTTTATCGAATTTTGCACACCGCCCGCGAGCAAGCGCCCGTGGAACCGCAATGGAACCCGCGTTGCCGCCGCGCAACACCTGCTCGAAAAGCCCGCTTTCGCCGAATTGCGCCATTGCGCCGCCACACCGTCCTCCGAACAATCGACGCGCGGCGTGCCTTTTCGTGCAAGACTGTTTGCCCAAGATTGGTCAAGACTGTTCGGAGAAGACGAGGTTCGACAGAACCGTTTGGAGGCAGGGATCATGAATGATCGGCGGTCTCTTCTGGTGGCGGTCTCCTGCCCCTCGGCGGTTCTCGCCGGCTGGCTGGCACTCTCTTTGTCCGCCTATGCCCCTGCACTCCTCGAGAACAGCGGCGCGAATGCTTCCGCCGTCTCGCGCGCGAAAGATCTCAGCCGGCTCGACCTCGCCGACATCCCGCACGCTGCTTCCATCGAGGACGGCGTCGCCCTGACCGCCGATATCGCGGCCGCTGTCGCTGCGACACCAGGGTTGGTCAATGCTGAAGCGGCAGCGCCCGAGGCGCCAGCTCCAGCCATCAAGCTCGCCTCGGCCGACCCGGTGCTGATCTTGCCGACCGAAGCGCCGCTCACGCCGCAGATTGCGCCTGACCCGGCACCAGTCGCCAGCGAGGTGGCGCCGGAGCCCGTGATAAAGCTCGCATCCGCCGATCCCACCGAGATCGTGACGACGGACGCGCTGTCGCCCGCGACGATCGCGACCGGCCCCGTGCCCGCGGCGAGCAAGGCCTCGCCGTCCGCGGACACGACCGCGGTCCTTGACGAATGCTACGTCATGGACGCCTGCATCGACGGTTATCTCTGGGCGCTCTACCAGCGCACGCCCAAGGAAGACTCGGTCAAGGTCGAGGATCGCCGCGCCGTCACCGTCAAGCGCAAGGGCAAGATGGTGACCGTGATGCGCAGCTTCACGAAACTGGTCGACGAGGACTTTGGCTGGAAGGATCCGAAAGCGGCCGACCGCGCCGGCATGTCGATGATGGACTACGTCATCGGCGGCATGGACAAGAGTTTCAAGAAAAAGCTGTTTCGCACGTTGCTCGCGGCTGAGGCTGCCGGACTTTCGCCGGGCATCACCAGCGCGTTCCGCGACGACTATCGCCAGTCGATCGCGAGCGGCCTGAAGGCTGCCTCCGACCGTTCCTATCACGGCGGCAGCACGCGCGGCGGCTACGGCCACGGCATGGCCGCCGACATCGTCAGCACCAAGGGCGACAACCGCGCGCAGCGCTGGGTCTCGACCGAGGTGCTGTGGAAGTGGGTTGATGCCAATGGCAAGGCGCTCGGTATCGGCCGACCCTATCTCGGCCGCGATCCCCCGCATGTCGGCCCGGTTGACGGTACGGAATACGTCTCGCGCCGAGGCACGTCGGACCGCAAGGAAGCCAACGTCAAGCCGAGGAAAGCGCGGGCCGTGGCAAGCGCAAAGCTGCCAAAGGCGAAGGCACAGGCGACGCGCGAGCAGAAGGTCCCCGCGAAGCCGCAGAAATCAGCGCAATCGGCCGCGAAGCGCGCGACCTGAGTATCAGAGCTTACCGTCCCGGCGTCGGCAGCGGCACGAGCCGCATCTCGGCGGTGCCTGCCTCCTGCGTGCGCACCAACACGGCAAAGATGGTTTCGACCGCGAGCCGCACAGCCGCCTCGGTTGCCGTGTCCTTGGCCAGATGCGCCGCGATCAGGCCCGTGAGAAGATCGCCGGTGCCTGAGGGGCGGATCGGCAGGCGCGGCGTCGCAAAGCGCGACAACTGACCGTCGGCGCACAGAATCGTTTCCACCTGCCCTTCCGCCGTATCACTGAGCGTGCAACCGGTGGCGACCACGTCGATGTGGCCGGTCCCGGCCAGCGCCGCGCACGCCGCGCGCAGACCCTGCGCATCCGCGATGTCGAGGCCTGCGAGCAGCCCGAGCTCGAACTGGTTCGGCGTGGTCAGATCGGCGGCCGGCAGCAGCCGGTGCCGGACCACGTCCAGGATGCCGTCGGCGACATAGACCCGGCCGTCATCGCCGATCACGGGATCGCAGAGATAGACCAGTTTTGAATTGCGGGTCAGCGCCCGCTCGACGAAATCGGCAATGACGGCGGCATTGCCGGGCGAACCGAGATAGCCGGTGACGAGGACCGCGGCCTCGTCGACGAGATCGCGCTCCTCGACGCCTCTCAGCAGATCTGCAACGAGCTCGGTCTCCAGCACCCGCCCGCGGAGGGTCGGATAGCGCGGATGGTTCGACAGCAGCGTGGTCGGCACCGCGGCGACATTCACGCCTTCCGCCTGCATGGCATAGGCGGCGGCGCTGTTGCCGACGTGGCCGTGGACCACCTGGCTTTGAATGGAGATGACAAGCATGAAAGTCCGTAGGGTCAAATGCCGCGCGAGACAAGGGTCGCCCGGATCACGAAAGACCATACCCAAGCCCGGGCCGCAGCGCTTGCATCTTCCGCGCCAGCCGCCGATGCCCGCTCTCCTCCGATCGCGCCAGCCGGCCGGCGACCGCGACGTGATCCGCATCGCTCTTGTGCTGGTTGAGCTTGGCCTGCCCCTCGACGGTATCCACCACGAGATCGATGACGCGAATGGTAGCCAACATGGTCTCGCGCTTGTCCGGCTCCATCTGCGCCAGGTCCCAGGGCGCCTTCGGCAGTCGCGCTTCGGCGACCGCGAGTAGCGCATCGCCGTGCCCGCGGTTCTCGTCGAGCCCGCGCAGATGCGCCACGCCCGACAGGTGCACGGCCTCGTACAGCCAGGTCGAGACGTTGTCGCGCGAAGAATACCAGTCATTGGAGATGTAGGCGTCGTCGCCGGCAACGATCAGCAGAAAGCGCCGCGCGCCGTCCGCGAGCGGAACGAGCGGATTCCTGGCGGTGAGATGGATCTGGACGATCGCACGCCCCTCGTGTTGCTCCAGCACGAAGGGCACATGCGAGGCGCGCGGACCGCGCTCATCCGCCGCGACGATCATGCCGAAGCCGCGCTGGGTTGCGAATTCCAGCGCTTGCTGCTCCTCGATGCGGAATTGGGGGCGGAGGACATGCATGGCGGGGCGCTCGTTGACTGGCTGGAGGACAAATCGAGGCTAACTCATGATCCGGTCAAGTCAGAAGCGATATTGGCCCGCAAACGCAGATGTCAGGAATGATCTCGCCGCCGCGCGAGCTCATCGATATAGGCGCAGAACATGTCGGCCATTGCGTCGGCATGACGCGCAATCTCCGCCTCGTTGCGCGGTGTCTCCGAGAACTGCTTGCCGACCTCGCTCAGCGTCGTCTTGATCAGCTCGCCGGCAAGCTCCCGCGTCGCATCCGGCGCCTTGGGCAGGGCCTCCCGCATGAAGGCCGCGACGATGCCTTTACCGGCGGCCCGCGCGTCGTGTGCTTCGGGCGCATCGCGATAGAGCGGCGCGGCGTCGCTGAGCGCCGTGCGGATCGCAGCCTCCTCGCACTCGGAACGAATGAAGGCGTGGACCAGCGCGCGCAGCCGCACCAGTGGCGGTTTCGCTCCGTCGGCCAGGATGCAGCGCAGGAGCTCGCTCGTGCGCCGCCACTCGTCGCTCTGGAGGCGGAACAGGATCGCCGCCTTGTTCGGAAAATATTGATAGAGCGACCCGACGCTCACCCCGGCCCGCTCGGCCACCCGCGCCGTCGTGAAGCGCTGCGCCCCCTGCTTGGCCAGGACCTGAACAGCGGCGTCCAGGATGGCCGCCACCAGCTCGTTCGAGCGGGCCTGCTGCGGCTGTTTTCGTGAGGAAACTGAACGGCTTCGGCGATCGGCCATGGCGCCCTCGGGCAATGCGAATAGCGAATGCGACGAATTAGTCGTATTTCAATTCTCACGCAAGCACTCGCCTCGCGGCGACATCTGGAGACTACACATGACCATTCCGACCATCACATCACTTGCGCCACTGCTCGATCGTCTGTTCGACCAGGACGAAGCGGCGCGCGGCGCGATGCGAGCCGCCTTCGCCGATGTGACCGACGCCGACCGCGCACGGATGATGCGGAGCAAGACCGCTTACCGCGACCTCTACGGGCGGCTGAAGGACGCACCGCTCGCAGTCTCCCGCGAGACCGGTCACCTGCTTTACATGCTCGCACGCAGCTCCCGCGCCAAGGCGATCGTCGAGTTCGGCACCTCGTTCGGCATCTCGACCCTGCACCTTGCCGCGGGCTTGCGCGACAATGGCGGCGGTCGCCTCATCACCAGCGAATTCGAACCGTCCAAGGCGGCCCGGGCGCGCGAGAACCTCACGGCCGGCGGGTTGCTGGATCTCGTCGAAATCCGCGAAGGCGACGCGCTGAATATGCTTCGAGTCGATCTGCCTGATACGATCGATCTCGTGCTGCTCGACGGCGCCAAGGCGCTCTACCCCGATATCCTGGATCTGGTCGAAGGCCATCTCCGGCCGGGCGCGATCATCGTCGCCGACAACGCCGACGACAGCCCCGACTATCTGGCGCGCATGCGCAGGCCCGGAAGCGGCTACATGTCCACGGCCTTTGCCGAGGATGTCGAACTCTCCGTGCGGATCAACTAACGCCACCACCAATGAGCCGCCGCGCGAACCATCGCGCGGCAGTTTCGTGCTGCGCTCCGCCGTGTCGCAGGCTCGTCACTGACACGTGATAGCTGGACCCGGGCAAACGTCATATTCCCCGTACCGCGCGGTATCTTTCTTTGCACAATACGCCCGAGCCCGTGATGACTTCCGCCTTCAATGCCTACGCAGCGCTTGCCTTCGCTATCGTCCTCGAGGTCACGGCGTCCGCCTTCCTCCAGCAATCCATGCAGTTCACGCGGCTGTGGCCGACACTGGCGATGGTGCTGTTCTATGTCGCCTCGTTCTACGCGCTGTCGGTCGCGATCCGGGTCATCCCCCTGAGCATCGCCTATGCGATCTGGGGCGGGGTCGGCATCATTCTGACTGCAACGGTCTCCTTCGTGCTGTTTCGCCAGATGCTCGACGCTGCGGCCTTCGTCGGCATCGCGCTGATCGTGTCCGGAGTGGTGGTCATCAACCTGTTCTCGGCGACCACGGTGCATTGATGCCGGCAAGCACGGTGTCACCGGCAAGGTCTTGCTTCGCGACGCCCTGCCAGCGGCCGACTCACGCCTACTGGCTTTGCGACGGCTTGGGAGTACGCGGCCCGGAGCGCTTCGCGCCAGGCTTGGCCGCAGCTCGCGGCGGCACCGTGTCGACCGATTCCAGATAAGCGGCAAGCGCCTTGGCTGTGTCCGAACTGGTTGCGTAATGGTCCTTCAGGAACCAGGACAGCGTCAGGTTGAAGCGCCCCTTGGCAAGGCCGCGCGGGCTGCGATGGCAGGTCGCGCATCCATCGGCGAAGAGCTTTTGCGGCGATTTGCCGGCATCGAGATTTTGTGCGGCGGCAAATGTCGTTGTCAGGACGGCCGCGGCTGCAAGACTCATCGTTGGAAGAGTCATCAGGGGCGCGATCAGGTCGCGCCCCGGTCGAAAGTGCGAAATCAATGTCGTCCCCTGCCCGGTCTTGCGGTCAGGCCGCCAATAGCTGATCGAATTCGGGCGGCGCGTAGGCCTTGCCGTCCTGGTCGGTGATGACGACCTTCCACCCCTCGCTCGCCCAAACCTTCGCCTTCGCCACGATGAGCAAACGGCTCTCGCGGGCAAAACTGCACTTCTCGTTGTCGCGTTCTGCGATCATCTTGTAGGCCAATGCGCATCCCCTTGCGTTGTCCCTGCACCCGCTCTCGTCGTGGCAGCGGGCTTTGGCGGCAATTCGCCGGGAGCGTGGCAATTTGGTGCCATCCGCGGCAGCATTGTGCCTGGTTCCGGCCGAACGATGGAGGTTGATCGTGCGTCGCATCAGAATGCGATTCTGCTTGTCGCGGGCTTGTTTGGTGCGGGCCTGCTTGGCTCGGCGCCCGCAGCGGCGCAGACCTACGATCCGCGCCATCCCGTCTGCATCGAGATCTACACCATCGACGGCCGCAGCATCGATTGCAGCTTTGCGACAATCGCGCAGTGCGCCGCGACCGCCTCCGGGCAATCCGCCCAGTGCTACGCCAGTCCCTATGCCACGCAGAGCCGGCAGCTGAGCCCGGTTCCGTCGCCGCCGCGACGAAGCCGATAGCATCAGGTCTGCGCTCCGATCAGTGGACGCGAATGATGTGGGGGCGGCCAAGATCGATCAGCCCCTGCACCGCCGAGAGACGGTCGTCGAGGGCTGCGATGGTCAGCAACAGATTGTTGCGGCGTTCGTCGAGAAGGCCCATCTCGGCGCCGGAGAGTTTGGTGCTCGATCGCTCCTTGTGAATCACCTCGAGAGATTGGCGCAATCCGGCAATCAGGCCGGACAGCTGCTTGGCTTCTCTGGTCATCGACCGCTTCGCGACATTGTGGCGGCGCGTCTCCGCCTGGTTCTGTCTCATCGTCGTCATCCTCCCGTGCCCCGCTGCCCCGAGTGGAATGCTTACAGCTTTGAGTAGACATATTACGATCGATGAAATCTGTCCGCGAAGAAGCTTCTTAAATTGTACGCGCACGGAACCCGATCGAGCCTCAGCAGAAAGCCCGGCGCGAGGGCCGGGCTTTCGTTGGCAAAGCTAGTGCTTCTGGTGCCCGCCACCGGGACCGCCGGCCGGCGCACCGCCGCCGTGCGGCGCGGCGTTGATGTGAGGAGCGCCGCCGCCACCGCCATGAGGCATCGCAGGCGCAGCCGCGCGCGGCGCCGGCATTTGGGCATGAGCGTTCATCGGCGAGCCGTGGCTGACGTTGGGTTGGGCCACATGCGGCATCGCGGGCCGGCTGGCCGGCGCCGCTGATATACGCGGCGCCTCATGCGGGCGCGCCATCGGTTGCGCAGGCATAGCCGCGCGGTGTGCGGCCTGCTCGTGCATCATGCGGGCCTGTGCATCGTGCGGATTGCGGCCCTGAAGATTAGTCCGCTCATGCGCGATGCGGTCGCTTCGTCCCGCACGGCTCCGGTCCGTCGTCACCGCAGTCTCGTGCCTGCCCATCGCGGCGTCGTGCCGTGAAGTTGCGGCATCACGTCCGGAGACCGCAGCCGCGCCCTTCATATTTTCCTTGGTATTCGCACCGTTGCGCCCGAGTGCAACCGCCGCGTCGCGCGTTGCCGCGCGGCCGATCCGAGCCACGCGCGGATCGATCGTCATCCGCGTCGCGTCGCGCTGATGTGAAGTCCAGTAAGTATTCCAGTGGGCATGCCGCCGATACCACGGCCGCCCCTGATAATAGCTCGACCAGTACGAGGTCAGCACGAAGGGGACGATCGGCACGTCGATCTCGTCGACATAGTCGGGGAGATAGACGTAGTGATTGCGGTAGAGATATTCGAGATATTGCGACGACACCCAGCCGCGGTCATCCGAGAAGCTCACGTCGCACCAGGCATTGCCGCGCAGGCAACCATGGATGTCGACGCGGGCGCCCTCGGGGATGCGATCGACCAGCGGAAAGCCCGGACCCGGCCCGGCCCGCAGGCCGGTCGAGACGGTGACCATGCCCGGTGCGGCCAGCGTGGCCGTCGGGGCAAGCAGCAATGCGGCTAACAACACGCTTCGGAATTTCATGGCGTAGTCCTCCTCTTTCGAGACGGAACGCGCCAGCGGAACGGGCGTTCCGCGTACGAAGGTGTCATTCGTCGAAAGATCGAGACGGATGCAGCGCGCGGTTCAATATTCATTCGCCGTTCATCGACACCACGCGCAGAGAGAGTGTGCGCCGCCGTCCCGTCAGTTCACTTGCAGCATAAACCCGTCGAAGTACGCAGCAAGCGCAGCAAAATCATCGAGCGGCAGCACGGTCGCGACATACTGATCCGGCCGCACTACGACCATGCAGCCCGCCTTGCGGTCGATACTGCGCATGGCGAAAACGTCTTGACCATTCTTGAGGTCCGGACAGAACATCTTCTCGTAGTCGATCAGGCCGTACCGGCCCTTGCGCGGAAGCAGCAGCGCCGGCATCGCCTCCACGGCGAGCTCGCGATGATCCTGCTGGAAGACCGCCCGCAGGTCGATCACGCTGTCGATGTCGGCGGCCGCCGGCGTGTAACGCCGGACCGGCGACTCCCGCGCCTCGGAAAGAAAATTGCACAAGGCGCGAATGGCCGAGCCGGCTGCTGCCGGATTCTCGGCGCGGGAGAAAGCGTAGATGCGGAAGCGGCCATCCGCGGACGCTGCGTGACCGAGATGCACCGGCTTGGCATCCGCAAGCCGGATCACGGGCGCGGAATGAAAGCGCGTGCCGATGACGAAGCCTTGCGCGAGATGCTGGTGGGACGTCGCTCCGGTCAGAACCGACGGGCGGTAATGCGTCGCCGTGCCCGCGGTGTAGCGACCGTGCCTGACGAAATAGTCCTGCGTCCTGGCGGCATCGGCGCCGCCGGCCTTGGCGGCGGACGCAAGAATCCCCGCCCATTCGCGGTCGAAATCGATCAGCTCTTTCGCAACCGCCTGGCGCTCGGCCGAATAGGAGTGCAGTAGGCTTGGCGCAGACTGCTTCCGCAAGACGGCAGCGAGCTTCCAGCCGAGATTGAAGGCGTCTTGCATCGAGACGTTCATGCCCTGCCCTGCCTTCGGGCTGTGGGTGTGGCACGCATCGCCGGCGATGAAGATCCGCGGCAGACGCGTAGCGATCTCGGTCTCCGGCACGTCGTCGAACTTATCGGTCAGGCGCTGGCCGATCTCGTAGACCGACCACCACGCGATCTCCTTCACATCGAGCGTATGCGGCTTCAGGATCCGCTGCGCTTTCGCGATCACGTCATCGGCGGTGATGTTGCGATTGGCGACGCGCTCGCCGATGTCGAGCTTGGCGAGCTCGACATAGAGGCGGACCATGTAGCCGCCCTCGCGCGGAATGATCAGCAGGCTGCCGTCCTTTGCCGACTGGATCAGAGCCTTGAAGCGGATGTCCGGAAAATCGGTCACCGCCAGCACGTCCATCACGCCCCAGGCATGATTGGCGGAATCGCCGAGCAACTCGCGGCCGATCGATTTGCGCACCATGCTGCGGGCGCCGTCGCAGCCGACGACGTAGCGCGCCTTGATCGTCTCCACCTTGCCCGCGTTCTCGGCATCGACCCGTTCGAGCCGCGCCGTCACGGCGTGGTCGGCGGGACCCGCGGCCGGATCGACCTGAAGGTCGAGCAGGCGCCGGCTGTAATGGGGCTCGAGCCTGGCCGGCGCCTTGCGCATGACGTCGAGAAAACCGTCATGGATGCGCGCCTGGTTGAGGATGACATGCGGGAATTCCGACAAACCGTCCTCGACGTCCTGCACCCGGCCGCTGCGCACGATATGTTCCGGCATCCGCTCGTCCGGCTTCCAGAACGTCGTCTCGTTCACCCAACAGGCTTCCTTCAGGACGCGCTCACTGAATCCGAAGGCGTGAAACATCTCCATGGTGCGGCAGGCAATGCCGTCGGCCTGCCCGACCAGCAAGCGGGCCGGCTTCTGCTCGACGATGCAGGTCTTGATGTCGGCAAACTGCGCAAGCTGGGCCGCGAGCGTCAGGCCCGCAGGGCCACAGCCGACGATGAGGACATCGACCTCTTCGGGCACGCCCCCCGTTGCGCCCGAAGCCTGAATGCGCGCGGCGGGATCGGCGATTTCAGGGTCGCCCGGCTGAAATCCATTGAGATGGAATTGCATGAGCACCTCTCCCGGAAACGTTCTGTTTGGATATTGCTCAGTATGCTGACTATCAGTATACTTGTCAATGATCCCGGCCGTCCTGCCCCAACGGAGAAATTCGGTGAAAGACAATAACGACATGCCCGGACATCTGGCGCGCCGATTCCAGCAGATCGCGGTCGCGGTGTTTCTGGCCGAGGTCGGGGATGCCGGCTTCGACCTTACGCCGGTGCAATACGCCGCGCTCGCAACCATCAAGGCCAATCCGGGACTCGACCAGGTGACGCTCGCGGGATTGATTGCCTACGACCGCACCACCATCACCGGCGTGATCGACCGCCTCGTGCAGAAGGGCCTCGCGGAGCGCCGCGCCTCGCGCCGCGACCGCCGTGCCCGCGAGCTCGAGATCACCGACGAAGGCCGCCGCACCCTGCGCAAGATCACGCCGGCCGTCGAATCCGCGCAACGCATCATGCTGCGTGGCCTCAGCGCGAAGGAAGGTGAGGATCTGATGCGCCTTCTGCACAAGGCCATCGCCGCCGGCAACGAGCTCAGCCGCGCCCCGCTGCGCGAGGTGCAGGCATAGAGCGTTTTCGAGCGAAGTGGATACCGGTTCGCGTCAAGAAAACGCGCCAAGACAGAAAGCCCCGTAATTCTACCCCTAATAGTCGCAGATCCGCGAAACCAGGAACTAACCTTCGGCTGTTAGGCTCGGCCGCATTCGGCGTTTAACGCGCGATTAACTTTGCCGGTCTGGAGTTTCGGATGTTCAGGTTCCTCATTGCGGCGGCGGCCATCGCACTCTCGACCGCTCCGTCGCTGGCGAACGGCCATGGCGGCGGCGATGCCCCTCCTCCGCCGAAGCCCGCGACCTCACCGGCGAAGGTGATCCTGACCAAGCAGGGCCCCACGCTTGTCGACCTCAATGGCATGACGCTCTACTATTACGAGCGCGATACCACGGGCAAGACGTCGAACTGCAACGGCAAATGCGTCGAGAGCTGGGTCCCGTTGTCCGCAACGGCCGATGCCAAGGCGATCGGCGATTTCACCGTGATCAACCGCAACGACGGCAGCAAGATGTGGGCATATCGCTATCGTCCGCTCTACACCTCGCCGGCCGACAAGGCGCCGGGCGAGGCCAACGGCAATGCGACAACGCTGCAATGGCGCATTGCCCGTCCCGAGAACTAGGGCGACCTCACCCGCGCCAGCTGGGCCGCGCCTCGACTTGCGCGTTCTGTCCGGGCGGCAACACCACGACCATCGAATTGAGCTTCACCCGGTCATAGAGATCGATCACGTCCTCGTTGCGCATCCGGATGCATCCGGACGAGATCGCCTGCCCGATATATTCCGGCTGGTTGGTGCCGTGGATGCGGTAGAGCGTGTCCTTGTTGCCGGCATAGAGATAGATGCCCCGCGCACCCAGGGGATTGGCGGGGCCACCGGGGACGCGCGCCGGATAGGGCCCGAGCCGCGCCTGGATGTCCGCCGTTGGAACCCAGTCCGGCCATTCCGCCAGACGACCGACCCGCGCAACCCCGGAGAACGCCATGGCTTCCTCGCCGACCGCGACGCCGTAGCGGATCGCCTTGCCGTCGGGCAGCACGAAATAGAGATAGCGCGCATCGGTATCGACCAGGATCGTGCCCGGCTGCTCCTTGCGCGGATAATCGACGATGTGACGAAGATATTGCTCGGGCACGTTCGCCTGCGCGTACGGCGTATGCGCCAGCAACTGCCGGTCGCGCGACGTCATGCTCGCATCTGTCGATGGCGAAAGCGTCGTCTGCATGCAGCCGCCCAACGGCAGCATGGCAAGGACGAATAGAACGAATAAGGATCTTGGCACCGCCGGCCCCGATAGCGATAGCAGCGCCCCCAGCGACGCCAGATGCTGCCAAAATCGTGCTGAAAACAAGGCATTGCGGAACAATTGCGCGTGTTTTCTGAGGCGGGTTCCATCACCACAAACGGCGCAAGAGCGTCGCACAGTCTCCATCCCCTCGCCTTGCTTTGGTCAAACCCGGCTGGACTCGTGCGTCATGGCTTGGGCCTCGGGGAATTGGACGGGCTCACCTCAACGGATCTGCTCGCGCGAATGCGGACGGCCAACACTTCAACTACTCAACACCCGGGCATCAAAACACCCGGGCTTCAAAGGAGCTGCGATGCTCGCGACGCTGAACTCTCGGCAAATCGTCGATGAGATCGTGAAGGACACGGTCACGAACAACGACCCGCACGACGCCGTGCAGATTTCGCCTGACATTGTGCTGGCCTCGCGGCCTCTCAGCGTCGCCCCCGCGCTCGCGCCTGAGATCAAGAGCCGACCGGAACCCAAGATAGATCCGGCGTTCACTCTGAAGTCCCGAACGGATCCGGAGCCGAAGTTCAGTCCACTCGTAGAGCCGCAGGCGGCAGCGCCCTCGGTCGACACCGCCGTGCGCGTCGCGCCCGGTGATGGTCTCAGCCGGCAGAAGCGCTCCTCGGCCGGAAAATGGCTGCGCGGTGCGTTCGTCACGATGCTGTTTGCGGGCGGAAGCGCGGCCGCCACTGTCGCCTGGGAGAAACATGGCGACACCGCAAAACAGATGCTCGCCGAATGGACGCCGGTATTGGCGTCGCTGCTGCCTTCGACCTCGCAGACGGCACCGGTCGCCGCCGCACAGGCCGCGCCGCCTGCGGACCAGGCCGCGACGGACCAGGCCGCAACGGATCAAGCGGCCGACCAATCTGCGGCCCCGCCCGCAACCCAGGTTGCGGCAGCAGTGCCCACGGCAACACAATCCGATCCTGCACAATCGGTGCAGTCGATGACGCGCGATCTCGCCGCGATGGCGCAACAGATCGAGCAGCTCAAGGCCAACATCGCCGAGTTGAAGGCCGGGCAGGAGCAGATGGCGCGCGAGATGGCGAAGCCGCCCGCGCTGAAGCCCGTGGCCGATGCGAAGCCGCGCGTCGATCCGCGCGCGCAAATGTCCGCGCTGCCGCCGCGGCCTGCTGCGCCGCCGGTTCGCAAGCCCAAGCCGGTGGTGTCGCACACCTACATGCCGGCTTATTCGCCCGCGCCGCTCGCTCCGCCGCCGCCGTCGCAGGCTGCCGCAGTCCCACCGCCAGCTGCCATGACGACGCAAGCCGTTGCCGACGACGACGGACCTGTCGTACGCCCGCCAATGCCGCTGCGCTGAACCATCGTCACGCGACGACACGAAAGCGTCGCGCCAGCGATGCTGTCCGAGTCGATGTGATGCGTTGACTCCGGGTGACTACGGGAAGCGGCGCTTCGATCGTTTTCGATTAAGAGAAAAGGCCGTCGGGATTTATGCCGGCGGCCTTCTCTTGCGGCTGCCGGTTCCCGGAGCCCGGTTCTGCTGCAATTCCATGCCTCATGATCACGCCGACATATTTAATAAAATCTTAACACGCTTGAATGCTGCACATCATTTCTGCGCCATAAGCACAGAGATTGCGCGCGCCGTTCATTCGATAAACATCGACTCAGTGGTACCATCGGTCACGTGTTGAAAGCCGAAGCTCAATTCGTCACACCGGGGAATTCGGATGCCTTACTATTCCTTCGATCTCGTGGTTGGTGAAGAGTTCAAGAACCAGGGCGGCATCATCCTCGAAGACATCGAGGTCGCCTCCGATCGCGCCGTTCAACTGGCCACCGAGCTGTCGCAGGTGAAGCCCGAGTTGCAAAGCAAGGGTTGCGCTGTGCGCGTCACCGACCGCGATCACAAAGAGGTCTATCGCACGCCGCTCGATCCGGTGCCGGCCTGGCGGCGCTAGCCCGCCGGCCGTCTTCGCAGCCGCACGCTATCCCCATTGCGGAGCGGCGCGCCAGCCGCTAGCCTTCCCAAAAATCCGGGGAGGTACCAAGGATGCGCACTGGTTTTCTGATGACGGCCCTGTTGCTGCTGGCGGCGCCGGCCCAAGCGGCCGACCATCCACGTTCGACCTATGTCACGCTGGTCTTGCAGGCCTTCGCCGCCAAGGTCGAATGTCCCGGCACCGATGTCGTCTACCAGGATCTGGTGCAGAAGGCGGAGCAGATGCAGCTGCCCGAAGGCACCACCGAGAAGGTCCGCAAGGCGATCGCCTGGATGCACACCGGCGGCAAATTGGGCGAGAAGCAGGACGACGATCTGATGGCCGAGGTCGCGGTGGCCACCCAGGCGACCGACCTCAACCAACGCCGCCTCGGCATGCCCAGCTGGTGCGAGGCCCAGAAGACCAACCTCGCCGGCCTGATCCGCAGCAAGGGCGGCTAGCGTTGTTGCGCGGCGTTAAGCACGCCGCGCCGGAACTTTTGCTTCGGCCAATAATCGTCACAATCCTCGCCAGCATGCGGCTCTCTTCGAATTCGAACAGGGGAGCCCCATGCGGATCAACCATGTCCTTCTCGCCGTCGCGTTTGCCGTCGCCACGATCCTGACTGCGCCGGTGATGGCGAAGAATTCAGACGCCCAGAAGGGCGAGGACAAATCGACCTCGTCGTCATCGTGCAGCGCCTATCAGCAGGCGCCGGACGGCTCGTGGGAGCCGCTGCCCTGCAAGGAAACGGGCGAGCGCTCCCAGCCGCAGACGCAGCATCGTACGTCGCCGCAGGGCGCCGACCGCGGGGAGCGTTGAACGCGCGGGAGTATCAGCTCTGGTGCGGACCGCGTATGATCTTCATCGCGTCGGCGATGTGACGCCACTCTTTGGCGTCATCGGCCTCGCCGCGGCCCTCGCAGGCCCGGGCCTGTTCGGCGGCCTTCGCGATCGCCGCAAAACCATGCTGTTCCAGCATCTGGCGCGCGACGGTGTGGACCTGGACCTCGGTCATCATGGGCGTTCTCCCGTTTGAGGAAACCGCGGTGCATCGCGCCGCCGCGGGTTGTTCACAACGATTGAGCCCTTGACCTCGTTCCGTAGCGTTCATACCGGCGCGCAAAAGGCGGCCCGCTATGCCCAGCGGACCGCCTTCTCACCCACCCCAAATTCGAAGCGTCGCAGCCGAAATCCCTACCCGGCCGCCGCGCGCCTGCGCTCGAAATCATTGGGCACCTCGATATCGACCTCGAGGGTCGAGACCTCGTCGCCGCGATCGAGCCGGACGATGACCTTGGTCGGGTCCAGCGTGACGTGCCTGGAGACGACCGCGAGAATTTCCTCACGCAGCACACCGAGCAGATCGGGCTGGCCGCGCAGTCCGCGTTCATGAGCAAGCAGGATCTGCAACCGTTCGCGCGCGACGGGTGCAGAGGCCTTGTTGCCGCGGAGAAGCCGAAGCAAACCCATGCTCATGCGGCCCTCCTTCGCAGCAGGCGGTCCATGAAGCCCTTGCGCTCGGTCGGCACCTGCATCGGCACGGTGTCGCCGCACAGCCGCCGCGCCGCGTCGATATAGGCCCGCGCCGGAGCACCTTCCGCGTTCGACAGCGTCACCGGCGTGCCTACATTGGAGGCGCGCAGCACGTCCTGGCTCTCCGGGATGATGCCGAGCAAGGGTGTTGCAAGAATTTCGAGGATGTCCTCGATGGTCAGCATCTCGCCGCGCGCGGCGCGCGAGGGATCATAGCGGGTGATGAGGATATGCTTCTCGACCCGCTCGCCCTTCTCGGCCCGCACCGTCTTGGAATCGAGCATGCCGATGATGCGATCTGAATCGCGCACCGAGGAGACTTCCGGATTGGTGACGATCACGGCTTCGTCGGCAAAGCGCATCGCCATGGAGGCGCCGCGCTCGATGCCCGCCGGGCTGTCGCAGATCACCCAGTCGAAACGGCTGCGCAGATCGTCTATGACCTTGCCCACGCCCTCTTCGGTCAGCGCGTCCTTGTCGCGGGTTTGCGAGGCCGGCAGCAGCCAGAGGTTCTCCAGCCGCTTGTCCTTGATCAGCGCCTGCGGCAGCTTTGCGACACCCTGCA
Source organism: Bradyrhizobium sp. Kon58 (assembly GCF_055807455.1). Classification (NCBI taxonomy): domain Bacteria; kingdom Pseudomonadati; phylum Pseudomonadota; class Alphaproteobacteria; order Hyphomicrobiales; family Nitrobacteraceae; genus Bradyrhizobium; species Bradyrhizobium sp. Kon58. The sequence continues at coordinate 168,082 of NZ_JBVVOT010000001.1, forward strand.
CCACGTTGATGAGGTCGAACACGACGCGGCGTTCGGCGCCCATCACGAGGTCGAGGTTGCGCAAGCCGACGTCGAAATCGACGACGACGACCTTTTCGCCGCGTTGCGCGAGCGCAGCTCCCAGCGCGGCGGTCGTCGTGGTCTTGCCGACGCCCCCCTTGCCTGACGTCACGACCAGTACCTTGGCCATCTCTCAAATCTCCTTCTGGTCAGTTCAGCGCGGTAATTCGCATGGTGTTGCCCTGCAGCCAGGCCTGGGCCGGCTTGCCGCGCAGGGCCGCGTCGATATCGTCGGCGGTCTGGTAAAAACCATCGATTGCAAGCAGTTCGGCCTCGATCTTCTGACAATAGATGCGTGCGCTCGTGTGACCGTTCACGCCCGCCATGGCACGGCCGCGCAGCGCGCCGTAGATGTGAATGGAGCCGCCGGCAACGACCTCGGCGCCGGAGCCGACAGAACCCAAAATGGTGACGTCGCCTTCGGGGAAGATCACGGTCTGGCCGGAGCGCACGGGGCTTTCGAGCAGCAGCGATGTCGGCTTGGTCTCGACCTTGGCCTCAACCTTCTTGGGCGCACTCGGCTCGACCACGCAGCTGCGCCCGCCCGACAGCAGCGGCGGCATCACGGGGGTCAGCCGCGCCTCCTCCACGCCCTCGATCCCGAGCACGCGGATGTTGCGGTCCTGAAGGCTGGTGAGCAGATGGCCGATGCCGGACTGGCTGAGATCGACCGAGGACAGGTCGATCACCACGGGGCGGCCGGCGAAGAAGCCCGGGGAGCGCGCGATGGTGGTATCGATCTCCTGCAGCCAGTCCTGGATGGGAACCGTCGGCACGAACACGAAGGCCACATAGGAGCGCCCGCGCAGGCGCACCATTTGGCGTTGAGGTTTTACTGCAGCCTCCATAGCGGCCGACTCGTTCCCTGTTATTGAATGGTTAACGATGCCGCCGATATGGTTAATGGCCGGTTAATTTCTCCGTGGGGTTACGTGGAGTGGTGGGCGTCGGGCCGTGGCTCTCGGCGACGGGCAGCCGCCCCGATCTCCAGCGTCGTCCTGGCGAAAGCCAGGACCCATACCGCGGAATCCATCGATGCGGACGGTGGGAGTACCGAACCACGAGTCTTCGCCAAATCGCGCCCTGGGGTAATGGGTCCTGGCTTTCGCCAGGACGACGATAAGGAAGCCCCCTACTTCTTCACCTTGCTCGCATCCATTTTGATCGCGGGGTCGAGCATCTTGGTCGTGAACGCCGTCGTGACGTCGAATGGCTTCTCCATGCCGAGATAGGTCTGGACCAGCTCGTAGTCCTTCTTCATGCGCTCGCCGTCGATCCAGCCGAGCGCCTTCGTCGTCGTGAATTCGTCCGTCATCAGGAACTTGATGCGCTCCCACTGGCGCTCCTGGTTCTCCTTGTCGAGACCGGAGACCTGGTCGAGCAGCGCCTTCAGGCAGGGCGCGGCGTCGGCGACGCAAGTCGCAAACGCCTTTTGCGTGACCCGCACGAACTCCTCGACCAGCTTCGGGTTCTTCTGCAGATAGCCGCCGTTGACGATCAGCGAATTGCCGTAAGGATTGAGCCCAATGTCCTTCCAATTGACGTAGCCGAGATCGGGCCCGAACTCGATCACCTTCAAATCGTGCTCGTTGTAGAAGTCGCTGATGATGTCGACGGTATGGCTCTTCAGCGCGGCGATCTTCGCCGTCGGCCCGACATTGACGAAGCCGACGGAGTCGGGCGCAAGCCCTGCAGCCTTGGCGAAGGCCGGCCACATCACGCGCGAGGCGTCCCCGGGCGGATTGCCGATCTTGTGGCCGGCAAAATCCTTCACCCCGTTCACGCCGTAGCTCTTCAGCCAGTAGAAGGTCTGGCCGGTGTTGGCGTAGACGCTCATCACGGCAACAGCGTCGGCGCCCTTGCTCTTCGCCACCAGCATGGTGGCGAGATCGGCGACGCCGAAGGGCGAGCCGCCGGAGCCGACCTTTGCGGCGGAGACGCCGGAGCCCTTGCCGACCTCGATGGTCAGATCGATGCCCGCCTTCTCGTACCAGCCTTGCGCCTTGGCGTAATAATAAGGCGAGTGATCGGCCGTCGGTGCCCAGTTCAGGATCAGGTTGACCGCCTCGCCCGCGGTCGCGGGCACGACTGGTGATCCGAGCATCAGGGCCACAGCCAGGGCCGAGCCCGCCGCCTGCAAACGCTTCATCGCATCTCTCCTCGTTGCCCGCGACCGGCTTGTCGCTCTCCCCCTGTGAGGATACCAATGCAACAAGGCCGCCCTCAACTTGTCAACTGTTTGGTTGGAAATGCCCGCAAAACGTTCAGGCGACACCGTGCCGCAGCGGCGCGACCCGGTCGCCACCCGCAAGAAGCTGCTCACCGCGGCGCGCGAGGAGTTCGCCCGGCACGGCTTTGCCGGTGCACGCGTCGACGAGATCGCGGAGCGCGCCGGCGTCAACAAGCAGCTCGTCTATCACTATTTCGGCGACAAGGACGCGCTCTATCTTGCCGTGCTCGAATGGGTTTACGCCGATATCCGCGAACAGGAGCGCCAGCTCAATCTCGAAGGCCTGCCGCCTGAAAAGGCGATCCGGAAGCTGATCGAGGCCTCGTTCGATTACTTGGCGGCAAACCCCGATTTCATCGTGCTTCTGAACGACGAGAACCGCGGGGGCGCCCGCCACGTCCGTGGCTCGACGCGGCTGGAGGCGATGCATTCGCCGCTGGTGAAGAGCGTGTCCCACATCCTTCACGAGGGCGTCCGCGCCGGCATGTTCCGCAAGGGGATCGACCCGATCCAGCTCTATATCTCCATCGCGGGCCTCAGCTATTTCTATCTCTCGAACACGCCGACGCTGTCGGCGATCTTCGGCAAGGACCTGTCGAGCCGGGCCGCGCGCCGCGCCCGCCGCCGGCACGTCGCCGATCTCGTGCTGCATTCGCTCCGCCCGTAATCAACCAACTGGTTGAAACTTCCCTCAAGGACGGTTAGGCTTGAGACCAGGCGGCAAGGTGGCCGCTGGCAACAGGGAGCAACCGGTGACAGGAGACGGCGCCCGCAACACGCGCAGCTTTGCGATCGTCCTGATCGTGCACCTCGCCGTGCTCGTGCTCTGGCAGGTCCTGGTCGATGCCTTCCACGTGCCGAAGTTCATCCTGCCCTCGCCGCTCGCGACAATCCAGACGCTGGGAACCGCGAGCTACGCCTGGGGCGCCAATACGCTGGTGACGGCGATCGAGATCCTTGGCGGCTTTGCGCTCGGCGCATTCGTCGGCGTGGCGCTGGCCGTGATCTTCAGCTGGGCGCCGCTGATCAGCCTCGTACTGCTGCCGCTGTTCGTGACGCTGAACATGATTCCGAAGGTCGCGCTCGGCCCGCTCCTCATCGTCTGGTTCTCCTACGGCATCGTGCCGAACATCCTGATCGCCTTCAGCATCTGTTTCTTTCCGATCCTGCTCACCACCGCGCGTGGCTTGCGCGAGGTCGAGCCGGATCTGCTCGATCTGGTCAAATCGCTGCGCGGCTCGCGCTGGACGCTGTTCCGCAAGATCCAGCTGCCGGGATCGCTGCCTTACATATTCTCCGGCATGAAGGTCGGCGCCATCCTCGCGGTGGCCGGCGCCGTCGTCGGCGAGTTCATCGCCTCCGAGCGCGGGCTCGGCTACCTCATGATCCAGGTGCAGTCGTCGCTCGACACGCCCGCGATGGTGATGGCCGTCGTGCTGCTGACACTGCTCGGTGTCGCGCTTTACGGCTTCGTCCTCGCCCTCGAACGCATGTTCGTCGTCGGTGACGCAACACCGACTTGAAACGTCAAAGCCAAGACCAGGGACCACAACCATGCTCCTGACCCGCCAGACACTGCCGAAGACCATCCCTGATATCGCTGCGCTCGACGATCTCCTGTGCCGGCCGACGCAGGCATTGATCGACGACCTCGCCAGGGTTGACGGCGACATCATGATCCTCGGCGTCGCCGGCAAGATGGGGCCGACGCTGGCGGGGCTCGCCAAAGCCGCAGCGCCCGATCGCCGCGTCATCGGCGTCGCCCGCTTCAGCGACGCCAGCGTCAAGGACTGGCTGCACGCGCGTGGCGTCGAGACCGTCAACTGCGATTTGATGGACGAGGTGGCCATTCAGGCGCTGCCGAAGGCGCCCAACATCGTCTTCATGGCTGGCCGCAAATTCGGCGCGGAGGGCGACCTCTCGCTGACCTGGGCGATGAATGCGCACGTGCCGGCACTGGTCGCGCAGGCCTTCCCGTCATCGCGGATCGTGGCGTTCTCAACCGGCTGCATCTATCCTTTCGTCCCCGTTGACGGCAAAGGCTCGGGCGAGGACATGGCGCCGAACCCGCCCGGCGAGTACGCCCAGTCCTGCGTCGGCCGCGAGCGCATGTTCGAGTATTTTTCGCGCAAGTTCGGAACGCCCGGGCGGCTGTTCCGCCTCAATTACGCGATCGACATGCGCTATGGCGTGCTCCACGACATCGCATCGAAGGTGCTCACGGGCACGCCGATCGACGTCAGCATCGGTCATGTCAATTTCATCTGGCAGGGCGATGCCTCGTCCCAGGCGCTGCGCTGCCTCGCGCATTGCACGGCGCCGACCTCGCCGATCAATGTCAGCGGCCACGAGATTTTGGCGGTGCGCGACCTCGCAGCGAGATTCGGCGCGAGGTTCGGCCGCGCGCCGGTGCTGACAGGAAACGAACAGCCGACGGCGTGGCTGACCGACACGTCCAAGGCCGTCGAGCTGTTCGGCCTGCCGGTCGTGGACACCGAGCAGCTGATCGCCTGGACCGCGGATTGGGTGTCCCGCGCCATGCCGAGCCTCGGCAAGCCCACCAAATACGAGGTGCGCGATGGACGCTACTGACGATCCGGCCATCATCAAGCTCGGCGCCGACGATGCGATCGCCGGGCTCGTGCTGTCGACGGAAGCACACTGGAACCAGACCGAGGAGGACTGGCGCATCTTCCTGCACGATGGAATCGTATTCGGCATTCGCGACGGCAGACGGCTGGTGGCAACCGCGGCCCTGCTGCCCTACTCCAGCAAAAACGCCTGGATCAGCATGGTGCTGGTATCAGGCACCCATCGCCGTCGCGGCCTGGCAACGCGCCTCGTCGATGCCTGCCTCGAAACTGCCCGCAGGAACGGCCTGACGAGCTGGCTCGACGCAACACCCGACGGTGCTGCCGTCTATGGACCGCTCGGGTTCACGCCGACGCTGCAATTGCGCCGCCTCAAGCTGGTGAAATCCGCGTTCGCGTCCGCGCAGCCACCTTCATCCGCGACGCTCGACGCGCTCCGCGCGCGTGACCGGCGCGCTACGGGCCTCGATCGAACCGCCCTGCTCTCCAACTTCGCTCAGCGTCCCGGCTCACGCATCGTTTCCGCGAACGGCGCCATCGCGCTGGTTCGCGACGGACGCACCGCGCGCCATATCGGTCCGCTGTTTGCCGACGACACGGCAGCCGCGCTGGCCCTGGTCGATGCCATCGCGCGATCGGAGACCGGGCCGCTGCTGCTCGACGCCGTCGCGTCGCACGCCGCGTTCCCTGAAGGATTGACCGCATCGGGCTGGAGCATCGAACGGCCGTTCCAGCGCATGCGGTTCGGCCCCGCCATAGCCACGGGTGAGGACATGCCATTCGCCGTTGCCGGCCCTGAATTCGGATAGGACATCATGCACCACAGCCAGATCAACAGCGAGATCCGCAATCTGATCGCCGACGGCACCGTGCTGCCGGCGCATCCCCTCGCGCTCACCGCCGAACGCCAGCTCGACAAACAGCATCAGCGCGCTCTGACGCGCTATTACATCGACGCCGGCTCGGGCGGCCTCGCGGTCGGTGTGCACACCACGCAGTTTGCGATCCGCGATGTCGGCCTCTATCGTCCCGTGCTCGAGCTCGCCGCCGAGACGGCGGCGGACTGGACCAAGCGTCCGCTGGCGCTGGTCGCGGGCCTCGCCGGTCCGACCAGGCAGGCCACCGCTGAAGCCCGCACCGCGCGCGACATCGGCTATCACGCAGGGCTCCTCAGTCTCGCTGCGATGAAGAGCGCGTCGGAGGACGAGATCATCGCGCATTGCGCAGCGGTCGCAGCCGAAATTCCGCTGGTCGGCTTCTATCTTCAGCCGGCAGTCGGCGGCGTTGTCCTGTCGAGCCGGTTCTGGCAGCGCTTTGCCTCGATCGACAATGTCATCGCGATCAAGATCGCGCCGTTCAACCGCTACAGGACCCTTGATGTTCTGCGCGGCGTCGCGGCAGCCGGCGCGCTCGACCGCGTTGCGCTCTATACCGGCAATGACGACCACATCCTGCTCGATTTGATGCTGCCGTTCGACCTCCGCGACAAGGGCGTCACCACGCGGACCTACTTCAAGGGGGGTCTGCTCGGCCATTGGTCGGTGTGGACGGCGAGCGCGATCAAGCAATTCGAGCGCTGCAAGGCGGCACGGCACAGGGACAGCGTCCCGGCCGATTTGCTCGCGCTCGATGCCCGCGTCACCGATTGCAACAGCGCCTTCTTCGACGTCGCCAACGATTTTCACGGCTGCATCGCCGGCTGTCATGAGGTGCTGCGACGGCAGGGCCTGATGCAGGGTCTGTGGTGCCTCGATCCGAACGAGGGCCTCAGCCCCGGCCAGAAGGACGAGATCGACCGCGTGTACCGCGAGCATTCAGATCTCAGCGACGACGCCTTCGTGGCCGCAAACTTGAACAAATGGCTGGCATGAGCTCAAACCCCTTCATCAGCCTGCAAGGCGTCCGCAAGGTCTATCGCAGCGGCGGCGCCGAATTCCTGGCGGTGTCCGACGTCACCATGGACGTGCAGGAGGGTGAGCTGGTCTCGCTGGTCGGGCCGTCCGGCTGCGGCAAGACCACGGTGATGAAGATCTTGGCCGGCCTGCACGACGCCGACGGCGGCACGGTGAAGATCGGCAATGCCAAAAGCCCGTTCGATCCGACCCGCGACATCGGCATGGTGTTCCAGCAGGCGCTGCTGTTGAAATGGCGCACCATCCTGGACAACGTGCTGCTGCCGGCGGAGATCGTCGGTCTTCCCATGAAGGCCGCGCGCGAGCGGGCACGCGATCTGCTCAATCTGGTGGGCCTTGCCGGCTACGAGCAGAAATATCCGCGAGAGCTCTCCGGCGGCATGCAGCAGCGCACCGCCATTGCGCGCGCCTTCATTCACGACCCGAAACTGATCCTGATGGACGAGCCGTTCGGCGCGCTCGACGCCTTGACGCGCGAGCAGATGAATCTGGAGATGCTGCGGATCTGGCGCGAGAGCGGCAAGACCATCATCTTCATCACGCATTCGATCCAGGAAGCCGTATTCCTGTCCTCGCACTGCGCCGTGCTGACGGTCGGTCCGGCAAAGATGGCCGATTATTTCCCGATCGACCTGCCCTTCCCGCGGGATCTGCCGCTGAAGACGACGGACGCGTTCGGTGCCTATGCGCGGCGCATCTATGCCAAGCTGGGTCTCGGCTCGGCGTGAGGTGAACGCTCAAAACTCCCCGCCGACGCCGACATAGGCGGTGTGCTCGGTGCCGCCGCCGTTGCCATAGCCGCCCACGACCGTGAGGGGCATGGTGGTGTTGAGGCGATGTGCGAAACCAGCACCGAAACCGCCTTCGCCGTGAAACGCCGAGCCGCGCACCTGCCAGGTGGTCTTGCCCGGCGCGGACGGCATCGGCGCGCTGGCGGCTGCAACCGCGGCGGCGATGCCGCGTCGCGCCTCGGTCAGATTGTTGCCGATCTGCGCCTGGAGCGAACCAATCTGCGACTGAAATCCGGCAGTGATGCCGGTGAGCTGGCTCATGTTGACCGCGTCGGTCGGCGCGACGCCGGCGGCGACATTGGTCAGGCGCCGCTCGTTGCCAGACGTACCGAACGACACGGTATTGGCCAGCGTTGCGGTCGAGCCTGCGCCGATCGCGACGGAATTGGCTCCCGATGCGGTCGCATTCATACCGAGCGCCAGCGAATTGGTGCCGTCCGCCCGTGAACTGTTGCCGAGTGCGGTGCCGCCGGTGACGGCCACGGCCGAAGCGCCGAGCGCGGTGGCGTTGGTCGCACCTGCATTGCTCGAATTTCCGACCGCGACGGTCCCCTCGCCGTTGGCGGAGCTGAAAGCACCTACCGCCACCGTAACGTTGCCAATGGCATTGCTGTTGTTGCCGAGCGCGGTCGCGAAATTGCCTGTGGCGGTGCTGGTTTCACCGATGGCCACGGCGTTGCTGCCGGTCGCGGTGCTGCCTTGACCATAGGCCGTGGCAGCGGCGCCATTCGCCTTGCTGTTGGTGCCGGTCGCGGTCGCGAACTGGCCGCTGGCGTTGCTGTTCTGGCCTGTCGCCGTCGCAAAGTCGCCGTTGGCCAGGCTGCCGGCGCCCGTCGCGGTTGTGTTGTTGCCGAGGGCGTTGCTGCCCTCGCCCGTTGCGGTCGCTGCGGTGCCAAACGCGCTACTGTGGGCGCCCGTCGCCGTGGCGGTTGCCCCGCTTGCGAAGGCGTTGCCGCCGAACGCCGCGGCGTTCGCACCAATGGCGCTGGAGTGCGTACCAGTCGCCGTGGCGCCGGTGCCAGTTGCGGTGGCGTTGTCACCGAAGGCGCTCGCCGATATTCCGGTTGCAGCGGTGCCGATGCCGATCGCGGTTGCATTATCGCCGATCGCCTTGGACACGGTGCCCACGGCAAGCGCGGTTTCGCCGGTTGCAGTGGACAAGGCGCCATAGGCGGTGGCGAACGTGCCCTCCGTCGTCGCCGTCTGGCCTACCGCCGTCGCCTCGCCGGATGGCCCGTTGATGACGCCGCCGCCGGCCGCGTAGTCGGCGGCCAGCGCGGAACCGGCGTGGAGGAATGTGGTCGCAAGGAGGATAGCCAGGCAGGACGCGATCGGGCGAAGCTTGCTCCTGCCAGCGGTTCCGCCAATGCTGTTCAGTAAGGTCATTTTCGACTCCATTCCCTGCTTCAACAAGGTCTGGAGGAACGGCCAAAATCCCACATCAACCGTTAGGTTGAAGAAGCATGGACGGCATCATCCCACCATCGGTTTTCGGCGGCATGTTGCAGGAATGCATCGTCATAAGTCTGACGCAACGACGGGCGGCCGGAGGTGGGCGCAAAGCAATCCGGCCGCCCGTCGCGGTGGCCTGAGATCAGCCCTTGCGCATCTTGCCGAGCAGATAATTGTCGTAGAAATTCTCCGCGATCTGCGTGTAGAACAGCAGCTCTTTCATATAGGCGTCGTGGCTTTCCTTGGTGCGCTTGAACAGGTCGCTCTTGGTGGCGAGCTCGTTCAGATGCTCCTGGGTCGCGGCATAGCAGGCCTCCAGAACCGGCTGCGGAAACGCCTTCAGCTCCGCGCCATTGGCGATCAGCCGCTTCAGCGCCGCCGGATTGACGCTGTCGTATTTCTCGAGCATCCAGGCGCCCGCCGCCGAGGCGGCCTGGTTCACGATCGCCTGGTACTGCTTGGGCAGCGACGCCCACTTCTCGTCGTTGACGATCATGTGCAGCATGGCGCCGCCTTCCCACCAGCCCGGGAAGTAATAGTATTTGGCGACCTTCTGGAAACCGAGCTTTTCGTCGTCATAGGGACCGACGAATTCGACCGCGTCGATCGTGCCCTTCTCCAGCGCCGGATAGATGTCGCCGCCCGCGATCTGTTGCGGGACCACTCCGAGCCGCGCCAGCACATGGCCGCCCATGCCGGCGATGCGGAATTTGAGACCCTTGAGATCGTCGACGGTCTTGATCTCCTTGCGGAACCAGCCGCCCATCTGGGTGCCGGAATTGCCGCAGAGAATGGCATGCGCCTTGAACGGCTTCAGCGCCTCGTTGGTGAGGTCGGCGCCGCCGCCGAAATGCCACCATGACTCCTGATGGCGATGGTTCATGCCGAACGGCGCGCCGGTCGCGTAGGCCAGCGCCGGCTCCTTGCCGATGTAGAAATAGAGCGGCGTCTGCGCCATATCGACAGAGGCTGTGCTGACCGCATCGAGCGCCTGCAGGCCGGGGACGAGCTCGCCGGCCGCAAAGGTCTGGATCTGGAATTTGTTGTCGCTGGCCTCGGCAACATATTTCGCAAACGTTTGCGCGGTGCCGTAGATGGTGTCCAGCGACTTCGGGAAGCTCGAGGTCAGGCGCCATCTGATCTCGGGCGCGCTCTGCGCGATCGCGGGTGCGGCAACCAGCGTCGTCGCACCGGCAACCGCGCCGCCCTTGAGGAATGTACGGCGTTTCATGATGGGTCTCTCCCTGAACTATGTTTCAACGTATCGGCTTGAGCGCGATCTTCGCGAAGCTATTGCCGTTCCTATAGCGGAGTTCAAGTCGTGAGCGGTAGCCCGGATGGAGCGCAGCGCAATCCGGGACTCTTCCCAAATATCTGCCGTGTCGCTCTCAGAGCAGCTTTGCGCTCACAAACAGCGCGCGCACGGCGTTGGTCGCCTGCACGACGAGCATGGCGTTCTCGGCGGCGCCTTCGAGCGCCGCGACCGCGTCTTCGTGCAGCGAGCGGAATTCCATCCACTCGACCGATTTGAAGTTGGTGAGGAATTGATAGGCCTGGCCGACGGTCGCGATCGCCAGCGTGTCGCCGTTCAGCTTGATCTTGAACGTCGTGCGCAGCGGGGTCTCGGAATTTTGCGGATCACTCACTTTGCGGATCACTCATGGGCTGCTTCTGGACGATGACGGCTTAACGAAGGGAAAACGGCAGCCCCGCCGCGGCAGGCAAATATCAGGAGCAGATATCAGGACTCGGTGCTCGCGCGCTGCGAGGCGGTCGCCGATGGGGTCAGCCTGGGCACCACGACCAGACGGTTGAACTCACCGTTGTCGTAGGCCTTCATGAACCGATCATAGTCCTTGATCGACACGCAGCCGTTGGAGTCGCCACGGGGCCCGAGCATGTAATTGTGGGTGAGCAGACCGACGCGGCCGAGCGCGCTGGTGCCTTCGGTAGGCGTCAAGCGCAGTGCGCGGACGCCGTGAAACAGTTTTTCGCGCGGCTTCAGGTCGTAGGTCGCGGGCGGGGTCGCGCCGACCATCCGCTGGTCGACGTGCTCCGGATCGTCCATCAGCGCGCCCATGCCGGAATGCGCTTCCAGCGCGAGGCCGCTCGGCAGGTAAAGCGCCTTGGCCGAGATGTCGTAGACCGCCGTCCGCGAATCGTACCCGAGCGCGGCGAGATCCGGCGCCTTGCCGAACAGGCCGCTGTCGGGCGTCAGCGAGGCCAGCTTGATCTTGTCGGTGAATTTTTCGAAGAAGTTGCGGTTGTCGATCCTGGGATTGGTCTCGGCATAAGCCTGGCTGGAGGCGATCTGGGCGGAGATGTCGGCCTGGGGCGGGCGCGAGCGCGGCATCGGGATGGCGTCGGCACGCTGCGATTGTCTCGTCTCCTCGGACATGTGCCGGTCGTCGTCGGTCAGGGTCGAGCGCCAGTCGTCGCCCTGGAGCTTCTGGGCGAGCATCGCCTTGGCGTCGCGCAATTTGAGCTGGACTGCACTCACCGCGGAGCGCTCCAGCGTCCGCAAGCCGAGCTCGCGGGCGGGCGGACTGCTGGAAGCGGAAGCGAAACGATCATCGAATGAAGGCGCATTGGCCGGCGGCAGCGCGGCGGTGACCAGCGAGGCCGAACCGCCGATATCCGCGACCCAGGCGGCGGCGCCCAGCGCCAGCGCGACAGCGGCCAGAGACAGCAATATCGTCTCGGCTCGCCCAATACGGCGGCGCGACAATAGCCTCTCGGCTTGTGCCCGGTCGGAAACCATCAGCTCCCCAAAATCGATCCCCGGGGGGACCCACCCCCACCCGGAGATTCTATACCAGCTACCACATTGGGAGCCAAAAGTTAGGCATAATCGCGGCCGGCAGGGGTCTGGCAAGGCTCCGGCAAGCCATTCCAGGGTATCCTAAGGTATCTTATGACCGATCCGTTCGATCTCAAACGCTTTGTCCAGGCCCAGGACCCGGTTTATGGCGACGTTCGGGGGGAGCTGACCCGGGGCCGAAAGCAGAGCCACTGGATGTGGTTCGTCTTCCCGCAGGTCGCCGGCCTCGGCTCCAGCGCCATGTCGCAGCGCTACGCCATCGCCTCGCGCGCCGAGGCCAAGGCCTATCTCGCCCACCCCATCCTCGGTCCGCGCCTGATCGAATGCACGAGGCTCGTGCTCGCTGTCGAGGGCCGGGCCATCAACGCCATCCTCGGCGCGCCCGATGACGCCAAATTCCGCTCGTCGATGACGCTGTTCGAAGCGGTGTCCGACGAGCCCGTTTTCGACGAGGCGCTCGCCCGGTACTTTTCGGGCGAGCGCGATCAGGCAACGCTCGATATGCTCGCCGCCCTCGACCGCAAGGCCCGGTGACCGCGGCTGCCGGCGGCCACCAGCGTAAACCCGGGATTAACATCGCCTGCCTATTGTCCGTGCAATAATTTCCCGCGCCAGTTGCCGGACACACTCATGAAAATCGGTACGCTCCTGACCACCGCCATCGTCTCGCTCTCGACCGTGGGCGGCGGCCTCGCCGTCTACGTCGCCGTAACGAAATACCAGACGATGGAGCGGATCACCGAAGCCCAGGGGCGCCTCGCGATCGTTCGCGCCGTCAGCGACATCCCGCGCTACCTCAATCCCGAGCGCGGCTTTTCCACCAACATTCTCTATGGCCCTCCCGCCGTCGACCCGGCGCTGCTTGCCGAGCAGGGCAAGCTGCGCAAGCAGACCGATGCCGCCCGCGACACGATGAACGCGTTGCGCAAGGACCTGCCGGGCCCGTTCGACGACGGCAACACCACCGGCGGCAACATCGACGCCATCAATTCGAAGTTCACCGCGCTGCGCGAGGCTATCGACAAGGCGATGTCCGGCCCGCCGGAGGCGCGCAAGGACGCCGCCAAGAAGATCGTCGCCGAAAATGCCGTGCTCAACGCCAGCGTGACTGCGCTGCTCAACGAGCAGGTCCGCCGCATGGCGATCCTCAACGGCGATGCCTACCGGCAGGCCAGCTACGCCAACATCGCGATGACGTTGCGCGACGTCGGCGGCTTCAACTCCAGCCTGCACAAGAATCTCGTCGGCGGCAAGAAACCGGCGACCGATGCCGAGAAGGCCGAGATCAGCCGCTCGCAGGGCCGCAACGACCAGATCGTGATGTCGCTGCTGGAGCTGCGCGGCAATCCCGCAACGCCGGCGAACATCGCCGCCGCACTGGAGAAATTCAACGCGATCTACATCGAAGAGTTCGGCCGCGAGCTCAAGCTGGTGAAGGAGGGTGCGGTCAGCGGCAAGTACGAACACGACATGGACACCTATTACACCGCCACGCAGCGCGGCCTCAGCACCATCATCGAGGTCCGCGACGCCTTCTACGACAACGCCGAGCAGATTCTCGCCGGTGCCTCCACTGCGGCCCACACCAGCTTCACCATCGCACTCGCGGGCCTTCTCGCGGTGCTGATCGCCAGCGCCGGCCTCATCGTCACGGTCCGCCGCCGCGTCTGCGCCCCGATCGTCAATCTGACGACGCGGATGTCGCGGCTTGCCGACGGCGAGGTTGCGGAAGAGATTCCCGGTGCCGAGCGTTCCGACGAAATCGGCGCCATGGCCGCGGCCGTCCGGGTCTTCAAGGACAACATGATCCGCGCCGACAGCCTTGCGGCGGAGAAGCAGGCCGAGAACGACGGTAAGATGCGCCGCGCACAGGCGCTCGACGGGATCACCCGCGCGTTCGAAACCAAGGTCACCGAGCTCGTCGGCGGCCTGTCCCGCGCGTCATCCACCATGGAGAGCACGGCGCAGTCGATGACCTCGACGGCGGCCCAGACCAACAGCCAGGCCGCGGTCGTCGCCGCTGCCTCACAGCAGACATCGAGCAACGTACAGACCGTCGCGAGCGCCACCGAAGAGCTGACCTCCTCGATCTCAGAGATCGGCCGTCAGGTGGCCCAATCCACCGAGATCGCGGCCCGCGCCGTCGACAACGCCCGCCGCACCGGCGACACCGCCCGAGCGTTGGCCGAGGGCGCGCAGAAGATCGGCGACGTCGTCACGCTGATCCAGAGCATCGCCGAGCAGACCAATTTGCTGGCGCTCAACGCGACCATCGAGGCCGCCCGCGCCGGCGACGCCGGCCGCGGCTTTGCGGTGGTTGCTGCCGAGGTGAAATCGCTGGCCGGCCAGACCGCCAAGGCCACCACCGAAATCTCCGAGCAAATTTCGGCGATCCAGGCGGCGAGCGACGAGACCGTCACCGCGATCCGCAACGTCGCTGACGTGATCGGCGAGATCGACCAGATCGGCACCGCAATCGCGGCCGCGATCGAGGAGCAGGGCTCGGCGACCAAGGAGATCGCCCGCAGCGTCCAGGAGGCCGCGCGCGGCACCCAGGAGGTCAACACAAACATATCAGGCGTGCAGCGCGCCGCCGACGATACCGGCACGGCCGCAAGAGAGGTGCTGGGGGCAGCCGAACAGCTCTCGACCCAGTCGCGCGATCTCGCCGGACAGTTCGACCGCTTCCTCGGCGAGGTCAGGGCGGCGTAAGCGCGGCAAACGCGCAGCTTCGTAGCCCGGATGGAGCGAAAGCGTAATCCGGGAATCCTATCGCTACGGATGCACTGTCCCGGATTGCGCTGCGCTCCATCCGGGCTACGGGACCGTCAGTAAGGCGGCGCCTTGCGCGCCCGCTGCGCCTTGGCCGCCTCGATCCACCATGCGAGATCGTCGGCGAAACGCGGGAACGAGCGTTCCAGCGCCTTGCCGCCCTCGCCGATCGGTTCGCCCGCCTCCGACAGTGTCTGTGCGATCGGACCGACGCCGATGGTGCTCGACACCACCACCATGCCCATCTCCGACAACGTGCCATGCCAGGCGGTCGAGGCACGCGCGCCGGACAGGCGGCCGGCCGAATAGCTCACGATCGCGGCCGGACGCCAGAACCACTCCTCGAGGAAGTGGTCAGTGAGATTTTTCAGGCCCGGTTGAATGCCCCAATTGTATTCGCCGGTGATGAAGACGAAGCCATCGGCGCCGCGGATCTCTCCGGCCAGCTTCTCCAGCGCCTCGGGTGCGGCGCCCTTGGGATACTCCTTGTACATGCGATCGAGCATCGGCAGGCCGATCGCCTTGGCGTCGATGAACACGACGTCGTCGCCGCGGGCGCGCAGGCGATCGATGACGAAATTCGCAAGGCGAATGCCCATGCGGTCGGAACGGTAGGAACCGTAGAGGACGAGGATGCGATTGCTCATGACCGGTAGTATAGCACGGATTAGCAGGCCGGCCTCAACGTTTTGACGCGCTATGTTCGCCGTCCGCATTCAAGCGTTCGCGACGGTGTCTCGCCGAACTGGTCGCGATAGCTTCTGGAGAAGTCGCCGAGATGCCAGAAGCCGAACGCCAGCGCGACGGCCTTGACGCTGTCGGCGCCGGCGAGCAGCCGCTGACGCACCAGCCACAGCCGCCGCAGGCGCAAGTAGCGGTGCAGGCTCATTCCGCGATAGCGGCGGACGACGTCGTGCATGGTGCGAACGGACAAGCCGAGTTTGCGCGCGATCTCGTCGCTGTAGATGGGCTGCGAGAGGTCGTCGGAAAGCAGCGCGCGGATGTCCTGAAAGACCTTGAAGTTGCGCTCGTCATTGGGGCGCAGGGTCCATCGCGCGGGAACGATACTTTGGAAGATTGCGTCCACAGCCCCCAGCAGGCTCTCCTTCATGGCGGCCGCCTTCAGCGGCACGTCGGGCGCGTCGACGGGCTCCGACGCGGCTGCCAAGACTTCCCGAACCACACCGCGGAGCCGGCTCAAGCCCGCAGCGGTCGCTTCGAAGATGTTGAAGCAGAGGGTTGCTTGTGGCCAGCCGCGATCCGTCACCTCCGGCCTGAACACCACCGAGGCGATTTGCCGCTGCACCTCCTCGATGATGGTGTAAGCCGCGCCGCCGTTGCCGATGACGATAACGGGTCGTGCGCGCCTCGTGCCGTTGAATCGAACCGGCACGTCCAAATCGTCCATCGTGAAACCGATCGCGGTACAATTCTCGACGAGCTGTGCGTCGACGACTCGCGGAAATGCCCGCGTCAAATTCACGTCGCAGCCGGGCAGCGACAGAATAATCTGCTCGGCCGAAATCCTCCGTACGAAAGGCGTGAACTCGAAGTCGAGGCCTCGTATGGCATTTCGAAATTCATCGACGTCGGTGAAGCGAAATATCTTTGGCGCCAGCGTCGGCGGATCATCAGTTCTGTTCATGGCAATGTGAAACTTCGCCTCGCAACACACGCGCGTCCGGCGACGATGCCGGCCCGACTTCCCCGCTCCGGTGTCCCTTAAGTCTGAAAGAATCACTTCGACTATGCTGACCAGTTGGCGAGGGTCGAAGTCCAAGGACAAGCCGGCGCATCAAATGTCGCCAATTTTCGATAGCGTTTTCCTGGCTGCCAGCGGTGCAGCAATACCCGAACAATCGAATGCAACATTTCAAATTAACGTCTGTCGGGCCGAATAAGCGCTGTTCGATATTCAAAATCAATTTTGAGTCAGGCCCCTGCCATGATGGCAAATTCGCCTGCTGATATTCTCGCTGAATTGGAAGAGACGGTCGCAACGTGCCCCGCGGAGCGTTGCGCACGCATTCTCTCCGGCATGGTGCAGTTGCTCACTGGCAGCCGCGGCCAGTGCCAGGCAATGCTCACCAACGTGGCCGACGGAGTTCTGCTACGCTTGACGGAACGGGTCGAGACCAGCGCACTGGTTCAGCTCAGCATGGCACTCGCCGAGCTCGACATCGCGCCTCCCGAAACATTGTGGCGTCTCGCCTCGCACGATAATCCGGACGTGGCGGGTCCTGTGTTGCTCAAGTCGCGTGCACTTTCCGCGGCCGATCTCGAGGCTGTCATTGACTCCCGTGGCGAGTGGCATCGACGCGCGATCGCCGCGCGCAGCGACATCGCGCCGACCGTGACCGAGGCGCTGATCAAGCACGGCGGCCCGACCTGCCTTGACCTGATCAGGAACCCGGGAACGAAATTCTCGGACGCAGCCTATGCAGCGCTGATTGCCAAGGCCGACCAGGACGGCGAGATCGCGAAGGCGCTGGTGCTCCGGCCCGGCACACCCGATTTGGTCGTGCGCAAGCTGCTCTCCGTCCCACCAGCCCGGCAGGCACCGGCGACGCCCAACCCGCCCGCTGCGGCGCTGGTGCCGGAAGCGGAGCCGACTCCGCCAAAGCGGCCTTGCCGGGCCGACTATGCAAGCGCGAGGCCGGAGATCGTCGCCCTCAACCGCATCGGCAAGCTCAACGATTCCACAGTGAACCGTTTTGCGATCCGCGGCGAGACGGCCAATCTGTTCACGGCACTGTCGGTGCTTTCAGGGGCGCCGCTCGAAATCATCGAGCATGTCGTGAGCGATGACGATTGCGAGGGGCTGGTCATGGCGTGCCGGGCGTCGCGGCTGAACTGGCAGACCACCCTTACCATCCTGAGCAACCGCAGCGGAAAAAGGCTCTCCTATTCTGAGCGCGAGCGCGCGCAACGGATCTTCGAGACGCTGCTTCTGTCCACCAGCCAATGGACAGTGCGATGGGGGCAAATAGCAGCAAACGCCAGCACGGGCGACCCGGGAAATCACGGCGCGAAGATGGGGGTGAGCCGATGAAGTTCGACGGCCGTAAAGCGTTTCGCGTGAAAATGGACCACAAGCAGCCCGTCAATCTGATGGGCTCGGACGGCACGTGGCGGCGCAGTTGCGTTTTGCTCGACGTATCGCAAAGCGGTGCAAAGATCGCGGTCGAGGGTACACTCGACGTGCTCCAAGCCAAGGAATTCTTCCTGCTGCTGTCCTCGACGGGGCTCGCCTACCGGCGCTGCGAACTGGTCTGGATCGACGGCACCACGGCCGGCGTGCACTTCGTCACCGCAGACGGCAAGAAGAAAGCGGCAGTCGCCGTGCAGGCTGCCGCTCAGAGCAAATAGGCCCAAGGATTCATCAGCCCCATCCAACTCCAGCATGATTCAGGTCAACCGTGCAGAACGCGCGAATGATATCCCGCCCCGTCAAAGGCGACGGCGGCATCCGAGAGAAGGAATCGGCACGCCCATTCGTGCATGTGCTGGCTGATTCCTCGGACAAACTGTCGAGCGTCTGTTCAATTCTCGAGCAACGGTTTGCCGTCGCAGGCGAACGGCTCGACGCGGAAGCCAAGCTGTCCCAGATGCCGTTCGCGATCGTCATCCGTGCGGAATTGCGTGACGTCCACACCATTGCGGCCATCAAGAAACGAGCCGCAAAGCTCGCAAAGGCAACGAAGCGCATCTTCCTGGTCGAGCACGCCTCTCACATGAGTATCTCGCAGGCCTACGCGCTCGGGGCCACACTCGTCCTTCCCGGGACGATCGACAAGATCAAGCTGCTGGCAGCGCTGGTTGATCCTGCCGAAGAGGCGTCTGCTTCCTCAGGTCACTCGACGCAGCCGGACAATGCCGTTGAGGCGGCGGCGACGGCGATCGCGTCGATGTTCACGGCCGTTACGCTCGGCGAGCCCATCGATGTCGACGGCACGAAGGAAGCCGGCCGCAAGATCGCTGATCGCATCACCCAGCATGGCTTGTCCGAGTGGCTCACCACGGTGCGGCGCCACCACGAGGGAACCTACCAGCACTGCCTGCTCGTGACCGGCGTTGCAATCGACTTCGGGCTGAGTCTCGGTGTGGGCCGGGCCGATCTCGAGCGGCTGTATTCGGCGGCCATGTTCCACGACGTCGGCAAGGCCCGGATCCCGCTCGCCATCCTCGACAAGCCCGGCCGTCTCGATCCGGCCGAACGTGCCATGATCGAGACTCACCCGATGGCGGGTTACGATTTCCTGAAAGACCACGACAATATCTCGCCAGAGATCCTCGATGCGGTGCGGCATCATCACGAATTTCTCGACGGCAGCGGCTATCCGGATGCGCTCGGGGCCGAGAGTATTGGCGACATCGTGCGGATTCTCACGATCTCGGACATCTTCGCTGCCCTGATCGAGTATCGGCACTACAAGCCGACGCTGCCACGCGGCGAAGCCTATGACATCCTATGCGGGATGAGCGGAAAGTTGGAGAAAGCACTGCTGACCGCGTTCAGGCAGGTCGCTCTCACGAGGTGAGCGCAGCAACCCGTCTCGACCCCAGTCTAGTGCGCGGCGCGATGTCTGGTGCGGCGCGGAACAGTTCGGCAGGCGAGCCCTTCGGCCAGCAGCTTCATGTCCTCGTGCCGGCCGCTGCGGATCATCCGGCCGAACTCTTCGGGGGTGAAAGGAAGACTTGGATCATCATCGATCGGACGCCGCACTCGCGGGCCGAAGAACCGTCGAACCAGGCTAGCGAGCCGCCGCATGTCAATTCCCTCGCGCCAGCATCAAACCTTTCAGTCCCCACATTGTTCCTCCCGCGCGATCGAGATTGCAAGAGGCCGCCAAGCGGTCCGCACCAAAAAAAATTCGCGAGAGAATAATCTCCTCTGCCTGCGCTACTCGGCGAATCCGACGTAACGCACGAAATCGTCGTTGCCCTCGCGATCGGAGCGCACCGCGTTCGCGGCAAAGTTGTCGTCGGGATAGCCCATCGCGACGCAGGTCATGATCACCTCGTCCTCCGGAATGTTCGCGACCTCGCGCACGATGTCGGAGCGCATGATGCCCTGCCCGTTGATCACCGAACCGAGCCCGCGGTCCCAGGCCGCGAGCACGATACCGTAGCAGAGCGCGCCCAGATCGAAATGGCAGACCGCGCCGGGATCGAGCACGCGGTCATAGGTCAAGACCAGCGAAACTGGCGCGTCGAACTGGCGGAAGCCGCGCAGCACCCAGTCCTGGCGCATCGGCTTGTCGTCGCGCGCGATCCCCATCGCGCCGAACAGTTTCTTGGCAACATCGACTTGCCGGGTCCGGTGCACGCCCTGGTACTCGCCGTGACTGACGATGTCGCGCTTGACCTTGGCGCCGGCAACCATCTCCTCCATGTTGCGTCGGCGCAGCTGTTCCAGCGGACCGCCTGTGAGCACGTGGACATGCCAGGGCTGGGTGTTCATCGACGACGGCGCACGCTTGGCGCTGTCGATGATCGCCTCGATCACCGCGCGCGGCACCGGCTCGTTCCTGAAGCCGCGCACGCTGCGGCGCGACTGGACCAGCGTTTCGAATTCCACCTCAAGACCTCCCTGCCGTTCATTCTCCGGCATTGCCACATGCGAGCGGTTGCCGACGCGGCGCGCCATATCTATGCTAACCCGCAAGCAAGACCAAGAACCGTGTGAGGATTCCATGGCCGCACCGCTCGATCCCGTCATCGCCCAGATCATTCCGCTGTTGCCGATGCGCGATGCCACCACGATGACGCCACAGAGCGCCCGCGATTCCTTGCGCGCACTGGCTGCCTCGCGCGCGGCCATACCGCCGCCACCCGTCGACATCGTCGCGGATATCAAGGTGAAAGGCGGCGCCGGACCGCTCGATGCACGTGTCTACCGGGTCGGCACAACGCCGGCGCCGACCGTGGTGTTCTTCCATGGCGGCGGCTGGGTCGCGGGCGACCTCGAGACCCACGACCGGCAGGCCCGCAACCTTGCGATCGAGACCGGCGCAGTCGTCGTCTCCGTCGACTATCGCCGCCCGCCCGAAACGCGCTTTCCCGGTGCGTTCGAGGACGCCTTTGCCGCGGTCAGCGACGTGTTTGGCCGCGTCGCGGAATTTGGCGGCGATGCAAAACGCCTCGGCGTTGCCGGCGACAGCGCCGGCGGCAATCTCGCCGCCACCACTGCAATCGCCTGCCGTGACGCCGGCATCAAGCTCGCCGCGCAACTGCTGGTCTACCCCGTGACTGATGTGCTCGGCAGTTATGCGGACGCGCGCGAGAACGCTCGTTTTCCCTCGCGCGCCGAGAATGCCGAGGGCTACTTTCTTTCACGTGCCGTGATGGAGTGGTTTTGCGGCCATTATCTCGCCGATCCCTCGCATGCCACCGACTGGCGTGTCTCGCCGCTGCGCGCCACCTCGCTCGCCGGCGTCGCGCCCGCGATCGTCACCACCGCCTGGTTCGATCCCCTGCGCGACGAGGGCGTAGCCTATGCACGGGCGCTGGAAGCCGCCGGTGTGCCGGTAAAGCACCATGAAGGCCCCGGCCTGATCCACGGCTATTTCGGCCTCGGCGACGCCTCCGACGTGGCGCGAGCCGAAGCGCGGCGCGCACGCGCGGACTTCAAGGCACTTCTCGCGCGCGGCGTATGAGGGCGATGTCGGGAGCGGCAGGATCGACCGCCGCGCCGGCCGGCGTTCAGGCCTTCGCAGCGGGCACGTCGAAGAAGCCGGTCGCCTGAACGAGGCGGCCATCGTCGCCGAAGCGGCCGAAACTCTCGCCCGTGACGAACACGCGACCGGCGCCGTCATACATGGTCCAGCGAAAAAGCCCCTGATCATGGTGCTCGAGGAAGCTGTCATTCCTGAAATGCGCGCCAGGAAACTTGATCTGAGATTGACCGATACGCGCCATCAAGGCGTCACGTCCCTCCACCTGCGAGCCCGGATCGGTATAGACGCAGTCCGCGGCCACGCTTTGCTCGAGCAGCCGACGCCGCTCGTCCTCATCGATGGGTCCCCACGCCGCCTGATAGGTGTTCCAGGTCTTCAGTCGCGCTTCATCGTTCATGTCGCAGACCCTCTCATGGCTTCATGCCGCTACCGGCAAATTGACAATTATTGATATTATGTCAATATGACCGACGTGCAATTCCGACGCCCGTGAGGCTCATGGCTCGTTCCAGCATTTCGAAAGAGGAGCGTGCCGTCGCGGCTGCGACGGAGGTCTTCTCCCGCTACGGCCAAGCCCGCACGACGATGGGCGACATCGCCGCCAAGGCCGGAATGTCGCGGCCGGCGCTCTATTTGCTCTTCTCCGACAAGGACGCCGTGTTCGCGGCGGTGATCCAGGGAATGGACGAGCAGAAGCATCGGGAGATCAGGGCCGCAATCGCGCGGCTCGATGGCCTTCACGCCAAGCTGCTCCACGCCTGTAAATCCTGGGGATCGCATGGCTTCGACCTGATAGAGGCGCACCCCGATTCGGCAGATCTCTTCGACCTCCGTTTCCCGGCAGTTCGGAAGGTCTACGACAACTTCCAGTCTTTGGTCGCCGACCTCATCCGCGATCAGGTGAAGGCCGCTGGGATCGCGGACGAGCCGGAAGTGCTGGCACGATGCCTGGTGTTCGGCATGCGGGGACTGCGCGAAACCGCCAGGAACGGCACGGAGATGCGGCGGCTGATCGCCGTTCAGGTCACCATGCTCGTCAGAAGCATCGATGATGGCACTTGAGCTGCGAAGAGCCGCCTATCTCCGCGCCCGTTGCGCGTCGGTGTGCCCCCACGTCTGGTCCCAATCCTGACCGGCGGCATCGACGACGCGGCCGTCGGCTTCGAAGAACTTGTTCGGCACCTGGAAGATCGCCAGGATCAGGGCGCCCTCCGGGCACCAGGCGGCATGCCGGCTGCCCGCCTCGCGCCAGATGAATTCGCCGGCCCTGCAGGCAATCCCCTTGGCCGGTCCCTCGTTGTCGACGAGAGCGCCTTCGATGACATAACTCTGCTCGACTCCGACATGCTCGTGATCGGGCAGCACCGATCCCGGCGCAAAGCGCATCAACGCGGTCATCAGACCGCTGCTGCGATCGAACAGCAGCGTCTTGGCCTCGCAGCCGGGAAAGCGCGTATTCTGCCATTCCATCTCTTGCGGCCGAACCAGGTGAGAATGCCGGTCAGAAGCGGCATCCGGCACATTCTCGATCAAGGACTCCATCACGGTGCTCCCTCCGGTTAAACGCGCCCGAAGCTAGCAGGATCACCCGTCCCGGTCAGCGAGCAGTGCAGCAGGCCGTCGGTCCCGTCGCACCCGCGGTCGAAAAATCGCCAGGAAGACCGGACGGCGGGCGCTCATCCAGCTTGATTGCGCCACGATTCCCGGCTCCAATCCGCGCGCCATTTCTGGTTTAGGGAGACAATCATGATGAAGCGGATTTTCCTGGCTGCGATCGTTGCCACGTTTGCAGCGGGTTCGGCCTTCGCGGAGGACACCTGCGAAAGCAAGGCCGTCGGCAAGGACGGCAAGGCCCTGGCTGGTGCGGCCAAGACCTCGTTCATGAAGAAGTGCAAGGCCGACGCCTGCGCGCCCAAGGCCGTCAGCGCCGAGGGCAAGCCGCTCGCCGGCGCCGCCAAGAACAGCTTTATGAAGAAGTGCGAAGTCGGCGCCTGACCGCTGCGACTCTGGTGCTCATTTAGCGAGCAACGGTTCCACAAACTCGTCATGCCCGGGCTTGTCCCGGGCATCCACGTTTTTGTCTCTGAATAACAGAGGCAAAGACCGTTTGCCTCTTCTCGCACGCGCTGAGCGCGCAGATCAAAATCGTCGCCACCCTAGACAGAGTGCCTCGGCTAGCGGAACATGCAGCGCTGAGCGAACCGGGGCGTACCAACGAATCTTCCAGCAAAGGGTGGTCGAGATGTTGCAGTTTCGAGTGCGTGATTACACGATGGCGATAATGAGCGTGCTGTTCGCGTTGCTCATCAGTTTTGACGTCGCGCATGCGAGGGGCCCGGGACTTCCCAACGTCATGGTGCTCGCAACCGGCGGCACGATCGCCGGCAGCGGGGCGAGCAGCACCACTGTCGTCGGCTACACCGCCGCCACGGTGGGCATTGAGACGCTCCTGAATGCCGTCCCCGAACTGAAAACGGTCGCCAACGTCAAGGGCGAGCAGGTTTTCCAGATCGCCAGCGAGAACATGAACAATGACTACTGGCTCAAGCTCGCCAAGCGCGTCAACACGCTGCTCGCGCAGGACGACGTCGATGGCATTGTGATCACGCACGGGACCGATACGATCGAGGAAACCAGCTATTTTCTGGACCTCGTCGTCAAGAGCAAGAAACCTGTCGTCGTGGTCGGCGCGATGCGGCCGTCGACGGCAATCAGCGCGGATGGGCCGATCAACCTCTTCAACGCGGTGATCCTCGCGGGCAGTGACGAGGCCGTCGGCAAGGGCGTGCTCGTTGCTCTCAACGATCAGATCAACGCGGCTCGCGATGTCACCAAGAACAACACCTCGACGGCAGACACCTTCCGCACCCCTGAACTCGGCTTTCTCGGCTACATGCAGGGCAACAAGCCGTTCTTCTATCGTCAATCGACGCGGCGGCACACGGCAGACTCCGAATTCGATGTCTCCAGCCTCGATGTCCTGCCGCAGGTCGACATCGTCTACGGCTACGCCAACATGAACCGGGTCGCGATCGACGCGTTTGTCGCCGCCGGTTCCAAGGGGATCGTGCATGCCGGCGTGGGAGACGGCAGCCTGGCTCGGCCCGCGGTCGAGCCGGCCCTCGACGAGGCCCGCAAGAAGGGAGTCGTGATCGTGCGCAGCAGCCGTGTCGGCAACGGCATCGTCGCACGCAATGGCGAGGCCAAGGACGACGAGCACGACTTCGTCGTCTCGGATACGCTCAATCCTCAAAAGGCGCGCATTCTGCTGATGCTGGCGCTGACCAAGACGACCGACACCAAGGAAATCCAGCGGATGTTCTTCACTTACTAGAGCGTCGCGTCGCCCTACTCCCGCTTGAAACGGTAGTCGAAAGCGGCGCCGAACGGCTTGATCAGCCCGACCGTCGGCGCCGGAAAATGAATCGGCAGGATCAGCGTGTCGGTGTCGGCGACGGAAGCAAAAAACTTCCGCCGCGACACCGCCGACTGCTTCGCATCCCAATCCGGCTTGGCCGACCAGTCCGGCTCGCGGCACTGAATCTGGTGATGCATGAGATCGCCGGCCACCACCGCGCGCTGGCCCTTCGAGAAAATGTTCACGCAGCAATGACAGGGCGAATGCCCCGGCGTCGGCGTCAGTGTGACGGTCTCGTCGAGCGCGTAATCGTCATCGACCAAGAGCGCTTGGCCTGCCTCGACGATCGGCAGGCAGTTGTCGCGAAACACGGTACCGGGCGGGTTGCTGCCCTTGGCGTGCTCGGCCTCCCAGGCCGCATACTCACCCTTGTGGAAGACATATTTCGCATTCGGAAAAGTCGGCACCCAACGGCCGTCGCGCAAGGTCGTATTCCAGCCGGTGTGATCGATATGCAGATGCGTGCAGAAGACGTAGTCGATCTGCTCGAAGCCGATGCCGAGCGCGAACAGCTCGTTGCGCCAGCGCGCCTTGCCGGGAAAATCGAACGGCGGCGGGTGGCCCTTGTCCTCGCCGGTGCAGGTATCGACCAGGATGGTGTGGCGCGGCGTGCGCACCACGAAGGTCTGATAGGTGATCACCATCATGCCGCGCGCGGCATCGAACACCTCCGGCTCCATCGTCGGCAGATGGCGCCTGAACACGTCCTCGTCATAGGCCGGGAAAAAATCCTGCGGCCGCCGCCACGGCCCCTCCCGCTCGATCACCGCGTCAATGGTGATGTCGCCGATGCGCAATTGCTTCATGGCTATTTCGCCCCCGCCTTTTGAAGCAGCGTAGCGAGAGCCCCTGAAACGTGCAAGCAAGCGAATGGATTGCAAATCTCTTGATCCGGCTGTAGCCCGGATGGAGCGAAGCGTAATCCGGGAAGGTGCTCGCGTGGTTCGCTATCGGCGCAATCTTCTCCCAGGTGGGACCTTCTTCTTCACAGTGACGCTGGATGATCGACGATCATCCGCGTTGGTGGATCATGTTCACAAGCTGCGCGGCGCATTTCGTATGACGCGCGCCGACAGGCCATTCACGATCGATGCAATCGTGGTCCTCCCCGATCATCTGCATGTCATCATGACGCTGCCGGACAATGATGCTGATTATTCCAGCCGATGGCGGCGGATCAAGAGCTCCTTCACACATCAACTCGCCGCTTCAGGCGCTCCCATCTCCCGCAACCACCGCGGCGAGTTCTCTCTCTGGCAACGGCGGTTTTGGGAGCATACCATTCGCGACGAGACCGATTTCGAACGCTGCGCGAACTACATTCACTACAATCCGGTCAAGCACGGCCTTGTCGCGTCACCGATACACTGGCCGCATTCGTCGCTCCATCGCTACGTCCGCGAAGGTCTGCTTCCGCTCGATTGGGGAGGATCTGGAGAGCTTGTTGGTAGCTTCGGCGAACGCGAAGACTGACCCGGATTACGCTTACGCTCCATCCGGGCTACAAGATTTCAATAGGCCCCTTGTAGCCCGGATGGAGCGAAGCGCAATCCGGGGCCGGACCAACCGCATCGCACGACTGCCCGCGTCGCACGAAACCCGGATTGCGCTTCGCTCCATCCGGGCTACCGCCGACTACTACGACCGCAACCCCGGCGCTTCCTGCCCCGTGCGCGCGACATATTCGGTGTAGCCGCCGCCGAACTGGTGGATGCCCTCGGGCGTCAGCTCCAGCACGCGGTTCGACAGGACGCTGAGAAAATGCCGATCATGCGAGACGAACAGCATGGTGCCCTCAAAATCCGACAGCGCCGTGATCAGCATCTCCTTGGTGGCGAGGTCGAGATGGTTGGTCGGCTCGTCCAGCACCAGAAAGTTCGGAGGATCGAACAGCATCTTCGCCATCACGAGGCGCGCCTTCTCGCCGCCCGACAGCACGCGGCAGCGCTTCTCGACGTCGTCGCCGGAGAAGCCGAAGCAGCCGGCGAGCGCGCGCAAGGAGCCCTGCCCCGCGGTCGGAAACGCGTATTCGAGTGACTCGAACACCGTCTGCTCGCCGTCGAGCAAATCCATCGCATGCTGGGCGAAATAGCCCATCTTGACGCTGCCGCCGACCGCCACGGTGCCATCGTCCGGCTCGCTCGCACCCGCAACGAGCTTGAGCAGTGTCGATTTGCCGGCGCCGTTGACGCCCATCACGCACCAGCGTTCTCGGCGGCGGATCATGAAATCAAGCCCGTCATAGATGCGCTTGCTGCCGTAGCCCTTGAACACCTTCTTGAGCGCAACGACGTCCTCGCCCGAGCGCGGCGCCGGCGGAAAGTCGAACGCCACCGTCTGGCGGCGGCGCGGCGGCTCGACCCGCTCGATCTTGTCGAGCTTCTTCACCCGGCTCTGCACCTGAGCTGCGTGAGAGGCGCGCGCCTTGAACCGCTCGATGAACTTGATCTCCTTGGCGAGCATCGCCTGCTGGCGCTCGAACTGCGCCTGCTGCTGCTTCTCGCTCAGCGCCCGCTGCTGCTCGTAGAACTCGTAATTGCCGGCGTAGGTGGTGAGCGAGCCGGAATCGATCTCGACCACTTTCGAGATCACGCGGTTGATGAACTCGCGATCATGCGAGGTCATCAGCAGCGTGCCTTCATAGTCGTGCAGGAACTTCTCCAGCCAGATCAGGCTTTCGAGATCGAGATGGTTGCTCGGCTCGTCGAGCAGCATGACGTCGGGGCGCATCAGGAGAATACGCGCCAGCGCCACGCGCATCTTCCAGCCGCCGGAGAGCTTGCCGACGTCGCCGTCCATCATCTCCTGGCTGAAGCCGAGGCCGGACAGCGCCTCGCGCGCGCGGCCGTCGAGCGCGTAGCCGTCGAGCTCCTCGAACGCGTGCTGCACCTCGCCGTAGCGGGCGATGATCTCGTCCATCTGGTCGGCCTTATCAGGGTCGGCCATCGCGGTCTCGAGCTCGTGCAGCTCGGCCGCCACCGCGCTCACCGGCCCAGCCCCGTCCATGACCTCGGCCACGGCGCTGCGGCCGGCCATCTCGCCGACGTCCTGGTTGAAATAGCCGATGGTGATGCCGCGATCGGTCGAGACCTGCCCCTCATCGGGCGGTTCCTCGCCGGCGATCATCCGGAAGAGCGTGGTCTTGCCGGCGCCGTTCGGCCCGACGAGCCCGATCTTCTCGCCCTTGTTGAGGGCGGCGGAGGCTTCGATGAACAGGATCTGGTGGCCGGCTTGCTTGCTGACGTTGTCGAGGCGGATCATGGGGTCTTTTTGGGGGATTGTTGCGTTGCAGCGTCATAGGCCATGCGGGCCGCCAGGGGAAGCCCGGCCGGACCCGGATCAGCGCCGCGCGCCGCCGAATTCGCGCAATTCGACCCGCAGCTTAGGCCTTGTAGACCTCCACGGTCTGCATCATGCCCATCTCCTCATGGTTCATCATGTGGCAGTGAAGCATGTAGACGCCGGTGAAATCGATGAAGCGCGAGCGGAACACGACTTGGCCGCCCTTGCGCTCCACGATCACGGAATCCCGCCATTCCGGCACCGCCAGCGCCTTGCCATTGGCCGAGATCACCTGGAACGGGTTGGTATGGATGTGGAACACGTGGTCGTCATGCTCATGCGTGTTGACGATGGTCCACTCCTCGACCGCGCCCAGCTTGACCCGCTGATCGATGCGGCTGGGGTCGAACTTCTTGCCGTCGACGAAGAACTCGAATTCCTGCCAATGGCCGGCGGCATCGGCCTCCGGCGCGGTCGCCGACAGCACCACCTTGCGGCGGTTGGTGATCTCGGAATCCTTGATGGTCGCGAGCGGCGCCGGCGGCAAAGCGCGCGGCAGCTTCATGTCCATCGGCGCGCCTGACACCACGACCCGCGCCAGCGGTCCCACCGGCGAAGGATGGCCCTGGTCGTACTGCGCCGCGTTGAAGGCGTAGGTGCCGGGGCTGCCTGCCTTGACCAGAATGTCCGCGCGCTGGCCGGGCGCGATCAGGACCTGCTTGAGCGGCTGCATGGCGCCGAGCTGGATGCCGTCATAGGCGATCGCTTGCAGATCGTGCTTCTCGAGATCGAGCAGCATGTCGTCCTGATAGGCGGCATTGAGGATGCGCCAGCGCTGCACTTCGCCGGGCCGCATCTCGATCATTGGCCGGCGCTGGCCGTTGATGGCGAGAAAGCGCGTCGCGGTCTCGGGAAACAGCGTCTCGAAATTCTCGACCATGCCGTTGGCATCGTAGACCACCTGGGTCAGCACCATGAGGCGTTCGCGGGCTGTGGCGATCTCTGGAATTTCGGCGAAATCGCCCTCGATGACGATCGCGCCGACCATGCCGGAGGACATCTGGATGTCGGCGCTGCCGTGGTGATGCGGGTGATACCAGTAGGTGCCCCTGGTGTGATCGGCCGGCAGGGTGATTTCGATGTTATAGCTGCGGCCCGGCACCATCGAGCGCATGACGTTGTCGGAAATCCCGCTCGGGCTGGTATGCGCGCCGTGGAAATGGAAATTGGTATTGTTGAACTGGTGCGGATGGCTGATGTCGGCCGGCAATCCATCGCGGTTCGGCGGCAGATCGTTGATCATCTTGATGCGCAGCGTATCGCCGGGCTTCATGCGCAAGGTCGGTCCGGGGCTGCCGCCTTCATAGGATCTGACATAGAGCCGGACGCCGCCGATCTGGCGATAGGCATAGCCGACGCGAATGGTCGTGTTCAGCACGCCATTGACGGACCGCCGCACCTCGGGCTCGACCAGCGCTTGGTCCATGGCGGGAACGGGCGTTTCAGCGACCATCCCCATGGTCGGCGACATGTCCGCGGTGTGGGACGTGCCCGCATGGTCGTGCACGGCGTGCTGGGCATTCGCGGCACCTGCGAACAGCGACAACGCGCCGGCTTTGAGACCGCAATCCAGCAATTGACGGCGCGACAATGTCGTCGTGCCCATCGCGCTGGTGACTGAAGACGCACCGTTCGGATCCTGCTGCATTTGAATTGCGCCCCCTGTTGCCGGACCGTCTTCCGTTCGATTCGACTCTAAAGCAAGCACCAAACCACAATTCGATCTGCGAGCGCACTACATTCATCGGTTGTAAACCTCCTCACCCGTTCTATCGTCGCATGATGCATCGTGACGGATTCGCATTGGTGCTCGCCTATGCCCTCTGGACATCACATGCTGGCCGCATCCCGATGTTCTCGAAACTCTGTACAAGGATATGATCATGGGGCCTTCGCGACGTGAGTTCGTGAAGTGGTTGTCGGCGGGAGGCATCTCGGTCAGCCTGTCACATCTGACGTCCGCGGCGGGCGTGCCCTTCGCAACGCACGAGACGCTGCCTGGACGCGGCAAGTTCAATCCCGCGACAACGGGCGCCGGCCGCGTCGACGGCGTCGCCAAGGTCACCGGTGCGAAACTTTACGCCTCCGACTTTCGCGCCAACGATCTGCAGGGTTGGCCGCAGGCCACCTCGCACGCCATCCTGGTCCGCGCCAACGACGCCACGCATGTCTATACCGGCATGGACCTCGGCCGCCTCGGTGGCGCGCTCAAGCCGTCAGTGGTGGTGACAGCCGCCGATCTCGACCGCATCGGCACACAGGTCCCGGAATTCTATGCGGGCGACCTGTTCTGTCCGATCGGCAAGACGCCGCTTTATCTGGGGCAGCCGGTCGCGCTTTTGATCTTCGAAAAGTTCGATGCCTTCGACCAGGCGCGTCTCGCGCTGCGCGACGGCACGTTCGTCCAATTCGGCGAGGAGACCGGGCCTGTCGTGGTGCCCGATTACGGGGCCTTCCGCTTCACCCGCGTGGCAGGTCCCTCGCCTGACCAACCGGATGTCTATTCGCCGCTCCAGGCCGGCTGGGTCTCGCCCAAGAAGGTGCAGAGCGCGGCGCTGCCGGTGTGGTCGCCGCTCGCGAAGGACATGCCGGCGGATTACGCCAAGGCGGCGAAACATGGCGAGCAGATCCGTGCCGAACTTGCAGCTGATGACGCATCCATGCTGGTGCTCGACCGCGAGTTCGAGACGCAATCGGTCGACCCGATGTTCCTGGAGCCGGAATGCGGGCTCGCCTGGTACGACGGCAAGGGCGGCAATCTCGAACTGCTGCTTGGCGTCCAGTCGCCCTACGAGGCGGCGGAGTCGATCGCGCATCTGTTCGGCAAGGCCCGTGCGCCCTACAAGCCGGCGCACATCAACGCGCAGTTCGCCCATGTCGGTGGCGGCTTTGGTGGTCGCGATCACACGCCTTTCATTCTCTATGTTGCGCTCGCGGCGGTCTGCTTTCCCGGCAAGCCGGTGCGGCTGGCGCATGACCGCTACCAGCAATTTCAGGCCGGCATCAAACGCCACGCGATCAAGATGCGCTCGCGCATCGGCATCGATCGCGCGACCGGCAAGATCAAGGCGTTCGCGGCCGATCACGTGCTCGACGGCGGCGGGCTCGCCCATTTCTCGGCCAGCGTCGCCGTCGTCGCAGGCACCGGCGCGATCGGCATCTACGACATTCCGAAGGTCGACGTCAGGACTGTCGCGGTGCACTCGCGCGGCGTGAGCGCGGGCTCGATGCGGGGCTACGGCATCCTGCAAGCCATGACGGCGCTGGAGGTCCTGATCGACGAAGCGGCATCCGAGCTCAAGCACGATCCGATCGATTTCCGGCGGCGCAACGCGCTGCCGCAGAACGGCCGGACCATGACGGGCAATCCCTACATCGTCTCGGTGCGCACGCCCGAAATCCTCGACAAGCTCGAGAAGCACCCGATCTGGCAGCAGCGGGCACAGTTCAAGCAGACCTCGTCGGATCGACTGGTCGGCACAGGCGTCGCCTGCGTGACGAAAGACTATGGCTCCGGCGCGGACGGCTCGCTCGGCCGTGTCGAGCTCGCCCCTGACGGCAAGATCGTCATCTTCTGCGATCATGTCGAGATGGGCAACGGCATCGGGACGGCGCTGGCCAACCGGGTCGCAAGCCATCTCGGCGCCATCGCCGATGAGGTCTCGGTCGCCCGCGTCGACAGCTATGACGTGCTCGGGCTGGTCACATCCGGCGATCCCTCAACCATGGACCAGAAGACCCAGGATGCCGCGGAGAAAAACCCGCGCTGGGTGCCTGCGATCAGCTCGCCGACGAGCTCCTCGATCGGCGCCCATGTCGGCACGCATTCCGCCGCGGAAGCCGCTCGCGTCATTTTCCGCTTCGGCCTGTGGCCCGCCGCGCTTGAGCTGTGGCGCATCGCAAAGACCGATCCGCGCGCGGGGCAATGGGCCAGCGCAAGCTGGCAGAACGGCCAGCTCACCATGCCCGGGCTCGAACCGCTCGGCCTTCCTGCGCTCGCGGCGACGGCTCACAAGCGCGGCTTCGTCACCGGTGCGGTCGCGCACAGCTTCTCGCGCTGGGCATGGTCGCGGGCCCGCTTCCCGCTGTCCGGCGAGCAATACCGCGCCGAGATCGACGCGCTGGCGATCCGCAAAGGCAACGGCAGGTTCGAGCGGATCAACCGCACCCGCGTCAAGTTTCCGCCGACCGACAACAACCGGATCGGCACCGCCTACACCTCGATGTGCGGCACGGTCGTCCGCGTCGAGATCGAGCGCGCAACCGGCGCGCTTCGCATCGCCAAGGCCTATAGCGTGCTCGAATGTGGCACCGCGCTGGTGCCCGAGGTGGTGATGGGCCAGGCCCAGGGCGGATTCGCCATGGGCGTCGGCTACGCGTTGCTCGAAACCCTGCCCCCGTTCGAGGGCGGGCCGGGCAACGGCGAATGGAATCTCGGGCGCTATCTGGTCGCACGCGGCTCCGACCTGCCGCTCCGCGATCTCGAGATCGAGATGCTGAAGCCGCAAACGGCAGACGAAGCACCGAAGGGCATGGCGGAGGTCGTGATGATCCCGATCGTGCCGGCGCTGATCAACGCCATCCACGACGCCACCGGCCATCGCTTCCGCGCGCTGCCGGTCACCGCAAGCCTATTGAAGGGAGTGCTCGCGTGACGACCCTCAGCCTCACCATCAACGGCCAAAAGCACGGTCCGATGGACGTCCGCGACGATCTCTCGATGAACGATTTTCTGCGCGAGATGCTGGGCATGACCGGCACCAAGTTCGGCTGCGGCGCCGCGCAATGCCTGAGCTGCGCCGTCATCATCGATGCGCCCGATGGCACCAGCACCACCAGCCCGACCTGCGTCGCGCCCGCCGTGAATTTCGACGGCAAGTCGATCCGCACCGTCGAGGGCCACGCCAGGGACGGCGAGCTCTCGACCCTGCAAAAGGCCTTCATCGCGCATTTCGCCTTTCAGTGCGGCTATTGCACCGCCGGCTTCCTCAATGAGGGCCAGGTCTTGCTGGAGCGCCTATCGCGGGCACCGGTCGCGCGCGAGGCGCTGGAGCAGACCATCGCGGACGCGCTCGACGGTCATCTCTGCCGCTGCACCGGCTACGTCAAATATCACGAGGCGGTGCGCGACGTGATCCTCGCCGACTCGAAGCGCTACCTCATGGCCACCAAGTGACACGCATCATGATCCCCGACGTGCGGTTCAAGATGATTGCCGTGGTCGCCGCCCTCGCCGGCAGTCTCGGTGCGGGCTACGCGGCGTCGGAGACGGCAAGCCACGCCCTCGCCTCGCCCGAGAGCTTTGCTTCGATCGGCGACACGGAGAAGCGTTCGGCCGCAATCTTCACCGAGCTCGGCAAGGTGCTGACGCATCCGCGCTGCACCAATTGTCATCCGGCCGGCGACAGGCCGCACCAGGGCGACAGTGCCCGCCTGCATCAGCCGCCGGTCACGCGCGGCGCCGACGGCCACGGGCTCGAGGCGATGCGCTGCAACACCTGCCACCAGAAGGCCAATTTCGAGCCCGGCCGCATGCCCGGCCATCCCGACTGGCATCTCGCCCCGCGCGAGATGGCCTGGGAGGGCAAGACCGTCGGCGAGATCTGCGAGCAGATCAGGGATCCCGCGCGCAATGGCGGCCGCAAGGTGGAAGACCTGATCGACCATATCGGCAAGGACACCCTCGTCGGCTGGGCCTGGAAGCCCGGCTTCGGCCGCTCACCCGTGCCGGGCACGCAACAGCAGGCCGGCGCGCTTGTCGAGGCCTGGGTGAAGACGGGAGCGGCGTGTCCGGCGCCGTGACGACGTCGACTGCACCGCCGCCACCCGAGGAGTTCACGACGCATACGGCTCGTGTGGCTAGGCGAATCGCGCCGAAACGGTCCCTAGCCCGGCGATGTTGGCCTCGAATGCGTCGCCCGGATTCACCGGCACCATCGGTCCCAGCGCTCCGGAAAGAACGACGTCGCCCGCGCGTAGCGGCCGCTTGCGACGCGCCAGTTCGCCGGCGAGCCAGGCCATCGCGTTGAGCGGATTGCCGAGGCAGGCGGCGCCCGTCCCCTTCGAGACGACCTCGTCCTTCCTCGTCATCTGCATCTGGAGAGAGCGGAGGTCCAAGCCATCCAGCCGCCGGACGGGTCCTCCCAGAACGAAGAGCCCCGACGAGGCGTTGTCGGCGACGGTATCGACGATTCCGATATCCCAATTGGTGATACGGCTGCCCACGATCTCGAGGGCGGGCATCGCATAGGCCACTGCCCGCACGACGTCGGCCAGGGTCGGCGTTTCGACCTCGATATCGCGGTCGAGTAGGAAGGCTACCTCCGCCTCGATCTTCGGCTGCAGGACGCGCCCCGCGGCGACAGGCTCGTCTTCTCCCACGATCATGTCGGCGAAGAGTACGCCGAAGTCCGGGCGATCGACGCCGAGCTGCTTCTGGACCGCACGGGAGGTCAATCCGATCTTGCTTCCGACGACGCGCCGCCCCTCCTTTTCCCAGTGCGCAGTGTTCTCCTGCTGGATGGCGTAGGCTGCATCGACATCGAGCTCTGCCAGTTGCGTCCGGATGGGCGCGATCGGGGTGCCCGCGTAAGCCGCGCGGATCTCGGCGGCGAGCCCGCCGTGCTTGGTTTGCTGGTTCATCTGAACGATCCTTACTTGCCGGTCCGGAGGAATTCGATGTGCAGGCGGTTGAACTGCTCCGCGTCCTCGAACTGAGGCCAGTGGCCGCAGCGGTTCATGACGACGAATTTCGAACCCGGAATCATGTCCGCGATCTGCTTGCCTTCCTCGGGCGTGGCGGTCGGGTCATGTGAGGTCCACACGACCATGGTCGGCGCCTTGATCGACCGGTATTGCTCGGCGGTGATCATGTTGGGTCGGCGGATGTCCATCTCCTGCAGGCACATGATCCGCTTCATCGTGTCGGCGAATCCCGGCTGCGCATAGATCGCCCGGCGGGTCTGGATCAGGTCGTCGGAGACCATGCTCTTGTCGCACATCAGGAATTCGAGGCGCGTCTTGATACGCTCCCATGAGGGATCGGAAGCGGCCTCATTCGATAGCTTCTTCAGTCGTTCCATCACCTGCGGGTGCGCGGTCCAACCGCCGGCAGTGTTGAGGATCAATTTCTCCACCACGGCGGGACGATGTACGGCGAGATAGGTCGCGACCCAGCCGCCCAGCGATTCACCGCTGATCATGGCCTTGTCCCTGCCGAGCGCCTTCAGGACGGCGAGCACGTGGTCGGCGTAGTCCTTGACCTGGTAGTCGATCGCGGGCTTGTCGGTCCAACCGTGTCCCAGCATGTCGATCGCGACAAACCAGAAGTGATCGGCATGAGGCCCGAAATTCCTCGAATATGCCTCTGCATGGCCGCCGACACCGTGCAGCGCCAGGACGAGCGGCTTGGAGGGGTCGCCCGACTCGATGCAGCGGGTCCGGACTCCGCCGGCGTCGATGTAGTGCTGCTTGAAGGACACGCCCCGCAGGTCGGCCCAGACGCTGGAGAAGTTCGCTGGTCTTGTGTCGCTCATGACTCGATCTCGTTGGTTTGTGTGTCAGGCGAAGAGCGGCGTGCCGCTCTGCTTCGACGGGGGCTGCGGCTTCTCGCGCGGGATCGCCGAGAGGTCTGGAAGATCGAGAACCGCGCGTATGGCAGCACTCAGCCGGTCGAAGGCTTTGCCCACGTCGGAGGTCCCCTCCATGTCGCGCCAGGCGACCACACCATCGGGACGGACGAGAAGAACGCCGGCTTCCTCGATTTCGCGAATGCGCTGCCACTCGCAATAGAGGTCCTGCGCTTCGGGAGAGCCTGTCACGACGACCCGGAGAAACGGGAGGTCGAGACGCAGCGCCGCGTCCTTCCATGCGGCGCCGGCAAGGCCCGTCACGATGGTGAAGAGACCCTTGCCCGTCACGTCGAGCGTCGACACCCGCAAGCCGTCGCGATCGACGAGCCACGCATGCGGGATCTTGGCACCCGGGCGCGACGTCGGCTGATTGTAGAGGCCGCGATCTCGCCGCCACTGCTCGGGCTCGCCACCGACGTCGGGAATCACGGCCGAGGATTCGTACCGCTGGTTCATCTCGGTGCCCTGGGCATTGAATTCCGTCTGCTTGAGATCAAGCGCGGCCTGCGCCGCCTTCCGGGCCGCGACACCATCCGGACCCGGATCGCGAAAACGCGCGATGCCGGCGGCGACCGGATTCTCGGCGCCCGGCACGCGGAAGCATGCGTTCAGCGGGGCATAGTCGAGCCGGGACTGGTTGGCGCGCAGCACGATCTGCTTTCCGACCGGCGCCCGCTCCTGCGAGTAGCTCTCCAGGAGCTTCGGACCGGCCCAACCCTTCACGGCGTACGCAAGCTTCCAACCGAGGTTGTGGCTGTCCTGGACGCAGGTGTTGTTGCCGAGCCCGCTCGACGGCGGATGCCGATGGACCGCGTCGCCGCCGCAGAGCACCCTGCCCTTCGAATACTGGGTCACGTATGCCTGGTTCACGTACCAGATCGAGGTTCTCACGACGTCGATCTCAACCGAAGGGTCGCCGATCAGCACCTTGATCTTCGGAATGATCGCTTCCGGCGCGAGGTCCGGCTCGCCCTTGCTGATATCGAAGCCCCAACCGGCGATCCACTGCGTCCACGGATGCACGGCCCGCAGCAGCCCCATGCCGATCTCCCCGAAGCTCGCGTCCGGAGTGACGATCCAGTTCAGGATGCTCGGCCGATGTTTGCTGTACCTGGACAGATCTGCGTTGAAGATGGTGTAGACGGTGCCGGCGCGCGCCATCTGGCCTTCGATTGGAAGCCCGAGATGGTCGACCACCATCGATCGAGCGCCGTCCGCGCCGACCATGTAGCGCGCACGAACGGTATACTCACGCCCATCCAAGCGATCCCGCAGCGTCGCCGTTACGCCATCGTTGTCCTGCTCGTGGCGGACGTACTCGGTGTTGAACGCGAAGGTCGCGCCCTTCTCCGCGGCCTTCTGAAACAGGATGGGCTCGAGCAGCGGCTGGATGATATCGACCATTCCGCAAGGACTGGCACGCAGGTAATCGCCGCGGCGATCGTCGCCGGTTCCCCACGTCCGCATCCGGATCAACTCGGTGCCGGCCAGGCTTGTCGTGAAGGTCGTGTCGCCCATCAGCTCCCAGGGGCTCGCGTACTTGGCCACGTCGTCCGAGATCCCGAGATCGCGGAAGACCTCATTGGCGCGCTGGTTGGTGATGTGAGCCCGCGGGCTGTCTGCCATCCAGTTGCCGCGCGACACGATGTGACTGCGAACGCCGCAATTGGCGAGCGCCAGAGCGGTCGTCGAGCCCGTTGGCCCGGCGCCGATGATAAGCACGTCTGTTTCGTATGCCATTTGCCTGCTCCGCGATGCTTCCGCATTCGCGCGGTGTTTTCGTGATCAGTGAGTGGCGTCCGCCTGTTTGGCCGCCATCATCGCCATGCCGGCGATCCAGCCCGGAATGGCTTCGTAGAATTCCTGCTCCATCGTGAAATGGCCGCCGGTCGAGAAGGCGCCGAATGCAGCGACCCATGCGAGCACCTCGTTGGCGCCGCGTCCCGCGAGTTCGCGGACCTTGTCGGTGTCGAGCGCGTCGGCACGCCAGATCTGGCCGCTGCGCAGGATCTCCATGAACTGCGCATCCCAATCCGGATTGAGCGGCTGGCACGGCCCCTCTCCCGCTTCTGCGAGAACGCCCGCCTCGAGCACCCGCTTCTCGCGGGCTTTCTTGGCTTCCGCGGTCGGATTTCGCCCATTGATCAGCCGCTCCCGGATCTCCGGCGGCGCGTCCTTGATCGATGGCAGCGGCGGATCGTGCGAGAGTCCGCCGGACGCGGCAAACAACACCCGCTTGCCGGAACGTGCCGCGAACCGTCCGACGGATTCACCGAGTTGCCGGGCGCGGCGGTAGGTCGGAACAGGCGGCGCAGCGGCGTTGACGAAGATCGGCAGGATCGAGATCGACTTGAAGTCCCCGAGCATCGCCTCCCACAACTGGACAAAACCGTGATCGACCGGCATGCGATACGACACGGCCACATCGAAATCATCGGCCCGCACATGGTCGATGAGTTCGAGCGCCGTCTTCTCCGGAACATCCAGCGGCCCCGTCCCGCCTCCCCAATCCCCCAGAGAGACGGCGCCGGCGCCGACGCAGAACGACGGCATCAGATCGTAAAAGAAGCCGTTGAAGTGATCGGGCGCGAACTGGATGATGTAGTCCGGTGCGAACTCCTTCACGAAACTCCCCAGCCGTCCGAACGCGGTTCGTACGCGTTGCTCGGTTTCGTTGCTGGCCGGCCCCTTGTACATCAGGGGAGTATGGGAAGCGCAGACGATGGCGACTGACATATTTGGATTCCTTGCGCCGAGTTGGATTGTCGATCGATGGCTGGCGGCTACTTCTTCACCAGCGGGCACGGACTTTCGGATAGCGGGCGGTTGACGGATTCGCCGGGCAGCGTCTGAATGACGTTGTAGAGATCCCAGGCGCCCTTGTTTTCGCCGGGCTTCTTGACCCGGAGCAGGTACATGTCGTGGATCATCTTGCGGTCGGCGCGGATGTAGCCGTCGGCGAAGAAGTCGTGCACGTGTTCCGTCTCCATCTGCTTCATGACGGTCGGAGCGTCGTCGGTACCCGTCGCCTTCACTGCCTTCAGATAATGCGCGACGGAGGAGTAGACCCCCGCGTGGAATCCGGTCGGCATGATCTTGGCTTTGGCAAAGAAGCGTTCGGCCCAAGCGCGCGTTTCGGGCGTCCGGTCCCAATAGAACGGCGACACTTCGTAAGCGTCGTGCGCGATCTTCTGACCAACCGCGTAGACGTCCGTCAGCACAGACTGAAGCGGAACGATCTTGGCCGTGGAGCTCAGGCCGAATTCGTCCGCCTGCTTCATCGCGGTGACCGTATCGCCGCTCGACGCTGCAATGGCGATCACGTTGGCCCCGCCATTGGATGCGGTCAGAAGGAACGACGCGAAGTCGGATGTGTTCGGCGGAAACACGGAGTTGCCGACCACCTGCCCGCCGTTGAGCTTGACCTGCTCCGACGTATCGCGCGTCAGGGCGTTGCCATACGCCTGATCCACCGTCAGAAAATACCACTTCGTTCCGCCGGCCTCGATCACGGACTTGGCGGCGCCTTTCGCGAGGTTGTAGGTGTCGACGGTCCACTGGACCGTAAGCGGCGAGCAGGCTTTGCCGTTGAAGTCCGACGAGGTCGAGCCGGACAGCAACATGATCTTGCTCTTTTGCGCCGCCATATTCTGCACGGCGAAGCCGATCGGCGATCCCTGCATGTCGGCGACCACGTCCACGCCTTCGACGTCGAACCAGCGTCCGGCTATCTGCGATCCGACGTCGGGTTTGCCCTGATGGTCAGCCGAGATCACCTCGACGTTGAGGCCGGAGCCGAAGTCCTCGGCGGCCATTTCAGCCGCGATCACCGAACCCTTGCCGTTCGCCATGGCCGTGGGGCCGGCGATGTCAGTCAGGACACCGACCTTGACCTTGCCACCGCTGAGATTCGGGGGGCCGCCGGCGGTCTGCGCCGCGACCGGCGCCGCGAGAGCCAAGCACACGGCCGCAGACAAATAAAAGCTTGAATGAACCATCGTTTCCTCCCGTCGCCGCCCTTTTGGGCGTGCCGGGATGGATTGCCGCCGATTGAAGTAGGATTCCATCTGAGTCTATGAAATGTTCGCAGTGCGAACACGTCTGGAGGGATCATGCACCGCAGCGTAAGGGCACTTTCCCGTGGCTTGGCGCTGATCAACGAGCTCAATGCAAGCGGCCCATCCAACGTCGTACAACTCGCAAAGCGGACAGGACTCAACCGTACCACCTGCTATCGTCTGCTCGATACGCTGCGCGAAGATGGCTACGTGACCTTTGACGAGACGAATGCCTTGTTCGGCTTGACGTCCCAAGTACGCACCTTGAGCGAAGGCGTGTCTTCACGGGATCTATCGAGCCAGGCGGCACTGCCCGCGATGTTCGGCCTACTGGATGGCGTCTCCTGGCCAAGCGACTTCGGAGTGTTCGAACTCGGGTCGGTACTTATTCGGGAAAGCACACATCCCTTCAGTCCGTTCTCCGTTCATCGGTCCATGGTCGGACGGAGGAGATCCTTGGTGCGCAGCGCGCTTGGGAAAGCCATCTTGGCTGCCTCCGCGCCTGCTCTGCGACGAGAAATGCTGGACCTCACCGCATCACTCGTCGAGGAGGACGCGGCTTTGGCAAAGGACCGTCGTTTCATCGAGGACATTCTCTCACAGACGAAAAAGGACGGTTACGCCTCGTCCGTCGGTGGATCGGAGGCGGGCATCAGCGCGATCGCGCTGGCCATTCCGGGGGGCGGCCCAGTCCTCGGCAGCCTAAATCTGATTTTCTTCTCGTCGTCGATGACGCCGGAGGCGGCCGCCAAAAAGTATCTGCCCAACATGCGGGCGGCGGTGAAGGAAATCGAGCGGCGGTGGTCCGCGGCAAACAAGGCGCGCGGAAAAGTCTCTTGACGCAGCCGCCTACGTGTTGCGCGCGAATGAAAAGGTGAGCCCTTGTCCCAAACGCCACTTCGAGGAGTGGCGAAGGATCTGCGGCCCGCGAGCGTCAAAACGACAGGAACCAATGTTCGTCGCCGTGTTTCGTGTCCGCGCTGCCCGCGAGACGGATCTGGTTGCCGACAAGCCGGCCGCGCGCGCCGATCGAGGCGACATCAGCCCCCATCAGCGGCTTGTAGTTGGGATCGTCGTTATGGCGTTCCGCGATGACTTCGGCGATGATCTCGCCGTCGCGCTCGAAATAGCTTCCGAGATGCGCGAAGGCCGAATTGCCGCCCAGCAGCTTGCCGTCATGCATGCACATGATGCTGCGGCCGAAGACATCGTTGCCCCTTCCTCACGGTTTGGGAGCGGACATGATCAGCTCGCTTTAGCGAGTTAGGCTACAAGCGGACTTCAATCTGTTTGTCGTTTGATGACCTCTGCCAAAGACAAACCGCTCTGCCCCCTGCAGAGCGTGGATGACTATCCGGTCGCGTGAGATGGCGAGGTGTTCCATCGCGCAAACAAAACGCCCCAGCGAAGCTGTCGAAGGCAAGCGAGGCAGAGAATGACACCCGCGCCCGCGATGACATCAATGAAATAATGGCCGCCTACAGTAGGTGTTG
Organism: Bradyrhizobium sp. Kon58; assembly: GCF_055807455.1. Classification (NCBI taxonomy): domain Bacteria; kingdom Pseudomonadati; phylum Pseudomonadota; class Alphaproteobacteria; order Hyphomicrobiales; family Nitrobacteraceae; genus Bradyrhizobium; species Bradyrhizobium sp. Kon58. The sequence goes on from NZ_JBVVOT010000001.1 coordinate 209,334, forward strand.
CAGCAAGCATCAGCACGTTCAAGACAAGGTATAGCGGGAAAAGCATCTTCACGCCTCGGCTGGCGTATATGAGTATTATGGCCAGCGCAGCGTGAAAAGAAGGGAATGTGATCAGACCATTCACGTGCGTCAACGAGATGCGTGTCATCTCGCCGCTTCGGAGTGCGTTAAAATCGATCAAATGATACGCGTCGACTCGGTCGACGACGCCGAAGTAGACCCATGCGCTCGCTGCCGGCAGTATCCATGAGATCGGAATAATCACGAGGAGGGATGTTACGAACAGCCAAACAAACTCTCGCATCCTTTCAAATCGCCCGCACGCACTCAGCCACACCAACAAGATAGCGACCTGCGGCATACAGCTGTGATACGCGACTGCGAGGACCGCTTTGATAGTTGGTCTGGCCTCAACCCACTCAAAGAAAGCCAGCCAATTGAGTCTCAGCAGGGTGTCGACGCCGGCCAGCTGGGAATCGACCAACGGAAACTTTGCCGTGACGGTTAAATAACTTAGGATCGCGCCCACGATCGTAAAGGCAATGATCTGAGTTAAAGCGGTGGCAAGCTCAGCGATACGCCGATCCGCCCTCAATCTCGTGTAAACAAAGGAGAGAAGAGCGGCCGCGCAGAACGCAATCGCCTGCGTCGGGTCGATAGCCATCGTCATCCCATCGGCGCGAAGCCATACGAGGTCAACGGCTGCAACAATTGCAATTGCGATCCACAAGCGCAGAGTTTCGCTGAATCGATAAGCATTCAGGACGGCAAAGACAAAGCCTTCATTTCGCATCACTCTGTCCATTATCGCATCGTTCGGATCCGTGACCCCTCTTGGAATGTCAATATCCGAGGCTCGTCTAATGATTTCTTAATTTGGCTTGTACAAGTAAAGGGTGTGTGCGCCTCGGTAGGTTCCGCGCTGCTCATCAAATCTGACTACGTTGTTCGCATTGGATCATCGGCTGACCATAGGCTCCGAGGGGGCTCACGCCCGCTTCGGGGTCGCTTGCCGACATCGCCACGAGTCGCACGCCAGCCTGCGTTACTCTCTCAAAAGCAGACACCCAGATTTTTGAGTAACCGTCCTACGCCCTTCGCATCAGCTTGAGTGAGGCCGCCAGCCGTAGGCTGCGCTTGCCGGCGAGTGCGATGCCTTCGAGTTCGCCGCTGTCGGCGGTGCAGGTGCCGGAGAAGCCGATCCCGACCTCATAGCCGCCGAACACGGGATTTTCGCCCTTCGCCGGCGTGTGCTCCTGGTTGAGGATCTCGCCCTTCCAGCGGCCGTCAGCCGAGGAATAGGAGCCGAGATAGTAGAAGAACGCATCGCCGCCCAGGATGCGGCCGTCCATCAGCAGCATGACGCCCGAGAGCCCGGCATCGACCCCGTCGAGCGCGCGCAGGTGGATCGCATAGAGCCCGTTCACCACCCCGCCCGGACCAATCGTCCCCTGCGGCGGCAACCCCTCGTCATCGAGCCGCGTGAGATTGGCCCAGAAACCGGCGCCTGGCATCGTGTCCGCGCTGCCCGCCAGACGGATCTGGTTGCCAACGAGCCGGCCGCGCGCGCCGATCGAGGCGACGTCGGCCCCCATCAGCGGCTTGTAGTTGGGATCGTCGTTGTGCCGTTCGGTGATGACTTCGGCGATGATCTCGCCGTCGCGCTCGAAATAGCTTCCGAGATGCGCGAAGGCCGAATTGCCGCCCAGCAGCTTGCCGTCATGCATGCACATGATGCTGCGGCCGAAGGCATCGTTGACGCCGTATTCAACCTTGTAGAGTCCGTCCAGCAACGCAATTGACCCGGAATATCAGAAGGAAAGCACGCGCTACCTAGCACCGCCATCGCACCAAGACCATCGGGCTTTTTCGCGCAGGGGCATTCGCGAAGCCACACCCTGCCATGATGCCATCATGCGCCTGTTTTGCCCGACGGCGCAATAGATTTCGGCAATTCCGCAGGTAGCGATTTCACGCCATTTGCGGACCTGTGATTTCAAACACTTGGCTACTGTGCATGGGGTTGTTTTTCGAGTTTTTTGTTTGGCCGGTCGCGAGCGGCCCTTACGCACTCCCCCAAGCCGGCTTCGAACCCGCTGTTGCAGGCGCGCGACAAAGCGGCATGGATCACATGGAGCCATCAGCCGAGGCGCAGATCGCAACCTTCATCGCAAGCGCGGCGAAGCAGCCGCTGCTCGATGCCGCGTTCGAGCTTTGGCGCCGACGCACCCAGCTGGATTCGGTCGAGGGGCGCCCGACCGTCGAGGAGGTCCGCGCCAACCGCACCCTCACGCCGGAGCAAAGCAGCGCGAAGTACCGCCGGGATCGCGACCACGCCCATGAGGGGCCGATGTTCAGTTATATGAAGCGCGCTCATCCGTGCGCCGATGACGATGCGATCAGGCAAGCCATCGTCACCGCCGTCAGGTTCGAGGACGCGACCTTCGCGCATTTCAGCTGGGACGGCGATTTCTGGGACTGCGTCGTGCGCGCGGTGGCACGAGCGGCCGCGCAATATCCGGATTTTCTCGAGACGAGCTATCGCGACGCCCGCAACAACGTCGCCTACTACTACAAGTGAGCTACGGCATGATCCGGAAAAGTGCGCAGCGGTCTTCCGAAAAGCTCACGCTCACAAATAAATCCAAAGCGCGTGCAACGCGCTTTAGAAGCACAGCGTGGTGACGAGCTTGCCCTGCTTGTCCTTGATCGCATAGGGACAGCGCAGCCGCTCCAGCGCCTGCTTGGCATCGGCGTCGCCGAGCGCTGCGGCGCGCTCGTAATAGGATTTCGCGGCGTCCTTGTCCTTTGGCCCGCCGCGGCCTTCCTGCGCGAAGGCGCCCATCCGCTCCAGCGCGCCGGGATGGTTTTGCGCCGCCGCCTTCTCGAACAGCGCGCGCGCTGCGGCGTCGTCCTTCGCCCCGCCCGTGCCTTCGGAGAGCATCACGCCGAGCTGGTACTGCGCTTCCGCATTGGTCTCGGCGGCCTTGCCGAGCAATGCGCGCGCCTGTGCCGGATCGGCCGGCGCGGCACCGCCGGTGCCACTGAGCGCGGCGAGATTGCTGATGCCACGGGGATTGCCGGCTTGCGCCGCCTTCTCGAACAATTTGCGGGCCTGCGCTTCATCCCTGGCGACGCCGGAGCCGGTACCGTAGGCCACACCGAGCTCGACCATCGCCGCACTCGATCCCTTGTCGGCGGCCTTGCGCCAGGCAGCCATCGCTTCCGCCGTCTGCCGGTTGGCCGCATAGGCGCGGCCGAGCGCGAACATCGCGCGCCGCGACGACGGCGCGGCCTGCTTGCAGAATTTGATGGCGGTCGCGACGTCGGAGGCCGCAATCTCCGTCACGCCCCTGATGTCGGCCGGCTTGTCGGGATCGCTGGGGTCGGCGGCAACCCGGTCGCACAGGACGAGATCGGCCGATTGCGCATGCGCCGACAACGGCACCGCAAGCGTGAGGAGGATGGCAACGAGGAAAGTCCGCATGGACGCCAAGTTGCGTCGTCGCCCCGGCAAATTCAAGGCTCGAGTCCCGATTGGCGCAGCACGGGGACGACCTCGGGCGACGCCAGATAGCGCAGCAGCCGGTCAGCGGCTTCGGCATGTTTGGCGTTGGCCATCCGGCCGGCGGAGAACACGGCCGGCGTTTGCAGATCGTGCGGGACCGGGCCGACTACCTCGATGCCCTCGACCTGCTTCAGCTCGCTGATCTGCTGCACGGCGAGCTCGGCCTCGCCGCTCACGAGCCGCTTCGCGGTAAAGCCCTGCTCGACGATGGTGGCTTTGGCATTGATCTCTGCCGCGATCCCCATCCGGACGACCAGCTGGGCGAAGTACACGCCGCTCGCCCCCAGCCGCGAATAGGCGACCGATCGCGCAGCCAGCAGCGTGTCGCGCAGCGCGGATGCGGTGGCGATGTCGGGATGTGCTTGCCCTGCCCGCACCGCGATGCCGACGAAGGAGCGCGCGAGATCGGCCGCGTTCCCTGAGACGACGCGGCCCTCGCCGATCATCTCGTCGAGCCCTTCGCGGGTGAGGATCACGAGATCGGCGGCCTCGCCGTCGCGCAGCCGCTTGAGCAGCGCCAAGGTCGGCGCGAAATCAGCGTCGATGTGGACGCCGGTCGCGGTCTCGTACGCGGAGGACAGGCTGCGCATCGCGCCCATCAGGCCGAGCGTCGAAAGCATGCGAATTGTTTCCATCAGCGATTCCCGTGGCGATCAGGCGCGGTGCATCAGCTTGAGCGCGGCGGTCAGGCGCAGGCTGCGCTTGCCGGCGAGCGCCGTTGCCTCCAGCACCGCCTGCTCGGCATCATAAGTGCCGGAGAAGCCGATGCCGACCTCGTGGCCGCCGAAGATCGGATCGTCCTTGGCCGGCGTGTGCTCCTGGTTGAGGATCTGGCCCTTCCAGCGCCCGTTGGCGGCGGTGTAGCTGCCGAGATAATAGAATGATGCATCGCCGCCGAGGATGCGGCCCTTGTTGAGCAGCATCACGCCGGTGAGACCGCCGTCGACGCCATCGAGCATGCGCAGATGCACCGAGTAGAGCCCGTCGGCGATGCCGGCCTCGCCGACGCCGCCGGCGATCGGCATCTCGTCTTCGGTGATCGGCGTCATCAACGATTGAAAGGGTACGCCGGGCAGCTCCTTGAGCTCGCCCTTGAAGCGATAGAGATCGCCGTCGGCCCAGCCCTTGGCCAGCAGGGTCGCATCGTCCGTGCCCGCCATGGCGCGGTAGTTCGGATCGGGGTTGTGGCGGACCGTGCTGATCACGATGTCGATGCCGGCTTCGGTCTTGGCGTAGGTGCCGATATGGGCGAAGGCCGAATTGCCACCGAGCATCTTGCCGTTGCCAGCATGCATCACGCTCCGGCCGACGGCGTCGCCGAGCTGAAATCTCGTCTTGTAGAAGCCTTCAAACACCAGCCGTCCCCGGCCCTGCACGCATCCAGACGCACTCTATCCCGCTTTCGGCGGCGATGGACAAGTTTCGCGCCATGATGTCCGAGGGGTCTTCCGCAACGGCTGTCATCAGCATGAAAAATCCGCCGAAGCCTTTCGGCTTCGGCGGATCGAAGTCCAACCCGGGCCAGCCCCCCAGCCCGGGCCGGGAGGATTTAGGCGGCGGCCTTCTTGTCGGCCGGCACGGAGGCGATCGTCTTCAGGATCTGCGAAGCGATCTGGTATGGGTCGCCCTGCGAGTTCGGACGACGGTCTTCCAGATAACCCTTGTAACCGTTGTTGACGAAGGAGTGCGGCACGCGGATCGAAGCACCGCGATCGGCAATGCCGTAGCTGAACTTGTTCCAGGGTGCGGTCTCGTGCTTGCCGGTCAGACGCTTGTCGTTGTCCGGGCCGTAGACGGCGATGTGGTCCATCAGGTTCTTGTCGAAGGCGGCCATCAGCGCCTCGAAGTACTCCTTGCCGCCGACCGTGCGCATGTACTCGGTCGAGAAGTTGGCGTGCATGCCGGAGCCGTTCCAGTCGGTGTCGCCGAGCGGCTTGCAGTGGAACTCGATGTCGATGCCGTACTTCTCGGTCAGGCGCAGCATCAGGTAGCGGGCCATCCACATTTCGTCAGCGGCCTTCTTGGAGCCTTTGCCGAAGATCTGGAATTCCCACTGGCCCTTCGCGACTTCCGCGTTGATGCCTTCATGGTTGATGCCGGCAGCCAGGCAGAGGTCGAGATGCTCTTCGACGATCTTGCGGGCGACGTCGCCGACGTTCGAGAAGCCGACGCCGGTGTAGTACGGACCCTGGGGCGCCGGATAGCCGGAGGCCGGGAAGCCGAGCGGACGGCCGTCCTTGTAGAAGAAGTATTCCTGCTCGAAGCCGAACCAGGCGCCGGAATCGTCGAGAATGGTGGCGCGCTTGTTGGTCGAGTGCGGGGTCTTGCCGTCGGGCATCATGACTTCGCACATCACGAGCACGCCGTTGGTGCGGGCGCCATCCGGGAACACCGCGACCGGCTTCAGCACGCAATCGGAGCTGTGGCCTTCAGCCTGCTGGGTGGAGGAGCCATCGAAGCCCCAGAGCGGAAGCTGCTCGAGCGTCGGGAACGACGCGAATTCCTTGATCTGAGTTTTGCCGCGCAAGTTCGGAGTCGGCGTATATCCGTCGAGCCAGATGTACTCGAGCTTATACTTGGTCATTGAGCCTCTCTGTAGATGATGCGAAAGGTGGGGGCCGCAGGCCCCCGCACGATTGTTTACCCGGCCAACATCGGCCGACCCCTTCCAAGCATTTAACGTGCCAAAAGGCCGCAGCGCGGGAGGTTTTCCACCGCCGGCGGCCCCCTCTCCCTCCCGGCGGATCGGCCAGTGCGCCGTGCGTCATAGCGGCGCACCTTTGCGTGAAGCTGCACCGCAAAAATCCCGCGGAAAACGCCCGATTCTGGAGCAGGCAGGCCCCGGCCTGAGGTTGCCGACTAAACGCGCATCAACGTCCGGCAATATTCGCCAAGTCTGCGACCGTCGCCCGCAACCTTCGCAACGGCCCACGCGTTAGCCACCCGAGCGCTGCCTTAGAGGAAGCAGAATGCAACCTGCCTACAAAATAGGCCAAGGCTGATTTCCTTTTCAGCACTTTGCATTTCGGAATGCACGGCCGATATGGGGATTCCAGTAACCACAAGCCAACGAGTCGGGCGCACCATGGAGGCCAGCGCTGCGATCTCGGGAGATACCGCAATGATGAACAATGGACTGAGTCACGGATCTGCACAGATCTACCAATTCCCTGTCGGGGGCCGCTCCGCTCTCGGGGGGCGCCGCAACGGTGAGACCCGCCTTCCCGCCAACCACGCCTCGCTCCCCGTGAACGAGACGATCTGCAGCGGCAGCTGGTACCATCAGGAAGCAGTCGATGAAGCCAAGCCGAAATGGGATCGCTGATGCCTGCGTTCGGTTCAATACCGCCGCGCCCTCTCAAGCGTCCGGCGTCAGTTTGAAAAAGGGTCGAAACAACGAAGTTTCGGCCCTTTTTGATTCCGGACTTGATTGCGGGATCATATGGTCGCACAGGCGGTCACCGACCGCTTCAGATGCGTGACAAGACACCTCCATGAAAGACTCCCCCGCCCGCCACCTCGCCCTGCAAGGCGCCAGCAATTTTCGCGACCTCGGCGGCTATCCGACCGCAGATGGCCGTACCACGCGTTGGCGGCACATCTTCCGCTCCAACCATCTCGGCCAGCTCACTGCCGCCGATGTCGAGATCGTCCGCGCGCTGGGCGTGCGCAGCGCCTTCGATTTTCGTGGCGTCGCGGAGCGTGCGGCGGGTGTCTGCGTGGTCGACGAGATCGCCGTGCATTCACTGCCGATCGAGCCGACGGTCGTGGCTGCGCTCCGCGCCGAGCTCGCCAGGGGCAGGCTGACCGCGCCGGTCGCGCTCGAACTCATGCGCGAATCCTATCGCAACTATGTCCGCCACAACACGGCCAGTTTCCGCAACCTGTTCGGGCATCTCCTGGAGGACCGCGCGCCGCTCGTCATTCACTGCACCGCCGGCAAGGACCGTACCGGCTTTGCCAGCGCGCTGATCCTGCATGCGCTCGGCGTCGCCGACGAAATCATTGCCGAGGACTACCTGTTGACCAACCAGCACTACAAGCGCGACGCATCAAATGTCTCCGATCTTCCCGCCGATGTTCTCGACGCGATCGGCACCGTCGAGGCCTCGTATCTTGCCGCTGCTTTCGAGGCCGTCGGTAGCGAGTATGGCGACCTCGAAACCTACTTGCGCAAGGGTCTCAAGCTCGGCACAGCGGAGCGGACCGCACTGAAGGCGCGCTATCTGCAATCGTAAGCGGGCATAAATCCTATACGGCCGCGCCTGGAGAACGATGATGCAAGGCAAGGTTCTGATCGTGACCGGAGCACTCGGCGCACTTGGAAAAGTCGTCGCCGAGACCGCGCAGTCGCGCGGCGCGCGCGTGGCCGGCATCGACCATGCGCCATCGCAAATCTCGGCGACGCCTGAGCGCATCGAGATCGGCGGCGTCGATCTGTCCGACGCAGCCCAAGCAAAGACGGCGGTCGAGGCGGCGGCAAGACACTTTGGCAAGCTCGATGGGCTGATCAACATCGCCGGCGGCTTCGCCTTCGAGACCGTGGGCGACGGCGACGTCAAGACGTGGCAGCGCATGCATGCGCTCAACCTGCTGACGGCGCTCAACGCCTCACACGCGGCGCTGCCCCATCTGGCCGCGTCCACAGCCGGCCGCATCGTCAATATCGGCGCCATGGGCGCGCTTCAGGCCGGCTCCGGCATGGGCCCCTATGCGGCGTCGAAAGCCGGCGTCCACCGGCTCACCGAGGCGCTGGCGAGCGAGTGGAAAGGCAAGGTGACCGTGAACGCGGTGCTGCCTTCGATCATCGACACCAAGGCGAACCGCGCCGACATGCCGAAAGCCGACTTCGCCAAATGGGTGACGCCGCAGGAGCTCGCCGAAATCATCCTGTTCCTCGCCAGCGATGCCGCGAGCGGCGTCACCGGCGCGCTGATTCCGGTCGGCGGGCGGGTGTAGTCAATCTGGCACCAAGAGCCGGAGATTTCCTTTGAAACGGATGCTCTGCTTGCCGGCGAGCGCGATGCCCTCGCCGTACGCGGTCTCGTCATTATAGGTACCGCTGAAGCCGATGGTCACGACCTTGCGGCCCCACACCGGGCGCTCGTCGAACGAGGGGGAATGCTCCTCGTTGGTCAGCTCGCCCTTCCACTTGCCGTCGGCCGAGGTGTAGCTGCCGTAGGCGAAGAAGAATGAATCCCCGCCCCGCATGGTGCCGTCGCGCATCACCATGACGCCCTGGTTGCCGCCCTGGACGGCATCCAGCATTTCGATGCGGATATGATAGAGCCCATTCCTGATGGTCATCTTCGTGAAGCGCCCGATTGTCCCACCCGCAGGATAGCCGGATCATCTGTTCCCGATCAAATGGCGCAGAGCTGTAGGGCCGTTCCGGGCTAAACTGCGCGGTACTGATTCCCAACCGGACGTGACACTCGGAAGCTTCCTTTGGAAACCACGCTCTATCTGCCCGTCAAACGCTTCCTCGAAGAGCTCGGCTTCACGGTCAAGGGCGAGATCGGCGGCTGCGATCTCGTGGGCCTCAGCGCCGGCGACCCGCCGGTGGTGGTGATCGGCGAGCTCAAGCTGAGCTTCAATCTCGAGCTGATCCTTCAGGCGGTCGATCGTGCACCGGCCGGCGACGAGGTCTGGATTGCGGCAAAGATGTCAGTGCGCGGCAAGGGACGCGAGACCGACGCGCGCTATCGCAATCTCTGTCGCCGCCTCGGCTTCGGCATGCTCGGGGTGACCGACCGCGGTCAGGTCGAGGTGCTGGTGAAGCCGCCGACGGCAGCCCCTCGGCGCGAGCCGAAGGTCCGCTCGCGCCTCGTCGCAGAGCATCAGCGCCGCCAGGGCGATCCGGTGCTGGGCGGCAGCACCCGCGCGCCGATCATGACGGCCTACCGGCAGCAGGCGCTGGCCTGCGCCTCGGAGCTTGCAGCAGGCCCGCGGAAGGTGAGCGAATTGCGCCAACGCTGTCCCGATGCCGGCAAGATCATGCTTAACAATGTGTATGGCTGGTTCGAACGCACCGAGCGGGGAATCTACGGGCTGACGGAAGCGGGCCACGCGGCGCTGAAACGCTGGCCACAACAGCGGGTCGAGGACGTTGCCGGTGTCGCGTCACCACCCTGACACCCAACCGGTGCATAGCTGAGATGCCACACCAATTTCATATTGCAATGCAACATAGACGGCACTAGGTATCCCGGCATCGAAACGAGGCCGTTATGAACGCAGACTGGAATACCAAATATGGCACGCGGCGCGTGCGCCACGATCCGCCGACCCTGGACGAGGCGATCTTCGCCGCCGTCGGCATCACCGATGATCAGGAGCAGCAGGCCGAGATCGCCGCAGCCCTGATGGGCATGCCGCTCGATGTCGTCCAGGCCGAGGTCAAGAAACAGGTTCGCACCAACAGCCGCATCACCTCGACCCGCGTGATCGCCGGCGAACAGGGCGCGCAGCGCTCCGTGGTGGTCGAACGCCGTGTCGTGCGCCGCTTCGGCAACGACAAGCGCACCGGCACCTGAGCGCTGAGCTCGCTATTCTGAATACGAAAGCGGACCGGTTTTGCCGGTCCGCTTTTTGATTCCAGTCGGCTTTTTCAGGTCAGGCGGCGCGATTGCCATAGATGCTGGAGATGATCTTCCAGCAGGTCGAGTTGAAGCTGATCAGAGCGCGGCCGGCCGTGAATGGCGAGGCCGCGAGATCAGCGAGCTCGTCCTCCGGCGCCTTGGCGAGATCGATCGTACCGGTTGACTCGCCATGACGGAATTGCAGATGCGCCCCGAACTTCCTGGCGAGCGCGCGCATCGCGTGATTCTCGGCGCCGGTGGTGATGCGCAGGCGCTTGTAGCCTTTCCAGCGCGCTTCCGCGATCAGGCGGCTGAACAGCACGGTGCCGACGTTCTGGCGCCGCGCCGAGGCTTCCACGCTGAAGGCGACCTCGGGCAGCGAATCGCCCTCGGGCGGATGCAGCTCGGCCGCACCGCGGACCACGCCGTCGACGATATAGGCGACGATCACGGTGCCGTCCTCGGCACAGCGGGCGGCGTAACGCTCGATGAAACTGTCGTCGAGAAAACCGTTGAAGCGGTCGTGCCGGCTTTCGGCATCGAGCCTCAGCAGATGATCGCGCAAAAGCGGCAATTCTTCCTGCTGGCTCAAGGTGCGCACGTAGCCCTGAACGGACTTCGGGCGGCTGGTTACTTCAAGTCCAAAATCTGCTGCGAGTGACAAGTCAAAACTCCTCTTGGTGTCCCTCGAGGAGGCGTTCGAATCCCTAGGCCTCCAATATTGTGCATCGCAACAAACTTTTCAAGACGGGAACCTGCCCAAGTTTCGGGCATCGGAAGCGACTAATTCGTTAATAAAATCAAGCCCCCGTATTCATACGAGGACCAGCTGGGTCTGCGTCACCACGGCAACCAGCTTGCCGTCCTCGGTTTCCAGCCGGGTGGTCCAGACCTGGGTGCGCCGGCCTCTGTGGATTGGGGTGGCGGTCGCGATCACCGTGGTTCCCTCCTTGGCCCCGCCGATGAAGTTGGTCTTGCTCTCGAGCGTGGTCGTGCCCTTGGCGTCCTCCGGCAGATTGATCACGGTGGCCGCCGCGCCGACGGAATCGGCCAGCGCCATCACCGCGCCGCCGTGGATAGTGTGATGAAGCGTGCAGAGATCGGGCCTGACCGTCATCCGCGCCACCACGCGATCTTTCCCGGCCTCGACGAACTCGACGCCCTTGAGTTCGGCAAACGGCATCTTCATCGCTTTAAGTCTTTCGAGTGGCGTCATCGGATCTCCTCCCAAATCATTCTGCTCACAGGGTGAATTGCTCCGCGCGGCAATGCAGTGACGTCCGAGGTCATCATTGCGAGCGCAGCGAAGCAGTCCAGAAATGTATCCGCGGAAAGATCCTGGATTGCTTCGCTGCGCTCGCAATGACGAGGGAGACAGCCTTCATACCTCACGTCACCGCATTCACTACCTGATACTCCGGACGCCGCCACACCTCGCCCGCAATCACCTCCTCGATGAGCTCGGCTGCCCGCACGATCTCGCTCTCGCCGATATACAGCGGCGTGATGCCAAACCTCGTGATGTCAGGCGCGCGGAAATCCCCGATCACGCCGCGGGCGATGAGGGCCTGCATCGCAGCGTAGCCGCCTGCGAAGGCGAATGAGACTTGCGAGCCGCGACGCTGATGAGCGCGCGGGGTGACGAGCTTCAAGGAGGGGCAGCGGCGTTCGACCTCGGCAATCAGGAGATCGCCAAGCGCCAGCGAGCGGGCCCGGATCTCCCCGATATCGACGCGGTCCCAGATGTCGAGCGAAGCCTCCAGCGCTGCCATTGCCAGCACCGGCGGCGTGCCGACGCGCATGCGCTCGACACCGCCCGCAGCCGCATAGGCAAGCTCGAACGCGAACGGCTTTGCGTGCCCCATCCACCCCGACAAAGCGGCGCGCACGCCGTCGGCATGGCGCGGCGCGACGTAGAGGAAGGCTGGCGCGCCGGGGCCGGCGTTGATGTATTTGTAGGTGCATCCGGCGGCGAAATCAGCGCTGGTGCCGGCAAGATCAACCGGCAGCGCCCCGGCCGAATGCGCGAGATCCCACACCGTGACGATGCCGAGCGCATGCGCTCTTGCAGTCAGCTTCGCCATGTCGTGGCGCCGTCCGGTGCGGTAATCGACCTCGGTGATGTAGAGCACCGCGATCTCCTCCGACAACGAAGCCTCGATCTCCTCCGGCGCGACCAGGCGCAATTGATGGCCACGGCCGAGCGTCGCGATCAGGCCTTCGGCCATATAGAGGTCGGTCGGAAAATTGCCGGTGTCCGACAGGACGAGCTTGCGCGATGCGTTCATATCGAGCGCGGCGGCGAGCGCCTGATAAACCTTGAGCGACAGCGTATCTCCGACCATGACGGAGCCGGTTTCCGCACCGATCAGACGCGCGATGCGATCGCCGACATGACGCGGCTGGGCGTACCAGCCCGCCGTGTTCCAGGCGCGGATCAGCTCGTCGCCCCATTCGGCGGTGATGACGCGGCTGACGCGCTCGGCAACGCCAAGCGGCAACGCGCCGAGCGAATTGCCGTCGAGATAGATCACACCATCCGGCATATGGAACAGCGCTTTGGTGTCGTCGTAGACGCGAAGCTTGATCATCGAATTCTCTATGGAAATCTCTACAGGATCGTGCGCACGCGCCAGAGTTCCGGAAACAGTTCGACTTCCAGCATCCTCTTGAGGTAGCTGACGCCGCCGGTGCCGCCGGTGCCGCGCTTGAAGCCGATGACGCGCTCGACCGTCGTCACGTGGTTGAAGCGCCAGCGCCGGAAATAATCCTCGAAATCGACCAGCTTCTCGGCGAGCTCGTAGAGCATCCAGTGCGTTTCCGGCGCTTCGTAGACGATACGCCAGGCCTGCAGCACACCTTCGTTGAAGCTATGGGTCTCGCGAACATCGCGCGCCAGCACCGCCGCAGGCATCTTGAGCCCGTTGCGGTCGGCGAGCCGCAGCACCTCGTCATAGAGGCTTGGCGTCGCGAGCTCGGCTTCGAGCAGCTGCGTGGTTTCCGGATCGTGCGCGTGCGGCTTGAGCATGGCGTGGTTGCGGTTGCCGAGCAGGAATTCGATCAACCGGTACTGCCGCGACTGGAAGCCCGAGGACTGGCCAAGCTGCGAGCGGAAGCGCGTATACTCGCTGGGCGTCATGGTGCGCAGCACGTCCCAGGCGCCGTTGAGCTGCTCGAAGATGCGCGACATCCGTGCCAGCATCTTCATCGCAGGCTGCACCTCATCCTTCGCGATCGAACGGCGTGCGGCGCTGAGCTCGTGGATGGCGAGCCGCATCCAGAGTTCGGTGGTCTGATGCTGGATGATGAACAGCATCTCGTCATGCGCTTCCGACAGCGGATGCTGCGCGCCGAGGATCGCGTCCAGCGCTAGATAATTGCCGTAGGACATGCGCCGGGCGAAATCGGTCTCGGCGCCTTCGCTTGCGGGATCGTATTGGCTGGACGTCATGGCAGGCCCTTTCGATCGATCTTTGAGGCCTCGTCAGTCGAGGCCGATCAGGCGCGCGGTGATTGGCGACGACGGATCCTTGAGAGCGTCGATTACGGTGAAATGGTTCAGCCCGGGATCGACCACAAGACGCGTCGGCACGTCGAATCCAGTCCAGACATTGGCCATCAGATCGGACTGGCGGATGAATTCGGGCCGCTCGTTGCCACCGACCCAGGCGGTCACGGGCGAAGGCCCGCGCGGCAGATGCAGCGCCGCGCTTTCCAGCGTGGCCTCCTCCATCGTCATGCGCAGGGTCTCGTTCATCCTGGTCTTGAGCAGCGGACGCAGATCGTGCAGGCCGCTGATGGACAGCGTCCCGGCGATGCGGTTGGCGACGGCGGGATCGAGCCTGCTGTCGTCGCAGAGTATGCGCGTGACGAGATGACCGCCGGCGGAATGGCCGGCGAGCCGGATCGGACCCGCGACCAGCGCGGCCGCCTTGGCGATCGCTGTGGTGATTTCCGCGGTAATGTCGGAGATGCGTGCGGCCGGCGTCAATGTGTAGCTCGGCAGCGCAACCGTCCAGCCATGATGCCGCGCGCCTTCGGCGAGATCAGTCCATGCCGATTTGTCGAAGCGCATCCAATAGCCGCCGTGGACGAACACGACGAGGCCCTTGCTGTCGCCGTCGGGCAAGATCAGATCGAGGCGCTGGCGCTCGCCGCCGCCATAGGCGATGTCAGCGCGAAACTCCTTCAGCCCGGCGCGATAAGCCGCCGCCCGCTCGGCCCACAGCGCCGGTATCTTGTCCGAGCCCGGGATATGGGCCGAATTGGCGTAAGCGTCATCCCAATCGCGCATCGTGCTTCCTCGACGGACTCAAGGCCTTGTGGGCCTGGCGCCAGTCTGCCACCGGCGCGGGCGGCATCCTAGTCTTTAGTTTAAGCTTAAAGGATTTTGGAACGCCGGTGGATTGGGCAGCTGACCGGCAGGATATTTGCTTCGTCATTGCGAGGAGCGTAGCGACGAAGCAATCCAGACTGCCCCGGCGGGGGGATACTGGATTGCTTCGCTGCGCTCGCAATGACGGCCGAGAGAGCCGAGCCCGTCGCTACCCCTTCTCCACCCCGCACCAATCCGCGATGAACAGCGCCATCGCCTTGGTCGTCTTCTTCAGCGAATCCAGATCGACATATTCATTGAAGCCGTGCATCTCGCCCCCACTCGCGCCGAAGCAGAGGCTCGGGATACCGTGATTGAGTCCGTAGAAGCGGGTGTCGGTGAGCGCGGTGAAGACGAGGTCTTCGATTTCGCCGCCATAGACGGCGCTGAAGGCCCTGCCGAACGCGGCTTCCGGCGCGGCGGCGTCGGTCAGCTCGTAGCCTTCCGACAAAAAGCCCGACCATTCGACCTCCGGGGGATTGTTGGCGAGGAAGCGATGGTTGCGCGCGGCAGCAGCAACGCAGGCCATGATCTCCTTCTGGTGATCGGCGATCGACCAGCCCGGCAACACGGCAATCCGGCAATCGACGTCGCACCAGGCCGGCACGCTGGAGGCCCAGTCGCCGCCCTTGATGATGCCAGGGTTGAAGTTGATGGGATGGTTCAGCGTCTTGAAGTGACGATCGGCTTTCGCGCGCTCATTCCACTCGATCTCGAGTTTTTGCAGCGCCTGGATCAAATGATAGGCCGCCATGATTGCGTTCGCGCCGGAGCCGGCGAAGGCGACATGGGTCGGATGGCCCTTCACGCGCAAGCGGAACCAGATCACGCCGACCTGCGAGCGCACCATCTTGCCGCCGGTCGGCTCAGGAATGAAGCAAGCATCGGCACGATAGCCGCGCTGAAGCGTCGAGAGCGCGCCGACGCCGGTGCTCTCCTCCTCGATCACGGACTGGAAGTGAATCCGCGCCGTCGGCCTGAGGCCCGCGGCCTTGATCGCATCGAGCGCGGAGAGCGCTGCGATGGTGCCCGACTTCATGTCGCAGGCACCGCGACCGAACATCTTGCCGTCCTTGATGACGGGCGAGAACGGCGGGGTGTCCCACAGTTCCAGCGGGCCGGCCGGTACGACGTCGCAATGGCCCTGGAGGATCAGGGATTTGCCCGCCTCGGTTTTAGGCCGGTACGTGCCGACCACAGTGCGCGCCTTCGAAAAATCGTGCTCGATGGGCCCGAAGCCGCGCAGATCCTTGAGGTCGTCGACATCAATGTGCCAGTCGTCGATCTCGTAGCCGCGCGCGCGCAGGAGGTCGCCGATCATGTCCTGGCATGGCCCCTCCGCACCGCGCGTCGAGGGGATCGCGACGAAATCGCGTGTGGTCGCGAGCTGGGCTTCGAAGCCGGCATCGACGGCGTCAAGAATCCTCTGCTGCGTTTCGGCATTCATCCGGCAACTCCAATCGGGCATTAATGGTCATCGATGGAGCGCAAGCTAACCGATTTCAGCCGTTCGGGTACTCTGCAAAATAGGCATCCCGCAATGCATCTTCGAGCAGCCGGCCCTCCGAATAGCCATTCAGTGTCGCCGGCCGGCGCACGCCGTCGAGCAGCCGCGGACAAGGCTCCGGCGCGCCGAGCACGGTGCGCACCGGGATGCGCTCGGCATAGATCGGCAATTCATAGTCCTCGTCGTCGTCGGCGACACCCTTGGCGCGGACTTTCGCGGAGGCTTCCTCGATCTCCATCGCGATAAAGGAGGTCGCCTTGATCTCCTGCGTGTTGCTCGCCCGCAGGCTGGCGGTGCGATCCGTGAAAAAGCGGTCGACCATCGCGATCACCGCGCGCTCTTTCTCCTCGGGATCGGTGACGAGATAGGCGGTGCCGAACGCCATCACGGCGCGGTAGTCGGCCGAGTGATTGAACCCGCAGCGCGCCAGCACGAGGCTGTCGAGATGGGCGACCGTCAGGCACACACGCTCGCCCCGGGTCTGGTTGCGCAGCATGCGGCTGGCGCTCGAGCCATGCCAATACAGCTTCGTCCCTTCGCGCCAGAAGAAGGTCGGCGTGCAATAGGGTTGGCCGTCGATGGCGTAGGAGACGTGGCAGAGCATCGAGGAATCCAGGATGCGATGAACGGTGTCGTGATCGTAGAAGCCGCGGTCGTGACGGCGCTTCACCTGGTTGCGCGCGGATGTCGGATAGGAATTTTGGTTCTCGGTCTGGCTCACGGCCGCTCCTGTCGGATTGGATCACTTCCAGCGCAGTTGTAGCTAAGGATTTGGTCTGCGATAGTGCCAATTCCATGCGAAAAATTCCGACCAATTCCGTCTCCTCGCCGGCCAAAGCCGAGCTGCCGCTCGACCTCGCAGGCCCGCACATCACGGCTGGCGCCTCGTCGGCGCACCGGCTGTACCAGGCGCTGTGCGAGATGATCGTCGGCGGCCTTGTGAAACCCGGCGAGTCGCTGCCGCCGTCGCGCACGCTGGCCAAACAGACTGGCTTTCGGCGCAATGCCGTCGTCACTGCCTATGAGCGGCTGATCGCCGACGGCTTTGCCGACGCCACCATCGGCTCCGGCACCTTCGTCGCCGCGCGCATCCCCGCGCGCGCGGCCGAGCCGAAGCGGCCGAAAATCAGCGTCGAAACGCCGGGGCAAGGCGCGTTTTCGCTCGGCTGCACCCATATCGACGCGCGCGCCGTGCAGCGTTTCCGGGCCTTTGTCGGCCGTCGCATGCGCTCCTTCGGCGCGGAGCATCTGCACTATGGCGATCCCCGCGGCAGCCGCGAGCTGCGTTCGGCGATCGCCGATCATCTGTTGTCGGCGCGAGGTCTGCGCTGCGATCCCGATCAGATCATGCTGACGTCAGGCACGCTGCACGCGCTGCGCATCGTGCTGAGCGCGATTCTGAAGCCCAATGATCAGGTCTGGTGCGAGGATCCAGGTTATCCCGCCGCGCGCAAGACTATCGCGCATTGCGGCTATCGTGCCGTGTCCGTTCCCGTCGACGCGCACGGCATGCGGATCGCCAGAGGCCGCGCAGCGGCGCCGTCCGCGCGCGCAGCCTATGTGACGCCGTCGCACCAGTTTCCGCTGGGTGTGCAGATGTCGATGCCGCGGCGGCTCGAGCTGCTGGACTGGGCCAGGCAGGCCGGCGCCTTCGTGCTGGAAGACGATTACGACAGCGAATTCCGTTACGACGGCGCGCCGCTGATGTCGCTGGCCGGCATCGATCACCTCCAGCGCGTGATCTACATGGGCACGTTCGCCAAGACGTTGTTTCCGGGCTTGCGCATCGGCTACTGCGCCCTGCCCGAGCGCTTGATTGCGGATGTCACTGCCGCGCGGGCCGCGCTCGACCGCTTTCCCGGCACGCTGATGGAGGGCGCGGTGGCCGACATGCTCAATTCCGGCGCGTTCGCGGCGAACCTGAAACGCGTGCGCAAGCTTTACCGCGAGGCGCGCGACGCGCTCGCCGGGACGCTCGAAGCCGCATCCGACGGCGTGCTGTCGGTGCCGGTCCCATCACAGGGCCTGCATCTTGTCGCCCGGTTCGATCCCTCGGTCGATCTGCTGGTAGCGGCACAAGCCAAGCAGGCCGCCGGCGCCGAAGGCTGGCTGTTGGCCGACACCTATTCACGCTCACGTCCACTGCCCGGTTTCGTGCTGGGATTTTCCGGCCACGCGATTCCAAAGCTCGTGGCATCCGCCGAGCGGCTCGCGCGGGAATCACGAGCGGCCTTGCGTGCGCGGCGCAAGCCGGCCCGGCGGGCATGACGAACGTTCACTATGAGAATCGGCTGCCGCTCCCTACATTGCGGCACCGATGCCGGGAGCTCACACCATGCTGCTACGCCGCGCGACTTGCCTCTCGCTCCTGATCTTCATCGCACTCGCCGGAACGGCGCGCGCAGGCACGGTTGGACGCGAGCAGGACATCGTCGATCTCAAGCTTGGCCAGCGCGTGCAAGTGGACGACGGAACCTGTCCCGCCGGACAGGTCAAGGAAGTGCGCGGCGCCAAGATGACCGACAAGGGCGTCGCGCGGACCAGCACCTGCGTGTCGCGGTTTGGTCCGAAATCAAAGCGATGAGCGCTACTTCGCCGGATCGAACATGCATTGCAGGGTCGGCTTGGCGATCTTGGTGAAGGTCGGCCCGATTTCGGTCTGCTTTGCGGCCGGCACCCAATCGGTCTCGATCGTCGGCACCCCGGTCTCGCTGATGCCGCGCAGCAGGGCCTCGCGGAGATCGCGATCCTCGACGACCGCGGCAGCATGATCGTGCAGGCAGCCGCAGACCTCTTCCGGATGCTCCCACCGCCCGAGCATGCGCGGCGCGCATTGCCTCACGAACTCGGTACGGGGATCGGGTAATCTGGAGGGAGAGCGCACCTGCGCCTGAACGGCACTGATCGTCAGAAGGGATATGAACGCCGCAGCGAAAGTACGAACAATCATGATGGCCTTTATCGGCTGATTTTTCTTGTTGGCGATCAGAAGCGCGCGGCAACCACGATCGGCTGCGGTGCCGGGGTCATGATCGGCGAGCCGCTGTACTGGAAAGTGCCGATGCCCGGGACATTGCCATCCGGCGAGCCTGCGAACGAGGAGCCGGCAAGCACGAAACCGAAAGCAAGGATGAGGCTGAGCGTGCGCATGGAGTTCTCTCCGAATTCGGTGGCCGGCGTGCGCCGTCGTCGTTGTGAGGTTGATAACCATGGGCGGTTTCGCGCGTGATGCGCCAAAGCCGGAAAATGGTTTCATCTCCGTGAGAATTGTTTCGTCCCGCTCGGGGCGACGACATATTCAACGGAAAATCTCAATCTTTTCAGATGCGTCGTGCGGCAGCCCAAAGTGACTTGGCAGGTCCGTGCGTGCTCGGCTGCGCGCCGGAACGCTGGCGTCGTCATGATCCCGCCTCACACCCTTCACACGCGTTTTACGTTTTTCTGCTGAAGAGGATCCGAACGAAGGCTGGGCCCTGTCGAACCGGGGGCGCTTCGACGGCGACCCAAGCTATCGAGACCGAGACGCCCGGGAATCACCGAGCGCGTTCATGTGAGGAACGGCCATCATGACGGCGCAGAATCGCGCAACGACGCGCGATGCGGACCAACGAACGGACCGCCGGGAGCAACGGCCTGTTCGCAGCAGCGCCAATTCGCCTGGCGAAATGGCGCTGCAATCGAGCCGGGGGTTTGAGGCCACGCCGCAGTCATTCGTGCGGCTGACCGGCTCCCATCTTGCAAAACCGCGCGCCAGCCGCGCTGACATCACTGAGTGAACGCAAACCCCTCACTGAGCGAACGCAAATGCGTCACTGAGTGAAGAACTCTCCGCACTTCTGGACGTTTGCGTCCGCCGGTCCCCACGGCATGACCGGGACGGTCGAGGTCGAGTTCTTCGGCGAGCCCTCGATCAGCCTGTCCGAATAGACCATGTAGACCAGCACGTTGCGCTTGGCGTCACAGCCGCGCACGATCTGCATCTTCTTGAAGAACAGCGAGCGGCGCTGGCGGAACATGTCGTCGCCCTGCTCCATCTTGTTCTTGAACTTGATCGGGCCGACCTGACGGCAGGCGAGCGAAATGTCCGAGACCTCCTCGGCAAGGCCCAGCCAGCCCTTGAAGCCGCCCTTCTCCGGCACCGTGAAATGACAGGCCACGCCCTCGACTTCGGGGTCGTCGAGGCCATAGGTCGCAAGCTTGTCGTTCGGGCTCATCCATTTGAACACGGTCGAGCGGCGGAAGATCAGATCCGGCTCGTCCGCGGCGGATGCGGACGCTGCCGGCACGGTCAGCGCCAGGAGGAATAAAGCGAGGCCTTTCAAGCGGATGCTGGAAAGACCGGGGAAACGAGATGACATGAAGTTCTCCAGTAACAAGTCCCAGCAATGTAGGCATCGGGCGACCGATCAGGAAGACGACCGGCAAGCCGACACGGCCGCCGTTTACCGCTCCGTGAGGCTTTTTTGCTACGCTTTGGACAAAAGTAGCTGATCGCAGAACCGCCATGCTGGTGAACGCGTATCCCCTCTGAGAGACTAACATCTGATTTGGATTATGGATTCGATGATGAACAGCGTGAACGGGTCTGGTTTTTCTGCCAAGCCGGCGCGATTTTGGCAGGTCGCCATTTTGACGGCGGCGGGTGCGATCGGCACGGCGAGCCAGGCGGACGCAGCGTTTTATTACTGGACGGATTATTCTGACGGGTCCTACGGGCGCCAGGAGCGCCATCCCGAAGTCCCGCGCCAGAAGCCGCAGAAGCGTGGTGCGGCCGGCAAGAAAGACCTCGTTGCCGAAAAGGAAGCCGGCACGAAACCGCAAGGTCCCCTCGTCATCGTCGTCTCGATCGACCGGCAGAAGGTCACGGTCTACGACACCAACGGCGTGTTCGCGGAATCCCCGGTGTCGACGGGCATGAAGGGCCATTCGACGCCGATGGGTGTGTTCAGCGTCATCCAGAAGCACAAATTTCACCACTCCAACATCTATAGCGGCGCGCCGATGCCGTACATGCAGCGGATTACGTGGTCGGGCGTTGCCATGCATGCCGGCGTGCTGCCGGGCTACCCGGCTTCGCACGGCTGCATCCGCATGCCGATGGCGTTCGCTGTGAAGATGTGGAACTGGACCAGGATGGGCGCGCGCGTGATCGTTTCGCCGGGCCAGATGTCGCCGCAGAACTTCTCACATCCGCTGCTTGCCTCGCTGCGCGTGCCGCTGCAACCCGCGGCCAGCCTCGAGCCGCAGACCAATGCCGGTGACAAGGCCGACAAAGGCGCGGCCAATACCGGAGCCGCCGCAGCGAACCCGGCCGAAACGAAGACCGCCAGCGCCGACGGCGTGCTCGAGCTGCGCTCGTCGGTCGGTCACACCATCATGTCGGACGTGACCACCGGATATGCCCCGGCCCGCGAGGAGGCCTCGGTATCGGCCGACCAGACCGAGACAACGGCAAAGCCCGAGACCAGGACCGCCGAGGCCAAGCCCCAGGCCGGAGATGCCGCGCAGCCCGCGAACGCCGAAGCGAGGCCTGTCGAGGCCGCGGAGACGCCGAAATCCGAAACCGCCAAGTCCGAAACCGCGAAGACGCCCGATGCACCGGCCGCGGCGGCAGCGCAGGCGGCCACACCCGACGTCAAGAAGGACGAGACCCGCGTCGCGGATCCGGCGCCCGTGGCAAAACCTGAAGCGCCCAAGCGGACGGGCCAGATCGCGGTCTTCATCAGCCGCAAGGATTCCAAGCTCTACGTGCGGCAGAACTTTGCGCCGCTGTTCGAGGTGCCTGTCACGATCGCCGCGAGCGATCGGCCACTCGGCACGCATGTCTTTACCGCCGAGATCGACAAGGCCGATTCCAATGCGCTGCATTGGTCGGTGGTGTCCTTGCCGGTGTCGGTCCGCTCTGCCGCGCGCGAGGATGATCGCCGCATGACAGGCCACCAGCGTGGCGCAGCCGTGATTCCCGTCGCTGCCAAGCCCGTGGTCACGCCGGACAGCCCGGCCGAGGCCCTCGACCGCGTCTCGATCCCGGCCGACACGATCGCGAAGATCAACGAAATGCTGACGTCAGGCGGCTCGATCATCGTCTCCGACCAGGGCATCAACCAGGGTGAGACTGGCGAAGGCACCGACTTCATCGTCCGCCTGTACTGACGCGCCTCGCCACGTCCGATAACGCGGTGTTGAGCAGGCGCCTCGCGCCGACGGAGTACAGTGCGTTCCGGATCACGTCGGGGGACGTTGCCATGTTGAACCGCAGGACCATGCTCGCCGCGCTTGTCGCTACGACCGCATCTGCTAGAGGCGCACTGGCCGATGGCGGCATGAGCCGGATCTCCGCCTACGCTTTCTCCTTTCCGGCATTATCAGGCGACGACATCCGCCTTGCGGCCTTCACCGGCAAGCCGCTGCTGGTGGTCAACACCGCTTCGCTCTGCGGTTACACGCCGCAATATGCCGGCCTGCAAGACATCTGGGGCGAGTTTCGCGAACGCGGCCTCACCGTCATTGGCGTGCCCTCCAACGACTTCGGCGGACAGGAGCCCGGCGGCACCAGTGAGATCTCGGAGACCGCCCACCACCAATACGGCGTTACCTTCCCAATCGCGGCCAAGGCTGTCGTGGTCGGTGCGAAGGCGCATCCGTTCTACAAATGGGCGGCAGAGGCGCGCCCGCGAGAAGTTCCTCGCTGGAACTTCCACAAATATCTGATTGGGCGGGACGGCTATATCGCCGATGTCTTTGCGTCCACGGTCGAGCCGGCCGACACGCGGATCAAGACGGCGATCGCCAAGGCGTTGGCCGACACTTGACGCCACGCGTCCCAACCCGGTTGGGCACAATTGGGCCGGCGCGCCAAACAGCCGTTGCAATGGCGAGGGCCCACCATCTAGGCTAGGATCGTTAGGGGCAGGATGGTTTTGCCGGAGGCGAAAAGCCGCGGCGGAACAACGGGATCAATCTCGAGGACAACACCATGCGTGTGGCGGCAGGACTGATTTTGGCAAGCGCGATGTCTCTGGCGATGACGGGCGCGGCATGGTCGCAGACCCCGGCTGCAAAGCCCGCTGCCGCGACGCAGGCCGCACCGGCGGCAACACCGGCTGCAGTTGCGCCCGCTGCGGCTCCGGCACCCGCTCCACCAGCAGCCGCCGCGCCGGCGGGCTTCGTCAATCCTCCCCCGCCTAAACAGGCGCCGCAGCCCGCGCGCGCGGCTTGCAACACGCCGGGCGCGCTCGGGGTCGCCCGCACCGTCGAGATCGACACCACGGGCGGTCCCGGCTTCGGCTTCGAGCATTTCAAGGAGCTCGACTTCCTGCGCGACAAGGAGGTCGTGCTGACCTTCGACGACGGCCCCTGGCCCAAGAACACGCCCGCGGTGCTGAAGGCGCTCGCCGACGAGTGCACCACCGGCATCTTCTTCTCCATCGGCAAGCACGCGACCTACGAGCCGGAGATTCTCAAGCAGGTCTACGCGGCGGGCCATACCGTGGGCACCCACACCTGGTCGCACGCCAACCTCAACAACAAGAAGCTCACGGAAGCGCAGCGCAAGGAAGAGATCGAGAAGGGCCTTTCCGCAGTGAAATGGGCGCTCGGCGGCATCTCGCCCTCGCCGTTCTTCCGCTTCCCGGCGCTCCAGCATCCGCCGGAGATGGTCACCTATCTCGGCAACCGCAACACGGCGATCTTCTCCTGCGACATCGACTCCTTCGACTTCAAGGCCTCGAAGCCCGAGAAGGTGGTCGAGACCGTCATGAAGAAGCTGGACAGCAAAGGCAAGGGCATCATCCTGATGCACGACTTCCAGAAGCACACCGCGGAGGCCCTGCCCGAGTTGCTCAAGCGCCTGAAGGCCGGCGGCTACAAGGTTGTGGCGATGCGCGCCAAGTTCCCGGCCTCTACGCTGCCGGAATACGACCAGGAGCTGCTCAAGGACGTCAAGCTGCCGACGGTGAGCACCCGGCCGGTCAACAGCGTCGTGACGACGGTTTCCGAATAGCCGCGCCTTGTCCTTTCGCATCGAAGGCTACGTCATCGTCTCCGCGGACGGCATGCTCGCCGACGCGGCGCATGTCATGCCCGACAGCCTGAAGTTCGAAGGCGACAAGCTGTTCTTCGAGCAGGCGCTCGATCGCGCTGCGCTGATCGTGCACGGCCGTCACTCGCACGAGCAGCAGCCGAATTCACCCAAGCGCAAGCGCCTGATCCTGACCCGCAAGATCAAGGCGCTGACCGTCGATCCCGAAATGCCGAACGCGACCTTGTGGAATCCGGACCACGCCAGCTTCGAAGACGCCTGCGCGTTCGCCGATGTCGCTTCCGGCACCGTCGCGATCATCGGCGGCCCCGTCGTGTTCGACATGTTCATGGATCGCTACGACACGTTCTGGCTGTCGGAAGCCCCGCATCTGCGGCTGCCCGGCGGCGAGGGCTGTTTTGTCGAAGTACCGGGGCGTACGCCTCAGGAGGTGCTGGCCTCACACGGGATGAAACCAGGCGGGCCGTATCTGCTCGACGCCGCGCATGGGGTGACAGTGACGCCGTGGCGCAGGACGCAGGTGGTTTGAACCCTTACACGTCCCCGTAGGCTGCCTCAGCCGGACGCGTGGCGCGACCGTAACCCATGATCATGAACAGCGCGCCGATAATCGACAGGTTCTTGAGCGCGTCGACCAGCATCTTGCCGTTGTCAGGCGGCACCTGGTTCCAGAAATCGTAGAACAGGAAGGTCGCGACCGCGACATAGATGATCATCAGCATCGCGAAGAAGCGCGCGCCGAAATTCAGCGCGATCATCACGCCTGCGATGATCTCGAGCACGCCGACCGCGATCGCCAGCAGTTGCGGCGTCGTCATGGCCGTCGCCGTCTCGACCTGCTTGGCGTAAGGCGCGATCATGTCGGGCACCACGACCTTGGCGGCGATGAAATCAACGGTCGCCTGCATGGCAAACAGTCTTGCCGCGCCTGTGTAGATGAACAGCACGGCGAACAGGATCCGCCCGAAAGTCACGAACGCTGGCATGATCGGCCTCTTTGCTCAGGCTTTTTGAAACCGGATTTTGACGAAAGCACTGAAGGATTATGGAGAGTCATTCGCCGGTTTACAAACGGGGAAATGGCGAAAGTCGTTTTGAAAGCATCGAAGTGCCGACGCGCGGCAAGTGCGCTCCCTCGCCTCGCTTGCGGGGAGAGGGTTGGAGTGAGGGGGAGCCTCGGCGGGGACGGCGAAAGTTGGACTCGCGGAGAGTCCCCCTCACCCGAATTCGAGCTGCGCGCGAATTCGACCTCTCCCCGCAAGCGGGGCGAGGTGAAGAGCCCCCCTACGTAAACAACGTCGGCTGCTGCCGCGACGCGCGCTCCTGCGCTTCCACCACAGCCACCGCGGTCATGTTGAGGATGCCTCGCGCCGTCACGGACGGGGTGAGGATGTGGGCTGGACGCGCCGGCCCGATCAGGATCGGACCGACGGGCAGCGCGTCCGCCAGCGACTTGATCATCTGATAGGCGACGTTGGCCGTGTCGAGGCTTGGCATGATCATGATGTTGGCTTCGCCCTCGAGGTTGGAGTGCGGCAGCACCATTTTGCGCGCCGCGGCCGAGAGCGCGGTGTCGCCCTGCATCTCACCGTCAGCCTCGAGCTCCGGATGCTTCTCCTTCAGGAGCTGGGTCGCCCGGCGCATCTTGCGCGAGGATTCCGTGTCGTAGCTGCCGAAATCCGAATGCGAGACGAAGGCAATCTTCGGCTTGATGTTGAAGCGCTGGACGTGGACCGCCGCGAGCGAGGCTATCTCGGCGAGCTCTTCGGCGCTCGGATTGGGCCGCACCTGGGTGTCGGCGATGAAGAAGGCGCCCTTGCTCGTGATCAGCAGGGCCAGCGCCGCGTAGTCGCTGATCCCCGGCGTGAACCCGACGATCTCGCGGACATGGCGAAGATGGCTCATGTAGCGGCCTTCGACGCCGCAGAGCATGGCGTCCGCCTCTCCGCGCACCACCGCGAGCGCCGCGATGACGGTGTTGTTGGTGCGCACCACCGTGCGCGCCGCATCCGGCGTCACGCCGCGGCGGCCGGCGACCTCGACATAGGACTGCACGTAGGAGCGGTAGCGCGGATCGTCCTCGGGATTGACGAGATCGAAGTCCCTGCCGGCCTTGATCGACAGGCCGAAGCGCTCGATGCGGGCCTCGACCACCGACGGACGTCCGACCAGGATCGGCGTCGCCAGCTTCTCTTCCAGCACCACCTGGGTGGCACGCAGCACCCGCTCGTCCTCGCCTTCGGCGTAGATCACACGCACCGGTTGGGTCTTGGCCTTCGCGAACATCGGTTTCATGACGAGGCCGGAGCGGAAGGCAAAGCGCTCGAGCAGCGCGGTGTACTCGTCGAAATTGGTGATGGGCCGGGTCGCGACGCCGGAATCCATCGCAGCCTTGGCGACCGCCGGCGAGATTCGCAAAATCAACCGCGGATCAAACGGAGACGGGATCAGCGAGCCCGGGCCGAAACCTTGCGTCTCGCCGGTGTCGAAGCCCTGCGCGACCGCATCCGACGGCGCCTCGCGCGCGAGCTGCGCGATGGCCTCGACGGCGGCGAGCTTCA
Organism: Bradyrhizobium sp. Kon58; assembly: GCF_055807455.1. Taxonomy (NCBI): domain Bacteria; kingdom Pseudomonadati; phylum Pseudomonadota; class Alphaproteobacteria; order Hyphomicrobiales; family Nitrobacteraceae; genus Bradyrhizobium; species Bradyrhizobium sp. Kon58. Next base: position 235,967 of record NZ_JBVVOT010000001.1, read on the forward strand.
TCTCCTCGTTGATCGCGCTGGCGCCGACGTCGAGCGCGCCGCGGAAGATGAAGGGGAAGCAGAGGACGTTGTTGACCTGGTTCGGAAAGTCGGAGCGGCCGGTGCAGATCATGGCGTCGGGGCGCACCTTGCGCGCCTCCTCCGGCATGATCTCCGGCGTCGGATTGGCGAGCGCCATGATAAGCGGCTTGTCACCCATCGCCTTGGCCATCTCGGGCTTGAGCACGCCCGGTGCCGACAGGCCGATGAAGATGTCGGCGCCGCCGATGACGTCGCCAAGCGTGCGCTTGTCGGTCTTCTGCGCATAGACCGCCTTCCAGCGGTCCATCGTGGTGTTGCGGCCTTCGTGAACAAGGCCGTCGATGTCGCAGACCCAGATGTTCTTGCGCTGCGCGCCCATCGACACCAGCAGGTTCAGGGTCGCGATCGCCGCGGCCCCTGCCCCCGATGCTACGATCTTCACGTCGGAGAGCTTCTTGCCGTTGAGTCGCAGGGCGTTGGTGACGGCGGCGGCAACGATGATCGCGGTGCCGTGCTGGTCGTCATGGAAGACCGGGATCTTCATGCGCTCTTTCAGCTGCGCCTCGATCTCGAAGCATTCCGGTCCGCGGATGTCTTCCAGATTGATGCCGCCGAAGGTCGGCTCGAGCGCGGCCACGGTCTCGACCACGCGCTCGATGGTGTCGGCCGCGATCTCGATGTCGAACACGTCGATGCCGGCGAATTTCTTGAACAGGACCGCCTTGCCCTCCATCACCGGCTTCGAGGCCAGCGGACCGATATTGCCGAGGCCGAGCACGGCGGTGCCGTTCGAAACCACGGCGACCAGATTGGAGCGGATCGTCAGCGTCGCCGCTTCCGCCGGGTTCTTGGCGATCTCCAGGCAGGCGGCGGCGACGCCCGGCGAATAGGCCAGCGCGAGGTCGCGCTGGTTGGCAAGCGGCTTGCTCGCCTGGATCTCGAGCTTTCCGGGGCGCGGCAGCCGGTGATAGGCCAGCGCCGCCTGGTGGAGATCATCGGAATAAGACGACATGCGGTGTCTCGCCTCGCGTTACCGGCCTCAAACTACGTTGTCCTGACCGGCCCGCCTTCGGGTGGTATTTCCGGGTCATGGAAACGGGATGAAGCACGCCGGGCGCCCCGGTGGCAACATCCGATTGCGGCCCCATCAACAGCGCGCGCGGTCAAATATCTGATAGCGCTCACTTTCCCTGGACCGCGCGTTGCTTTGCGAATATGGCAGGTTGCGTCCTGCAACGCGAGCAACTGGAGCTGGGAATGAAGCGAATCCTGATCGGCCTGATCGTCGCGGCCGTGGTGGCCGCGGGCGGATGGTTCGGCTTCAGCTTCTACGCAAAACATCGCGTCACCGCCGAGATCGAGGCGGCCTTCGCGCACATGCGCTCCAGCGGCGGCAAGGCGAGCCACGGCAAGGTGGCGTTCGATTTGACGAGTCGGACGTTGACGATCGAGGATATCGCGGTTGAGCCCGCCGACCAGCCACAGGCGCATGTCAAGATCGCCGCCATCAAGGGCGTGGGCATCCGCCAGGTCGAGGAGACACGCTTCGCGGCCGACAGCATCGATGTCTCGGGCTTCGAGATCGCGCTCGACGAGGTCGGCCCCGGGAAGCTGAAAGTCTCCTACAAGGTCCCGCAGTTGACCATGCGGGATTACGTCGGTCCCATTCATGCTCAGAACGCGCCGGCGTCAGGCTCCCTGTTCGACATGTACCGTTTCGTGCTCGACCAGTACGCAAACGTGACGGCTTCTTCCGTGATAGCGCCAACCCTCGCAGTCGCCTTCGATGCGGGCAAAAGCGCCGGAGGCAGTGGCGAGGTCGTCTATTCGGGCCTCGCGATCCAGAAGCTCGGCCAAGGCAAGATCGCCGCGATCAAGGCGGAGCGCGCCAGTTTCACGATCAACGTGCCGCAGCCGGGCAAGGCGGACAAGCTGACCGGCGAGGTGTCCGACATCATCATCAATGATTTCGATTCGACTGCGATCGCCGCTGCGCTCGATCCCCAGAAGGCCGACGACGACAGTTATCATCGTATCTACGGGCAGATGTCCAGCGGCACTTATGTCGTGACCTCGACGCTCGGCATCCGAATGCAGGTCGACGGGATCGCCATCACCGACATCGCGGTGCAACCATCGAAATTCCGGCCCGCCGAGATCCTGGCGCTGCTGCCCGCGGACAGCTCGGCCCCGCCGACGCCGGCGCAATCGCGCGAGATCATGGAAAAGCTCGCCGGGTTCTATGAAGGCCTTCGCGTCGGCAAGATCGAGATCGGCACCATGTCGATGACGACCCCGCAAGGGACGCCCCGGCTTAGGTCCATCAGATACCAAGAGGGCGAGTTCGCGCTCGAAGGCCTCGATGCGCCGACGCCACAAGGGCAAATCAAGATGGAGCGCTTCGCACTCAAATCGTTCAGCATCACGAACCTTATGCGGTGGGCGGCGAGCCTCACCCATCCCGGACAGCCGCCCTCGCCGGCTCAGATGCTGGGCCTGTTCGGCGTGCTCTCAGGCGCGGAGATCAAGGGCGTGTCTGCGCCGTACAAGACCACCAAGAAGCTGGTCATGATCGACACATTGAGCCTGGACTGGGGGCAGATGGTCGGCTCGATCCCGAGCAAGGCGCATGTGGTTGCCAAATTTGTCACGCCCACAGATCCTTCCGATCCGAAGCAGCTTCCATTGCTAGCCGCCGGCTTAGACAAGCTCGCGATCGACCTCGATCTCGGCGCTGTCTGGACAGAATCGTCAAAAGGCTTCGCTCTGACGCCAGCGACCCTCGACATCGGAGGGGTCGCAAGAGCGCAATTGCATATCGCGCTCGGCAACGTACCACGCGAGGTGTTTTCGGCCGATCCGGCCCAGCTCATGGGCCCGGCGGCCCGGATCGAGGCGGGCACGCTCGAATTCTCATTGCGCGACAGCGGCGTCGTCGATCTCGTCGCGGCACAGTTCGCGCGCATGCAGAATGTCAGCCGCGATACCGCACGCCAGGCGCTCGTCGAGAGCATCAAAGCTAAACGGGAGCAAGTTGCTTCCGCCAATCCGGATGCGAACGCGGCCGTGGACGCGATCGCCCGCTTTGTCGAGACGCCGGGCCAGACGCTTTCCATCAAGCTGTCGCCGCGCGCCAAGGCCCCGCTGATGCAATTGATGCAGCTCTTGCAAACCGACCCACAGAGCGCGCTTGCGCAGTTCAGGATCGAGGCGTCGACGGGGCTGTAAGGCGCTGCGCGGAGGATGGCAGTGGAGTAGCGAAATCCCTCCCCGTCATTGCGAGCGCAGCGAAGCAATCCAGGATCCCTCCGCGGAAAGATTCTGGATTGCTTCGCTACGCTCGCAATGACGATGTGGAGACAGCCTCACTTCTGCGGCAGATTCACCTTCACATGCAGCTCGCGGAGCTGCTTGGTGCTGGGCTCCGACGGCGCGCCCATCAGGAGGTCCATGGCCTGCTGGTTCATCGGGAATAGCGAGATCTCGCGCAGATTGTTGGTGCCGCACAAGAGCATGACGATGCGGTCGACGCCGGCGGCCATGCCGCCATGCGGCGGGGCGCCATACTGGAAGGCGCGGTACATGCCGCCGAAGCGATCGACGACTTCCTGCTCGCCATAGCCGGCGATCTCGAACGCCTTCACCATTGCTTCCGGCACATGGTTGCGGATTCCGCCCGAGGCGATCTCGTAACCGTTGCAGGTGATATCGTACTGGAACGCCTTGATGGTCAACGGGTCCTGGCCCTTCAAGGCATCGAGACCGCCCTGCGGCATCGAGAACGGGTTGTGCGAGAAGTCGACCTTCTTGTCTTCCTCGTTGTACTCGTACATCGGGAAGTCAACGATCCAGGCGAGCTCGAACCGCTCCTTGTCGGTGAGGTTCAACTCCTCGCCGACCTTGTTGCGGGCCAACCCTGAGAACTTCCAGAACTTGTCGGGATCGCCGGCAACGAAGAACGCGGCATCGCCTTCCTTCACGCCGATCTGGGCGCGGATCGCGGCGGTGCGCTCAGCACCGATGTTGTTGGCGAGCGGACCGGCACCTTCGCCGCCCTCGCGCCACATGATGTAGCCAAGGCCCGGCTGTCCCTCGCCCTGCGCCCATGAATTCATGCGGTCGCAGAAGGCGCGCGAGCCGCCGCCCGGCGCCGGGATCGCCCAGACCTGGTTCTTCGGATCTTCGAGCATGCGCGCGAACACCTTGAAGCCGGAGCCGCGGAAGTGTTCGGACACATCCTGCATCTCGATCGGGTTGCGCAGGTCCGGCTTGTCGGAGCCGTATTTGCGCAAGGCTTCCGCGAACGGAATCCGGCGCCAGCCCTTGGTCACCGGCTTACCCTTGGCAAACTCTTCGAACACGCCGGTGATGACGGGCTCCATCGCGGCGAAGACGTCTTCCTGCGTGACAAAGCTCATCTCGACGTCGAGCTGGTAGAACTCGCCCGGCAGACGATCCGCGCGCGGGTCCTCGTCGCGGAAGCAGGGCGCGATCTGGAAGTAACGATCGAAGCCCGACATCATCAACAGCTGCTTGTACTGCTGCGGCGCCTGCGGCAGCGCATAGAACTTGCCGGGATGGATGCGCGACGGCACCAGGAAGTCGCGCGCGCCCTCCGGCGAGGACGCGGTCAGGATCGGCGTGTTGAACTCGAAGAAGCCCTGCCCCTCCATCCGCCTTCGCATCGACTTGATGATCTCGACGCGCGTCATGATGTTCTGGTGCAGCTTCTCGCGACGCAGGTCGAGGAAGCGGTACTTCAGGCGGATGTCCTCGGGATATTCCTGGTCGCCGAACACCGGCAGCGGCAGATCGCCGGCAGGTCCCAGCACCTCGATCTCGCTGACATAGATCTCGATCTTGCCGGTCGGCAAATCGTCATTGTCGGTGCCTTCGGGGCGGCGGCGGACCTTGCCGTCCATCTTGACCACGAATTCCGAGCGCAGCTTCTCGGCTTGCGAAAACGCCGGCGAGTCCGGATCGACCACGCACTGGGTCAGGCCGTAATGGTCGCGCAGGTCGATGAACAGCACGCCGCCGTGGTCGCGAACGCGATGGACCCAGCCTGAAAGGCGGACCGTCTCGCCGATGTTGCTCTCGCGGAGCGCGCCGCATGTATGTGACCGGTAGCGATGCATGGTCGTTCCAAAATCAATGTCGGAGGGGTCGAATCGAGTAGGCCAAAATGGCCTATCCAAAAGTTCGGCAGGGTTTACCCGACGAGGCCCGGGGCGGCAACCAAGGGAACGGCCCGTTTTCGGCCGGAAGTGCCCATTTTTGCTCAATCCGGGCTCAAGCCTTTGCCATCAGGCGTTCCACGCCTATCTTGAGGCCATGACAGTCCATTTTCCGTTCCAGAACTCCTATTCGGCGCTGCCGGACAGCTTTTTCGCCCGTGTCGCACCGACGCCGGTGGCGGCGCCCCGGCTCATCAAGCTGAACCGGCCGCTGGCGGTCCAGCTCGGGCTCGATCCAGATGTGCTGGAGACCCCTGAGGGCGCCGAAATCCTGGCCGGCAAGACGGTTCCCGTCGGAGCCGATCCGATCGCCATGGCCTATGCCGGCCACCAGTTCGGGAATTTCGTGCCGCAGCTCGGCGACGGACGGGCGGTGCTGCTCGGCGAAGTCATCGACAAGGATGGCATCCGCCGCGACATTCAGCTCAAGGGCTCGGGACCCACCCCGTTCTCCCGCCGCGGCGACGGCCGTGCCGCGCTCGGGCCGGTGCTGCGCGAATACATCGTCAGCGAGGCGATGTTCGCGCTCGGCATTCCGACAACGCGCTCACTCGCTGCCGTCGTCACCGGCGAGCACGTCATCCGCGAAACCGCGCTGCCCGGCGCGGTGCTGACCCGTGTTGCCTCGAGCCACATCCGCGTCGGTACCTTCCAGTTCTTCGCCGTCCGCCGCGACACCGACGCCATTCGCCGGCTCGCCGACCATGTCATCGCGAGGCACTATCCGGAGCTGCTCGGCGCCGAGCGGCCCTATCACGCGCTGCTCGGTGGCGTCGTCGCGCGCCAGGCCAATCTGGTCGCACGCTGGCTGCTGGTCGGCTTCATCCACGGCGTGATGAACACCGACAACTCATCGATATCAGGCGAGACCATCGATTATGGTCCGTGCGCCTTCATGGATTCCTACAATCCGTCGCAGGTGTTTTCCTCGATCGACGAGATGGGCCGCTACGCTTATGCCAACCAGCCGCGCATCGCGCTGTGGAATCTGACCCGACTGGCCGAATGCCTGCTGCCGCTGTTCTCCGACGATCAGGAAAAGGCGATCGCCGAAGCCCAGGACATTCTCGGCGCCTTCTCCGAGACGTTCAGCGACGCCTATCAGGCGGGCCTGCGCAAGAAGGTCGGCCTGTTCACGGAGCGCGACGGCGACGACGCGCTGATCCAGGACCTGCTCGACGCCATGGCGAAGAACCAGGCCGACTTCACCCTCACCTTCCGCAAGCTCGGTGACGCAGCTGGCGATCCAGCTGCCGACGATGCACGCGCCCAGTTCATGGACCCCGCCGCCTTCGACGAGTGGGCCAGGCGCTGGCACGAGCGCACGGCGCTTGAGCCGCAAACCGCAGCCGAACGGCAAGCCGCCATGCACGCCGTTAACCCGATCTTCATCCCGCGCAACCACCGCATCGAGGCCGTGATCCAGGCCGCAGTCAACGATGACAACTACGCGCCGTTCGAGGAATTGGTGAAGGTGCTGGCAAAGCCGTTCGAGGACCAGCCGGACTACGCCGCCTACGCCGATCCCCCGCTGCCGGACCAGCGGGTGCTGCAGACGTTCTGCGGGACGTAGCGACGAACTCGGTGCGTAGCGTGGATTAGAGCCGAAGGCGTACCGAGGCGAGCTTGTGGACGCCTGGCGCCACCGGAACCGCTGTCATCAAACTGAAACACTCGCGCTCTAACGGCCTGTCAGGGCTGTCTTGCCGGAGGCGCCCATCCTCCAACGGTCCTGACAAGCGCGCCATGCCCTTCAAATTCATCCACATCACCGACACGCATCTCGCGAACCCCGGGCTGAAGCTGTATGGCCTCGACCCGCGCGCCCGGCTGGACGCTGCGATTGCCGACGTCAACAAGCATCACGTGGATGCGGCCTTCGCGGTCGTGACCGGCGACCTCACCCATTGGGGCGAGCCTGAATCCTACGCCAACTTCGCCGACGCAATGGCGGCGCTGAAAATCCCCTACATCGCCATGGTCGGCAATCACGACCGCCGCGTCACCTGCCTCGATAGTCTGAAGGCGGCCCCGCGCGATCCCAACGGCTTCGTGCAAGGCACCCGCACCACCGAGCACGGGCTGTTCGTCTTCCTCGACACGTTGGACGAGACCAGCCATGCCGGCGAGATGTGTGCCAAGCGCCTGGGGTGGCTCGCAAGCACGCTGGCAGCCGCGCCGGCGGACATGCCGTTCGTCGTGTTCATGCATCATCCGCCGTTCCCGGTCGGCGTGCACGTCATGGACGAGATCGCGTTGAAGCAAAGCGCGGAGTTCGCAAAGGTGATCGCGCCCTACCGGTCGCGCATCCGCCACCTCTTCTTCGGCCATGTGCACCGGCCGATCTTCGGCAGCTACGGCAACATCCCGTTCTCGACGCTCCGCGGCACCAACCACCAGGTCTGGTTCGAGCTCGACGCTGCCGCGGCCGAGCATCTCGCCAGCCATGAGCCGCCAGCCTACGGCGTGGCGCTGATCGACGGCGAGAACCTGGTCGTGCACAGCCACGACTTCCTCGACACCAGTCTGCGTTTTCCCTTCGAGCCACCGGCGGGAGTGGACGGCCGCGACTATGCGCTTAATTTCCCGGCGCGATGAGATGAGCTTCGCAGAACCCGCGGCTCTCCCGGTCGCGGCCTCGGCGCCGCCGCGCCTGCATATCCTGAATCGGTTTTCTCACCGCTTCAAAACCTCGCTGCCGGCCTATCTGCTGCTGCTGCCCTCGCTCGTCTTCCTCGCGCTGTTCACCTATGGTGCGATGGGCCGCGTCCTCGTCGACGCGCTCTATCAGCGCGCCACGCCCAGGGCTCCGGTCCGTTTCGTCGGTCTCGATAACATCGCAGCGGTGCTTGCGGACTCCGCCTTCACCGGCGCAGTCGTCAACAATCTCGTCTATGCCGTCGGCACCGCGGTCCCGAGCATCGCCCTCGCATTGCTGTTCGCGCTGGCGCTGTCGCGCACCAATGCCGTGACCAGCGCGCTGCGCGCCGCGCTATTCCTGCCGGTGCTGATCCCGATGGTCGCGGCCTCCGCGCTCTTCCTGTTCATCTTCCTGCCCAATGTCGGGCTGCTCGACTATTACATCGGCGGCCTGCTTCCGGTGCTGCCGAACTGGCTCGGCGATTCCGATATCGCGCTTTATGCGATCATGGTCATCACGATCTGGAAGAACGCCGGCTACTACATGCTGTTCTTCCTGGCCGGCCTCCAGGCGGTGCCGGGAGATGTCATGGAAGCCGCACATCTGGACGGCGCCGGACCGTACCAGCGACTGCGCCACATCATCCTGCCGGAACTCAAGCCCACCTTCCTGTTCGTCACGGTCATCGCCACGCTCAACGCGGTCACGCAGGTCGACCACGTCTTCGTCATGACCAAGGGCGGGCCGTCCAACGCGACCAATCTCGTGCTGTTCTACATCTACCAGCAGGCGGTCGAGCATTACGACATCGGCAAGGCCTCGGCAGCGACACTGCTGACGCTTGCGGCGCTGATGGGCCTCACCGCGCTCTCATTCCGCACCATGGCGAACCGGGAGGGCGGGCGATGAGGCTGATCGACTGGCTGCTCAAGGACGTCCCACTCGCCACGCGGCGCGAGATCACGCCAAAGCTCGGCTTCTTGCTGACCGTACTGCTGGCAATCATCTGGCTGATCCCGTTCCTGTGGATGGGGGTGGCGACGCTGCGCCCGGCATCCGACAGCATCAATCTGATGGCCGAGCTGATGCCGAGCCTGAAGCCGACGCTCGACAATATCAGGGATGCCTGGGAAATCGGCGATTTCCCGCGTTACACCCTCAACACCATCATCATCTGCACTGGCATTCTGCTGGTGCAGGTCTTCACGATCACGTTGGCCGGTTTTGCCTTTGCGCGGCTCGACTTCGCCGGAAAATCGCTGATCTTCTATCTGTTCCTGATGCAGCTGATGCTGGTGCCGGTGCTGCTGATCGTACCCAATTTGAGCCTCGTGGCGCAGCTCGGCCTGTACGACACGCTCACCGGCGTGATGATGCCGTTCTTCGCTTCCGCCTTCGGCACCTTCCTGATGCGCCAGGCGTTCGAGGCTATCCCGACCGAGCTGGAAGACGCTGCCCTGATCGACGGCGCCAGCCTGCTCCAGCGCATCCGCCACATCTACGTGCCGCTGTCGATGCCGAGCTTTTCCGCCTTCGCGATCATCTCGGTCACCAGCCACTGGAACGACTTCCTGTGGCCTCTGATGGTGATCAACTCGCCGGACAAGCGGCCGCTCACGGTCGGGCTCTCGGTGTTCACCGCGACCGCCGAAGGCACGCAGGCCTGGGGCACCATCGCCGCCGGCACGCTGATGGTGATCGCACCGCTGCTCATCACCTTCCTGATCTTCCAGAAACGCTTCATCAGCTCTTTCGTCACCTCAGGCATCAAATAGGAGATTTCTCGATGCTGTTTTCCCGCAGGCTCATGCTTGGCCTTGCCATTGCAGGCACTTTGGCAAGCGCCCTCACCTTCCCGGCGCTGGCCGAAGGCCCGACCGAGATCGACCTGTTCTTCCCCGTTCCCGTCGACGGCAAGCTCGCCCGCGACATGGGCACCCTGATCAAGGAATTCAACGAGACCCATCCCGCGATCAAGGCGACCGCGGTCTACACCGGCTCCTATGACGACACGCTGATCAAGACGCGCGCCTCGATCAAGGCCGGCAAGCCGCCGGCTGCCGTGATCATGTCGGCAAACTTCCTGCTCGATATGCAGATCGAGAACGAGCTCACAAACCTCGATCCCCTGATCGCCGCCGACGGCGCCACCAAGGAGCAGTTTCTGGGCCAGTTCTTTTCGGCGCTGCAGGGCAACGCGGTGATCAACCGCTCGGTCTATGGCGTGCCATTCCATAACTCGACGCCGCTGCTCTACATCAACGCCGACAAGGCCAAGGAAGCGGGCCTCGATCCGAGCAAGCCGCCGCAGACCTGGGCCGAATTGACCGACTGGGCCAAGAAGCTCACCAAGCGCGAGGGCGACAAGGTGACCCAATGGGGCATCGCGATCCCCTGCGCCTACGACTATTGCGGCTGGATGATGGAAACGCTCACCATGAGCAATGGCGGGCGCTACTACAACGAGGAGTTCGGCGGCGAGGTCTATTACGACACGCCCTCGATGCTGGGCGCGCTGACCTGGTGGAACGACCTCGTCTATAAGCACAAGGTCCACGCGCCCGGCGCCACGCCTGGTCCTGCCGTCAGCACCTCCTTCATCTCGGGCAACGCCGCGATGATGATGCTTTCGACGGGCTCGCTCACCTATGTGCGCGACAACGCCAAGTTCGCCTACAAGGTCGCGTTCATCCCGCGCAACGTCCGCAACGCCGTGCCGATCGGCGGCGCCTCGCTGATCGTTCCGGCGGGCCAGGAAGCCGACAAGCAGAAGGCCGCCTGGACGCTGATCAAGTGGATGACCTCGCCCGAGAAGAGCGGCTGGTGGAGCCGCGCCACCGGCTATTTCGCCCCCAACATGGCCGCCTACAAGACACCTGACATGGTGGAATTCCTCAACAAGAACCCGGACGCCAAGACCGCCGTCGAGCAGCTCGACGTCGCAAAGCCGTGGTTTGCGACCTACAAGACCGTGCCGGTGCGCAAGACGCTGGAGGACGAGGTGATGCTGGTTCTCAACGGCAAGAAGCAGCCGAAGGAGGCTCTCGTCGCCGCCCAGAAGGCCGCCGACGAGACGCTCAAGCCGTACAACGCGGAGACCTCGCTGAAGCTGCCGTAAGGCGGGCAACATCGGCACGACAAGCCTCGGCGCTCCGTCATGCGGGGCGCCGCAGTCGTTTCTTGAAAGACCATCTTGGCCGACAGAATGGCGGTCAGGCCTAGGCCACCTCTCCGCAGCACACTGGAGGTATGCGATCGATCCTGCCATGCTGGCATGATGAGCACAGACATCTGGGACCGCGTCCACACCGTCAACAAATATTACGACGGGCCAGAACTCGGCGTTGCTGACTATCTGGGAAAGCCGCACGTCTACGAAAGGCAGTTCGACGCGGAGAGAGACGACTACTCGTCGCGCTTCCTGCTGAGCCCTATCGATCCGGATTTGCTTTCGTTGGTGCTGGAAGATTGGGAGATCTGGCTGCGGTGGGACAGTACCTATCGGCAGGGAAAGAGTCCCCACAAAACCCACCCCGCCCTGCCCGAAGGACCGTCAACGTCACGACGAACTCACGAAACTGATCGGCGACCGCCTCAAGGTCGATCCCGAGCACCCGGTTCAAATCCGAAAAAGTTCAGTGGGTCGACGCGCCGACGGAGCCTTTGGCCGGGGCGACTGACTGATCCACCAGAGCCCCCGTTAACCCCCCGTCCACCATCCGGCCCACCCTCCCGCCGGTAACCACGAGCATTAACAGACCCTCAACGCACCCCAGACAAGTTTAGCAATGTTTCTGAGGGGTTTTGCCGTGGATCTGTTGGTTTTCGAGTTCCTGGGGCTGGCGCTGGTCGCCATGTGCGTGGTCGTGGTGGCACTGCCTTGCGCGCGCAAACCCTCCCGGCGGGTCCGCTACGAATAGAATTTTCGTCGGAAAATGCGATTCCGGCCCAAATGCAAGGCTCGAATTCGCTTCGAGCCCCTTGACATCACAGCGCTTTCGGCAGAACGGCTGATGGACTTGTCATGGGCCGTTCATGGATTTGATTACCACCACCGCTGACCTTGCGGCTGCCTGCAGCCGGCTGGCCAAGCACCCCGTCATTACCGTCGATACCGAGTTCCTGCGCGAGACCACCTACTACCCGCTGCTGTGCGTGGTGCAGATGGCCAGCGCCGAGGAAGCGATCGTCATCGACACCCTGGCTGCCGGCATTGACCTCAAGCCGTTCTTCGAGCTGATGGGCAACGAGGGCGTGTTGAAGGTGTTCCACGCCGCGCGTCAGGACATCGAGATCATCTGGCATCAGGCGGGCATCATTCCGCACCCGGTGTTCGACACCCAGGTCGCGGCCATGGTGCTCGGCTACGGCGACAGCATCGCCTACGACGCGCTGGTCGAGAAGGTCACCGGACACCGCCCGGACAAGACTCATCGCTTCACTGACTGGTCGCGCCGGCCGCTGACCAAGGAGCAGATGCACTACGCCGTGTCCGACGTCACGCATCTGCGCGACGTCTTCGCAGCGCTCGATGCCGACCTCAAGAAGCGCCGGCGCAGCGAATGGGTCTCGATCGAGATGGAGGTCCTGACCTCGCCCAAGACCTACGACTTCCACCCCGAGCGCGCCTGGGAACGGCTCAAGACGCGGGTGCGCAAGCCCAAGGACCTCGCAGTTCTGATGGAGGTCGCCGCCTGGCGCGAGCAGGAGGCGCAGAGCCGCGACGTGCCGCGCGGCCGCGTGCTGCGCGACGAGGCCGTCAGCGACATCGCAACCCACGCGCCGAATACGATCGAGAAGCTCGCAAACCTCCGCTCCGTGCCGAAGGGTTTTGAGAAATCCAAATGGGGCGCCGACATCGTCGCCGCCGTCGAGCGCGGGCTGGCGCGGGATCACGCCACGCTGCCGAAGCTGGAAAAGCCGCGCAACAACAACAATGGCGCCGCGATCGTCGAGCTGTTGAAGGTGCTGCTGCGCATGACCGCGGAGCGCCACGCGGTCGCCAGCAAGGTGATTGCGACCGTCGACGATCTCGAGGAGATCGCGGCCGACGACGAGGCCGACGTGCCGGCGCTACGCGGCTGGCGCCGCGAGCTGTTCGGCGAGGCCGCACTGAAACTGAAGCGCGGCGAGCTGGCGCTGGCGGTGGAGAAAGGCCGCGTGATCGGGGTTCAGCGGGCGGAATAGGCCCCGATCCCTCGCTCTCGCTACATCGTCATTGCGAGCGCAGCGAAGCAATCCAGAATCTTTTCTCGGATTCAGTCTGGATTGCTTCGTCGCTTCGCTCCTCGCAATGACGAGGTGAAAGCTGAAAGCTCCTCCTACGCCGGCGTCAGCTTCGCCACTTCCGGCTTCATGTCGTCCAGCACACCTGAAATCGCCGCGACCAGCTCGTCGATCTGGGCCTTGGTGACAATCAGCGGCGGGCAGATGGCGATGGCATCGAGCATGTTGCGCGAGATCACGCCGCGCTCCTGCAGCATGCGGCTGGCCATGCCGCCGACGGCGCCCGGCGTTGCCGCAGCCGTCTTGCGCGCCTTGTCCAGCACCAGTTCGATCGCCGCGATCATGCCGACACCGCGGACCTCGCCGACCAGCGGATGGCTGGTGAGTTCACGCAGCTTGCCTTGCATGTAGCCACCGAGCTCGGCGGCATGCGCAACGAGGCCCCGCTCCTCGATGATTTTCAAATTCTCCAGCGCAATCGCCGAGCCGACGGGATGGCCGCCCGCGGTGAAGCCGTGGCCGAGCACGCCGATCTTATTGCTCTCATCGGCGATCGGCTCGAACATACGATCGTTCATCATGATGGCCGACAGCGGAAAATAGCTCGAGGTGATCTGCTTGGAGACCACGATCGCGTCGGGCTTGATGCCGTAGGTTTCGCAGCCGAACATCTTGCCGGTGCGGCCGAAGCCGCAGATGACCTCGTCGGCAACCAACAGGATGTCGTACTTGTTCAGCACCTTCTGGATCTTGTCCCAATAGGTCGCCGGCGGCACGATGACGCCGCCCGCGCCCATCACCGGCTCGCCGAAGAACGCCGCGATCGTGTCCGGGCCTTCCTTCTGGATCAGCGCATCGAGCTCCTCGGCCCGCCGCGTCGCGAAGGCTTCCTCGCTCTCCCCGGGCGCGCCGTCCTTGTAGAAATGCGGCGAGCCCGTGTGCAGGATGTTCGGGAGCGGCAAGTCGAAAGAGCGGTGGTTGTTCGGCAGCCCGGTGAGGCTGGCGGACGCAATCGTGACGCCGTGATAGGCGCGCATCCGGCTGATCACCTTCTTGCGCTGTGGCTGGCCGAGCGCATTGGAGCGATAGGCAATCAACTTCAGAACGGTGTCGTTGGCCTCCGAGCCGGAATTGGTGAAGAAGACCTTGCTCATCGGCACCGGCGACAGCGCCACCAGCTTCTCGGCGAGATCAATCGAGGGCCCGTGCGATTTGGCGGAGAAGGTGTGATAGAACGGCAGCGCCTGCATCTGCTTGTGCGCGGCTTCGACCAGCCGCTTCTCGTTGAAGCCGAGCCCGACGCTCCACAGGCCTGCCATCGCCTCGAAATAGCGCTTGCCCGAGGCGTCGAACACGTAAGGGCCCTCTCCGCGTTCGATCACCAGGGGACCGGCCTGCTGATGGGCGCGCGCGTTGGTGTAGGGATGGAGCTGGTAGGCCACATCCCGGGCCTCTTGCGAATTGGGCAACATGGACATTTGCAGGCATCCTTGAAAGCGTCACGTCGCCGGCGCGGCCAGCGTCATCACTTGATGATCCAGCTCCTTGGCTATTGCCACCGCGCAAAACTTGCAACGTCAATTCGTCGGCAGCAAGCGCTCAGCAGCGTTGCACAAAGCCGCACATCGGGCAGCTGTCACGCCGCGCCGTCGTCATTTCCATCGCTATCGCCGGCAGCGGCCTCCCGCACCTCCACCAGCGCCATCGAGAGCAGATACACCGTCGTGGGCAGGCCAAGACGGCGCGCCGCCTCGGCGGCACGCGACAGGTCGCTTGCCAGCTCCTCGAGCTGATCTCCCCGTGACAATGTCCCACTCCATCCGTCGATCGCGGCCGCCTACACCGCAACGGCGCCGCTGGTTCTGATCAGTTCGGCGCTGGACTGGATTGTAGCAAAATTCCCGATCACATTCACTACCGCATGCTTGTAGGCGGCAGCATCGCCAGTCCCCGGCTGCCGGCAGGCCACCGCGTCGGCCACCACCTGGAAGCGATGACTGCGGTGAAACCCGTCGATGGCGGTGGCCAGGACCGTTTCGTCCAGGGAAAAGCCCGCGAGCACGCAACGGACATTGCGGATATTGGACATGTAGTCCACAAAACGCGCCGAACTGTAGGCCGACGGCAGCGGGTGCTCGAACGTCATTTCTCCAGGCCGCGGCTTCGCCTCCGCGATCCAATCGGTCAGCTTGGATGCCGGATTGAACCAGGCGGCCTGCGCGATGCGCTTCAGATGCATCACCGGCCAGAGATTGTCTCGCCAGAACGTCAACAGTTCCACGCAGCGCGCCGTCGCGGCGTCGCCGTCGAGGATGACGTGGCGACGTCCGGGGGTCAGATATTCGACCTGGAGATCCGCGCAGACCAGGATCGGCGGATCGTCGGTGATGGAAACCAGCATGTTTTTGCGCGCAGCTGCACCAGTTTCAACGGCCAGCGAGCGCGACGTCCCGCAGCGGCGACGTCACGGCCCGTCCTGCCGAGGCGTCGAGCACGCCCGGCCGGTCCCAATCGCCCTCGGGTCGGATGATCACGTACGGATCGCTGTCCAGCGTAATGGCATCCGGGCCCGGTTCGATCTCCAGCAGCATTTCCGTGTAGGAGAAGTCGGAGAAAGTGATCTTGCGATTGTGGCCGAGCGGCTTGGCGCCGAAATGGGCCCAGAAATCGACCAGCCGGTCCTGCGCCTGGCCGTAGATCTTGCGAAAGCCCTTGCGCTTCACATAGTCGACGCTCGCCTGCACCAGCTTGAACGAGACCCGCGAGCGCCGATATTGGTGCCGCACCGCAAGTCGTTCGACCTTGGCGAAATCGCCGAAGAACCGCACTCGCAGACAGCCCGCAGGCTCGTTGCCGACATAGCCGATGAAATGCGCGGCGACCATGTCGTTGCCGTCGAACTCCTCGTCGAACGGGCAATCCTGCTCGGCGAGATAGACGGCCGAGCGGATCGAGGTGACCAGCATGAGATCGCTGAGATCGCGTGCGAGGCGAATGGTGATGGCGCGGGAATCGGGCTTCGCGAGAGGAATCCTAGTACCGTGCATCTGCAAAACTCCTTGCTTGAATGATCGCGCCCGGCATGCGCATCGGCTGCCGATGCCAGGGCCGCTCGTAGCACCAGAGATCGGGTTGGAAGCTTGGAACAGGCTCGAATCCCGTCGCCTTCATGATGTCGCGTCCGGCCACGGTTGACGGCTGCGCATAGCAATCCGCGTTGCGAAACCTTAGCTGCCTCAGATGAGCCGCGGCCTTGCCGAGACCGGCGACGCCGCGCCCCGTCGCCGCGATCGCCCAGATGTAGATGGCGGAAACGTCTTCCTTCGCGGACGCGAGATGGCGCGTCTCCGGCGCGGTGAGGCAGATCTCGTCGAGCAGCAGCGCATCATGCCCGCGATCGTTGAGAAACAGGAAGGCCATGCCGCCGACGAGGTTGCCCTTCCGGCTGAAAGTCAGGATGCTCTCGGGATCAAAGGCGAAATATTTTGCAAGCTCCGCCGCCCCGATCCGAACACCCGGCACCAGCCGGTGCGCCAACTGCGAAAGCGCGGCGATTTCGGAAAACTGGGCGCGACGGACGTCGACATCCGGACTGAGCGGCAATGCGTCGAAATCATGCCTTGCGGCAAACGAGCCCCTTTCAATACCCATGTCACCCCTCTATCGTTCGCGGCTTTCGTACCCCGCTATGGCCAAGAGCTTAGCGGCTGGGGATCAGGCGTATGCAGCAGTTATTGCACCGGGGTGCTGCGATGATGCAGCACCGTGAAGAAGCCCTGGATATGTCCTGGGACGATTTGAAACTGTTTTTAGCTTGCGCAAAATATAAAAGCTTCCGCAACGCCGCCGAGGAGCTCGGGCTCACCTCCACCACCCTGATGCGCAGGATCGACCGGCTCGAAGAGAGCATCGACTGCAAGCTGTTCCTGCGCGACCAGAGCGGGCTCACGCTCAGCGACGAAGGCAGCGCGATGATCGCCGACGTCGCGCATATGGAGCGTCATGCCTTCAACGTGTTCCGGCGTGCTTCGCGATCGTCGAACGACATGTCAGGCACCGTGCGCGTCGCGGTGACGGAAGGCCCCGGCAATTTCTGGATCCTGCCGCGACTGATCGACTTCCAGAAGACCTATCGCAAGATCACCGTCGATCTGCGCTGCGCGATGGAACAGGCCGACGTCGCGCGGCTCGAATCCGATATCGCGATCCAGCTCGAGCCGCCGACCAATCCCGATCTGATCGTCGCCAAGCTCGGCCGGCTGCACATCTATCCCTTCGTGTCCAAGGAGTACGAAAACCTCTACGGCGTGCCGGCGAGCCTGGCCGAGCTGAAGGACCATCGCATCATCAAGCAGAGCGCCCCGCAGGTTGACGACGGCGCCTACGCCCGCGTGCTCGGACTGAAGTCGCTCGAGGGCATCGTCGGGATCAAGACCAATTCCTCGGTCGGCGTGCTCTATGCGGTGGAGCGCGGCGCCGGCATCGGGTTCCTGCCGACGGTCTCGATCGCGCTCGGCGCCCCGCTCGTTGCCGTCGATCTCGGCGTCAGCCACCACGCCGATCTCTGGCTCACCTATCACAAGGAGTTCCGCGCCTCCGAGCGCCACAAGATCGTGGTCGATTGGCTGAAGAAAATCTTCGATCCCAAGATCCATCCCTGTTTCCGCGACGAGTTCATCCACCCGAACGCGCTGGCGCCGATGATGACGGCCGCGCGCGAGGGCTTTGGATTGACGGGTTATGTCGCGGCAATGCCGACTTGAAGCTTGAACATGATCTCTCCGGAAAACCGCTTCGCGGTTTTCCAGATCCCGCTCTGGGCGGACGTGGGCAGGCTTCGCCTCACCACCGATATTCGAAGCCGACCGTGCCCTGGTGCGACGTCAGCTCGCTGCGGAACTTGCCGTCATAGTTGACGTAGAGCCGCGCCGTGTTGGTCAGGCTGAGCGAGGCCGAGGCGCCGGCATCCATGCCGTAGCGGCTCTCGCCGATGCCGGGAACGACGATACTCTGGGTCCCGAGGCTGACCTGCACCGATCCCAGGTTCTGATGGAAATTGTCGACGAACTTGCCGTAGGCGGACAGGTCCAGGATCTTCTGGTCGAAGATGAAGTAGCGTCCGATCTCGGCTCCGATCATGACGCGCGCGCGCGAGAGCGCCGTCGAGCCGACATTGAGTGGATCGAGGCCGCCAACCTCCTGGAACGCGACGCTGGTGGCGCGGACATATTCCAGTGCGCCCTTGGGCACGATGCGCATCTGGTCCTTGGTCCAGTAATAGCTGATCTCGCTCAGCGCGCCGTCGACTGCGGCGCGATAACCCGCGGTCGCAAGGCCCAGGCCGGTATCCCGGCTGGAGCGGACCTTGCCGAAACCGTGCACCAGCGCGAAAGCCCAGGTCCACGGGCCCTTGTCGACGGAGCCGCTGAAGCCGAGTTGCGTCAGGTCCAGCGTCGCGGACTGGAGCGCGAGCGGCACGTCGATGTCGGTGTGGCTCTGGTCGACTGAGAAGCCGAGATTGACGCCCGGTGCGAGCCGCGCGCCAAAGCCCGCGACACCGCCAAAGGTCTTCCGCTTGTCGCCGACAAAGTCTCCTTGCGCATCGGTCCGGACCGAGATGCCGTAGCCCTCGAACCAGGTGCGGTAGCGCGGATCTTCCGCGCCCGCCGATGCGCCGCCGCCGCCGGGATTGGTCCGGAACGCCCGGTTGACGCCGCCAGATGCCTGGTTTCCGAGCCGCTCCAGGAAATTCGACCCGAGATTGAGCGCGCTGTTGCCGGCCGATTGGTCGTAATTGGTGGAGGTGGCCGACGGCGTGGGAGGCGGTGGCGGTGGCGGTGGCAGCGGCGGGGCGACCTGAGCGAGAACGGGAGCAGCCGTCGTCACCAAGCCAAGCACGATGGCACTCGCGACCTTGGCCGCCGTCCGACGAACCCGGTCTCCGCCAATCACCCGCCGCGTCCTGGAAAGCTGCAATGTGCAGCGCATGACGATGAATCCCAAAGCAAAATGGCGGCGCGCAAAAATGCAACACGCGCCACACTGCATGCGACGATTTGTGCTGAACTGCCCCCGAGGGTCAATCGGTCCAGACCTCATCGCCGAGGCGATTGCCCTCGATTGTGGTTCCCCGGCCACAGGTCGTAAATTGCAGATGACGACCCCGGGCCCGGACTTGAAATTCGCGCGCGGCTTGCTAACGGGCGATTTTCATGTTGCAATATCGGACACAATCGGAATTGGCCGCTCGACTGTGCGTTTCGCGACATTGAGACTCAAGACTCGAACAGACTACCGGAAGCCCGTTTGTGGCGTGGCACGCGAAAAGCGGCCGCGTCGTTTTTGTATCTAGCGGAGGAGACTGAGGATGCCGCAAAAGGGCACCGTCAAATGGTTCAACCCGACCAAGGGATATGGGTTCATCAAGCCGAACGGCAGTGA
Source organism: Bradyrhizobium sp. Kon58 (assembly GCF_055807455.1). Lineage (NCBI taxonomy): Bacteria > Pseudomonadati > Pseudomonadota > Alphaproteobacteria > Hyphomicrobiales > Nitrobacteraceae > Bradyrhizobium > Bradyrhizobium sp. Kon58. Next base: position 255,533 of record NZ_JBVVOT010000001.1, read on the forward strand.
CAAGGACGTCTTCGTCCACATCTCCGCCGTCGAGCGCGCCGGACTCTCCACCCTCAATGAAAACCAGGTGGTTGAATACGACCTCGTGGAGAACCGCGGCAAAGCATCCGCGGAGAACCTCAAGGTCTCCTGATTTCTCTCGCGGTCTGCGCGAGGGATCATGACGTTGCCCCCGGCTCTGCCGGGGGTTTTTGTTTGGGATGAAAGTATTCCGAGTGCGACGGCGCTTCACCGCACCAACGGCGCAACCAGAAAATTCTCCGACGGCCCGCTGCCCGCGGTCTTGCACACATCGCCTTCGATCCGGACCTTGCCGGTCGCGAGCAGGCTCAGCGCTGCGGGATAGATGCGGTGCTCGACTTCGAGGATACGCTCCGACAGTGTGTCCGCCGTGTCGTGGTCGCTGACCGGAACCGCGCCCTGCATCACGATTGGGCCGGCGTCGGTCTCGGGGATCACGAAGTGCACCGTTGCGCCGGACAGCTTGACGCCGGCGCGCAAGGCCTGGCCGTGCGGGTCGAGACCGGGGAACGACGGCAGCAGCGAGGGATGGATGTTGAGCATCCGCCCGTACCAGGCTTTTGTGAATTCGGCTGTGAACAGCCGCATGAAGCCGCCGAGGCAAATCAGCTCGATGCCGTGCTGATCGAGCGCTGCTTGCAGCACCTTCTCGAAGCCGGCGCGGTCCTTGCCGAACGGCTTGCTTTCGATCACCAGCGTCTTCACGCCGCTCGCTTTGGCCCTTTCCAGCCCCTGCGCATCGGCCTTGTTCGAGATGACGAGCGAAATCTCCGCCGGAAAATCCGGCGCGGCCGCACCCTTGATCAGCGCGGCCATGTTGGAGCCGCGGCCGGAAATCAGGATGGCGACGCGGCGTTTCATCACAGCGCCAGATCGAGGTGGCCGTTATAGATAACGCGGTGCTCGCCCTCAGCCGGGATCACGGTACCGAGCTGTGCGACGGTCTCACCGGCGTCAGTGAAGACCTCCACGACCTCGTCGACCTTGTCCGGCTCGACGATCGCGATCATGCCGATCCCGCAATTGAAGGTCCGCAGCATTTCGAGTTCGGCGATGCCGGCTTGGGCTGCCAGCCATTTGAATACCGGCAGCACTGGCAGGCGCGCCAGATCGATACCGACGCCGAGATGGTTCGGCAGCACGCGCGGAATGTTGTCGGTGAAGCCGCCTCCGGTGATGTGGGCAAGCCCCTTCACCGCGCCGGTCTCGCGGATCGCGCGCAGGCAGGATTTGACGTAGAGCCGCGTCGGCGTCAGCAGCGCGCCGCCGAGCGTCATGACGGGCGCAAACGGCGCCTGCGCCCCGAAACCGAGGCCGGATTGTTCGACGATCTTGCGCACCAGCGAGAAACCGTTGGAGTGCACACCCGACGAGGCGAGCCCGATCACGGCATCGCCGGCGGCGATGTCCTTGCGCGGCAACAGCGTGCCCCGCTCCGCGGCGCCGACGGCAAAGCCGCCGAGGTCGTAGTCGCCGTCCTTGTAGAGGCCGGGCATCTCGGCCGTCTCGCCGCCGATCAGGGCGCAGCCGGATTCGCGGCAGCCTTCGGCGACACCGGCGACGATCGATGCGGTCGCCTCCGGATCGAGCTTGCCGCAGGCAAAATAGTCCAGGAAGAACAGCGGCTCGGCGCCCTGCACCACGAGATCGTTGACACTCATGGCGACGAGATCGATGCCGATCCCGCCATGCAGGCCGGTCTCGATCGCGATCTTGACCTTGGTGCCGACGCCATCGGTCGCGGCCACCAGGATGGGATCCTTGAAACCGGCCGCCTTGAGGTCGAACAGGCCGCCGAATCCGCCGATTTCGGCGTCGGCGCCGGCCCGCGCGGTTGCGCGCACCATTGGCTTGATCAGGTCGACCAGGCGGTTGCCCGCGTCGATATCGACGCCTGAATCGGCGTAAGTGAGGCCGTTTTTGCGGTCGGTCATGCCCGATTTCCAGTGGGTTTGCGGCTGGTTACGTCGAATTCCGGGGACGCGCAATGGCTCGCATGGCGCGCCTCCGTATACTATGTAGAGATATCAACCGGTTCAGCCTCCAAAGGGCCGAATTCGAGGTCAGGCCGGGTGCCGGGAAGCGCCGTGTGAGTATACCGAACATCATTACTTTGGGCCGCATCATGCTGGTCCCGATCATCGTCTGGGCCATCGTGTCGAGCCAAATGGAGGTGGCGTTCGCCGTCTTCCTGATCGCCGGGATCAGCGACGCGGTCGACGGCTTCCTTGCCAAGCGCTTCAACATGACGAGCGAGCTCGGCGCCTTGCTCGATCCGCTCGCCGACAAGGCGCTGCTGGTCTCGATCTACATGGCCTTGGGCATCTGGGGCGCGATTCCGCGCTGGATCGTCATCCTGGTGGTCTCGCGCGACATCATGATCGTCGCCGCCGTGATCATATCGTGGCTGTTCGACCGCCCTGTGGAGATGAAGCCCTCGAAGGTATCCAAGCTCAACACTGTGGCCCAGGTGGCGTTCGCAGCGCTGGTGCTGGCCGCCCTCGCCTTCGGCTTCAAAGCCGGTCCTTATGATATCATCCTGATGGGCCTCGTTACGGTCTTCACGCTCTCCTCCGTGTCGCTCTATCTCGTTGAGTGGTTGCGGCACATGAGCACGATCGAGGCCAAGTGAGTTGGGAAGCGGCCCCGTAAAAGGCCAACTCCCGCTCGATGAAGTCGCATCTCGTCAAACGAAGCCGGCACGCCGGCACGGAGCAAAGCAAGCGTGCCAGGCCGCGTCCATCCCCGACAATTGGCGTTTTCGCTTCCGCATGCGGAGAGCCTGAGCCGGGACAATTTCCTCGAAGGCCCCGTCAATGCCGCCGGTCTTGCGCTGGTCGACGCCTGGCCGGAATGGCCGAACCGGATCATGTGGCTGGCCGGCCCGGAAGGAAGCGGCAAGAGCCATCTCGCCGCGATCTGGGCCGAGGCTTCGGGCGCCCGCTCGACCACGGCCAATGGGCTGACCGCCGAAGCCGTCCCGGCTGCGCTCGCCACCGGCGCGCTGGTGGTCGAGGACCCCAAGGCCAGGGAATTCGACGAGCGCGCCCTGTTCCATCTGATGAATCTGGCCCGTGAGGACGGCGCCTTCGTCCTCTTCACCGGACGCGAGGCGCCCGCTTCTCTCGAGATCGAGCTTGCCGACCTGCGCTCGCGGCTCCGCGCCGTCCCCGTTATCTCGCTGCTGCCGCCTGACGACCAGCTCTTCCGCGGCCTGATCGTCAAATTCTGCGCCGACCGCCAGCTCGCGGTGGACGAGAGCGTGGTCAGCTACCTCGCCACTCGCCTGGAGCGGTCCTCGGCCGCCGCCCGACGGGCAGTCGACCTGCTGGACAGCGAGGCCCTGCGCCTCGGCCGTCCCGTCACAAGGGCCCTGGCGGCCGAGCTGCTCCGGGATGTCTGACCAAGGCGGCTTGACGCGGCCGGGCGGCGGAACATCAATGTCATCGAAACGTCATCGCTCTAACACATGCTCCCGCGGGTTTTGCGGCTAAGTCGCAAATTGGGGCGAACTGGATGGATCGACTTCTGATGGACTCTGCGCAAGCTGTTGAAATTAAAGAAAAAGCCCCGGAGGCCGAAGGCCCGCCGGCGATCGCATCGAGCCCCGAGCGGTTCATCAATCGCGAGCTCTCCTGGCTGCACTTCAACCGCCGCGTCCTGGAGGAATCGGTCAATCCCAGCCACCCCATGCTGGAGCGGGTACGATTCCTGTCGATTTCAGCGAATAACCTCGACGAGTTCTTCATGGTCCGCGTCGCCGGCATCAAGGCCCAGGTGCGCGAGGGCATTGCCGAGCGCAGCCCCGACGGTCTGACCCCGTCCGAGCAGCTCGCGCTCATCAACCGGACCGTCTCGCAGCTTGCCTCCGACCAGCAGGCAATCTGGCGCGACCTGCGCGGGACACTCGCCGACGAGGGCATCGTGCTGGTCGAGGGCAAGGAAGTCACCAAGGCGGAACGAACCTGGGTCGAGGACTACTTCCTCAGCAACGTGTTCCCGCTGCTGACTCCGCTCGCGATCGACCCGGCCCACCCCTTCCCGTTCATTCCGAGCCTCGGCTTCACCATCGCGCTCCAGCTCACGCGCGCCGCCGACGGCAAGCAGATGAACGCGCTGATCCGCATGCCCGGCAAGATCGACCGCTTCATTCGCCTGCCGGCCGAGGGCAAGGTCGTCCGGCTGATCTCGCTGGAGCAGGCCACCGCGCTGTTCATCAACCGCCTGTTCCCCGGCTACAATCTGCACGGCCAGGGCGCCTTCCGTGTCATCCGCGACTCCGAACTCGAAATCGAGGAAGAGGCCGAGGATCTCGTGCGCCTGTTCGAGACGGCGCTGAAGCGCCGCCGCCGCGGCTCGGTGATCCGGCTCGAGATCGACGCCAAGATGCCGGAACAGCTGCGCAGCTTCGTGCAGCATGCCCTGTCGACCGCGGACGACGAGGTGTTCCTGGTCGATGGCGTGCTCGCCATGAACGAGCTCTCGCAGCTCACCCGCCTCGACCGGCCCGACCTGGAATTCACCCCTTACGTGCCCCGCCATCCCGAGCGCGTCCGCGAGCAAGGCGGCGACATCTTCGCTGCGATCCGGCAGAAGGACCTCGTCGTCCATCACCCCTACGAATCCTTCGACGTCGTGGTGCAGTTTCTCCAGCAGGCGACGCGCGACCCCGACGTCGTCGCCATCAAGCAGACGCTCTACCGCACCTCCAGCAACTCACCGATCGTGCGCGCGCTCGTGGAAGCTGCCGAAGCCGGCAAATCCGTCACCGCGCTGATCGAGCTGAAGGCGCGCTTCGACGAGGAGGCCAACATCCGCTGGGCGCGCGACCTCGAGCGCGCCGGCGTGCAGGTCGTCTACGGCTTCCTCGAACTGAAGACGCACGCAAAACTCTCGATGGTGGTGCGCCGCGAGGGCGGCAGCCTCACAACTTACGTCCACACCGGCACCGGCAACTACCACCCGGTAACCGCGCGCATCTACACCGACCTCTCCTATTTCACCTCGGATCCGACCATCGGCCGCGACGCTGCCCGCGTGTTCAACTTCATTACCGGCTATGCCGCGCCGAGCGATCTGGAAAAGATGGCGGTGTCGCCGCTGACCCTGCGCAAGCGCATCATCGAGCACATCCAGGGCGAGACCGCGCATGCGCGGCACGGCCGGCCCGGTGCGGTCTGGATGAAGATGAACGCGCTGGTCGATCCCGACATCATCGACGCGCTCTACGAGGCCTCACAGGCCGGCGTGCAGGTCGAGCTCGTGGTGCGCGGTATCTGCTGCCTGCGGCCCGGTATTCCCGGACTGTCGGAGAACATCCGCGTCAAGTCGATCATCGGACGATTCCTCGAACACGGCCGAATTTACTGCTTCGGCATGGGCCAGGGCCTGCCGAGCGCGAAAGCGGCTGTGTATATCTCCTCGGCCGACATGATGCCGCGCAATCTCGACCGCCGCGTCGAGGTGCTGTGTCCGCTGCAAAATCCCACGGTGCATCAGCAGGTTCTCGAACAGATCATGGTCGCGAATCTCAAGGACAATGAACAGAGCTGGCAATTGTTGCCGGACGGGTCCTCAACGCGTATGAAGACCGCGAAGGGCGAGGAGCCTTTCAACGTCCACAACTACTTCATGACAAATCCGAGTCTGTCTGGCCGTGGTAAGTCGCTCAAGGAATCCTCGCCGCGCCGCCTCACGCGCCGTAATGAACGTCATCAATCCTGATCCGGGATCGTCGACGTGAAGCGGCCGCGCAAGCGCGGCTCGAGCGTCGCGGTCATCGACATCGGCTCCAACTCGGTCCGTCTCGTCGTCTACGAGGGACTGACGCGGAGCCTGATTCCGATCTTCAACGAGAAGACGCTGTGCGGGCTCGGCCGCGAGGTGCAGAGCACGGGACTGCTTGCCCCCGACGCCGTCGACAAGGCGCTGACCTCGCTCAAGCGCTTCCGTGCGCTGTGCCGGGTGATGCAGGTCGGACGGGTGTTTGCGATTGCGACCGCCGCCTGCCGCGACGCCTCCAACGGCGCCGACTTCATCGCGAAGGCCGAGCGCATCTGCGCGGTGAAGATCGAGATCCTGTCGGGCCCGCGCGAGGCGCGGCTGTCGGCGCTCGGCGTGATCTCCGGCATCCATCATCCCGACGGCATCGTCGGCGATCTCGGCGGCGGCTCGCTCGAACTGATCGACGTGCGCAAAAACACCGTGCGCAGCGGCGTGACGCTGCCGCTCGGCGGGCTCGCGCTGCAGGACCTCGCGCATAAATCCCTGAAACGCGCCGACCGCATCGTGCGCGAAGCGCTCGACGGGGTGCCGCAGCTCAAGGCAGGGAGCGGCCGCAGCTTCTACGCTGTCGGCGGCACTTGGCGCGCGCTTGCGCGCATCCACATCATCCAGAGCGGCTATCCGCTCCAGGTGATGCACGGCTATTCGATTTCAGCGGCCGAGGCGCTCGATTTTTCCCGCCGTCTCCGCCGGCTTGCGGCCGCCGGCATGCTCGCCGACATCGAGATCGTCGCCGACGCCCGGCGCCCGCTCCTCACCTATGCGGCACTGGTGCTCGAGCACATCATCCGGGTGGCGAAGCCGAAGACCATCGTGTTCTCGACCTTCGGCGTGCGCGAGGGCCTGCTCCACGAGAAGCTGCCGGAGTCCGAACGCAACAAGGACGGACTGATCTGCGCGGCCGAGGAGCTGAACCAGCTGCTGTCGCGTTCGGCAAAGCACGCGCGCGAGCTGATCGCCTGGACCGACCGCCTCGCGCGTGTGGTGAAGCTGCGCGAGACCGAGGAGGACCGCCGGCTGCGCCACGCCGCGTGCCTGCTGTCCGACATCGGCTGGCGGGTGCATCCCGACCATCGCGGCGAGCAGACGCTGAGCCTCGTCGTCAACGGCAATTTCGGCGCGATCACCCACACCGAGCGCGCCTTCGTCGGCCTGTCCGTGTTCTATCGCTATGCGGGGCTCAGCGAGGAGAACCAGCCGCCGGTCGCCATGCAGGAGTTGCTGACGCCGGCGCAACTCGAACGCGCCCGCCTGCTGGGCGCGGCCTTCCGCGTCGCGCATCTGATCTCGGCGGCGCGTCCGGGCGTCTTGCCCGCGACGCATTTCCGCAGCGTGGGCCGTAAGCTCTTGCTGGTGTTCGAGCACCGCCTCGGCGATCTCGTCGCGGACCGCGTCGGTAGCCGCTTCCGCGCGCTCGCCCGTCTGATCAACCGCGCCGGCTCGATCGTGCGGCGCTAGCGCATGATCCGGAAAAGCCTGAAGCGCTTTTCCGAAAAGATCATGCTCAAAAGATAGATCTACTCCGCCGAGGCCTTGGCGTGGCGCTCGGATGATTCCAGCGCGGCTGCGCTCATGCTGCGTCGGCGCCAGATGGAGCCGACGACCAGCACGACGACGACGCCGAGAGCTGCGCAGAGATATTCGCCGCCTCCGCCGCCATGGGCGAATTGCGGCGGGATGCGCAAGGCGCCGAGCATGTTGTCCAGCGAGGCGCCGAACGGACCGTCGAACAGCGTGTGCAGCCTCGGCGCGATGCCGGGATCGGTCGCGATCACCTCGCCCGCGATCCAGCCGAGCAGCGCCGCGCCGGCCCACACCAGAACCGGGAGCTTTGCGAGCAGCGCCATGATCAGCGCCGCACCGGCGACGATCAAGGGCACGCTGATGGCAAGTCCGAGCACCAGCAGGGGCGCGCTGCCATTGGCGGCCGCGGCCACCGCAATGACGTTGTCCAGGCTCATGACGATGTCGGCGACGACGACGATCTGCACGGCCTGCCACAGATGCGAAGCCGACTCGACGCCGTCCTCGTCCTCCTGTTCCGGCACCAGCAGCTTTGCCGCAATCACGATCAACGCAAGACCGCCGACCAGCTTGAGGTACGGCAGCTCCATCAGGCTCGCGACGATGCCCGTGAAGATGATCCGCAGCAGCACCGCCGCGCCGGCACCGAGGATCATGCCCCACAGCCGATGCCGCGGCTTGAGGCCGCGGCAGGCGAGCGCGATCACCAGCGCATTGTCGCCGGACAAGAGGATGTTGATCCAGATGATCTTGCCGACCGCGACCCAGAAGGTCGGTTCGGCCATCTCAACGCGGAACTGGGTGAAGAATGCCCCGATCGTAGCGGGATCGAAGATCTGCCAGAGCCAGTTCACACTACGTCCTTTCGCCGCGTCTCGTTACCTTATCGGCTGACGGATCAGCCGACGATCTCGTTGCCCGAGAAGAACTGCGCGATCTCGATGGCGGCGGTTTCCGGCGCATCCGAACCGTGCGCGGAGTTCTCGCCGATCGACTTTGCGTAGAGCTTGCGGATGGTGCCGTCAGCCGCCTTGGACGGATCGGTCGCCCCCATCACGTCGCGATACTTGGAGACGGCACCCTCGCCTTCCAGCACCTGGACCACCACCGGGCCCGAGGTCATGAAGTCCACGAGCTCACCGAAGAAGGGGCGCGCCTTGTGGACCGCATAGAAGGTCTCGGCCTGTTCCTTGCTCATGCGGATGCGCTTCTGCGCGACGATGCGCAGGCCCGCCTTCTCGATCACGGCGTTAACCGCCCCGGTGAGGTTACGCGCGGTGGCGTCGGGCTTGATGATCGAGAAGGTGCGTTCGATGGCCATGATCTTGTCCTTGAAGAGAAAACGGTGGTTCGGAGTTGCCGGGCTTATATCGGCGCCTTCGCCATACGGCAAGCGACCGCCAAAACCGACTCGCGGGCGCTTCGCCGCAGGCCAGCGGCCCGAATGCCAACCTGGATTACGACGATTTCACCCAAATGAACCCAATCTGAAGGCCTCGTCAGGGTTTGGTTCAGCCTCGCTCGGATAACCTCAGGTCCATCGAAACCAAAGCCTCTGCCCGAGGCGGACCGTTTCGGCGGCCTTTCCATCGACGCGATAGCCCCGCGCCGGCAGTTTTGAGGAGATCACCATGTTGAGGAAACTTTCGCTCGCCGCAGTTGCCGCGGTCGCGCTTGGTGCCGCGCTGGCGCCGACCTCCGCGTCCGCTCATTGGCATGGCGGCGGCGGCGGCTGGCACGGCGGCGGTGGCTGGCACCACGGCCACGGCTGGGGTGGACCGCGCTTTTATGCCCGCGGCCCCGTCGTCTCCTACGGCTATGGCGGCTGCTATGTGCGCCGGCTGGTCCCGACCCCCTGGGGACCCCGCTGGCGGATGATCAACCGCTGCTACTGAGCCCGACAGCACCTTTCCAAGAATACCTGAACCAAAGAATACCTGAACCAAAAGGGTACCTGAGCCCCCCAAGGTACCTTCCAAGCGAAGCCCCGGCGTCCCCCAGCGCCGGGGCTTTGTGTTCAGAGGGGCGTGTTGCGTGGCTTCACACAATTTTTGCTAGAATGCCGCGCAATCGCCGCGAGTGGCGAAACCATTTGGGGGCCAAGGACTTGGTACCGTGTCGCTTCTTTGAGAACACGGAACCCTGCGATGGTTAGCCTTTTCGCCGATGACAGCGAGCAAATCGACCGGCGCACCAGCCGCTCGATCCGCGATGCGGTGGGCGAACGGCTCCAGCAGAGCCTGCGGCCCGAAGCCAGGCTGCCGACGCACCTCGAGCAACTCCTCAATGAGCTGAAGCAGCGCGAGCGCGATTCGCACTGAGTTGACACGCACCGGCTTGCAGACACGGAAAAACGGGTTGCGTTTGATCGCGGGTGCGGTGACAAGGCCGCATGCTTGCCATCACCGACCTCTCCATCCGCCTCGCCGGACGCCTTCTGATTGACCAGAGTTCCGTGCAGATCACGCCCGGATCCCGCGTTGGCATGGTCGGTCGCAACGGCACCGGCAAATCGACCCTGTTCAAGGTGATCCGCGGCGAGCTCGCGGCCGAGCACGGCACGGTGACCCTGCCGCCCCGCTGGCGCGTCGGCAGCCTCGCGCAGGAAGCGCCGAACGGCCCCGAGAGCCTGATCTCGGTCGTGCTCAAGGCCGACCTCGAACGCGACGCGCTGCTCACCGAGGCCGAGAGCGCGACCGACCCGCACCGGATCGCCGAGATCCAGACCCGGCTGGTCGACATCGATGCACATTCGGCGCCGAGCCGCGCCGCCGCCATCCTTTCCGGCCTCGGCTTCTCCGCCACCGACCAGCTCCGCCCCTGCGCCGAATTCTCCGGCGGCTGGCGCATGCGCGTTGCGCTCGCCGCAACGCTGTTTGCGGCGCCCGACCTGTTGCTGCTCGACGAGCCTACCAACTATCTCGACCTCGAAGGCACGCTGTGGCTGGAGGATCACCTCGCGCATTATCCGCGCACCGTGATCGTGATCAGCCATGACCGCGACCTTCTTGAAAGCTCGGTCGACCAGATCCTGCATCTGGATCGCAGCAAGCTCACACTTTACAAGGGCACCTACTCCTCCTTCGAAGAGCAACGCGCCATGCGCGAGATGCTCGACGCCAAAGCGGTCAAGCGCCAGGAAGCCGAACGCGCGCGCCTGCAGGCCTTCGTCGACCGCTTCAAGGCCAAAGCCTCGAAAGCCCGCCAGGCGCAGTCCCGTGTGAAAATGCTGGAGCGGCTGAAGCCGATCACGGCGCTTGTCACCCAGGATGTGCGCGAGATCAGCTTTCCCGCGCCGGAGAAAATCCTGTCGCCGCCGATCATCGCCGCCGACAACGTCGTGGTCGGCTACGATCCGAACGCGCCCGTGCTGAACCGCGTCACCTTGCGCGTCGACAATGACGACCGCATTGCGCTGCTCGGCTCCAATGGCAACGGCAAGTCGACCCTTGTGAAACTGCTCGCCGGCCGCCTCGCGCCGTTCTCGGGCAAAGTGACCCGCGCCGACAAGCTGTCGATCGCCTATTTCGCGCAGCACCAGCTCGACGAATTGAATGAGGATGCCTCGACCTACGACCACGTCCGCAAGCTGATGGGCGAGGCGCCCGAAGCCAAAGTACGCGCCCGCGCCGGCGCGATCGGCTTTTCCGGCAAAGCGGCCGACACCAAGGTTGGAAAATTGTCGGGCGGCGAGAAGGCGCGGCTCCTGCTGGGACTTGCGACCTTCTTCGGCCCCAACATGATCATCCTGGACGAGCCGACCAACCATCTCGACATCGACAGCCGCGCCGCGCTCGCGGAAGCCATCAACGAATTCCCCGGCGCTGTCATCATGGTCTCGCACGACCGCTATCTGATCGAGTCCTGCGCCGATCAACTCTGGATCGTCGCCGATCGCACCGTGACCAATTACGACGGCAACCTCGACGAATATCGCCGTCTGGTGCTGTCCGCGCGCAATGGCGAGCCCGCCCCGCGCGAGCGAAGCGCCGCGAGCGAGAAGCCGCAGCGTCCGAGATCGGACAATCGCGGCTCGCTGAAGAAGCGTATCGCGGAAGCCGAAACCGAGATCGCCCGCGTCAGCGCGATCATCAGCAAGATCGACACTGCGCTGGCCCTGCCCGACATCTTCACCCGCGACCCCAAGCAGGCCGCGCAATTGTCGAAAGCACGCGCCAATGCGGCCGATGCGCTGGCGCGCGCCGAGGAGCAGTGGCTCGAGGCGAGCACGCAGTTCGACGCGGCGGCGGGTTGACGCCTCCACGACCGGGCCGACCTCAAAATCGCAAAAACAACCCCATGCACAGTACCGGTATTTTGCTACCCGGTGATTAGCTGTTGAATGGACTGTTCTTTACCCTGCTGACTTAGCCCGCTCACGCAGCGATGTCGGCACGAATTGGGCAGAAATGGCTCAGTCCGCGAATTGGCCGGCTGCCTTGATCATCGGAGCCCAGCGGTCGACTTCGCTCGCGAGCATCGCGGCCAGCGCCTCCGGCGTCGCCTTCTCCTGCGGGACCGGCTCCGTGTTGATGTCGTTGAACCGGGCGATCAGCGTGGAGTCCCTAAGGGCGGACTGGAGCGCCGCGGTCAGCTTCTGAACGACCGCCGGCGGTGTGCCCTTGGGGGCATAGATGCCGTGCCAGACACCAAGCTCGAACCCTTTGAGGCCGGCCTCGTCGGCCGTCGGCAGATCGGGCAGGCTCTTCAGCCGCTCCCTGGTGGTGATCGCATAGGCCTTGACCTGCTTCGACATGATCGGGCCGGTGGTATTCGTCGCCTGGTCGCAGGTGAGATCGATCTGCCTGCCGAGAAGATCGTTCATGATGGGGCCGTTGCCCTTGTAGGGCACTGCGGTGAGCTGCTTCTGGATCGCCGTCATGAACAGCATGCCGCAGAGGTGCGACGCCGCTCCGAGTCCGGCATTGGCATAGGTCAATTTGTCGCCCTGCTGTTGGGCGTAGGCGACCAATTCCTTCAGCGTGTCGGCCGGAAAATCCGGACGCGCGATGATGGTCATCGGCGCATTGGTCACAAGCCCGATCGGCGCAAAGGCCGTCTTCGTGTCATAGCTGAGGTTGCGGTACAGTGTGGCGGCGGTCGAGAGGCCGACATGATGGATCAGCAGCGTGTATCCGTCGGGCTGGGCTCGCGAGGCGCGGGTCGTGGCGATGGTACCACCGGCGCCGGGCGCGTTCTCCACGATGACCTGTTGGCCAAGCGATTTCGCCATGCCTGCCGCCGTCAGGCGCGCAATGGTGTCCGTAGGTCCGCCGGCGGCGAACGGCACCAAGATGGTGACGGGCCTGACCGGATAGTCCTGGGCGAGCGCCGCACCAAACGGCAGGGCCAGAGCCGATACGAGGGCAATGAGCCGCATGCTTTCCTCCAAATTTTTTGCTTGCTCCTATGTACGCATTCCGGGCCGCGCGGCCACACGAAAACGACTTCATCAGGGGTGGAGCGTCCGCGGCATGGTGTAGCTGCCGAAAAGCCTGATCGGTCCTCAGCGCGCCTCGCGAAGCGTCGTCGGCAGCATGCGGGAACTAACGCTCCCGCATGATCTCGTGCCGGTAACGCTGCAGGGGCGACAGGAGATAGCTCAGGATGCTGCGCGAGCCGGTCCTGATCTCGACGGTCACCGCCATCCCCGGGGACAGATTGACGAGGCGGTCGTCCACCTGCATCTGGCTGCGATCGAGCGAGATACGGGCGCTGTAACTCAACTCCTGCCCGCTGGGCTCGCTGCTGTCCCGTTGCGTCCCAAGCGCACGGTCGCTCCCGCGCTCCTGCGGCCGGTCGCGAATGATGGCGTCCTGCGAGACGCTCACGACCCGGCCTGCGAGAAGCCCGTAGCGGGTAAAATTGAAAGTGTCGATCTTGATGGCGGCGCCCTGTCCGGCCTCGACAAATCCGATATCGCGGTTGGAGATCATCGCCTCGATCTCGAGCCGCGTATCGGTCGGCACGATCACCAGCAGCGACTGTGCGGGCGTGACCACGCCGCCCACAGTGTGGACCGCGAGCTGCTGCACGACGCCGTCGACCGGCGACGTCAGTTGCTGAAGCCTCGTCCTCTGCTGCGCCTTGATGAGATCGCGCGCGACGCCATTGGCTTTCTGTTCGCTCTTGGCAAGCTCGTCGGAGAGACTTTTCCTGTACTCGGCCAAGGCCTGGATGCGGGTCTCCCGGATCGCGGCGACGGCCGCCTCGGCCTCCTTCAAGCGACTGCTCTGGACGCGCAGCTCCTCCTGCTGCTCGATCTGGAGCTGGAGGGTCTCATAGTAGGTCAGCTTCGAGCCGATCTCCTTCTCCATCAGCGTCTTGCGAATCTCGACACGCTGCTGGGTGACCGGCAGCAACGCATCAAGCTTGTGAATCGTCGCCGCAATCGTCTGATGTTCGGCCTCCTTCTGCGCTTCCTGACGCGCCAGTGCCGCGAGCTTGGCCCTGTTCTCGCTGACCTGATTGGCGAGGAGCTGCCGTTGCGTCGCGACCAGCATGGGATCGGCGTCCTCTGGTACGACGAGATCGGCGGACACCTCTTCGCCGCCCGCCAATGCGGCGCGGAGGCGCGCGACGTTGAGCCGCTCGGCCATGAGATCGTCGTGCAGACGATCGCGCTCTGCGGCGTTCACGGTCGGATCAAGCTCGATCAGCAGGTCGCCTGATTTGACCGATTGCCCGTCCTGCACGTGAATGGCACGCACAACGCCGGTCTCGAACGGCTGGACCACCTTGCTTCGCCCGCTCGACACGACCTTGCCGGTTGCGGACGCCACGATGTCGATCGTGCCCCAGGCCGACCAGGCCAGCGCCGCGCAGACAAGCAGCATCAGGGCCATTGCGATGGCGCGGCCGATCGGCGACGGCGGTGTTTCCGTGATTTCCAGCGCCGCCGGCAGGAACGCGACTTCCTCGGCGCGTCGGTCCTTTCCATTCCGGAACGGGATCACGGTCTGCTCCGGACGAGCGGCCGGCACAGTGCTAGCCGACCTCATAAATGCCTCCCTGGAGACGATGCAGGGCGGCGTAGCGGCCGCCGGTCTTGATCAGCGCATCATGCGTGCCGTCCTCGACCAGACGGCCGCGTTCCAGGGTGAAGATGCGATCGGCGCCGCGGACGGTGGACAGACGGTGCGCGATGATCAGGACGGTGCGGCCTTTCGCGATCTCCTTCATGTTGTCATGGATGATCCGCTCGCTTTCATAGTCGAGCGCGCTGGTGGCTTCGTCGAAGATCAGGATCCGGGGATTGCCCACCAGCGCGCGGGCGATCGCAATGCGCTGGCGCTGCCCGCCCGAGAGCGTCGAGCCGCGCTCGCCGACTACCGTATCGTAGCCCTCGGGGAGCTCCAGAATGAAATCATGCGCGCCCGCCAGCTTCGCCGCGTCGATAATGCGGTCCATCGGCAGGCTTGGATCGGCCAGCGCGATGTTGTCGCGCACCGACCGGTTGAACAGCATGTTGTCCTGGAGCACGATTCCGATCTGCCGACGGAGCCCTGCCGGATCCGTCGTCATCAGATCCATTCCGTCGACCAGCACGCGGCCGCCTTGCGGAACGTAGAGCCGCTGCACCAGCTTGGCGAAGGTGCTTTTGCCCGAACCGGACGATCCGACGATGCCGACGGTTTGTCCGGCTGGAATATCGAATGAGACATCGTGCAGGATCTCCGGCCCATCGGGCCGGTAGCGGAAAGACACGTGCTCGAAGCGGATGTTGCCCCGGATCGGCGGCAGCCCCGCGCGGGCGGCGGAGTAAGCAGGCTCCGCCGCGCTGTTGAGGATGTCGCCGAGCCGGGCGATCGACAGTCGCGCCTGATGAAAATCCTGCCAGACCTGCGCGAGCCGCAGTACCGGGGCCGACACCCGCCCTGCGAAGATGTTGAAGGCCACGAGCTCGCCGACGGTCAGTGCGTCACCGATCACCAGCCTGGCTCCGACATAGAGAATGGCGGCCGTGACG
Source organism: Bradyrhizobium sp. Kon58 (assembly GCF_055807455.1). Taxonomy (NCBI): domain Bacteria; kingdom Pseudomonadati; phylum Pseudomonadota; class Alphaproteobacteria; order Hyphomicrobiales; family Nitrobacteraceae; genus Bradyrhizobium; species Bradyrhizobium sp. Kon58. Next base: position 270,831 of record NZ_JBVVOT010000001.1, read on the forward strand.
ACCTTGCTGACGAGCTGCACCAGCTGGCTTGCCGTGTTGCCGAGGCTGGTGACACCGAAGCTCGCGGAGACATAGCCGGCGAGCTGCTCTTCCCAGCGGCGCTGCATCTGCGGCTCGACCGCCATCGCCTTCAACGTTTCGATGCCGCTGACGCTCTCGACCAGGAAGGCCTGGTTCTCGGCGCCACGGCGGAATTTCTCGTCCAGCCTGCGGCGAAACAGCGGCGTCGCCACGGCCGAGATCGCGATGTAGAACGGGAACGATGCGAGCACGATGAAGCTCATCTGCGCCGAATAGGCGAACATCACCGCGAGGAACACCGAGGTGAAGACCAGGTCGATGAGAAGCGTCAGCGACGAGCTGGTGATGAAATTGCGGATGTTCTCGAGCTCACGGACCCGCGCCACGGAATCGCCGACGCGCCTGGCCTGAAACCACGCCATCGGCAGCGCCAGCAGATGGTGGAACAGGCGGGCCCCGAGCTCGACGTCGATACGGTTGGTCGTGTGCGCAAACAGGTAATTGCGCAGGATCCCGAGCACGGTGTCGAACAGGGAGACGACGACGAGGCCGATGACGAGGACGTCGAGCGTGGACAGCGAGCGGTGCACCAGAACCTTGTCGATCACGACCTGGAAGAACAGCGGCGAGACCAGCGCAAAAAGCTGGAGGAAGAACGAAGCCGCCAGCACCTCGCCCAGCAGCCGCCGGTATTTGCCGATCGCGCCGATGAACCAGGTGATATCGAAGTGCCGGCCGAGGTCGGACAGGCCGGCGCGCCGGACCATCAGGATCAAGCCGCCGTCCCAGATCGCGCACAGCTCGTCGCGATCCATCAGCACCGGGCGCTGCGCCTCCGGGGACTGTACCAGCACCTTGTCGGCGGAGGCCTTTGCGATGACCATGAAGCCGCCGTCCCGCAGCATCGCGATCGCAGGCAGCGGGGTGTCCGACAGACGGCTCCACTGCGTTCGGTAGGTTCGCGCTTTAAGTCCGAGAGACCTGGCGCAGCGGACGATATCCGCTGCGCCGAAGCTTGCCGCGCCGAGCCGGTGCCTGAGCTGCTCGCGATCGGCCGCAACACCTTGCAGATGCAGCAGCGTCAGCAACGCATCGAGCCCCGTATCGGCCGAGACCGCGTTGGTGGTCATGAGCGTTCTCCGGGCCGCAGCCGCCAGCTTCAGGCGTGCTGGGGCGGTGCGAGCACCTGGCTCTGCGCCGCGTGCGGATCGGGCAGCGGCATCTCGCCGTTGCCCTCACCTGCCGGGACGAAGCTCGCGGCCATGGCCTGGTTGAGCAGCATCGCGGCCGCGAACGCTCCGCCCTGGATAACAACGTTGTTGCCGGTGCCGCCGTCCAGGATGTCGAGGCCGCCGCCGCCGATCAGCACGTCATCGCCGGCACCACCTGCCAGCGTGTCGTTGCCGGGGCTGCCGATCAGCACGTCGTCGCCGTTGCCGCCATTGGCAACGAGCTGGATGCCGCCGTGCAAGCCGGAAGCCGTGATGACGTCATCGCCATCGAGACCGTTGATGACGATCCTGTCGCCCGCGCCGGCATCGGTGATGTTGATGTCCTGGCCAAGCCCCGACACCGTGATGATGCCGTCGTGCTCGGTCACCGTGATGACGTCGTTGCCGCCGGTTGCGTTGATGGTCACGGTATCCGCGGCGCCGTCATTGGCGCCGAGATCGAGGTCGACCTGGCTCACGCCGGTGCCGGAGAGGTCACCGACCGTAATGTTGTCGGCACCGCCGAGAGCATTGAAGTCGACATGTTCGACCCCGTTCAGGTCCATCGCAATGGCGGCGACATCTCGCGTGAACAGCACCCGGCCGCCATTGGCCGAGATGTTGATGGTCTCGCTGATATTGGCGCCGTTGAATGCCAGCGTGTCGGTGCCCTTCCAGCCTTCGACGGTGTCGCTGCCGTCGCCGGGGTTCCAGACGAAAGTGTCGTCGCCCGCGCCGAGATTGGCGAAATCGTTGCCGCGTCCGCCGTTCACAATGTCATTGCCGGCACTGCCGGTGATGGTGTCGTTGCCGTCGCCGCCATTGATGTTGAGGCTGAACGACTGTCCCGCCTTGATGGAAGACGCATTGATGACGTCATTGCCTTGTCCGCCGTTGATGCCGAGCACATCACCGGCGTCCGCGTGTGCAAGGGTCACCTGCGCAGCGAGGCCGTTGACCACGATCGATCCGCCGGCGGTCACGACGGATATGTTGTCGTCACCATTCGTGCCGTTCACGGTTACGCGGTCCGCCGCGCCGTCGCCGCTCTGGCTGCCGGGGCCGGCACTGAGGTCGATGGCAACCTGCGTGATTCCTGTCCCGGTCAGATCGTTGACGGTGATGTTGTCGGCGCCGCCTGCTGCCGCGATCTGCACGTGCTCGACGGCAGCGAGGTCCATGACGATAGCACCGACGTCACGGGTGAGTAGCGCACGGCTTCCGTTCGCCGAGATCGACATGGTCTCGGCCACATTGGCGCCGTTGAACACCAACGTATCGGCTCCCGTGCCGCCTTCGACAGTGTCGCTGCCGTCACCGGGATTCCACGTGAAGATGTCGTCGCCTGCGCCAAGAAGCGCGACGTCATTGCCGCGGCCGCCGATGACCTTGTCGTTGCCGTCGCCGCCGATCAGGGTGTCGGCTCCCTGGCTGCCGGTGATGGTGTCGTTGCCCGCCCCACCGTCGATGGTCAGCCCGATTGCCGCGCCGAGCGTGGATGCATCGATCACGTCATTGCCGCCGAGCGCCCGCACGACCAGCCGGTCGTTGCCGGCCTCTGCATTTGCGATCGTCACGACCTCTGGCAGCCCCGTGACCGTTACCGTTGTGCCCGTGGCTGTGAGCTCGATGTGCTGATTGCCGTTGCTGCCGTTGACGGTCACCGTATCAGCTGCGCCGTCGCCTTGCGTCCCTCCCGGAACGGCTCCGAGATCAACCAGCACCTGCTTGACGCCGGTCCCGGTGAGGTCGCCGACGGTGATGTTGTCGGCGCCCCCGCGCGCATCGAATTCGATCTGCTCGACGCTGTTGAGATCCATCGTGATGTTGGCGACGTCGCGGGTGAAGCGCACCCGGCCGCCATTGGCCGAGATGTCGATGGTCTCGTTGATGTTGGCCCCATTGAAAAGCAGCTTGTCGCTGCCCGATCCGCCTTCGACCGTGTCGCTGCCGTCACCGGGATTCCAGATGAAAGTGTCGTCGCCACTCCCGAGCTGGGCGACGTCATTGCCGCGTCCGCCATTGACGATATCGTCGCCGCTGCCGCCGATGATGAGGTCGTTGCCGTCGCCGCCGATGATCCTGTCGTTGCCGGCGCCGCCATCGAGCGTCAGCGAGATCAGGCTGCCGAGTCCGTTGCCCGCGGTGATGACATCGTCGCCGCCGCCACCGTGCAGGACGAGATTTTCCGTTGTGCCGATGTCGAGCGAGAACGGCGCCGCGCCCGTCCCGTCGAGCCGCACGCGGGTGCCGTTCGCCGTGATCGTGAACGTCTCGGCGCCGTTGTTTCCGTTGACCTGAGCCGTATCGTTGCCCTCACCACCCTCGAACAGATTGGTGCCACCGCCGGGATTCCAGATCATGACGTCGTCGCCGGCCTCGCCGAACAGCTGGTTGTCGCCGCTGCCGCCGTCCAGCACGTCGTTACCCGCTCCGCCGAAGAGCAGATCGTTGCCGCCGCCCCCTTTGATCAAATCGTTGCCAGCCTGACCGAACAGAAGATCGGCTCCCGAGCCGCCGGTGATCCTGTCATTGCCGTCGCCGCCGAAGATGTGCACCGCCGGCATCGGTCCGTGGCATTCGTCGACGGTGATCGTGTCGTCACCGCCTTGACCGAAGATGTCGATCGCGGTGGTGTTGCCGACCGTGGGTTCGCCACCAACCGTTTTCACGTGCCCGTTATTGACCAGGATGCGGCCGGACTTGTCGCGACTTATCACGAGGCCGTTATTCGCGCTGTCGCCGAAAATGGTGAGTTGCCCCGTAACCGGGGAAAACACAGAGTTAATGGACATCCAAATATCCTTCGATCGATCTAGCCCCTCCTTTCGAGGCGTAGCAGCCGCCAACATGAGTTTCTTGAAGAGTTCCTTGAGACGCGCGTGATTATTCTGGAGATTCCCTCCAGATTTGCCGCGAGCCGATGTCGGGCCGGCCGCGGATGTGAAGACTGTCACATTCGGGCTGCCTGTTCGCGTGTAGCGTCTTCTTGAAACAGGCGCCGGTCGTTGAACGCGCACTGATGCAACCGAACTGCCGGGCAAAACGACTTGCGGATCGCCTCGGATACGAACTCTCCGGAAACCGCTTCGCAATTTTCCGCATCATGCTTTAGGTTGATCAGTTGTGGGATCCACCACGACAACCTGTGGGCAACCGCTGGACATGCGACTTCAGCAGTATTTGCAGCTGTTGGCAGCAACCCTGCTTGCGGCGTTTGGGGCGACCGTTGCGTTCGTCGTCCCATTTTGCGTGCAGATCGAAGAGCCGATCAACATCCTTGTCGTCACGCAAGTCCTGAACTTGATGATGACGACGTTCATGGTCGCAATGGCCCACGCCGTGCTGCTTGGTCTTCCACTCTTTCTTCTCGTCCGCCGTGTGCGATCCGACGTCGGGATTGCAGCCTGCGCTCTCGGAGGCTTCGTCGTCGCAGCACTACCATTCGGTCTCCTGGCATTGATGTCCGTGCTCAGTACCCAGAATGCTTCGACTGACGGGAAGCCAACGATCGTCAATGGCGTGCCAACCCTGTTCTTCTGGATCGACTACATTCGCGCGGTAGGACTGGCCGGTTTTCCGGGCCTTGTTGGCGGCGTCGCTTTTTGGGCGGCCATGCGGTACGGGGCCGCCCGGCGATCGTGTGGTGTCGTTTCTGCGGCCGCGCTTCTGACGTGTGGCGTCTTCATCTTGCCGGTCGTCGTAAGGGACAGAAGCTGCCACAACCTGTTCAGAGACGGACGCACATCCGTCGGACCGCAGGTTTATGCAAATTTGAAGGTGCCTGCCGAAGACTGGAGAACACTCGAGCAAACATTCGCTGATTTCGGTCACGCACATGCGCTGTCAATTCGCGGCGACGAACAGGTTCAAACGGGCGCAGCACATGGCGCACAGTGGACCTGTGCAACGAGACCGGTATCAGCATCAACGTGTACGATGAGCCTTGGCTGGCAAGCGTGCATTCGCCTCGTGCCGATAACGGCATGACGCTCAGCATCTACTCGCTGAAGCCAGACGTGGACTGGAAACCGCTCGCTCGTGATGTCCTCAGTGAGATCGAGACAATTTGGCCCCGGAGAACGACGTTCCGGGGACCCAGTGGTCAGATGCTGTCGTTCGAAGATGCAATGAAGGGACGGCCGTAGCCGCCCCGCACGCTCGCCTTACGCCGACTTCTTCTTCGGCTTCGGCTTGCTCGCCTTCGGCATGACCGGCGCTTCCGGCGTGCCCTCGATCGAGGACAGGCGGCCGGCCGTGAAGGTGTAGATGCCGGCGCGCGGACCGGTCGTCCAGGTCACGACAGCGACGCGCCTACCGGCGGCATCACCGGAGAGGTTGACGCTCGAGGGCGCGCCGATGCCGCGCACCACATCGCATTCGGTGTGGCCGAGCGCCACGGTGCCGCCCATGGGAGCCGGCGCGGTCGTCGACGCATTCGCATCAGCCGGCCCGGGCGGCGGCGCCATGCCGGCACAAGCACCGTCGGCGCTGACCAGATCCTCGGCCCCAACCGGCTTGTCGGGGGTCAGCGGCGGCGACTCAATCGAGATGCTTTTGATGAACAGGCGGCTGGGCGTGTTGAACCACTGGGCATCCCTGGACAACAGATCGGTCCCGCCCGAACAGCCCGCGACCAGCGGGGCTACGGCCGCCAACGCAATTATGAGCGAGCTGGGAAGCTTTTGATGTCGCACGATAAACTAATTCCCCGAGTGAAGGATCGGCCCTAAGCAATTGTACCAACATCACTTTGCGGCACGAAGGTGACAAAAGCCATCATCACCCGAAAAGTGCAAATTATCATTAATTGCGAGCGACCGCTAATTCCGCTTCTGCCACCGGCCCCGTTCGTCGGCCTGCCAATAGGTGACATCAAATCCCCGCGCCTTGCAATCCGTCCAGGCGCTGCGGGCGAACGCAAGCGCGTCCGGATCGTCGCCATCGAACAGCAGCACCATGCGCTCATAGCCCTGGGCGTCCTGCGGCAGCGCGGCGTTGTCGACGAGGAAGCGAACATTGGCACCGTTCGGATTGTCCTCCTCGACCGCCAGCACGATCGGCTGCTCGGCTGCGTCGCTGACCCGCCATGTCGCGTGCGGCAGGAAGGAATCGTCGCGATAGGTCCACAAATGGGCGTCGAGCGTATCGGCGCGCTCCGGCGAAGTCGATTGCACCACGACGCGCCAGCCGCGCTCGAGCGATTTCTCGAGAAGCGGCGGCAACACGTTCTCCACCGTCATGTTTTGCAGATGGTAGAAAAGGACTTCAGTCATCTCGGGTCATTTGCGCTCGTAATGGTCGGCGACCAGACGGTCGAGCAAGCGAACGCCATAGCCGCTTCCCCAGCTGTGGTTGATGTCGGTCTTCGGCGCGCCCATGGCGGTCCCGGCGATGTCGAGATGCGCCCAGGGCGTGCCGTCCACGAATCGCTGGAGGAACTGCGCCGCGGTGATCGAGCCGCCATGGCGGCCGCCGGTGTTCTTCATGTCGGCGAACTGGGAATCGATCAGCTTGTCGTATTCGGGGCCAAGCGGCAGGCGCCAGACCTTCTCGCCGCTCTCGATGCCGGCCGCCAGCAGCCGCTCGGCAAGCTCGTCATTGTTGGAGAACATGCCGGCATGCTCGGTGCCGAGCGCGACCACGATGGCGCCGGTCAACGTCGCCAGATCCACCATGAATTTCGGCTTGGTTTTCTTGGCGACGTACCAGAGCACGTCGGCGAGCACCAGGCGGCCTTCCGCGTCGGTGTTGATGATCTCGATGGTCTGGCCCGACATCGAGGTGACGATGTCGCCCGGGCGCTGCGCGTTGCCGTCCGGCATGTTCTCGACGAGGCCGATGGCACCGACGACGTTGACCTTGGCCTTGCGTGCCGCGAGCGCATGCATCAGGCCGACGACGCAGGCAGCGCCGCCCATGTCGCCCTTCATGTCCTCCATGCTGCCGGCCGGCTTGATCGAAATGCCGCCGGTGTCGAAGCAGACGCCCTTGCCGACGAAGGCAACCGGCGCCTCGCCCTTCTTGCCGCCGTCCCAACGCATGATCACGGTGCGGCTCGGCCGCGCCGAGCCCTGGCCGACGCCGAGCAGCGCGCCCATGCCGAGCTTGTCCATCGCCTTGACGTCGAGCACCTCGATCTTGACGCCGAGCTTGCGGAGCAGGCCCGCGCGGCGCGCGAACTCCTCGGGAAAAAGTACGTTCGGCGGCTCGTTGACGAGGTCGCGCGCAATGACCACGCCGTCCACGATTGCAGCAGCCGATGCAAACGCCTTCTTCGCGGCGACGACATCGCCGACCGCAAACGAGACGTCGGCGCGCGTGCCACCCTCCTCCCCGTCCTTCTTCTTGGTCTTGTAGCGGTCGAACTTGTAGGTGCGCAGCCGCAGCCCCGAGGCGATCGCGACCGCCTGCTCGCTCGTCATGGCGCCATTGGGCAGTTCCGCCATGATGGTCATGGCCGCCGCCCCGGCCGGAAGCTTGCTCGCCGCCACGCCGCCGAATTTGAGGAAGTCGTTGGCCTTCAGGCCGGCCCCCTTGCCGGCGCCGATCACGATCAGGCGGGTGGCCTTCACGCCCTCGGGTGCAAGGATGTCGAGCGCAGCACCGCTTTTGCCCTTGAAGGCGGCGGCGATGGCCGCCCGCTTCACGAGTTCGGTGGCGCCGCCGAGCGCCTTGGCGGTCGCCGGGCCGAGCTTCAGAGCGTCGTCGCAGAACACGACCATGATGCCACGGACGGCGGCAGACAATGGAACGAAGCCGACCTTGATGGCATCGGACATGAGTAACTCCTCAAAAACATTGCGCTTTTTACCGATCGGCGGTCCCGGCCACGGGCCGGAGCTGAACGGCGATTCACTGAGCGTGCCGCACTATGGGCCACCGGCCCGGCAGATGCCAAGCACCCCCCGTGGCCGAGGGGCCACAACGAGGGAAATATTAACCATATATTGAGGGTGCCACGGGGCAGCCATTTTGTTGACGGATCAAAGGGATGGTACTGAGAGAGTAAGCCGGCGGATGAGATGGTTGGCCGACCTTGGGGATCCCTTTGCGGGGATTGGTTGGACAGCCGGAATTCCGGCCGGCATTGGGGACTTGGTGGGATTCGTGCGGTAGCGCATGGGGTCAATCGATAGGTATATCTTCCGCACGACGCTCGCGTCGTTTGCGTTGGTCCTGGTCAGCCTCACGGGCGTGATCTGGATTACGCAGGCGTTGCGCGGCATCGACCTGATGACGAGCCAGGGCCAGACCATCCTGACCTTCCTCGGCATCACCAGCCTCGTCGTGCCCGCGCTGGTCCTGATCATCTCGCCGATCGCGCTGATGATCGCGATCTCGCACACGCTGAACAAGCTCGCGACCGATTCCGAGATCATCGTGATGAATGCCGCCGGCTTCTCGCCGTTCCGGCTGTTCTATCCGTTCTTCTACGCCACCTGCGTGGTGGCGCTGCTGGTCGCCTTCATCGCGGCCTATCTCGCTCCCGATGGCATGCGGCGGATCAAGCAGTGGGACGCCGAGATCACCGCCGACGTGCTCACCAACATCCTGCAGCCCGGCCGCTTCGCCCAGCTCGACAAGAACCTGACGATCCGGATTCGCGAACGCCAGCCCGGCGGCATCCTCGCCGGCATCTTCATCGACGACCGCCGCGATCCGAACGAGCGGGTCTCGATCGTCGCCGAGCACGGCGAAGTCGTGAAGAACGACAACGGATCGTTCCTGGTGCTGGAGACCGGCAATCTCCAGCGCTTCGAGGCCGGCAAGCGCGATCCCGCGCTGGTGGCGTTCGGCCGCTACGGCTTCGACATGTCGAAGTTCTCGGGCCAGGGCCGCGACGTCACCCTCGGCATCCGCGAGCGTTATCTCTGGGAGCTGCTCTCGCCGTCCGAGGACGACCCTGTCTACAAGCAGATTCCCGGCCAGTTCCGCTCGGCCCTGCATGACAGCCTGCTGGCGCCGATCTATCCCTTCGCCTTTGCCGTGCTGACCTTCGCGTTCCTCGGTGCGCCTCGCACCACGCGCCAGAGCCGCAACTTCTCGATCGGCTCATCGATTCTCGCCGTGTTCGGCCTGCGCATGGCCGGCTTTGCCTGCTCGGTGATGGCGGTGAAATCGCCGGGCGCGGTGCTGGTCCAATATGCGATGGTCATCGGTGCCATCGGCCTCGGGCTGGCGATCATCATTGGCGGCCTCGTGGTCGAGCCGCCGCCGCGCCTCATGGAGGCCATCAACAGATCGAACGCGCGCATCGCGCGGCTGTTCCGACGGCCGGCCACCGCATGAGCATGCTCACCAACACACTCGGGCGCTATTTCGCCGGCCGTTTCGTGGTCGCGGCGCTCGGCGTGTTCGCCAGCATTTTCCTGTTGCTGGTGCTGGTCGATTACATCGAGATGGTGCGCAAGACCTCGGGGCTCGCATCCGCCTCCGCCGTGATGGTGGCCGAGACCTCGCTGTTCCGCGTGCCGCAGCTGCTGGAGAAGCTGACGCCGTTCTGCATGCTGATCGGCGCCATGACCTGCTATCTCGCCCTCTCCCGCCGGCTCGAACTCGTGGTCGCGCGCGCCGCCGGCGTCTCCGCATGGCAATTCATCTCGCCGGCGCTCGGCAGCGCGCTGCTGATCGGCGTGATCGCCACCGTCGCCTACAATCCGATGTCGGCCAATCTGCGCGAGCTCTCCAAGCGCATGGAAGCCGAGCTGTTCGGCTCGGCGCCCGGCGGCGGCATTCAGGACGCCTCCGGCTTCTGGCTCAATCAGGTCACCAATGACGGCCAGACCATCATCAACGCGGCGCGCAGCGAGCAGCAGGGCGTCCGGCTCACTGGGCTCACCCTGTTCCGGTTTGACACAGAGCAGCACTTCAAGGAGCGGGTCGAGGCGCGCGAGGCGACGCTCGAGGCCGGCCGTTGGCTGTTCAAGGGCGTCCGCCGCTTCTCGCTGGATTCGCCGCCGGTCGATCAAGCCAGCCTGGAGATTCCGACGACGCTGACCGAGGCGCAGGTCCGCAACAGCTTTTCCACACCTGAGACTGTGTCCTTTTGGCAACTACCGAGCTACATCCGCTCGTCCGAAAGCTCGGGCTTCGCGACAGCCGGATACCGACTCCAGTATCAGAAGCTTCTGGCACAGCCGTTTTTGCTCGCCGCCATGGTGATGCTCGCGGCCTCGGTGTCGTTGCGCTTCTTCCGGATGGGCGGCGTGCAGAAGATGGTTTTGAGTGGCGTGGGTGCAGGCTTTCTGCTCTACGTTCTGTCGAAAGTGACTGAAGATTTGAGCAAGGCTGAGTTGATGCATCCGATCGCTGCGGCGTGGTTGCCCGTGGTGGTGGGCGGCCTCACCGGCTTTTTGGCCTTGCTGTATCAGGAGGACGGATAGTGACGGCCGTCCACCGAGGGCCCGTGTCTCGTTTGACGCGGCGCACATTGGTGCGCGCGAACGGGTGTGGCTTGTCCATTCGCAGGTTCCTGCTTGCTGTCGCCGCCGTGGCATCGCTCGGTGGCGTGGTGGACGTTGCCGCTGTGGCGCCGGCCTCCGCCCAGAGCTTCACCTACAATCCGCTGCCGCCGCGTGCGAAGCCGCCGAAGGCCGTCAACGACAACCAGATGCTGGTTCAGGCGACCGAGGTCGACTACGACTACAACAATTCGCGCGTCTCCGCGGTCGGTAACGTCCAGCTGTTCTACAACGGCACCAGCGTCGAGGCCGACAAGGTCATCTACGACCAGAAGACCAAGCGGCTCCATGCCGAAGGCAACATCCGCATGACGGATGCCGACGGCAAGATCACCTATGCCGAGATCCTGGACCTGTCCGACGACTACCGTGACGGTTTCGTCGATTCGCTGCGCGTCGACACGGCCGACCAGACCCGCATGGCGGCGAGCCGCTCCGATCGCTCCAGCGGCAACTACACGGTGTTCGAGAACGGCGTCTACACGGCCTGCGCGCCGTGCAAGGACGATCCGAAGAAGCCGCCGCTATGGCAGGTCAAGGGTGCGCGCATCATCCACGACCAGCAGGAGAAGATGCTGTATTTCGAGACGGCGCAGCTCGAATTCTTCGGCGTGCCGATCGCCTATATGCCCTATTTCTCGACGCCCGACCCGACCGTGAAGCGTAAGACCGGCTTCCTGATGCCGGGCTTCACGTCGAATACGCCGTTCGGCTACGGCGTCGAGGTTCCGTTCTACTGGGCGATCGCGCCCGACATGGACGCGACCTTCAGCCCGCGCATCACGTCCAAGCAGGGCGTGCTGTTCCAGGCCGAATTCCGCCAGCGCCTGATGGACGGCGCCTATCAGATCCGCGTCTACGGCATCGACCAGCTCGATCGGAGCGCGCTTGCCGGCCAGCCCGGCGACAAGCAATTCCGCGGCGCCGTCGACACCAAGGGTCAGTTCGCGCTGAACGACAAATGGGTCTGGGGTTGGGACGGCGTCCTGATGTCCGACTATTATTTCTTCTCGGACTATCGGTTGTCGCAATATCGCGATCCGCTGGGCTCGTTCCTGTATCTGCCGACGGATGCGCTCTCGCAGCTTTACCTGACCGGCGTGGGCAATCGCAGCTTCTTCGACGCGCGCACGATGTACTGGCTGAGCTACTCGGGCAACCAGAGCCAGGTGCCGGTCGTCTACCCCGTGATCGACTATTCGAACGTGCTGAACTATCCGGTCTTCGGCGGCGAGTTCAGCTACAAGACCAATTTCGTGAACCTGTCGCGTGACACCGCGGTGTTCGATCCGATCACGACGCTCGCCAACACCAACAGCCTGTGCACGACGGCATCGGCCGATCCGCTCGCGCGCACGCCGTCGCAGTGCCTGATGCGCGGCTTCCCGGGCACGTACACCCGCCTGACGGCCGAAGCGCAATGGCGCAAATCCTTCACCGATCCGTTCGGTGAAATCTGGACGCCGTTCGCCATTCTCCGCGCCGATGCGATCAACTCCTCGGTCTCCAACCAGCCGGGCGTGTCGAACTATCTTCCTGTCGGCGACACCCAGGCGTTCCGCCTGATGCCGACCGTTGGCCTCGAATACCGCTACCCCTTCATCAACGTTCAGCCCTGGGGCTCGACCACCATCGAGCCGATCGCGCAGATCATCATTCGGCCGAACGAGACCTATGCCGGCAAGCTCCCGAACGAGGACGCGCAGAGCATGGTGTTCGACGCCTCGAACCTGTTCAGCGTCGACAAGTTCTCCGGTTACGACCGTGTCGAGGGCGGCGGCCGCGCCAATGTCGGCGTGCAGTCCACCATGCAGTTCGACAGGGGCGGCGCCATCAAGACGCTGTTCGGCCAGTCCTACCAGCTGTTCGGCATGAACTCCTTCGCGGTCCAGGACTCCATCAATACGGGCGTGGATTCCGGTCTGCAAAGGCCGCGCTCCGACTATGTGGCGAGCGCCGCCTATTCGCCGAACAGCACCTATACGTTCAGCGTTCGCTCGCGCATGGACGAGCAGACCTGGAACGTCCAGCGCTTCGAGGCGGAAGGCCGCGCCAACTTCAACCGCTGGTCCGTCAGCATGCTGTACGGCAATTACGCGGCGCAGCCGGAACTCGGCTATCTGACACGCCGCGAGGGCATCCTGACGACGGGCTCGATCAAGGTCGCGGCCAATTGGGTGGTGACGGGCTCGGCGCGCTGGGACCTGGAGGCCAACAAGATCAACCAGTATGTGCTCGGTGCCGGCTACGTCGACGATTGTTTTGTGCTCGGCTTGAACTATGTAACAGCGTATAGCTATTCCGCAGGCGCGACGCCGCCCGTGCTGAACCACGCGATCATGTTCCAGATCGGCCTGCGCACGCTGGCGAACACAGCGACGACCAGCAGTTCCGGCGGCGGTCTCCAGTGATTGGTTTGAAGGTGCCGGCCGCGTGTTTCCGATCGCAGGTTCACCGCGGCTGACATGCGAGCGACAAATATGACGATCCCACTGCCTGTCTTCCGCCTCTTCCTCCTCCTCACCGCCCTGCTCCTGGCCGGCACGCCGTCGCGCGCGCAGAACATCGTCGTGATGGTGAACGGCGATCCCATCACCGACTTCGACATTGACCAGCGCTCCAAGCTCGACCAGCTGACGACGCAGAAGACACCGGCCCGTCAGGAGGTCATCAACGAGCTGATCGACGACCGGGTGAAGATGAAGGAAGGCAAGAAATACGGGGTCGATCCCGGCGTCTCCGACATCAACCAGTCCTACGATGGCATGGCGCAGCGCATGCGCATCTCGCCGGACCAGCTCACCAAGTCGCTTGAGGTCAAGGGCGTCCGCCCCGAAACCCTGAAGAGCCGCATGAAGGCCGAGATGGTCTGGACCAGCCTCGTGCGCGGCCGCTTCAAGGAAAAGCTGTTGGTCGGTGAGAAGGACGTCGCGCAGGCCGTGCAGGCCCAGACCGGCGACAAGCTGCAGATCGAGGGCACCGAATACAAGATGCAGCCGATCGTGCTGATCGTGCCACGCGGATCGTCGCCGGCGTTCCTGGAGACGCGGCACAAGGAAGCCGAGCAATATCGCTCGCGCGTCGGAAGCTGCGAAGAAGCCAATTCGTTGTTCCGCTCCACACCGAACGCCACCATCCGCGACATCGTCACCAAGACCACCGCCGAATTGCCCGAGGCGCTACGCAAGGTCCTCGACGACACGCCGATCGGCCACCTCACCGCCCCCGAGACGACCAAGGCGGGCATCGAGATGGTGGTGCTGTGCTCGCGCAAGCCGACCATGATCGACACGCCGAAGAAGCGCGAGGTCCGCGAGAAGATGTATCAGGAGAAGTACGAGAAGACCCAGAAGGCCTATCTCGAGGACCTCCGCAAGGCGGCGATGATCGAGTATCGCAACCGCTGATGGCCCAGCCTGCCAAGCCTCTCGCCCTGACGCTGGGAGAACCTGCCGGCATCGGCCCCGACATCACCATCGCAGCCTGGCTCAAGCGCCGCGAACTGGACCTGCCCGCCTTCTATCTGCTCGGCGACGAGGCGCTGATCGCGCGCCGCGCCAAAGCGCTCGGCGCCGACGTCAGGATCGCTTCGGTGAGCGCCGGCGAGGCCGGGGCCGCCTTCCCCGAGGCCCTGCCCGTGGTCGCGACCGGCGAGCCCGCGAGTGCCGAGCCCGGCAAGCCCGACGCATCGAGCGCGCCGGCCGCGCTCGCCTCGATCCGCCAGGCGGTCACTGATGTCCGCGACGGTCGCGCCGGCGCCGTCGTCACCAATCCGATCGCCAAGAGCGTGCTCTATCGCGCCGGCTTCCGCCATCCCGGCCATACCGAATTCCTCGCCGAGCTCGCCGCGGAAGACGGCCGCGTGCCGCAGCCGGTGATGATGCTGTGGTCGCCGCGGCTCGCCGTGGTGCCCGTGACCATCCACGTCTCCTTGCGCGATGCACTGGCCCAGCTCACCAGCGAGCTGATCGTCTCGAGCGTGCGCATTGTCGCGACCGAACTCAAATCCCACTTCGGCATCGGGAATCCGCGCATTGCGATCTCCGGCCTCAATCCGCACGCGGGCGAGGACGGCTCGCTCGGCCACGAGGAGCAGACCGTGATCGCGCCGGCGATCAAGACGTTGCGCAGCGACGGCATCGAGGCGAAGGGACCGCTCCCCGCCGACACCATGTTCCACGAAGCCGCGCGAAACAGCTACGACTGCGCCGTCTGCATGTACCACGACCAGGCTCTGATCCCGATCAAGACGGTGGCCTTCGAGGACGCGGTCAACGTCACGCTCGGCCTGCCCTTCATCCGCACCTCGCCCGACCACGGCACCGCCTTCGACATCGCCGGGACCGGCAAGGCCAATCCGGCAAGCCTGATCGCCGCGTTGAGGCTTGCGAGCCGGATGGCGGCTGCGAAAACCCGATGAGCGCGATCGACGACCTCCCGCCGCTTCGCGAGGTCATTCGCCAGCACGCTTTGTCGGCCCGCAAATCGCTCGGCCAGAACTTCCTCCTCGACCTTAATCTCACCGCGCGCATCGCGCGTGCGGCGGCTCCGCTCGAGGACTCCACCATCATCGAGATCGGTCCCGGCCCGGGCGGGTTGACGCGCGCCTTGCTCGCGCTCGGCGCCAGACGCGTCATCGCCATCGAGCATGACGAGCGCGCGATCCCTGCCTTGCAGGATATTTCTGCGCGCTATCCCGGCCGTCTCGAGATCGTGCATGGCGACGCCATGACCTTCGACCCGCGCCCGCTGCTGTCGGGCGAACGAGCAAAAATCGTCGCCAACCTGCCCTACAACATCGCGACCCACCTTCTCGTCGGCTGGCTCACCACCGAGCCCTGGCCGCCCTGGTACGACATGATGGTCCTGATGTTCCAGCGCGAGGTCGGCGAGCGCATCGTGGCGCGCGAGGACGAGGAGGCCTTCGGCCGGCTCGGCGTGCTCGCCAACTGGCGCTGCGAGACCAAGATCCTGTTCGACATTGCGCCGTCCGCCTTCGTGCCGCCGCCGAAGGTCACGTCTTCCGTCGTGCGACTGATCCCGCGCGAAAACCCTCTCGCCTGCGATCGCAAGCTGCTCGAACAGGTCGCGGCCGCCGCGTTCGGCCAGCGCCGCAAGATGCTGCGGCAAAGCCTGAAGGCGCTGGGCGCAGATCCCGCGCGGCTCGCCGCAGCTGCCGGCGTCGACGCGACGCGGCGCGCGGAGACCGTTCCGATTTCCGGCTTTGTTGCCATGGCCCGTGAATTGGCCAATATACGCAGCGAAACAGAGAGATAATTTCGGAGGAAGAAATATGGCGTTGATGCGTCGGCAGTCCCTCGTCAAGTTCGATGCGCCGCTGTGCGAGACCATCGTCGACACGCCGAAGCCGCAAGGAGGCGAGGTGCTGGTGCGCATCGAGCGCTGCGGCCTCTGCCACTCCGATCTGCACATCCAGGACGGCTACGCCGATCTCGGCGGCGGCAAGAAGCTCGACACCACGCGCGGCATGACGCTGCCCTTCACGCTCGGCCACGAGATCGCGGGCGTGGTCGACGAAGTCGGCCCCGACGTGTTCGCCGGTCTCGTCGGTAGCAAGAAGGCGGTGTTTCCGTGGATCGGTTGCGGCCAGTGCCGCGACTGCGCCAATGGCGACGAGAACCTCTGCGCCAGGCAGCGCTTTCTCGGCGTCTCCATCGACGGCGGCTTCGCCACCCACGTGCTGGTGCCCGACGCGAAATATCTGCTCGACTACGATCCCCTGCCCGTCAACCAGGCCGCGACACTGATGTGCTCCGGCGTCACCGCCTATGGCGCGCTCAAGCGACTGGTCGATCGTCCGCGCCAGCGCAATCTCCTGCTGATCGGCCTCGGCGGCGTTGGCATGATGGGCCTTTCCTTCGCGGCGGCCATGTTCAAGCAGCCGATCACGGTCGCCGATCTCAGCGGTGCCGCGCGCGAGACCGCGCTGAAGAACGGCGCGGCAGTGGCCTACGATCCGGCCGAGCCCGACGTGATTAAGCGCATCCTCAAGGAAACCGATGGCGGCTTCGACGAGATCGTCGATTTCGCGGGCAACGAGAAGTCCATGGCTTTCGCGGTCGCGGTCGCCGCGCGCGGCGGCAAGATCGTGGTCTCCGGCCTGATGGGCGGCCAGTTCACATTGCCGATGGTGCAATGGGTCTACAAGCGCATGACCATCGAGGGCTTCATGGTCGGCACGCTCACCGAGGCCCACGAGCTGATGGCACTCGCCCGCGCCGGCAAGATCAAGCCGACGCCGATGCGCGAGGAGCCGATGGGCGACGTCCAGACCTGGATCGACGAGCTTCGCGCCGGCAAGGTCGTTGGCCGCATCGTACTCAAGAATTAGCATGCGCGAGAAGCGCGAGGCGGCGGGGTCAGCATCTCGCTGCCGGCTTCAATGATCGCGATTGACCCGAACTTGACGCAAGCCGGCGTTCCAAATTGGGGAACCCGTTCTGTGCGAATTATGGTCCTCGCCAGCTCTCTTATTGGAATTCTGGCAAGACCATGCAGACCATCCGCCGCTTCCTCGCCGACGAGTCCGGCGCCACAGCGATCGAGTACGGCCTGATCGCCGCCGGCATCGCGCTCGCGATCATCGCCGTCGTCAACAATCTCGGCGCGACGCTGAACAAGAAGTTCACCTCGATCAGCAGCTCGCTGAAGTAACGCGGGCACGCGCGCTAATTCACGGCATTCGTCTGTCCCGCGGAACGGCAACGGCCGCGCCGCGTTGGCAGGCATGTCCATTCGCTGCACCGTCGAGAACGCATTCTTCATCGCCTGGAGCTTCCTGGAGCAGAGCGGAGAGCTCGGCTCTCCGGACGAGACGGCGAACGTCCTGCTCGACGCCATTGAGGCCCAGCTCAGGACCGGTGAACGCCGGCAACTGATGCTCGCCAACAGGGCGATCGATGCCTATCGCGCCCACGCGGAAAAAAGCCGGCCCGCGCATGATTGCGAAGCACGCTTCGGGTGACGTACTTCGGGTGATGATCATCCTCGCCGCCCTCGGGCCCGCCGGCCCGGCGGCGTTTGAGATATAGGCCGGCGGTCCGTCGGGCAGAGCGCACGGGCTGCGTCGCTCCGCGACGAGCACGCTACGCCGGTCCGCGCCCCTGCTGTGTGCACTCCTGCACAGAGCTCGTGAAGTTGAAGGGCCCTCGGGTTCGGCCGCGCCATTTGCCTCGCGTACCAAGCGCCTCACCAGCGATTTCCGTAATTCCGCAGACCGGAGGCCAATTTTTCAACGCATGAAAAACGCCTTGTGTGCACTTTGGAACCGTCGGCTCGGTCACGGAAACGTAGGGTTCTGGCCGGTGCCGATTCCCGGCCAGAGCAACACATGTGACCGGTCGGCCCCAGAACGATCTTCTCCAGCGGCTCAGCCGCCCGGATTTCGAACTGCTCGCGCCGCACCTCCAGCTGGTCGAACTCGAGGCGAGCCACATCCTGCATCACGCCGGCGACGAGGTCACGGCGGTGCATTTTCCCTGCCGCTCGACACTCGTGTCGTTCGCCGTGCCGGTCGAGGACGATCGCGAGGTCGAAAGCCTGCTGGTCGGGCGCGAGGGCGCGGTGGGCATTGCCGCCGGCCGCAGCGCCTCGCTGGCCTATTCGCGCATCGTCGTGAAGCTGGGCGGCACCCTGATGCGGCTGCCGCCGCGCGCGCTCGAGCAGGCCCAGCAGAGGTCGGCCACGCTCCAGCAGGTGTTCTCGCGCTACGCCGACTGCCAGTTCGCGCAGCTGCTCCAGACCGCGGCCTGCAATGCCGCGCATTCGATCGAGCAGCGCGCAGCCAAGTGGATCATCTCCGCGCAGGAGCACGTCGGCGGCCCCGAGATCCCCCTCACCCACGAGCAGCTTGCCGGCATGCTCGGCGTCTCCCGCAGCTATGCCAGCCGCGTCATCCAGATGTTCAAGGCGAGGCGGATCCTCGCGACACGCCGTGGCGCCATCCTGATCCTCGACGCGCCGGCGCTCGAAGCCAGAGCCTGCCGTTGCAACGATTGGGTGAAGAAGCATTTCGACGAGATGCTGGGCGCGCGGCAGCTGCCAGCGGCTGACACATTGCGGCCTCACGCGCGCGGTGGCGACTGACGCTTGAGATGCAGATAGGTCGGACTGAAGCCTCCGAGCCGCTGCAGTTCGCGCCATTTCAGCACGATCAGCTCGCTGTCGCGCAAGTCCATGGTCCCGCTCCGCCTGAGGTCGGCGAGCGTCCGGTTCACCGTCGCGATCGCCATGCCCAGCGTCTCGCCGAGCTGCGCCAGGCTGATCGGCAGACGGCAGCGATTGCCGCGAACGAGCTGCGCGGCCCGCGCGCGGTAGAACAGCTCGCAGAACAGGTGTGCCATGCGCGTGTGCATCGGCCGGGCGCTGTTGTTGGTGATGGCCTCGCGAAAGATCGCGGCATCGAGCAGGGTCTCGCGCCAGACCGAGAGCGCGAAGGTCGGCCGCCGACGGAACGCGTTGAGCAATTCGCGATGCGGGATGAAGGCCACCGAGGCGGGCCCGAGGGCGCAGAGGCCATGGTCCATCTGGTCGATGAACAAGCCCTGGGAATCAGGCAGATCGCCGGACAGATGGAACGCGAGATATTGCCGCCGGCCGCTGTCGAGCAGATGGTAGCGCGCGATCATGCCGGAGACGACCAGCGCCGAATGCTCGGGCTCGTCACCCTGACGGATGAAATCCTCGTTCGGCGCGAACTCGCGCTGCACAAAGGTCAGCCCGCGAATTTCGGCGACATCCTCCTGTGCGAGCGCGGTGTGCTCGCCCAGGTTCCGGATCAGCACGTCATGGGCTTTTTCCATGTGTCCCGTTCCATGTGTCCCGCCAAAAATCCTGCCGGTTCGATCAAATGATACATCCGGCCCGTATCCAGCCGACTAGAACGCTGGTCGGAAGCACAGGTTGCTACCGGTTTGCGACGGTACAGGGTCGCAGCCCCACCGTCCCTCGATCGCACACTGCGCCCGCCCTTCGCATGAGCCCCACGACGATCCTGAAGCGCATTCGCCACCTGTTCGCATCGGATTCGGGCGAGCACCTGGACAGTATCAGCCATGCCTTCCTGCAAGGCCGGTTGAGGGAGCCGGCGCAGCCGATGTCGGATCAGGAGCTTGCGCGCGCCATCCGCGAGTTCCAGGCGGTTCCCGTCTCCGATTGGACCATCGCAAAACTCTCCCAACGCCTGCTCGACCCGGCGATGCCGCGTGACGAGTGAAACATTTCCTGCTGTCCATGCCGCACCCGAAGTTCATCGCTCATCTCCAGGCGATTGAAGGCCTCTCAGAAGACGAACGCCGCCAGATCGCTGGCCTGCCGTCCACGCTCCGTCAGGTTTCGGACGGCGAGATCGTGCTGCGCCAGGGTGAAGATGCCTCTCGCTGCGTTTTCGTCGTCAGCGGCTTTCTCTACCAGGCTCGCATCGTCGGCGATCGCAGCCAGATCCTCGCCTTCCACGTTCCGGGCGACATGCCGTGTCTGCACACGCTGCTGGTCTCGCCGATGGATGCGGACCTCGTCGGTCTCGGCCCCACCATCGTCGGCTACGTCGCACACAGCCAACTCAAGCAGCTGCTTGACGGCTCCATTCACCTGACTCGCGCGTTCTGGCGCGAGACGCTGATCGATGCGGCGATCTCGCGACAATGGATCGCGCGCCTCGGCGCACAGGCGGCGCTGCCGAAGGTGGCGCATCTGATCTGCGAGCTCGCCGCAAGGCTGGAGGTCGTGGGCCTCGTCAAGAACCGCCGCTTCCAGATGCCGATGACGCAGCGGCATGTCGCCGACGCCTGCGGATTGTCGATCGTCCACGTCAATCGCACCATCCAGGAGCTGAGAGGCCGCCGATTGATTGCCTGGGAGGGAAGCGAGATCGAGCTGTTGCAACCCGACGAGCTCCGCGCGCTCGCGGATTTCACGCCGGATTATCTGACGTGAGCGAGGCGGGCAACTCGGGGGGACGCGCCGGGGTCTGTACAAACGCCGCACCGCTTTTCGCCGGCGCGTGGGCCTGCTAGACTGATGCCATTGTTTTGGGGAATTTTGATGCGCGCGAGGATTTTCAATCGCGTCCCGGGGCTGGCGACGCTGGTCGCGGCCCTGCTCGTCGTCGCCACGCACCCTGCATCGGCCGAGAAGCGCATCGCGCTCGTGGTCGGCAACTCCGCCTACAAGAACATCACGCCGCTCGACAATCCATCCAAGGACGCGAGCCTGATGGCGGAGACGCTTGGCCTGCTCGGCTTCACGCTGGTCGGAGGCCGCGCCCAGCTCGATCTCGACAAGGGCGCGATGGACCTGGCGGTGCAGAGCTTTGGCCGGCAGGTGCAGGGCGCCGACGTCGCGCTGTTCTATTATGCCGGCCACGGCGTGCAGGTCTCGGGCGCCAACTATCTCGTGCCGGTCGGCGCCAACCCGACGCGCGAGGCCGACGTCGACTTCCAGATGACCGACGTCAACCTCGTGCTGCGCCAGATGCAGGGATCGGGCACGCGCCTCAACCTCGTGATCCTGGACGCCTGCCGCAACAACCCGTTCGGCTCACGCGGCCTGCGCGCCTCCGATGGCGGTCTCGCGCAGATGCGCGCGCCCGAAGGCACGCTGATCTCCTACGCAACGCAACCCGGCAATGTCGCCCAGGACGGAAGCGACGGCCACAGCCCCTATACAAAAGCATTGGCCGCGACGGTCCGGACCGCGGGCCTCGACGTGTTCCAGACCTTCAACCAGGTCGGCCTCGCGGTGAAGCGCGCCACCTCCGGCGCGCAGCAGCCCTGGGTGTCGTCCTCGCCGATCGACGGCACCTTCTATTTCGTACCCCCGACGCAAACCGCCCCGCCGCAGGTCGCAGCGATGCAGCCTGATCCCTTGCCGGCGGATCGGCTGCGAGCCGATCCGGACCGCGTCCCGTTGCGCGATGCCGCCCTGCTGAGCGAACTCAGCGAGCGGCTCTACGAGCTCAATTTCGATCCTGACAGCCCTGATGGAATGACCCGCGCGATCACGAAGCTGCAGCAGCGGATTTCCATGCCCCCGACGGGCGAAGCCACCGAAGGCCTGCTGCTGCGGATGCGCAAGATGGAGGATCTGAAGCCATGGGGCTCGATCGTCTACGGCCCCGACGGCAGCAAATGGGGCATATCCTGGAACCACGCCTCGCGGCGCGCGGCGGTGGCGGATGCGCGCGGCAATTGCGCCGGCGCCAAATGTCCGATCGAGCTGTCCTTCTATGGCAACCGCTGCGGCGCGTTCGCGATCTCCGACAAATCCTGGTCGCTGGTCCAGCGCGACAGCGTGCAGCGCGCGAAGGACGCCGCGCTTGACGAATGCGGCAAGGCTGGCAAAACTTGCCGCATTATCGGTTCCGTCTGTGCCGACGGCTCCGGCCGCTGATACGATTTTTCATTTGGATTTTTGCTCATGCGCAATGCCGTCATCCCCGCGATTGCCCTTGCCTTATTCCTGTCCGTCACCATCGCTCCACCGTCCGCCGTTGCGCAGTCCGGCAGCGCCGGCGGCTCGATCGGCAATGACGAGAAGTCGCTGTCCGGCTCGCGATCGGACCGTTCCGCCGAGCCGGCGCCCTCGGCGCGTCGCAGCAAGCCGGCCGAGGAGCCGCGCAGCTCCTCGCGACGCGGCGGTGGAGGTGGCGGTGGCGGGAGTTTCGACGGCGCCTGGATGGTCGTCAGCGTCGGCTGCGGCGGCACCACCTCCGGCGCGGTCGTGGTCTCCTCAGGCAAGGTCATAGGCCAAGGCGTCACGGGTACCGTCAGCGCGAGCGGCGCGGTCAGCACGTTCGGTCAAGGCGATGGCGTGACCTTCACTGGCTCCGGCCGCCTCGCTGCCCGCAGCGGCTCCGGATCCTTCCGCCGCTCGGACGGCTGCGGCGGAACCTGGACTTCGACCAAGCAATAGCACCGAAAAAGTCTGATTTCGCGGCGGAACGAACGCCGTGCAGGCCCGATTCAGGCCACATCCTCTCCGGATTTGCGGCTCATTGCCACCCAAGTCTTTGACGACAAAGGGAAGGTAACGAGTTGCGTCATGCGTAATCGGGAGACCAGGATGGGCAACCGCACCGCAAAATTCTTATCTGCCCTCGTAGGCAGCATCATTGCCGGCGCGCCACTTGCCGCGGTGTCGCAGAATGCATCGACGCCACCGAGCACGGCAAATGCCGCGAGCGACTGCCTTGGCTCGCCAAAGGGCGCCGCCCCGCAGGGCCAGCATTGGCATTATCGCCTCGAGCGCGGGACCAAGCGGCAGTGCTGGTATCTGCGTGCCGAAGGCGGCAAGGCCACTCAAACCGCACAGGCTGCGCCGGATATGCCTGCAGCGGATTCAGCCGTGCCGCAGCAGCACTCGGTCCAGGACGCGCGCGCCGAATATCTGACGCCGCAGAGCATCGCCACTGTGAAGACGGCTGCACAGGCGGGACCGGCGCCAACGCAACAGGCTGCGAGCCCCTCCGCCGACGTCAACGCTCAGCAGCCCGCCGTCGCCGGGCGCTGGCCCGACGCCTCCACGGCGTCCGCCGCGCCCACAGAGCAGCCGTCGCCTGCGCCTGTCGCGGTCGCCGCGCCGTCCACCGCGAAGCCGGCGAAGTCCTCTGCTCCGATTGTACTGGCCGCGGCAGACAGCACCGCCGACAAGCAGACCGGCTCGCTCCAGATGCTGCTGCTCGTGATCGGCGGCGCGCTGACGCTTGCCGGCATCCTCGCCAGCCTCGTCTACCGCTTCGCCGGTGGACGCATCCGCGTCCAGGCCGCCGACCAGCGCCGCGTCAACTGGGACAATTTTGAGCCGCACGATCACGACGATGGCCGTGCGCCCTGGCTCAACGCGTCGCCGCACGCTCGGCAGCCGCGCCCGGTGGATTTCGATGCCGTGCGTCCGCAGGCAGCCCAGCTCAAGACCGCGCAGCTCGCCGCAATCGATCGCGAGATTGATGTGATCGACAAGCGCGTCCCGCAAGCGCACGAAGATACCGCAGAGCTCGACGACGCGGATATCTTCAACGGAGAATTCCAGATCGAGGCCGCGCCGCGGCTCGCGGCCAACGAGGTCGATGACGAAGAGCCGGCCGATCGCGATGAGGATGCGGGAGTCGAGGACGTGATCGACGTCGACGTGATCACGACGATGCTGGAACGGCTCGCGAAGGACGGGCCGCGGCTGACGCAGCCTAACCTTGAAGCTGACCTTGCAGACCTCGCACGAAGCCCACGAGGCCGGTCTGCCGCTCGCGCTTGAGGCGTTCGGCCTTCAGGATCGACTGCACCTCGGCGAAGGCCTCGTCGACGTCGTGGTTGATGACGATGTAGTCGTATTCGGCCCAGTGGCTCATCTCGTGGCTGGCGCGGCTCATTCGCTTGCGGATCACCTCGTCGGAATCCTGCGCGCGCGAATGCAGCCGCTTCTCGAGATCGGCAGCCGAGGGCGGCAGGATGAACACGCTGACGACGTCGGCGCGTGCTTTCTCTCGGAGCTGCTGCGTGCCCTGCCAGTCGATGTCGAACAGCACGTCCTGCCCGGCTGACAGCGCCGCCTCAACCGGCGCACGCGGCGTGCCGTAACTGTTGTCGAACACGGTCGCCCATTCCAGCAGCTGGTCGGCCTTCACCATCGCGCCGAAGGTGGCCTTGTCGACGAACGAATAATCCCTGCCGTCGACCTCGCCCGGCCGCATCGCCCGCGTGGTCGCCGACACCGACATTCGAAGGCCAGGCATACGGTCGATCAACATGCGCGACAGCGTCGTCTTGCCCGCGCCCGACGGCGAGGACAGCACGAACATCAATCCGCGCCGCTCGACACCATCAGTTCCGTGACCGCCAATCGTCATCGATCACTCCAGATTCTGGACCTGCTCGCGGAACTGCTCGACCACGTTCTTCATGGCGAGCCCCGTATTGGTCAGCTCGATGTCGTTCGACTTCGAGCAACAGGTGTTGACCTCGCGGTGAAACTCCTGCGCCAGGAAGTCGAGCTTGCGTCCGACCGGGCCGCCCTTGCCGATCAGCTCGCGCGCCTGCGCGATGTGCGAGGCGATGCGGTCGAGCTCCTCGCGGATGTCGGCCCTGGTCGCAATCAGAATCGCTTCCTGCATCAGGCGGTCGGAATCGAAACGGTCGGAAGTGTCGAGCAGGCTCGCGATCTGCTCGGCGAGCCTCGCCTTGATCGCCTCGGGCTTGCGGCCGGGCGCGGCCTCCGCCTTCTTGGCCAGCTGCTCGACCTCGTCCACGCGCTGGATCAGGATCTGCCCGAGCGAGGTCCCCTCGCGCTTGCGCATCTCGACGAGTTCGGCGAGCGCCTTGTCGAAGGCGTCCGCGGCGGCGGCGCGCGCGGCCTTGTCCTCCTCCTCGTCGCCCTCGGGCTCGGCGACTTCAATGACACCCTTGATGGCCAAAAGCCCGTCGACGCTCGGCGCGACCGCATCGACCTTGCCGGCGATCACGGCGGCGGCCTTGAGGACGGCGTTGAGCACGTCCTCGTTGACGCGGACGCTGGTGGCCGCATTGGCGCGCTTGACGGTCAGATTGGCGTAGACGGTGCCCCGCGAGAGCAGCTCGGCGGCGCGCTTCTTGGCATGAGCCTCGAGCTCGTCGAACCCCTGCGGTAGCCGCACCCGCAAGTCAAAGCCCTTGGCGTTGACCGACTTCAATTCCCATTCGAACGTATACGGCCCACTCGCGCCGTGGCTTCGGGCAAAGCCAGTCATGGACGACAACGCCATCAGGTCAATTTCTCCAGAAGCACGGGATTCGCGCGGCCATCAAGCCACGCGAATCTTAAGACTATTTTGCAGGAAAATGTAATCCGCAAAGTCCCGCGGGGCAGGTCTGCGCGCAGGCCTAGCGCTGCACCACCGGGGGCGAGGCCTGCACCGCGCCTTGCCGGGCCGGCGGCGGACCCGCGGGGCGAGCGGCCGGCGGCTTTTTCTGCTGGTTAGGGCGCGCCGGCGTGGTCGCCGTCGGCGTATCGGCGGCACCGGGCGCGGCGGCGGCCGGCGCCTGCGCGTCCTCGGCCGGCTCGACCGTGTCGTTCTGGATCTGCTTTTCCATCGCGCGCAACTTGGCGACGTTCTTCTGATGCGCGTCGTAGGTCTCGGTGAAGGAATGCCCGCCGGTACCGTCCGCGACGAAATAGAGGTCGCGGGTCCGGGCCGGGTTGGCGGCAGCCTCGAGCGAAGCGCGGCCGGGGTTCGAGATCGGGCCCGGCGGCAGACCCTCGATGACATAGGTGTTGTAGGGCGAGGGCTGCGTGATCTCGCTGCGCTTGATCGGACGGCCGAGCGTGCCCTTGCCGCCGACGAGGCCATAGATGATCGTGGGATCGGACTGCAGCTTGATCCTCTGCTTCAGGCGATTGACGAACACCGCGGCGACGCGGCTGCGCTCGTCCGGCTTGCCGGTCTCCTTCTCGACGATCGAGGCCAGCGTCACCAATTGCTCCGGACTCTTGACCGGAATGTCCTGACTGCGGCGCTCCCAGATCTCGGTCAGCACGCGCTTGTGCGCCTGCTGCATGCGCTGGATCACCTGATCGCGCGGGGTGCCGCGCGGGAACTTGTAGGTCTCGGGCAGCAGCGTGCCTTCGCGCGGCAGCTCACGCACGCTGCCGGTGAAGATGTCGTTGTCGGACAGGCGCGCCACGATCTGCTCGGAGGTCAGCCCTTCCGGAATCGTCACGGCATGCTGCACCACCTTGCCCTCAACGATGGTGGCAATGACGTCGCGTAAGGATGCGTTTTTCTGGAATGAGTATTCACCTGGCTTGAGGTCCGAACTCGCCTTCAACGCAGCGACGCTGGCAATGAACGCCCACGGATTGACGTCGGTCACGCCTTCCCGATTCAGCGTCTCGGCGATGTCGCGCTTGCCGGCACGCTGCGGGATGTTGACGATCTTGTCTTCCTTCAGCGGTCCCGGCGCCTCGAGCACCTGTCGGCCGTAATAGTACACGCCGCCCGCACCGATCATCGCAATCAGCAGCAGGGTGATGATGGCGTTGCCGACGATCACGAAGGGATTGCGCGCGCGGTCCGATCGCTTCGGCGGCGGCGGGACCTGCTCGGGCTCGAGCGCTGCCCGCGGACTCCGGGGCGAAATGGGCGGCCTTTCACTCATCGAAGCAACCTGAATCCTG
This sequence comes from Bradyrhizobium sp. Kon58, assembly GCF_055807455.1. NCBI lineage: Bacteria > Pseudomonadati > Pseudomonadota > Alphaproteobacteria > Hyphomicrobiales > Nitrobacteraceae > Bradyrhizobium > Bradyrhizobium sp. Kon58. The sequence goes on from NZ_JBVVOT010000001.1 coordinate 297,691, forward strand.
CCGGTTCAAATGCGACCCGACAATCGCTTGTCTGGCCAAGTACACGCGCCCACTTCCATGACTATCGCCGAATACGGCAAAACGGTGGATTCGTCGCAAACACAAACTATTGGACCGGACGCCGGAAGATCACCGACGCGTTGGTACCGCCAAAACCGAAAGAATTCGACAACGCGACGTTGACCTCGCGCTTCTTCGCCTTGTGCGGCACGAGATCGATCGCAGTCTCTACCGACGGATTGTCCAGGTTGATGGTCGGCGGCACGACATTATCGCGAATCGCGAGAATGGCGAAGATGGCCTCGATCGCGCCGGCCGCGCCCAGGAGATGACCGGTCGACGACTTGGTCGAGGACATCGCGACCTTGGAAGCGGCATTGCCGAGCAGACGTTCGACCGCACCGAGCTCGATCTCGTCACCGAGCGGTGTCGAGGTGCCGTGCGCGTTGATGTAGTCGAGATCGGACGCGGTGAGACCGGCGCGCTTGAGCGCCGCCGCCATGCTGCGGAAGCCGCCGTCGCCGTCAGGTGACGGCGAGGTGATGTGATAGGCATCGCCCGAAAGACCGTAGCCGATCACCTCGGCATAGATCTTCGCGCCGCGGCGCTTGGCGTGTTCGAGCTCTTCCAGGACGAGAACGCCGGCGCCCTCGCCCATCACGAAGCCGTCGCGGTCCTTGTCGTAGGGACGCGAGGCCTTCTCGGGCGTTTCGTTGAAGGCTGTCGAGAGCGCACGCGCGGCGTTGAAGCCGGCAATGCCGATGCGACCGATCGGCGATTCCGCACCGCCGGCAACCATGACGTCGGCATCGCCGAGCGCGATCAGGCGGGCGGCATCGCCGACCGCGTGAGCGCCGGTCGAGCAGGCCGTGACCACCGAATGGTTCGGCCCCTTCAGCCCATGCTTGATCGAGACATAGCCGGAGGCGAGATTGATCAGTCGGCCCGGAATGAAGAACGGCGAGACCCGGCGCGGCCCGCGTTCCTTCAGCAGGACCGCAGTTTCGGCGATGCCGTTGAGGCCGCCGATGCCGGACCCAATCATGGTGCCGGTGGCGCATTTGTCCTCTTCGGTCTCGGGATGCCAGTTTGCATCGTCGAGCGCCTGGCCGGCTGCGGCCATGCCGAAGATGATGAAGTCGTCGACCTTGCGCTGGTCCTTCGGCTCCATCCAGATATCGGGATTGAAAGTGTCGTTGGTGCCGTCGCCGCGCACGACCGTGCAGCCGATCTTGGTCTGAAGATCGGAGACATCGAAGCTCTCGATTTTGCGTGCGCCACTTTGGCCGTCGAGGATGCGTTTCCAGGTCGGCTCGACACCGCAGCCGAGTGGCGAAACCATGCCAAGACCCGTGACGACAACCCGCCTCATATCCGAAAACTCCGCATCGAAACATTCACGGCCAATAACAAGAAACCGGCTGACCGCTGTTGGGCGGTCCGTCCGGTTTCAATGTTGTCCCCGCGAAATGAAGAGCCTTAGCTCTTCGCGTTCTTCTCGAGAAACTTGGTGGCGTCGCCGACGGTGAGAATCGTTTCCGCGGCATCGTCCGGAATCTCGCAACCGAATTCCTCTTCGAACGCCATCACCAGCTCGACGGTGTCCAGACTGTCGGCGCCGAGGTCGTCGATGAAGCTCGCAGCATCGACAACCTTCTCGGGTTCAACACCAAGGTGTTCGACCACGATCTTCTTAACCCGCTCGCCAATCTCACTCATTGCATAACCTCGTGTTGTTCCCTGTAGACCCGACCCCCCGGGACGATACGAGCCGTCGTGGTCGTTGACTGCCTTCGCTTACGAACTTTGATTTGGCCCCACCCTAACCGATGCAGGCCCGGCGAATGACGGCCAAGGCTCCGCATCGCCAATATACAGGGTTTCAAAAACCTGCAATGGCGTTCTTTGCCCATCCGTTGAAGGTCCGGTTATCATACTTCAATTGCGTTGACTACAAGCCTCATTTCGCTCCGGAAACGGCCGTTTGCCGCATTCCGCGCCGCCAGGGGGGCGGTGCGGCATGAGGCGTCAGATCATGGCCATGCCGCCGTTGACGTGGATGGTTTGGCCGGTGACATAGGCTGCTTCGTTCGAACTCAGGTAGACGGCGGCCGCCGCGATGTCCTCTGGCGTGCCCAGGCGATTGGCCGGAACCTTGGTCAGAATCGTTTCGCGCTGCTTGTCGTTGAGCGCATCGGTCATCGGCGTCTTGATGAAGCCGGGAGCGATGCAATTCGCGGTGACGCCGCGCTTGGCGTATTCGGCACCCAACGTCTTGATCATGCCGATCAGGCCTGCCTTCGACGCAGTATAATTGCCCTGCCCCGGGTTGCCGGTGACGCCGACCACCGAAGTGATCGCGATGATGCGGCCGAAGCGCTTGCGCATCATCAATTTGGTGGCGGCGCGGGCAAGCCGGAACGTCGAGGTCAAATTGATGTTGATGACCTCCTCCCAGTCCTCGTCACGGAGCTGCACGAAGAGGTTGTCGCGGGTGATGCCGGCATTGGCGACGAGGATGTCGACCTGTCCCATCGCCGCTTCCGCAGCGGGCACCAGCGCCTCGACCTCTTCGGCCTTGGAGAGATTGCAGGGCAACACATGGGTGCGCTCGCCGAGCTTGCCGGCAAGCTCATCCAGCACTTCCTTGCGCGTCCCTGATATCGCAACGGTGGCGCCCTGCGCGTGCAGCGCCTGTGCGATCGCGCCGCCGATGCCGCCGGTTGCGCCGGTAACGAGCGCCTTTTTGCCAGTCAGATCGAACATCGATAACTCCTCCAAGGCACGATCCGGAAAAATGCGCAGCGGTTCTCCGAAAGGATCGTGCGTCAACTAAAGAACTCGATCGCGACGACGAATCATCGCGCGTCAGGCCTGCTTCGCAGCGGCCAATGCATCCTTGGCGGCAGCAATGTCGTTGGGACCACCGACCGCAACGCCAATGGCACCGTCCGCAATACGCTTGACGAGGCCGGTCAGCACCTTGCCGGCACCGATCTCGAAGAAACGGGTGACGCCCTGCTCCGCCATATAGGCAACCGACTCGCGCCAGCGCACGGTGCCCGTGACCTGCTCGACCAGGCGGCGGCGGATCTCGTCGGGATCGGTGATCGCGCTCGCCAGCACGTTCGACACCAGCGGGGCCGCCGGGGCCTTGATCGCGACCCCGGCCAGCGCCTCCGCCATCGCGTCGGCAGCCGGCTGCATCAGCTTGCAATGGAACGGTGCGGACACCGGCAGCAACATTGCGCGCTTGGCGCCCTTGGTTTTGGCGATCTCGACGGCGCGATCGACCGCGGCCTTGTCGCCGGAGACGACCACTTGCCCGCCGCCATTGTCGTTGGCTGCCTGGCAGACCTGCCCCTGCGCGGCCTCGTCCGCCACCGCCACGGCGGCCTCGTAGTCGAGGCCGAGCAGAGCGGCCATCGCACCGACGCCGACCGGAACGGCTTTTTGCATTGCGAGACCGCGGATGCGAAGCAGCCGCGCGGTGTCGGAAATCGTCAGGCTGCCGGCCGCAGCCAGCGCCGAATATTCACCGAGCGAGTGGCCGGCGACGAAGGCCGCATCCCGCCCCACGGAAAACCCGGCTTCGGCCTCCAGCACGCGTAGGGTGGCGACGGACACCGCCATCAGGGCCGGCTGGGCGTTTTGGGTGAGCTGGAGGGTTTCGGCCGGACCATCCCAGATGGTCGCCGTCAGCTTCTCCCCCAGCGCGGCATCGACCTCGTCGAACACGGCGCGCGCCACCGGAAAGGCATCCGCCAAGGCCTTGCCCATGCCGACCGCCTGGGAACCCTGCCCCGGAAATGTGAATGCTGCCGTCATCGGGGCTCCCTGCTTGTCGGGCGTGATCTCTGCGAGAACCGGCAGCCGATTACGCACGGCCGTAGGCCATGGTTCCGGATCATGCTCCAAAGGGGGCCGTAGACACTGTCCGGGGCGGGAATGTCAAGCCAAGATAGGAACTTCGACCAGCATTCAACCGGGGAAACGGATCCCTAGAATCCGCCGGCCGTCTGGTTGGCGTCGACCTCGGACCCCGCCTGCGCGCGGCGCGCGCTGTTGACCAATTGCCCCGGTCGGTCATCCCGGTTCGGCTTCGCGGTCGCAAGCCGCAGCACGGCCGCGTAGCTCGGTTGCACCTCCATGCGGCTCGCGTGCCGGCTTTGGCTCAGCAGGCGATGAACCTTGGGCAGATTGTAGCAGGGCACATAGAACAAGAGATGATGTTCGAGGTGGTAGTTCACGTAGTATGGCGCGATGAACAGACGCTCGAGGAAATTGGCGTAGGTGGTGCGGGTGTTACGCAAGGGATCGCTGCTGTCGGGCACGACCGCGTGCTCGGCAATGTTGCGGATGCGGGTGATCACCATCATCCAGGTCAGGAGCGGCACCAGCCATAGCAGCGGATAGGCCCACCACACGCCGGCCGCCGTGAGCGCTGCGAACATCGCGCCATTGACCAGACATTGCGGGCCGAGCTTCTCCCAAAAATGCGCCGCGCGCTGTCGCAACGGCCAGTCCTTCGGCCCCAGTGCATTGAGCAACTGCGCCTTGCGCTGCTGGTAGCCGGTCTGCCCTGTGAGGTCGCGAAAGAACTTGCGGCGATAGCTCAGCTTCGTGATGGGAAACGGCGCCGACAGCACGAGATCGGGATCATCCTCCTGCTGCGTGCGCGCATGATGCTGAAGGTGATAGCGCCGGTAGCTGCGCGTCTCCGCAAACAGAGGATAGGCGCAGAACCACTGGCTTAGAGTCAAATTGGTTTTCTCGTCGGCGGACAGGCAGCCATGCGCGCCGTCATGCATGAGGATCGCGAGCCCGAGCTGGCGCGAGCCGATGATGGCGACGGCGAAGATGTAGGTGATCGGGTTGGGCCACCACGCGACCAGGGCGATTGCCGCGATGATGAGCGCCCAGGCGTGCGCGATCAGCGCGACGCCTTTCCAGGTCACGCGCTGGCGCACGTCGGCAAGCTGGTTGTCGGTCAGGAAATCGCGGGCACGCATGCGTAGCGCAGTCATGGCCTAACTCTCCTCATTCGAATTGCTCGACGCGTCGCGCGCGTCGACGAGGCGCAGGCGCGCCGCGTCATGATCGGATTTCGCCTGTTCACCCAGCACGCGCAGCATCTCGGCGCACAGCGCCTCGGGCGAACGGCCCATCGCGTAGCCCTCGAGGATGACGCCGATGGCGACGGCCCAGAACCGCCGCGAACTCTCATCGGGCGCGCGCAGGGAGCGCCAGCCGTGCCGCGCGACCTGGCTCGCATAGGCTCGCGCACCCTCACTGTGCAGGCGCTCAATGGTGCGCTCGACCAGCGGCGCGAGATCCTGGCGCCGCCGCGTCAGCGTCAGCGCCTCAGCGAAGAAGACCACCGAATCGCTCGTCGTGACGGTCTCGGCCAGCGCGTGGGTATAATCCTGCGGCGTGCGCGCCTTCAGCGCCGCCTGCTCGGTCGCTCGCGCCAGGTACAGCAGCTCGCGGCAGGCGCATTCGACGAACAGCGCCTCCTTGGTGCGGAAGTAATAGGTGATCTGGCTCGGGAACGCGTTCGCAGCGGCTGCGATGTCGGTGATCGCCGTGCCCGACAGCCCCCGCTCCCGAAACAGCGGGCTCGCGGCATCCAGCAGCAGCGAGCGCATTTTGCGGCCGGCCGACCGCGTGGCGCGGGTGGCGTGCTTGGGGTCGCCTGCCGCCTCGAGCGGCTCGTGGGCCGGCTTTTCTGCCATTGGGGTTCGCTCCCGTCAGATTTATTTGTATGATATACAAACAAACAAATCAAGCCGGTATGGTGGTCCGCGGGGATCTAGCCGCCCGCATCGGGACCGTCCGCGCCAAAACGCCGCCTGCAACCTTGCCAGAAACCTTGCCAAGTCAGCCGAAATCCGTATAACGCGCCCATCCGCAGACCCCGGCCGGGAGCTGAACGGACGGTCTCAACAAATCATTCGTGATTTTGGTGTGGCAGGGCCAGTCGGCCCGTCGTCCCGTGCTTCCGCCTTCTGAGCTTAATCCCAGAGTCCTTTCCGAAGGCCTCTTAAGGGCTTGACGCCGGGCGATGCGCCAACATGAGGAAAGGACTTCCATGGCTCTCTATGAGCATGTTTTTCTCGCGCGCCAAGACGCGAGCACGCAGCAGGTCGAAGAGCTGACTGCGCAGATGACCGGCATCGTCGAGGGTCTCGGCGGCAAGGTCACCAAGACCGAGAATTGGGGCGTACGCTCCCTCACCTACCGCATGAACAAGAACCGCAAGGCGCATTTCGTGCTGCTCAACATCGACGCCCCGTCCGCGGCGATCGCCGAGATCGAGCGCCAGGAGCGCATCAGCGAAGACGTGATCCGCTATCTCAGCGTCCGCGTCGAGGAGCTCGAGGAAGGCCCGTCCGCGATGATGCGCAAGGCCGACCGTGACCGCGAGCGTGACGACCGTGGCGGCGGCTTCCGTGGCGATCGCGAAGGCGGTGGCTTCCGTGGCGACCGCGAGGGTGGTTTCCGTGGTGGCGATCGTGAAGGTGGCGGCTTCCGCGGTGACCGCGGTCCGCGCCGTCCGCGCGAAGACGCTGAAACCACCACCACCACCACGCCGGATGGGGAGTAAGAACAATGGCTGAAGCTGGTGCACGCCGCCCGTTTTTCCGTCGCCGCAAGAGCTGCCCGTTCACGGGCGCGAATGCTCCGAAGATCGACTACAAGGACTCCAAGCTGCTGATGCGTTACGTCTCCGAGCGCGGCAAGATCGTGCCGAGCCGCATCACCGCGGTGTCCGCGAAGAAGCAGCGTGAGCTCGCCCGCGCCATCAAGCGCGCGCGGTTCCTGGGCCTGCTGCCCTACGTCATTCGCTAAGACGAATTCGGCCGGCGGCGACATCGCCGCCGGCCGAGCTACCTAGTTTCTCATAAGGCTTCCGGGTCGTCCGGTCGCCGATGGTTGGGGCGAGATGCCTCTAACCGCTCGAAGGGAGCGGGACAGCTGATGATGGCCTTTGGACTGATAGCCCTGATCGCCGGCGCTGCGTCGGCCCTGATGTTCGCCTCGATCGCTTCGGGCGCGCTGATCTCGCTCGTCCTGTTCTATCTCGCACCGCTGCCGCTGATGGTCGCTTCGATCGGCTGGGGACCGCTTTGCGCGAGCCTCGGCGGCATCGCCGCCGCGGTTGGCCTCGGCGCGCTGTTCGGCCTGCCCTACTGCATTGCCTTCGCCGTCACCGTCGCATTGCCGGCCTGGTGGCTCGGCCATCTCGTCCTGCTCAGTCGCCAGGTCGGCCCCGCCGCGCCGAAGCCCGCCGCCGAGCCGCCCACTGAGCCTGTGCTCGAGTGGTATCCGGTCGGCCGCATCCTGCTGTGGATCGCGGGCTTCGCCACACTGACCACGCTCGCCGCCCTGCTCACGCTCGGCACCGACGCCGAGACCATCACCGGCACGCTGCGCCGTGGCCTGATGCGCCTCCTCCGCGCCGCCGACCCGCAGACCTCCGGCGAGACCGACCAATTCGTCGACGCACTGGTGCGGATCGTGCCGGCCGCCGCCACCATCGTCGCGATGATGACGCTGACCCTCAACCTCTGGCTCAGCACCAAAGTGACGGCGACGTCGGGCCGGCTGCGACGCCCCTGGCCGGACCTGATGACGGCGGAGCTGCCGCCGATGACGCTCGTGGCGCTCTGCATCGCGCTCGCCTTCTGCTTCACCGGCGGACTGCTTGCGATCGTGGCGCAGATCGCGGCGGCGGCGCTGATGATGGGATATGCGCTGACCGGCTTTGCCGTGCTGCACACGCTGACGCTGGCGCTGAAGAGCCGCACCTTCTGGCTCGGCTCGACCTACGCCGTCGTGGTCGTGTTCGGATGGCCCGTCATGGCGATGGTGATCCTCGGCCTCGCGGATGCCGTGTTCGGCCTCCGCGAACGCTTCCTTCGTACGCGCCAGCCACCGCCGCTGCCGACATCTTGAGTTCAAATCCGAAAGTTCAAGTTCGAAATTCCAACTCACTCAACACATCAAAGGAGAACGAATATGGAAGTCATTTTGCTGGAACGCGTCAACAAGCTCGGTCACATGGGCGAAGTCGTGAAGGTTCGCGACGGCTATGCCCGCAATTTCCTGCTCAAGCGCGGCAAGGCGCTGCGCGCCACCGCCGACAACCGTGCCAGGTACGACGGCATGAAGGCCGAGCTCGAGGCTCGCAACCTTGAGTCCAAGGGCGAGGCGTCCAAGGTCGCCGAGAAGATCCAGGGCAAGAACATCATCGTGATCCGTCAGGCTTCGGAAGCCGGCCAGCTGTTCGGCTCGGTCAACGTGCGCGACATCGTCGTGGCGTTCGAAGCTGACGGTGTTTCACTGTCCCGCCCGCAGGTTCAGCTCGACGCGCCGATCAAGACCATCGGCAAGCACACCATCACGGTCGCCATCCACCCCGAGGTCGAGATCGAGATCAGTGTCACCGTGGCGCGCAGCCAGGACGAGGCCGAGCGCATCAACCGCGGCGAGGACATCTCGAGCCGGAACGAAGACCGGGATGCTGCGGCCGAAGCGATCGCAGCTGCCGGCGAGTTCTTCGATCCGGAAGCCCAGCAGGACGACGCCGAGCCGGCGCCGGCTGCGGAAGAGACCGAGAAATAAGCCTCGCATTCGCGCAAGGCTTTCGTAGCCCGGTCGCCTCAGGCGGCCGGGCTTTTCGTTTTGGCGGCAACGTCCTCGCTCAGCATCGCGATCGACGCGAGCACCGTTGCCGGTTGCTTCTCGACGCCGTCGGTGACGCAGAAAACGTCGGCTGCGACCACGGAGACCTGACGCCCCGGCTTGATCACCCCCCGCCCGGCAGATCAGCTCTCGCTGACCGCGGGCGACAACAGATTGAGCTTGTACCCAAGACGACGAAGGCCGCGCGAGAGCGCGGCCTTCGCATGTCGTAATATATGGTCGCTTATCGCGAAATCGGCGGCGTTGGCGGACCGGACGATTCGGCTGGCGGCGGTGGGGCCGCAGCGGTTGCGGGCGGCGCCGGCTCCTGCGACTTCGCTGGCGGTTCGGACCTCGCGGCGGGCTTGGGAGCAGCCTCTTCCGCCGCCTTGGGCGCAGCTGGCTCGGCGGGCTTCGCGGCGGACGGTGCTGCCGGCGTCACCTGCGGCACTGGATCGGGCCGCAACGCCGGAGTCTCGCTGCCGCGCGGCTCAACCTTGGCACTTTCCGGCTTGGCCTCGGCGGGCTTCTCGGACGGCTTGCTGCCTTCAGATTTGTTGCCTTCGGATTTAGCCTCGCCGGTGTCCCCCTTCGCAGTCTCGGGCTTTGTCTCGGGCCTGGACTCGACCTTCGGCTCGGACTTCTTGTCGTCTGTCGTGGGCGCCGCGGCATCGACCTTCGGCGCCTCATCACTTCCCGGCTTGCCACGCTTGCCGAGACGCTTGGCCTTGCGCCCTTCGGGGGCAGCCTGGCTCTCGGGCTTCGCGCCTTCCTTCGTTCCTTCTTCGGCCGGCCGCGCGGCACGCTTCTGACGCGCGCCCTCGGCCGCGGGAGCGGCACCCTCGCCTTCCGGCTTGGCGGATTCCTGGGAACGTTGCCGGCGACCCTGACGTTCAGGGGACTGCGCGGGATTGGTATTGGCTTCCTTGTCTTTGTCCTTGGCGCCGTCCTTCTTGTCCTTGCCGTCCTTGGCCTGGTAGCGGGTGTCGGTGGCTCCGTTGGAGACGAGGTAGGAGGCGAGCACGCCGGCCATGTCGGAGCTGGTCGTGTAATGCTGGCGCAGGAAGCCCGGCAGCGAGCCCGGCGCCACCGTTTTCAACAGGCCGCGCGGGCTCTTGTGACATGCATTGCAGGTCTGCGCGAAAAGCTGGGATGGGGCCTTGCCGGCCTCGAGGTTCGTCGCCTGCGCGAGAACGGTATCGGTCGCGCCGAAGCCGATCAGAAGCAAGATCGTCGCGAGGCTGAGCGCTCGGCTCGACATTCCCATCATCTCCATTGAATTCCGAGAGGTGCAGCCGGTAGGCGGCGCCGCGGCGGGTCACCTTTTATCCGATTGAGCCGCGAATGGAAGCAGCCTCCGCGCGCAAGGATGTGATTAAGCGGTTTTGGAATATCCGCTTTGAGCACAGCGCAATAGCGGGCCCGGGACACCTCCCTAGATCTAGATGCAAACGCATAGGAACCGCTGAGATGCCCGGGCGTAGGGTGTCAAAGGCCGGGTTAGTCGCATCTCTTCGGGTCCGCTCGAGAGGATGGGTGCCGATGGATCGATTGTTGCGTCAATTCCTGTCTCAATTTATCCGCCGCGGGTCGATGACGGTGACCACGGCAAAGGGCTCGAAGTTCACCGTCGGCGACGGCTCGGGCGAACCGGTCGCAGTCCGCTTCGTCACCGCGGACGCAGAGCGGAAGATCCTCGTCAATCCCGAGCTCGGGCTTGGCGAGGCCTACATGGACGGCGAGTTCGTCGTCGAGCACGGCACCATAGCTGATGCCCTCGCGATCCTGCTCGATCAACCCGACCTATTGCCGCACTGGGCAAAACCCTGGTGGCACCTGCGTTATCTGGTGCGGCACCTGAAGCAGTTCAATCCGCGCCCGCGCTCCCGCAGCAACGTCGCACACCATTACGATCTCGATGCAAGGCTCTATTCGCTCTTCCTCGACGCCGACAAGCAATACAGCTGCGCCTATTTCGAGACGCCGGAGAGCACGCTCGACGATGCACAGCTCGCCAAGAAACGGCACGTTGCCGCAAAGCTGCTCGTCAAGAGCGGCCAGCGCGTCCTCGACATCGGCTCGGGCTGGGGCGGACTTGGGCTCTATCTCGCCGAGATCGCAGGTGCTGACGTCACCGGCATAACGCTGTCGACCGAGCAGTTGCAGATCGCCAATACGCGCGCAGCCGAAAAGGGCCTGACCGGATCGGCCAAATTCCTGCTTCAGGACTATCGCGACATCGCCGGCCCGTTCGACCGCATCGTCTCAGTCGGCATGTTGGAGCATGTCGGCGCGCGCTTCTACGACACCTACTTCCAGCGCTGCGCCGAACTGCTGGACAAGGACGGCGTCATGTTGCTGCACTCGATCGGCCGTTCGCAGGGCCCGGACTCCACCAATCCGTGGATCGCCAAATACATATTTCCCGGCGGCTACATCCCTGCTCTCTCGGAGGTGCTGCCGGCGATCGAGCGGGCCGGCCTGCTGATCTGCGACATCGAGATTCTGCGCCTGCATTACGCCGAAACGCTGAAGGCATGGCGCGAGCGCTTCATGGCGCGGCGCGAAGAAGCCGTGCAGCTATATGACGAGCGCTTCGCGCTGATGTGGGAATTTTATCTGGCAGCCAGCGAGATGACGTTCCGCAAGCAGGATATGATGAACTTCCAAATTCAACTCACCCGGCGTCAGGGCGTCGTGCCGATGACACGCAACTACATCGCGCGTGAAGAAGCCCGGCTGCGGGCCGTCGAGGCCGGCGCCAAGCCGAGGCTGAAGCTGGCTGGTGAATAAGTCCTAGTGGCGCAGGGTCGAAATCGGAGCGGACCGGAAAGAGGCCGTCAAGGCCAATTGCATCCGCAGTTCCTTCAGGATTTCGGGGGCGGCCGGCTCCCGACGCACTTCCGGCCTCGCAGCGTGCTCCATGGCCGCGATCAGCCCCGACAGCCAAAGTCGGCTGCCTGCTTCGCTTCGCCAATTCCGGGGCTGCCGTTCTGGCCGCATCGCTTGCCTCGTTCCCTGGTGGCAGACGGGAGACAACCCCCCGTCCGCTTGCCTGTTCCGACTGGACCCCCGAAAGAATCCGGGGAGATGTGATCTGCTTCACATAAGTCTCGTCGGCCCTGGCTTAGACCGTCGCCATGAGCAAAGAGACCCAAACCTCATTCGACGTGCAGGACGACCTCCGCACCGATTACGCCCTGATTGCTACCGGCGTCGGGGCGGCTCTGGTTGCACTGGTTTACCTCCTGCTGGTCTGAACCGAGCCGAAAGCGCCCAGCGTGCGGCATTTCGCGCGCGTCTCGATACGTCGGCCCGCCAACCCATTAGGTTCACTTCAACGAGCGTTTTCCGTGGCGCGGTAGCGACGGCTTTCCGGTCCCGGCATGGTCCAGGAAAATCCGTCAAGCGCTGCGCGGGCTACGGCGGCCAATCATCCACCATTTTAATGATCGGTTGATAGCGGCGAGCTTTTGCTTCCGCTTTGGTCTGAGGCGGCGCTTTATCCCGGCCCCGCATCCGCCCCAGAAAATTGCTATCGCTCGACCATGGCCCTGACTGATTCGAACGTTCTCAAACTCGCGCCCGAAGCCGGAACTCCCGCCTATCGTAGCGCGCCGCATAATATTGAGGCGGAACAGAGCCTGCTGGGCGCGATCCTGGTCAACAACGACGCGTTTTACCGCGTCTCCGACTTCCTGGAGCCGAAGCACTATTTCGAGCCGTTGCACCAGACCATCTTCGAGACCGCCTCGAGCCTGATCCGGATGGGCAAGATCGCGACGCCCGTCACGCTGAAGACCTTCCTGCCCGCCGACACCGATATTGGCGGCATGACCATCGGGCAATATCTGGCGCGCCTCGCCGCCGAAGCGACCACCATTATCAATGCGCAGGATTATGGGCGCACCATCTACGATCTGGCATTGCGACGCGACCTGATCGGCATCGGCGAGGACATGGTCAATGTCGCCTATGACGCCCCGGTCGACTTCGCGCCGCGGGCGCAGATCGAGGACGCCGAGCGCCGCCTCTACGAACTCGCCGAATCCGGCCGCTATGACGGCGGCTTCCAGAAATTCTCGCAGGCGCTGACGCTTGCGGTCGATCTGGCCGCGAAAGCGTTCCAGCGCGACGGAAAGCTGTCGGGCATCTCGACCGGCCTGCGCGACCTCGACACCAAGATGGGCGGATTGCAGCACTCCGACCTCATCATCGTCGCCGGCCGCCCCGGCATGGGCAAGACCTCGCTTGCAACCAACATCGCCTACAACGTCGCCCGGGCCTACGTTCCAGAACTCCAGGCCGACGGCACCATGAAGGCCGCCCATGGCGGCGTCATCGGCTTCTTCTCCTGCGAAATGTCGGCCGACCAGCTCGCCACGCGTATCGTGGCCGAGCGCACCGGCATCCCTTCCTCCTCGATCCGCCGCGGCGGCATCTCGGAGGCCGATTTCGAGAAGATCCGCGAGGTCTCGATCGAGCTGCAGTCGCTGCCCTTCTATGTCGACGAGACCGGCGGTCTCTCCATTGCGCAGCTGATGGCGCGCGCCCGCCGGCTGAAGCGGCAGAAGGGCCTCGACCTCATCGTCATCGACTACATTCAGCTCTTGTCGGGTTCGGGCAAGCGGAGCGAAAACCGCGTGCAGGAAATCACCGAGATCACGACCAGTCTGAAGGCGCTCGCCAAGGAACTGAGCGTGCCCGTGATTGCGCTCTCGCAGCTCTCGCGCCAGGTCGAGTCGCGTGACGACAAGCGGCCGCAGCTGTCGGATTTGCGCGAATCGGGCTCGATCGAGCAGGACGCCGACGTCGTGCTGTTCGTCTACCGCGAGGAATATTACCTCGGAAACAAGGAGCCGCGCCCGGGCACGCCCGAGCACGAAAAATGGCGTCTGGACATGGATCTTGCGCATGGCAAGGCCGAAGTCATCATCGGCAAGCAGCGCCACGGCCCGACCGGCACCGTCGATGTGGCCTTCGAAGCGTCGATCACACGGTTCGGCGATCTTGCGCCGGACAGCCAGGTGCCGGACCGCAGCGGCAACGACTACTGAGTTCCCTGGGTTGAACCCGACCGGCCTCTTGCGTAAAACGGCGCCATGACAATGGCGTCCGACCCGAAAATGATCCCGCAATCCGGCCTTCTCTCCGCGGAGGCCAATCAGGCTGCCGCGCTCGCGACCTTCGGCGGCGTGCTCACCGTCGATCTCGACGCCATCATCGCCAATTGGCGCAAGCTCGAGAAGACGGCGGTGCCGGCCGAATGCTCGGCGGTGATCAAGGCAGACGCCTATGGCTGCGGCGCCGACCAGGTCGCGCGTGCCCTGAACAAGGCCGGCTGCAAGACGTTCTTCGTCGCCACTATCGAGGAAGCGCGCAAGGTGCGCGCGGCGGTGCCGGAGCCTGCGATCTACGTGCTCGGCGGCTATTTCCAGAACACCGGCGAGCACTACGCCCAGATCAACTGCCGCCCCGTGATCGGCGATCTCAACGAGCTCGCCGAATGGGACGTGTTCTGCCGCCGCACCGGCTGGACCGGTGGCGCCGCCATCCACATCGACACCGGCATGAATCGGCTCGGCCTGACGCTTGCGGAAGCACAGGCCATCATCCCCCGCATCAACGCCGGCGATCACGGCATCACGCTGGTGATGAGCCATCTGGTTTCGGCCGAGCAGCTCAACAGCCCGGTGAACGCCAAGCAACTCGCGGCCTTCCGCGGCATCGCCAGCGAATTCTCCGGCGTGCCGGCGGCACTCGCCAATTCGTCCGGCGTCTTCCTCGGCGCGCCCTTCCAGTTCGACATGGTGCGGCCGGGCGCCGCGCTCTACGGCGTCAACCCGACGCCGGAGGCCGACAATCCGATGCAGCCGGTGGTCGATCTCAAGGCCCGCATCGTGCAGATCCGCAATATCGAGCGCGGCGAGAGCGTCGGCTATGGCGGCACCTGGACCGCACGGCGGCCGACGAAACTCGCGATCATCGCGGTCGGTTATGCCGACGGCTATTTCCGCGCCGCAAGCTCCAACGACGGCACCCGCGGTGCCGAGGTCATCGTCGCGGGCAAGCGCTGTCCGGTCGCCGGCCGCGTCTCGATGGATCTGATCGCGATCGACATCACCGATCTGCCGCCGAACGCGGCGCGGCGCGGCCACATGGTGACGCTGCTCGGCGAGGGCATCACCGTCGACGAGCTCGCGCATCATTTCGGAACGATCGGCTACGAGGTGCTGACCAGCCTCGGCCGCCGCTACGCCCGCATCTACAAGGGCGGGAATGTGGTCGAGCCGCTGGCCAGGCCGGCTCTCGCGCAGGCAGCCGAGCAGCAGACGCCCGCTCCGCCGCCGGTCGAGCAGCCCGCAAACCCGCCGCCGCTGCCGGGCTGAGCAGCGCGCCGCTTACTTCTTCTTCCTGCTGTCCAGCGCCGTCCTGCAGGTCGCGCTGAGCTGATCGCGCTTGGCGTTGAGGCACGCGACGATGCCGCCGCCCGGCGCAATGCCGGCGCAGAATTTGTCATAGTCCGCCTTGCACGCGCCGCGTGGATCGGATGATTGTGCCGAGACGCCCCCGGAGAACGCAACGGCGACGGCGATAACGGCAAAGCTCAACTTGGACATTGTTTCTCCGGTAACGGAAGGCAGGAGCCGGTAGCTCTACATGAAGATCGCGACGTTCAACATCAACAACATCAATCGCCGCCTGCCCAATCTGTTGGCATGGATGCGAACGGCGAAGCCCGACGTCGTCGCACTTCAGGAGTTGAAGGCAAGTGATGGCGAATTTCCGGCGGCCGCGATCGAAAAGGCCGGTTACGGCGCAGTGTGGTGTGGACAGAAGACCTGGAACGGCGTCGCCATCCTGGCCCGCAATGCCGAGCCCGTTCTCACCCGCGATCGCTTGCCGGGAAAGCCTGCCGATCACGAAGCCCGCTACATCGAGGCCGCGGTACGCGGTGTCATCGTCACCAGCATCTACCTGCCGAACGGCAATCCGCAGCCGGGACCGAAATTCGACTACAAGCTCGACTGGTTCGCGCGGCTCAGGCGCCATGCCAGAACCTTGATCAAGCAGGATCTGCCGGTGGTGCTCGCCGGCGACTACAACGTTGCGCCTGATGAGATCGACATCTATCCGACGCGCTCGTGGGACAAGGATGCCTTGATCCAGCCGAAGAGCCGTGCGGCCTTTGCCTCGCTGGTGGCACAAGGCTGGTGTGACGCGATCCGCGAACTGCACCCGGAGCAACGCATCTACACCTTCTGGGATTATAAGCGAAACCGCTGGCCGCGCGATGCGGGCCTGCGGCTCGATCATCTCCTGCTCAGCCCTGCCCTCGCCTCACGCCTGGCAAAAGCCGGCGTGGACAAGAAGGTTCGCGGCGAGGAAGGCGCGAGCGATCACGCACCGGCCTGGGTCGTACTGCGCTAGCTCAACGCCCGTAATATTCCTGCACCGTGTCCCACGCTGCCTTTTGCAGAAGCTCCACCGTCGGTGCGTCCAGTCCCATCGTGTAGGAATTGCCGACCGGCGAGCGGCCCGTCAGCGCGGCGAACGTCACGCAGGTCGCCAGATACGTGCCTGCGGGGCTCGGGTGCCGCTTGTCCGGCGCATACAGATTGAGCTCGGGCTGCAGCTTGCGCACGCGCGCGAAGGCAAGGCCTGCGGGGATCACCAGCGCATCATTGGCATTGCCTGCGATCGTGTAGGCTTCGGCCAACGCTTCCGTCATCTCAGGCTTGTCGGCATAAGCCCATGACATGAACAGGACCGGCCGCATGCCATGCGTGCGGACGATCTCGCCGTCCTTCTTCACGAAGGTCGCGAACGCGTCCTTCAACTGCGGATGGATCGGACACTGGCTGCAATCCATCATCACGACGGCGTCGTACTGCCTGCCCGGCTTGTTGAAGACGACGTTGTTCTGCTCGTCGAACGAATAGGCGCCGAGGCCGCCCGGCCGCAGCAGATTGTCCATGTCGTGCCAATCGAGGCCGGAGCCGCCGATCGTTGCCATGGTGTTGCGATAGGCCGCCTTGGCTTCGGGATACGCAGCCCGCTCCATGAAGGAGAGATGCCCGGGCATGCCGTTGTTGTAGTAGAAGAAGCTGTTGCCGACGAACAGCGCGGCCTTGGGGAAATCCGGTCCCGGTGTCGTGACCTTGGGCTTGGTCTGCGCCTGCGCATTGAAGCCGGCTACAACGGCCAGACACATCGCGAGCATCACTCGCGCGAAAAGACGCATCATCGGCTTCCTCCCTTGTTCTATCGGGCCGGAAACAGATCAGCTTTTCAGGAGTGCCTCAAGGGGACTGACGAGCAGCAGACATGCGTGAGAGCGCATGCTCACCACAGATTCTTGCCGTCGATCATGGTCACCGGCACGGCCTCGAGATCGAACTCGTCGAACAGGCGCGCGTTGACGCCGACCCTGGGATTGTCGAAATCGGGCTTGCCGGTCGACCAGTCCGGCGACTCCGAATAGGTACCGCAGCCGCAGCTTGCGCAGAAATGGTGTTTGACCATGCGGCTGCCCCAGAGATAAGTCGCGACGTTCTCCGCGGGCGATAGCAGCCGAAACTGCGCCGGCGTGTAATAGGCCCACAACGCGCCGCGCTTGGCGCAGAGCGAGCAGGTGCAACGGGTCACGCTCGCGGGCGGCTCCGTCACCTCGAACACCGTCTCACCGCAATGACAGCTTCCCTCGACCCGCATGACCCGCTCTCCGTTTTGTCAGGAGATGGTCGTAGCCGGACCCTGCTGCCAACATGCTGTCAGCAGCGCACAGCCGGACTTGACCCATGTGCTGCGAACCCCGACTTGCCGCGCCAACTCAACAAAAACATGAAAAACAACCCCATGCACAGTAGCCGACCGCTGGCGAATCAATGGGTTACGCATGCTCCGAAACGGGCAAAACACCCGCGGCATGTCTCCGGAAGCAGTCGTCGCCCACCAGACAGTGAACAGGAGAGATCGCCCGCGAACGACCTCTCCTTCGCCTTCAGCGCAGTGGACTGCGATCAGCCTTTTTGAACGGCGGCCGCGGCCTTGCGTATGACGTCGATCACAACATCAGGCTGGGACAACATTGGCACGTGGCTGCTCGCGACCTCGGTAATCGTCGCTCCCATGCGCTTTGAGACCCAACGTTGCAGATCGGGATGCACGGTGTGGTCTTTCGTGGCCAGGACGTACCAGCTTGGCTTCGATCTCCACGCGACCTTGTCCGCGCTGAGCTTTTGCTGCTGGAACAGATTGTAGACGGGCGCATAATGGGTGGCCCAAACCAGTTTCTGGTCTGCCTCGGAGAGGTCACCCGCGAAGAACTCGGTGCCGCTCGGAAGCATCCAGGCACGCCCATCCGCCACCTCGACGCGAGAGAAAATGTCCGACGGATATTTGTCGAGCTGATCCTGTACGGTTTCGCCGGCATCCGGAGCCACCGCTGCAATGTACACCAGCCCAACCACGCGCTCATCCGTGCCTGCGCCTGTAATCGTTGCCCCGCCGTAAGAATGACCGACCAGCAGGACGGGGCTGCCCACACGATTGAGTGTGCGCTTAACCGTCGCCAGATCCTCCTCGTAAGAGTCCAAACCATATTGGACGGCGATCACCTCGTAACCATCGGCCTGCAATGCAGGGATGACCTTACTGAAGCAGGAGCCGTCGGCCCAAATGCCGTGGCAGAAAACGATCGTCGGTTTGGCGCTCATGGGGCCTTGCCTTCCTGATCACAATTGAAGGGCGACAGGATAGTGAGGCGGTAAGGCGCGTCTTCCGAAATGGCACGGGAAGGCTTGTTCTTGAGTTGCAGGATGAAGACCGAGGACGCGTTACTGGGCCTCGGCGATCTTCGCTCCAGATGACGGCATCTGCGCGTGAGTTGCCGAGAACCGGTTCGACGGCGATGCCGGGTCCGGTAATCGGAAAGCGGCGTCGGCCGGCGCTCCCTGGGGTGCTCGGCGGGCAACGGTTGTCGGAAGCACGATCACTTTCGCGCCGACTTTCACGCGATCATAGAGGTCAACGACGTCCTCATTGGTCAGTCGGATACAGCCGGACGAGACCCGCTTCCCGATCGTATCGGGCTTGTTGGTGCCGTGAATTCGATATTCGGTGTCGCCCAGATACATCGCCCGAGCGCCAAGGGGGTTGCCGGGACCTCCTGCCATGAACCGCGGCAGATAAGGCTGACGCGAGACCATCTCCGCAGGCGGATGCCAATCCGGCCATTCCGCCTTGCGAGCCACAGTCTGCTCACCGGACCATGTGAAACCTTCGCGGCCAACACCGATGCCGTAGCGCAGTGCCTGCGCGTCGTTCAGAACGAGATAGAGGAATGTGTTCTTGGTATCGATGATCACGGTGCCCGGCGTCTGGCGGCTGGCGTAGTCGACCACCTGCCGCACCAATGCTCCGGGAACGTCGGCCGCTTTGGGCGGTTCGACCAGAGGCGCAGGGGCCGGAAGCGGAGCCGAAGCCGGCATCGGAGCCGGTGCTGACGGTGATGCACGAACCGGCGTCGAGACGTAAACCGGAGTGGACGACGCTTGGGCTTCGTGCGCGGACGGCTTTCGTGCCGGTTGCACGTTCGTCGGTCGGGACAGCAAACCGTACCCCAACGCGGCGACGGCCACGGCGCCAATTGCAACTCTCGCGGCCATCGGGATTGCGAACGTCTCCGCCTTTCCGCGCTTGGACCGCTTAGCCATACTCTTCCCCCAGGTCACTATGCTCACGAGAGGTACCCAGTAAGATTTAAGAAACTTCGAAGCGATTTCGCTCAGACTGGAACCGTCGGCGATGGTTAACGCCGGGCTCTCGGCAAGACCGGGTTCCCTAGCCGCGCGGATCGCCCGCGCCGCTGGCCGCGGCTAAACTCTCCCGATTCGTGGAGACCGTTTTGGCTTTCCTCTTCGTCCTCATCGTCGGCCTCGTCGCAGGCACCATTTCCGGCATCGTCGGCACGGGCTCGTCGATCATGCTGATGCCGGTGCTTGTCTATGCCTATGGGCCCAAGGAGGCGGTGCCGATCATGGCGGTGGCCGCCGTGATGGCCAACTTCTCGCGAATCCTGGCCTGGTGGCGCGAGGTCGATTGGCGGGCCTGCGCGGCCTATTCGGTGACAGGCATTCCGGCCGCCGTGCTCGGCGCGCGGACGCTGCTGGCCCTGCCCTCTCACGCCGTCGATCTCGCCATCGGGGTCTTCCTGATCGCGATGGTGCCGGTGCGGCACTGGCTGGCGCGGCACGACCTCAAGGCCAATCTCTGGCATCTGGCGATCGGCGGGGCCGTCATTGGTTACCTCACCGGCATCGTCGTCTCCACCGGCCCGCTCAGCGTCCCGCTGTTCCTGTTCTACGGCTTGTCCCGGGGTGCCTTCCTCGCGACCGAAGCGGCTTCTTCGCTCGGGCTCTATGCCGCGAAATCCGTGACCTTCGAACGGTTCGGCGCGCTGACCGGCGACGTGTTCGTCAAAGGCCTGGTCGCAGGATCGTCGTTGATGGCGGGCGCCTTCATCGCCAAACGCTTCGTGCTGCGCCTGAAGCCGGAGATGTTCCGCGTCGTGATGGACGCCATCATGATCGCCGCCGGCCTCTCCATGCTGTGGAATGCGGCGCAGCCGTAGCCGCGTTGCGCTCAGACCGCAAATTCGGGTGCGATCGACGGGCTATCCTCAATGACGCGGCTCTGGTGGGCCGGCCGTCCCTGGAGCCATACCAACACGGCCTCGAGTGGCTGCGGCCGATGATAGAGAAAGCCCTGCCCGAACCTCACGCCCATCTCGCGCATCGCCTGGGCCTGCTCGGCACGCTCGATGCCTTCGGCCACCAAAGTGAGGCCCAGCGTGCCGGCAAGCGATGCGATGACGCCAACAATCGCCTTGTCTTCCGCACTATCGGGGATCTCGCTGATGAAGGCCTTGTCGATCTTGACCTTGTCCAGCGGAAACCGCCTGAGATGGGCGAGCGAGCTGTAGCCGGTGCCGAAATCGTCGAGCGCGATGGTGGCACCCAGGCGCCGCAGGCGGTGCAGTGTCTCGGATGCGCTGGCCATGTTGTTGATCAGCGATCCCTCGGTGATCTCGAGCTCCAGCAATGATGCCGCCACGTCGAAGCGCGCGCAGGTCGCGCGCAGCTCGGCGGCGAACGAATGGTCGGCGAGCTCAGACGGCGGCAGATTGATCGCGATCCGGATATGCGGCCTGCCGGCCGCAGCCAGATGTTGCAGGGCGCGGCAGGCATCGGTGAGCACATAGCGCGTCAGCCGCGCATTGTTGCCGCTGCGCTCGATTAGCGGCAAGAATTCGCCCGGACCGATCACGCCATGTTCCGGATGGCGCCAGCGGATCAGCGCTTCCAGGCCGACGATGTCGTGGCTTTCGAGATCGACCTGGCTTTGATACCAGACCTCGAATTGCCTCTCGTCGAAGCCTGTGGGAATGGCAAGTTCGAGCTCCCGGCGGCGGCGATAGTCGCGCTGAAGCGCTTCGTCGAGCACCGCGACCGTGCCGGGCGCCTTGCTCTTGGCATGGTAGAGCGCGATGTCGGCGAGCGCCGGCAGGTGCGAAAGCTCGGGATCTCCGGCACGGCGCACGGCAAGGCCGATGCTGGCACGCGGCACGACTTGCTTGTCGTGAAGCCGGATCGGCTCCGAAATCGCATCCAGCAAGTGGCGCGAAAACCTCTGCGCGGTCTCCTCGTTGCTGACCTCGGGTCGAATGACGACGAATTCATCGCCGCCGAGCCGAGCCACCCAATCTTGCGGTTCGACCGCACCACGAAGGCGCTCGGAAATGTGCACCAGGAACTTGTCGCCGGAATCATGGCCAAAGGTGTCGTTGATGCCCTTGAAGTCGTCGAGATCGATGAAGCAGAGCGCGATCAGCGCGTCCGGTGAGCCGGCATCGTGACTCAGGGTCGCGAGGTGCTCGGAGAGCGAACGGCGATTAGGCAGCCCCGTGAGCGGATCGTGCGCGGCCATGTGGCCGAGCCGGTCGAGCGCACCCGACGTCGTGTGCTGCATGGCGTTGAAGGCATGCGCGAGCTGACCGAACTCGTTCGAGGATTTGACCTCCGCCGGATAGGCGCGGCCGTCCTGCTTGCTGCGCTGGATCGCGGACATCATCGCCGCCAGCGGTCTGCCGATGAAGAGATTGGCGGAGATCCGCATGGCGATCAGGGTCGCAAACGTTGCCAACAGGCCGACGACCAGCAGCAGCACCAGCCGGCTGCCCGCGTCTGCGTAGAGCGCCGCATGCGAATATACGATCGCGATGCGGCCGGCCTGGACCGCCATGTTGCCGTTGCTGTAGTTGATCGGACGCGAGATCTCCGCGACCGCCTGCCTCGTCGGGCGCGCCACCACGCGGGCAATCGCGATTCCGGTATCGTCGTAAACGGCCGCCGCGGCGATGCTCTCGTCGTGCATGATCTCGTTGAGCACGCTCGTGACCTGGTCGTAGCGCATCTTCCAGAGCGGTTCGGCAATCAGCTCGGCGCGGCTCTCGGCGAGGCGGGCGATGCGCGCGTCGAGCTGCCTGATCTGCGACCAGAAGCTCGACGCCTCCACGCCGGCGGAGGCGAGCAATTGCACCAGCAACAGAACAGGTACTGTCGCCCAGATCATCGCACGGACGACCGAGCGCAAGCGCGGCGGCGCCGCCTGCTGCTTGCGATCCGGATCGGTCATGTTGTCGCCGTTTCGCATCAGTCGGCAGCGCCTTCCACAGGGGCCAACGACGAGATCAGCGCATCGACGGAGAAGTCGTACTGGCCGCAGCGCCCTGCCTTGGCCCTGAAACGCGCGAAATCGATCCGGTCGAAGGCACGCGTGGTGATGAGCTCGCCAACCGCAGCGAGGTTGTCGCGCGTGATCGCGGACGTCTTGACCTCGACACGGGATGATACGTCCGCAAAATCGCAGCCATCGGCGTAGTCGCGCAACAGTACGATCGACCAGCCGCCGAGCAGGAAGTGACCGCCGTCGGTCAGAAGCAAGCGGCCCGCCTTGATCTCGCGCAGCGCATCCTCCGACCAGTTGAGGCCGACCAATTGGATGTTCCGCCCGGGCGTGAGGCCGGCAGCGCTTACCGCGCGAAGCGCTCCCAGCGCCATCGGATCGTTTCCGGCCCATATGCCTGCGGGCCGGATCTCTTTGCGCGCGGCCCAGCTCAGATAATTCGTGGTGACATGCTCGGCCTCCGACCGCGTCCAGTTGGCGAACAGCATCCGATCCACCACGACGTCGGGCGCGGCGTCCACCGCGAGCTTGAGACCCGCGTTGCGGGCGATCGAGGAGGGCGTGATCTCGTCGCCACCGATGCCGAGAATGTGAATCTTGCCGTCCGGGCTCTGCCATTTCTCGGCACGCGCCGCGTCGATCAGGGCATTGGCCATCCGCGCGCCTGCGGTCTGAAGATCGGTCGTGATGTCGCCGAGCCAGGTCTTGAGCTTTTGACGCGGCGGTCCCAAACGCGCCGCATCGTCACCGATCAGCGTGTTCGAGAGCAGCAGCGTCCTGATCCCAGCGGCCTCAGCTGCCTCCATGATCGGGACGGCGGCCGATTCCTCGTTCGAGAGAATGAGAAAGTCGGGCTTGTCGCTGCGTGCCACCACGCCGAACCCGAGCTCCTGCATGGTGCGGTAATTGCGCTCGCTGGTCAGCACCTCGACATGCGCGCCGAGCTTGCGGCCGGCGGCCTGCATGGTCAGCGAAACCATGTCCCAATAGACCTCGCCGGACTTGCCCGGGTTGACGAAGACGACGTTGAGACGCTTCGCATCGGCCGCAGCAGCGGCGCCAGGCGGCATCAGAACGCCGCAGGCGATGCCGAAAGCCAGCAATATCCGCAAAAGTCCTGTCATTCGTTTCGCCATCCCGTATCGGTTCCGAAACTGGACCCCCGTCCGCTAATATTTGGCAAAGTCCGGCCGGACGCGGCGGCATAGAGCTAACAAAGGGTGTATCAGGCGTGCCGAACTGCGATATGCGGTCCGCTCGGACTGACGCTCTCGACCCGTCATTCCGTGCTATCAGCAAACCTGAAACCCCCGACTCGCTGTCCCCGGACTCGCTGTCCCCATGGCCAAGAACACACTTTCCTTCGTCTGCCAGAACTGCGGCGCGGCCTATAACCGCTGGCAGGGCAAGTGCGAGTCCTGCGGCGAGTGGAATACGCTCGCGGAGGAGGACACGACCGGCAGCGTGCCGGTGTCGATCCGCTCCAAGCGCAAGGGGCGGACGTTCGCGCTGGAGAGCCTGTCCGGAAAAACCCAGGACGCCCCGCGCCTGTCCTCGGGCATGACGGAGCTCGATCGCGTCACCGGTGGCGGCTTCGTCCGCGGCTCGGTGCTGCTGGTCGGCGGCGATCCCGGCATCGGCAAGTCGACGCTGCTGACGCAGGCCACAAGCCTGCTCGCACGCGCCGGTCACCGCGTCGTCTACATCTCCGGCGAAGAGGCGGTCGCACAGGTGCGGTTGCGCGCGGAGCGGCTCGGGCTGTCGGATGCGCCGGTGCAGCTCGCCGCCGAAACGTCGGTGGAAGACATCGTCTCGACGCTGTCCGAGGGCGCGGTGCCCCGGCTGATCGTGATCGATTCGATCCAGACCATGTGGACCGACACGGTGGAATCGGCACCCGGCACGGTGACGCAGGTGCGCGCCTCGGCACAGGCCCTGATTCGTTTTGCCAAAAGGACCGGCGCGGCCATCATCCTGGTCGGCCACGTCACCAAGGACGGCCAGATCGCAGGCCCTCGCGTGGTCGAGCACATGGTCGATGCGGTGCTGTCGTTCGAGGGCGAAGGCTCGCAGCAATTCCGCATCCTGCGCGCCGTGAAGAACCGCTTCGGGCCGACCGACGAGATCGGCGTGTTCGAGATGACCGGGCTTGGCCTGCGCGAAGTCACCAACCCCTCCGAGCTGTTCTTGTCCGAGCGCGATCTCGGCACGCCCGGCACCGCAGTCTTCGCGGGCATCGAGGGCACAAGGCCCGTTCTGGTCGAATTGCAGGCGCTGGTGGCGCCGACCTCGCTCGGCACCCCGCGACGGGCCGTGGTCGGCTGGGATCCGAGCCGGCTTTCGATGGTGCTGGCGGTGCTGGAAGCCCATTGCGGGGTCAAGCTGTCCGGCCACGACGTCTATCTGAACGTCGCAGGCGGCCTGCGCATCCACGAGCCCGCGGCCGATCTGGCCGCCGCGGCGGCGCTGGTGTCCTCGCTGGTTAATGCGCAGTTACCCACCGATGCGGTCTATTTCGGCGAGATCTCGCTCTCCGGCGTGGTGCGCCCGGTGGCGCAGACCCCGGCCCGGCTGAAAGAAGCGGCAAAACTCGGCTTTCAGCGTGCCGTGCTGCCCGAATCGGCCCGGGGCGAAGCCGGCGGCGATGCCGGCCTGTCGCTGAACGCGATCAACAGCCTGACCACGCTGGTCGCCGAGATCGCCGCGCGCGGCTCCCGGCGGGGCGACTCGAGCGCGCCGGCAGAGAAAAATGCCACACCGGCAAGATTCCGCCGTGGAGAGGGTTAGCCGATGGTGACGTCCCCCGCCCTCGCCGCTATACAGCCGTCACAAAAGCAGCATGGGATTGCGTGGTTGCGGCCTTGCCGGGAACGTCGTCTGGCCCTCACTTAGGGCGGGCGGCCAAACACCGATTCGCTGAGCACCTTGAAGTACGAGCGGACCAGACCAGCCGATGCCAGTAACCATCCTCGACCTGATCCTGCTCGGTGTGATGCTGATTTCGGGCCTGCTCGCCATGGTTCGCGGCTTCATGCGCGAAATCCTGTCGATCGCGGCCTGGGGCACGGCGGCAATCGTCACCCTTTATTCATTCTCGAAGCTGCTGCCGACCGCAAAGACCTATTTCAACAACGATACCGTCGCGAGCGTGGTCGTGGTCGCCGGCGTGTTTGTGGGTACTTTGGTCGTGGTCTCCGTGATCACGGTCCGGATCTCCGACATGATCCTGGATTCGCGCATCGGCGCGCTGGACCGCACGCTCGGCTTTCTGTTCGGGCTGGCACGCGGACTTTTGATCGTCGTGGTCGCCTTCCTGTTCTTCACCTGGCTGGTGCCGGACAAGCAGCGCCCGGACTGGGTCACGGGGGCCAAATCCCGCGTGGTGCTGCAGGGAACCGGGGATTGGCTGATGGCCCTCTTGCCTGACGACCCCGAGAACACCATCTTGAAGAGATTCAAGAAAAACAAACCAGATGAAGAGCAAACTGATTCCGAGCAGCAGCCTTCGGGCAGTGGCGACGGATACAGCAAACCGGCTCGTGACAGCCTTAAAAAGCTGATCGAGAAACCCGCGGCGCGTTGATAAGCCCTAACGAGAGGCTCGGACGAGATGCGAAATCCTGACCAGGACGCCCTACTTGATCTCGGCCCGGCCGCGCTGGAACTTCAAGACGATCTGGAGGGGGATACGCTACGCGAGGAATGCGGCGTCTTCGGCATCTACGGCCATCCCGATGCCGCGGCCATCACGGCGCTCGGCCTCCACGCCCTTCAGCACCGCGGTCAGGAAGCCGCCGGCATCGTCTCCTATGACGGCGGCCGCTTTCATTCCGAACGCCGCCTCGGCCTCGTCGGCGACACCTTCTCCCGCCGCGAGGTGATCGACCGCCTCCCCGGCACGATGGCAGTCGGCCATGTCCGCTATTCCACCACCGGCGCGACCATCCTGCGCAACGTGCAGCCCCTGTTCGCCGAACTGAATGCCGGCGGCCTTGCGGTCGCCCACAACGGCAACCTCACCAACGGCCTGACGCTGCGCCGCGAGCTCGTGAAGAACGGCGCGATGATGCAGTCGACCACCGACACCGAGGTGATCCTGCACCTGGTCGCGCGCTCCAGACGCAGCCGCTTCATCGAGCGCTATATCGACGCGCTGCGCGAGATCGAGGGCGCCTATGCGCTGGTGTCGCTGACCAACAAGAAGCTGGTCGGCGCGCGCGATCCGCGCGGCATCCGTCCGCTGGTGCTCGGCGAACTCGATGGTTGCCCGATCCTGACCTCCGAGACCTGCGCCCTCGACATCATCGGCGCGCGCTTCGTCCGCGACATCGAGCCCGGCGAGGTCATCGTGTTCGACGAGAACGGGCAGGACATTCACAAGCCGTTCCCGCCGATCGCGCCACGCCCCTGCATCTTCGAGTACATCTACTTCTCCCGTCCGGATTCCATCGTCCACGGTCGCTCGGTCTACGAGGTGCGCAAGGCCTTCGGTGCGCAGCTCGCGCGCGAGAGCCACGTGCCGGTCGACGTCGTGGTGCCGGTGCCGGATTCCGGCGTGCCCGCCGCGGTCGGCTACAGCCAGCATTCCGGCATCCCGTTCGAACTCGGCATCATCCGCAACCACTATGTCGGCCGCACCTTCATCCAGCCGACGCAGGCGATCCGCGAATCCGGCGTGCGCATGAAGCATTCGGCCAACCGCGCCGCAATCGAAGGCAAGCGCATCATCCTGATCGACGATTCGCTGGTGCGCGGAACCACCTCGAAGAAGATCGTACGCATGATGCGCGATGCCGGCGCCAAGGAAGTGCACTTCCGCCTCGCCTCGCCGCCGATCCTCTATCCCGATTATTACGGCATCGACCTGCCGGACCGCGGCGGTCTTCTTGCGGCGACACATTCGCTGGAAGAGATGCGCGAGATCATCGGCGCCGACTCGCTCGCCTTCCTGTCGATCGACGGCATGTACCGCGCCATGGGCGAGCCCGGCCGCGACCCCGCCAATCCGAAATTCTCGGATCATTGCTTCACCGGGGCCTATCCGACCCACCTCACCGACCAGACCCAGACCGAGCAGCAGCCGCGGCAATTGTCGTTGCTGGCGGAGGCGAGCTAGGCTCATCGTCCCGGCCTAGCGCGCAATTGCGCACGGGGGCCGGGACCCATTGCCACCGGCCTCTCTGGTTCGAAGAAGGTGTGACAATCATCTTCCCTAGCCATAAACGTCACGGCGTATGGGTCCTGGCTTTCGCCAGGACGACGCTGGATAGAACCTTTCAATGACAAAACCCCTCGCCAATCGCATCGCTCTCGTCACCGGCGCCTCGCGCGGCATCGGCTTCGCCACGGCCAAGGCGCTGGCCAAGGCCGGCGCGCATATCGTCGCCGTGGCGCGTACGCAGGGCGGGCTGGAAGAACTCGACGACGAGATCCGCAAGGACGGCGGCAGCGCCACGCTGGTGCCGCTCAACCTCACCGATTCCGACGGCATCGCGCGGCTGGGCGCCGGCCTGCATGAGCGCTACGGCAAGCTGGACATCCTCGTCGGCAATGCGGGCGTGCTTGGGCCCTCCTCACCGATCGGCCATATCGAGCTGAAGGCCTTCACCGACGTGATGGCGGTCAACGTCTCCGCGAACTTCCAGCTGATCCGCTGCATGGAGCCGCTGCTGAAGCAGTCCGACGCCGGCCGCGCGGTGTTCATCACTTCCGGCGCGGCCAACAAGGCCACCGCCTATGTCAGCCCCTACGCCGCCTCCAAGGCGGCGCTGGAGACGCTGGCGCGCGCCTGGGCGCAGGAGACCGCGAACACCAAGCTGCGCGTCAATCTGTTCAATCCTGGCCCCGTCCGCACCCGGATGCGCGCCACGTTGATGCCGGGCGAAGACCCGGCGACGCTCGATACGGCCGAGCAGGTCACCGAATTCATCGTGCCGATGTGCGCGCCTGATTGGACCGAGACCGGCAAGTTCTACGACTACAAAACGCGCAGCCTGATGAGCTTCCGCTCCCCGGCCTGATTGACTTGACGGCCTCCCCGCGATTGACTGCCCGCGCTCAAGCGGCAGCAAGCTGCAGGCCGAAAAAGGGAGGTTGCCATGGCGTCATGGCGGAATCGCGCAGGTTTTACGCGTGCGCTCGCAAATGTCTCTCGCGTCCTCTCCGTCCTGATCGCGGCCATCGCGTTTGCGCTTCCGGGCGCGGCGATCGCCGGCGACGTCCCGACCTTCGCGGTCGATGCGTCCTGGCCAAAGCCGTTGCCGAACAACTGGATCCTCGGCCAGGTCGGCGGCATCACCGTCGACTGGCAAGGCCACATCTGGGTGATCCATCGTCCCCGCTCGCTCACCGACGACGAGAAAGGTGCGAGCCTCACTCCGCCGCGCTCGAAATGCTGCGTGTCGGCGCCGCCGGTGCTCGAATTCGACAGCGACGGCAATCTGCTGCGATCGTGGGGCGGCGCGGGCGAAGGCTATGAATGGGTCGGCCGCGAGCACGGCATCGAGGTCGACGAGCGCGGCTTCGTCTGGGTCGGCGGCAATGCCGACAACGACAACGCCATCCTGAAATTCACGCTCGACGGCAAGTTCGTCGCCCAGATCGGCAAGATCGCGCCGAGCCTCGGCAGCAGCGACACGACGCAGCTCGGCAAGCCCGCCGAGACCGCGATCGACAAGGCCGCCAACGAAATCTACGTCGCCGACGGCTACGGCAATCGCCGCGTCATCGTGTTCGACGCAACCACGCTCGCCTACAAGCGGCACTGGGGCGCCTACGGCAACAAGCCCGACGACACCAAGCAGGCGGCGTATGATCCCAAGGCGCCGGTTGCGCAGCAGTTCGGCAATCCCGTCCACTGCGTGAAGCTCGCCAATGACGGGCTCGTCTACGTCTGCGACCGCATCAACAACCGCATCCAGGTGTTCAAGAAGGACGGCAGCTTCGTGAA
Source organism: Bradyrhizobium sp. Kon58 (assembly GCF_055807455.1). NCBI lineage: Bacteria > Pseudomonadati > Pseudomonadota > Alphaproteobacteria > Hyphomicrobiales > Nitrobacteraceae > Bradyrhizobium > Bradyrhizobium sp. Kon58. The sequence continues at coordinate 327,077 of NZ_JBVVOT010000001.1, forward strand.
GGAGTTCTTCTTCGAGAAGAATACGCTCGGCAACGGCGCGGTGTGGGACATCGCGATCTGGCCCGATCCGAAGCAGACCTGGCTGCTCAGCGCCGACGGCGAGAACAACGAGATCAGGGTGATCAGGCGAGACGACGGCAGCGTGGTCGGCAGCTTCGGCCACAACGGCCGCAATGCCGGACAATTCCACTGGGTGCATGCCATGGCGATCGACGCCAAGGGTAACGTCTATACCGCCGAGGTCGACACCGGAAAGCGCATCCAGAAATTCAAGCTGACATCGGACGCGCTGAAATAGCGTCTCGACGCATTTTTCCCCAAAAGTTAACCGATGGATGACGCTGCGACGCAGCGTCATCCGGCTTTAGGCGCATTGCCGCCGGCCGTGGGACACGGTAGAGCCATCAGCCGGAACAGGGCTCCGTTCAAGAGAGCCGTCCGCATGTTTGACAATGGAGGAAATCTTTTATGACGACGACGTTCGCGCGCCGCTCCGCGGCCCTTCTGGCCTGTGCCGCCTTCGGTTTTGCCACATCCGCCTTCGCCCAGGAAAAATCCGTCACGATCGGCGTGCTCAACGACATGTCCAGCCTCTATGCCGACATCGGCGGCCCCGGCGCCGTGGCGGCGGTCAACATGGCGGTGGAAGATTCCGGTCTTCGCGCCAAGGGCTGGAAGATCGATGTGATCAGCGGCGACCACCAGAACAAGCCGGACGTTGGCGTCAACATCGCGCGGCAGTGGATCGACACCCAGAAGGTCGATGTGATCGCCGACACCCCGAACTCCGGCGTGGCGCTGGCCGTCAGCAACGTCGTCAAGGAAAAGAACGCGGTCCTGCTCAACAATGGCGGCGCCAGTGCCGACCTCACCGGCAAGGCCTGCAACGCCAACACCATTTCCTATACTTACGACACCTACATGCTCGCCAACGGCACCGGCAAGGCGCTGACCAAGGCCGGCGGCGACAGCTGGTTCTTCCTGACCGCCGACTACGCCTTCGGTGCCGCGCTCGAGCGTGACACCAGCGCGGTCGTCACCGCGAACGGCGGCAAGGTGCTCGGCGGCGTCAAGCATCCGCTCAACACGTCGGATTTCTCCTCCTTCCTGCTGCAGGCGCAGAACTCGAAGGCGAAGATCGTCGGTCTCGCCAATGCCGGCGGTGACACCACCAACTCGATCAAGCAGGCGGCCGAGTTCGGCATCGTCGAAGGCGGCCAGAAGCTCGCCGCGCTGTTGCTGTTCATCAACGACGTCCACTCGCTCGGTCTGAAGACCGCGCACGGCCTGACCTTCACAGAATCCTTCTACTGGGATCTCAACGAAGGCACGCGCGCCTTCTCGAAGCGCTTCCAGGACAAGGTCGCCAACAAGGCGATGCCCTCGATGACGCAGGCCGGCAATTATGCTGCCGTGCTGCATCTTCTGAAGGCGATGGACGCCCTCGGCGGCAATCCGCATGACGGCGCCAAGGTCGTCGCCAAGATGAAGGAGCTACCGACCGACGATCCGCTGTTCGGCAAGGGCCCGCTCCGCGAGGACGGCCGCCGGATCATTCCCGCCTTCCTGTTCGAGGTGAAGAAGCCGGAAGAATCGAAGGGACCGTGGGACTATTACAAGCTGGTCGCGACCATCCCGGCGGAAGATGCGGCCAAGCCGCTCAAGGACAGCGAGTGCCCGCTGGTGAAGAAGTGACCGCGTAGCGGTCAGGCAAATCCCTAACGACGTCATGCCCGGGCTTGTCCCGGGCATCTACGTTTGAAGCCCGGACAAAGACGTGGATGGCCGGGACAAGCCCGGCCACGACGGACGCGTCAGGCGCTCTTCGCCGTTCCCAGTGCCCGCACCGCGATCGCCACGCACGCCACCATCAGCACCGCCGCGAGCAGGAACGGCGCGCCGGGCAGCTGCCACGGCGCGCTGGCGCCGATGAAGTATGAAAACGTCAGCGTGAACAGGAACGGGCCGACGAGCTGCGACACGCTCTGCACGCTCGCGGTCGCGCCCTGCAACTGGCCCTGCTGATCGGGCGCGACCAGCCGCGTCATCAGCGATTGCATGGCGGCGCCCGAAATGCCCCACAACGACATCACGGGAATGCCGATCCAGAACAGCGGCCCGGTCGGCGCCGCGCCGAAGATCACGAAACCGATCGCGCCACAGCACAGGCCGAGCAACAAGGCGTTGCGCTCGCCGAGCACGCGCACGATCGGGCCGATCGCGAGCCCCTGCACCACCATGGCGCAGATGCCGACCATCGCCAGCGTCAATCCCACGGTTTTCGAATCCCAGCCGTAGCGATAGGTCGCGTAGAGCACGAAGGTCGAGGGCAGCACGACATGCGCGACCTGCGCGATGAAGTTGACGACGGACAACGCAGCGAGCACCGCGTTGGAACGCAGCAGGCGGAGCGCACCGAGCGGATTGGCGCTCCTCCAGCGGAACGGCGCGCGCTTGTCCGGCGCCAGCGATTCCGGCAGGACGAAGAGCCCATAGAGTGCATTGGCAAAGCTTAAGGCGGCCGAGGCCCAGAACGGCAGACGCGGATCGATATCGCCGAGCAGACCGCCCAGTGCCGGGCCCAGCACGAAGCCGGCGCCGAAGGCAGCGCCAATCCTGCCGAACACCGCTGCGCGCCGCTCCGGCGGCGTGATGTCGGCAATATAGGCAAAGGCGGTCGAGATGCTGGCCGAGGTGATGCCTGAGATGACGCGGCCGACGAACAGCCAGACCAGCGACGGCGCCAGCGCCATCAGCACGTAATCGGCCGCGAGCCCGAAATTCGACAGCAGCACCACCGGCCGCCGCCCGAAGCGGTCCGACAGCGCGCCAAGCACCGGCGAGAACACGAACTGCATCAGCGCCCAGGCGGTCCCGAACAGGCCGAAGATGCGGGCCGCATGCGCCGTGTCGTTGTCGACGAAGCTCTCGATCAGTTTGGGCAGGATCGGCATGATCACGCCGAGCGCGAGCATGTCCAGCAGGATGGTGACGAAGATGAAGGCGACCGCACCGCGCCGGACTGGCGCTGCGCCCTGCGCCATCGCCTCGCCGGCCTCGTTGCTCACGACGGCCGCTTGCGCTTGTGGGCGAACGGATTGGCCTTCTCGCGCAAGGTGATGCGCACCGGTGTGCCCGGCAGCTCGAAGGCCTCACGCAGCGAATTGGTGAGGTAGCGCAGATAGGACTGCGGCACCGCGTCCGCACGCGAGCAGAACAGCACGAAGCTCGGCGGGCGCGCCTTGGTTTGCGTGATGTAGTTCAGCTTGAGTCGTCGTCCGGACACGGCCGGCGGCGGATTGGCCTGGACCGCCTCCTCGAACCAGCGGTTCAGCGCCGCGGTCGACACACGCCTGTTCCAAAGCGCATAGGCATCCTGGATCGCCTGCATCAATCGATCGATGCCTTCGCCCATCAAGCCGGAGACGGCGACGATCGGCACGCCCTTGATCCGCGGCAGCAGATGATCGGCATCGCGGCGCAGATTCGAGATCGCACCGCCACCCTTGCTCTCCATCAGGTCCCATTTGTTGACGGCGAGCACGACGGCGCGCCCCTCGCGCTCGATCAGGTCGGCGATGCGAAGATCCTGCTCCTCGAAGCGGTTCTGCGCGTCCATCATCATCACGACGACTTCGGCAAAGCGCACCGCGCGCAGTGCGTCGGCGACCGAGAGCTTTTCGAGCTTCTCCTCGATCCGCGAGCGCCGGCGCAGACCCGCGGTGTCGAACACGCGAAACTCGCGGCCCTTCCAGTTGATCTCGACCGCGATGGAATCGCGCGTGGTGCCGGCCTCCGGGCTCGTCAGCAGGCGCTCCTCGCCGAGCAGATGATTGATCATGGTCGACTTGCCGGCGTTGGGCCGGCCGACGATCGCGACCCGGATCGGACGCGTGGCGGCCTCTTCCTCCGTCAGCGGTTCGTCGTCTTCGAACTCATCCTCCTCCACCGGCTCCGGCATCAGCGGTCGCAGAGCGTCGTAGAGCTCGCCCATGCCCTCGCCGTGCTCGGCCGAGATCTGGATGGGATCGCCGAGGCCGAGCGCGAAAGCCTCCATCGCGCCGGCATCGCCATGCTTGCCTTCGCTCTTGTTGGCGACGAGCAGCACCGGCTTGTTGGCCTTGCGGGCGAAATCGGCGAAGGCGCGATCGTTGGGCGTGAGGCCCATGCGGGCATCGATCACGAAGAACAGCGCGTCGGCCTGTGCGATCGCGGCCTCCGTCTGCTCCTGCATGCGGGCGGTCAGCGAGCCCTTGGCGCCTTCATCGAGGCCGGCGGTGTCGATGATCGTGAAGTCGAGATCGCCGAGCCTGGCCTCGCCCTCGCGGCGATCGCGGGTGACGCCCGGCAGGTCATCGACAAGCGCGAGCTTCTGCCCGACCAGGCGGTTGAACAGCGTCGACTTGCCGACATTGGGTCGGCCGATAATGGCAATCTTAAAGGACATGGGTCATTCGTGCGCTGCCGGAGCCGCGCCTGTCAATGAAATGAAGACAATTGTTTGAGCATGATCTTTTCGGAAAACCGCTTCACACTTTTCCGGATCATGCTCTAGCGCGAGAAGCTGCCGCTCGGCATCGGTGCCGGAAAGGCGCCCTGCGTTTGCTGCTGGGTGGTCTGGGTCGGTTGCGCCTGCTGGACCGGCTGATCGGGCGGCGGCGCGGTGGTGCGCTTGCGGACGATCTTCTGCCTGGGCGGCGGAGTGGCCGCGGGCGGCGCGGCCTCGGGCTGGGCCTCGCCATCGACTTCGCCGGCGGGCGCCCCAGCCGGCGCGACGGCCGCACTGGCCGGCTGCCTGGTCTTTTTCGCTTTGGCACCCTTCGCCGGCTTCGGCTCGGGCGCAGGCTCGGTGGGCAGAGCCGCGACGGCGGGTCCGTTCGGATCGGGCTGTTGCTGCGCGCCCTTGTACATGTCCTTCGGAACGCCCTGCTCGAGGCCCGGCACGCCTTCCGGGAACACCGGCTTGCGGTCGCCCGGCAGCTTCTTCTTGGTATCGAGGAAGTCGAGCATGTCGCTCGGATCGAAGCTGGAGCAACCGCCCAGCACGCCCGTGAAGGCGATCAGGACGGCGGCTGCGATCAAGCGTGGCGTGCGGCGCATATCGGTATCTCGTCTCAGCTCTGGACCGTCAGCTTTTCGCTACGGGCGGCAGCAGCGCCTGCAGCGCCTCGGCGCGTGAGCGCAGGCCGGGCGGCGTTTCGCCGTCCTCGGCAATCGCATCGAGCCATTTGCGGGCCGCAGTCATGTCGTTGTTGCGCCAGGCCGACAGCGCCAGCATTTCGCGGGCGGTATGACGGAAGGTCGATTTGGGCGCGGTGGAGGCGTCCAGCCGCTGCTGCATGTCGGCATAGCCGGCGCTGTCGAGCAGGAGACCAGCGGCGCGGATCTTTGCCAGATCCTGCCACTCGCCGCCTACGCTGCGGTCGGCGGCGATGTCGTCATACAGCTTGGCGCCCGCCTTGGGATCGCGAGCCGCCGCCTCGGCCGCAGCACGCAGCCGCGCCAGGGTGCGATAGCCCGATGGAGCCTTGGCAGCGAGCTCGGTGAAGGCGGCCTCGGCCTCCGCATGCTTGTCCTGCTCGGACAGCTCGGCGGCTTTCTCGAACGCGGCGCCGGCCTCGGCGGCCTTCTTGGCTTCCAGATACTGGTAAGCGCGCCAGCCACCCACGGCGGCGACGATCAGCACCATCAGGGCGATGAAAACGATCGAATACTTGTCCCACAGCTTCTTGAGCTGTTCGCGACGTACTTCCTCGTCGACTTCGTCAAATAATTCAGACACTTATGCTAATCCCATGCCCGTCCGGGTGCGCGCGCCAAAGCGTTCGCGTCAGGAATCCCGTCCCCCACGTGGCGGCGGGGTACCCTAACGATATGGCGGTGGCAAGGCAAAGCGAGCCCGATCAAGGCGTTAACCACCCGGGACCGCCCGGAGAGACCGCCTCCCCGGGTCAGGTTCCCAACAGCTCCCGCAGCTGCCGCTTCAGCACCTTGCCATTGGCATTGCGCGGCAGCGGCTCCGCTGTGATCACCATGGTCTCCGGGACCTTGTAGTCGGACAGCCGCTCCGCGCACCAGGCGCGCAAGGCCTCGCTGTCCACCGGCGCACGCGCCACGACCACAGCGTGGACGCGTTCGCCCAGCACCGGGCACGTCTTGGCGACGATCGCGCTCTCGACCACCGCCGGGTGGCCGGCCAGCACGGATTCGACCTCGGCCGAATAGATCTTGAGGCCGCCCCGGTTGATCATGTCCTTCTGCCGATCGAACACCCGGACAAATCCCTCCGCGTCGACCGAGCCGAGATCACCGGAATGCCAGAACCCGCTGGTGAAGCTTTCGGTCGTGGCTTTTGGATTGTTCCAATAGCCCTTGATCACGGAGGCACTCTGGATCCAGAGCTCGCCGATTTCCCCAGGCGGCAGCTCACGCCCGTCCGCGTCCATCGCCAGGATGCGCGCACCCGGACACGGCAGGCCGACGCTGTCGATATGGCTTGCCGTCAATCTGCCCGGCATGATCGTGGACGGCGACGTGGTCTCGGTCGCACCGTAGCAATTCGCCAGCTCGAGACCGGGAATAATCGCCTTGAGCTTCTCGATGGTGGCGACCGGCATCGGTGCACCACCAAAGCCGCCGATACGCCAGCTCGACAGATCGTAGCTCTCGAAATCTGGCTGGAGCAGGCAGAGATTGTACATCGCCGGCACCATCACCGTGTAGGTGACGCGCTCGCGCGCGGCGAGCTTGAGATATTCGCCGGCCTTGAACTCCGGCATGATGATCAGCGCGCCACCGCAGCAGATCATCGTCGTGATGTTGGCGACGACGCCGGTGACGTGGCCGAGCGGCACCGCCGCGATCGAGCGGTCGGCTTGCGTCAATTGCAGGCAGGACACGAAGATCATCGAGGAATGGACGATGTTGCAATGGGCCAGCATCGCACCCTTCGGCTTGCCTGTCGTGCCGGAGGTGTAGAGGATCATCGCGGTGTCCTCCTCGCTCGTCTCGACCGGCGCCGCGGCCGGCGCGTTGTCTGCCAGCGCCGCGAAGCGCGACAAAGCCGGATCGTCGTCGACGGCGATGCGGTGGATTATGTCGGGCACATCCCGCGCGTCCGGCAGACGCGCCGCGAGCGCCGCCTCGTGGATCAATAGCTTTGCACCGCAATCGCTGAGGACATAGGCGATTTCCGGCTTCTGCTGGCGCGTGCTGAGCAGCACCGTGACAAGCCCTTCATGCGCGGCAGCAAACAGCAGCAGCGGGAATTCGACGCGGTTGCCGAGCAGGATCGCGACACGATCGCCGCGCTGCAATCCGAGCTTGCGAAATCCCGCCGCGATCCGCGCAGCCTGCTCCGCGGCCTGCTGCCAGCTGAGACGGACATGGCCTGCGATCAGCGCTTCGCCGTCGGGATTGCGGGCGCAGGCGTCCGCGATCATCGCCCACAGGCTCGACTGCCGATCGCAAAATGCCGGCACGACCCGATCGCCGAAGCGCGCCTCCAACCGCATTGGCGGGATCTGAGAATGCGACCAGTCCATCGGGATGCCCTTGGCATTGTTGCTCTCGTTACCTTCCGCGCATGGGCATGCGGTCCTGTCTTGTGCTGATCAGCTAGCCCATCACGGGAACGCCGATCACGACCGGATGGAACGCAAACGCCAGCGCCAGATAAGCGACGGTCCCGACCGCGATCGCGATCAGATCGTTGGTGACGCCGCCCACCGGAATCGGCGGACCGCCACCATCGGTGCGACGCTTCAGCGTGATGCGGTCATACACCGCCCAGCCCAGGAAGGAGCCGAACAGGATGATGGAGCCGAGGTCGCCATTGGCCAGAAGATGCGCCGCCGCCCACAGCTTGATGCCGGCGAGCATCGGATGCTTCAGCGTCGCATAGATGCGGCCGCGCAGATAGGACGCAACCACCAGGATGACCGCGGGCAGCATCAGCGCGAGCGTGATGTGCTTCAGCGCCTTCGGCGGATACCAGACGTCGATCCAGCCCGTCGCACGATAATGCGCGAAGCCCCAGATGATCAACGCGAGCCCTGCGATCGAGGCAAGCGAATAGAGGATCTTGTAGGTCCCCTCGCCCAGTCTCGCGATGGCCTGCGCGCGTGCATCGCGTTTCGTCGTGAACACATGCGCCGCAAAAAACAGCGCAAGCCCCAGGATCATGACCAGAAGACCCACGAGATTCTCCCCTCAACCAGCGCCCCAGCCCATGGCGTATCATCGATTGGCCGCGGGTCGCAACTGATGCGCTAGTTGTGGATCTCGCGATTGTCGACATACCGGATCGCGATCGGCCGCCCGGCGAGGGCGCCGCCAAGACCGCCGGTGAATTTCAGCGGCAGGCAGGCTTTCAGCGATGAATTGATCGCATTGAGGTAGGTGGTTCTCGTCTCCGCCGGGACGCCCGCCGTCGCATAGGTCAGGCGCGGCGGGCCGATCAGGCCGCCCGATTTGTTGAAGCTGAAACGCACGGCGATCTGCATGCCCGCGCGCGCATTGTCCGACGGCGGCGACCAGCAGCTGCGCAGCTCGGCGAAGAGATCGCCGATCGTGTCGAGATCGTGATCCGGCTTCTGGTATTTGGCGCGATCGGCCTCCGCCGGCACGCTTTGGATCGTGAGCTGGAGGTTCTGGCCGTAGGGATAGTCGATCTCGGGAATGCAGGGACCAGGCTCAAGCGGGCTGCAATAGGATGGCGTGCAGGGCCTGCCGTCGAGCACGCTGCACGGCTCGTGCGAAAACGGAATTGGATTGATTTGTCGCGGCCGCGCATCGGCGGCGATCATCGAGATCGCCAGCAGGAGGAAAACAAGGATGCCGCGCCACATGAAGTGAACTCGCAAGCCACATGGGTGAACGTGGCATTGCCGCCGGCAACGTCAAGCCTGCGGCTGTTCACATGCGCGCGTTCAAGGTGTCGTCGTCCGGCTTGACCGGACGAACCAGTATTCCAGAGGCGATTGTGGTTGAGCCGAGAGGCTGCGGCGTACTGGATGCCCCGCCTTCGCGGGGCATGACGGCGGAGGGTGCGGAGCGGACTGAGCTACGCCCCTAGCCCTTCTTCTTGACGTCTTTGACGTTGGTGAACTCGATGCCCTCGGCACGTTCCCTGGTGTAGCCGAGATAGAACTCGTTCCGCGCCAGATAGACGGGATCGCCGTCGACATCGTCGGCGATGCTGGAGGTGTTGGCAGCGATGAAGGTATCGAGCTTCTTGCGGTCTTCCGAAGAGACCCAGCGGGCGAGCTGGAACTCGCTGACCTCGAATTCGACCGGCAGGGAATATTCCGCATCCAGCCGCGCCTTGAGCACGTCGAGCTGCAGCGCGCCGACGACGCCAACCAATGCGGGCGCGCCGTCGCGCGGACGGAACACCTGTACTACGCCCTCTTCCGACATCTGCTGAAGCGCTTCCTTCAGCTTCTTCGCTTTCATCGCATCGGTGAGACGCACGCGGCGGACGATTTCCGGCGCGAAGCTCGGCACGCCGACGAAGTTGAAATCCTCGCCGTCGGTCAGCGTATCGCCGATGCGCAGCGTGCCGTGATTGGGAATGCCGACGACGTCGCCGGCATAGGCCTCGTCCGCAACCGAACGGTCCTGCGCGAAGAAGAATTGCGGGCTCGACAGCGGCATGCTCTTGCCGGTGCGCACGAGCTTCGCCTTCATGCCGCGGCTCAGCTTGCCGGAGCACAGCCGCGCAAACGCGATGCGATCGCGGTGGTTGGGATCCATGTTGGCCTGGATCTTGAACACGAAGGCGCTCATGCGCGGGTCGGTGGCTTCGACCTTGCGCTGGTCGCTCTCCTGCGCGCGCGGCTCGGGCGCGAACTTGCCGAGTCCTTGCAGCAGGTCGCCGACGCCGAAATTGCGCAGCGCGCTGCCGAAATAAACCGGCGTCAGATGGCCCTCGCGAAACGCTTCGAGCTCGAACGGCTTTGAAGCCGCGGTGACGAGCTCGAGCTCGTCCTTGACCGCCGACACGTCGAGATTTGCGTTGAGCTTGGCGAGCTCGGCGATCTCGATCTGCTGCGCCGCGCCGGTCTTGGCGCCGCCGCCTTCGAGCAGGCGCACGCCGCCATTGACGACGTCGTAGGTGCCGAGGAACTCGCGGCCGCGGCCGACAGGCCAGGTCATCGGCGTGGTATCGAGCGCCAGCGTCTTCTCGATCTCGTCGAGCAGCTCGAAGACGTCGCGGCTCTCGCGGTCCATCTTGTTGATGAAGGTGATGATCGGGATGTCGCGAAGACGACACACCTCGAACAGCTTTCGGGTACGCGCCTCGATGCCCTTGGCGGCGTCGATCACCATGACCGCGGAATCGACCGCCGTGAGCGTGCGATAGGTGTCTTCCGAAAAGTCCTCGTGGCCCGGCGTGTCCAGCAGGTTGAACACGAGGCCCTCGAACTCGAAGGTCATGACCGAGGTCACGACCGAGATGCCGCGCTCGCGCTCGATCTTCATCCAGTCCGAACGCGTGTTGCGCCGCTCGCCCTTGGCCTTGACCTGGCCGGCCAGATTGATGGCGCCGCCGAACAGCAGCAGCTTTTCGGTCAGCGTGGTCTTGCCGGCGTCCGGATGCGAGATGATGGCAAAGGTACGCCGCCGCGACACTTCAGCAGCAAGCGAGGAACGGGCCGTCGATTCGGCTGTGGTGGCGATGTCGGACATTGCGGCAGCGTTTGGCAGGGAAAATGGGCCTGATCAAGCCTCATCTGGTGATTGCGGAGCCTGACGGCCAGCCCCATATCCGGCTCGGATCAGGTTGGGAGGACGGCCTTCCGTTCCTGTCAGCACACCAGTCGCGGGGACGACCCTGCCTTGAATGGAGGGTCGTCATGGCCTGGAGCATCCTGTTCGTCGCCGGTCTGCTGGAGGTCTCCTGGGCGATCGGCCTCAAATATACCGAGGGGTTCACCAAGCTCGTTCCGTCAGTCCTCACGCTTGGGGCCATGGCCGGCAGCATCCTCCTGCTCGGGCTCGCCCTCAAATCGCTGCCGATTGGAACCGCTTATGCAGTCTGGACCGGCATCGGCGCGGTCGGTACCGCGACGCTCGGCATCGTCCTGTTCGGCGAGCCGGCCACCGCATTCCGCCTCGCCAGCATTGGGCTGATCGTCGCCGGGATTGTCGGACTGAAGCTGGTTACCTGAGGAAGATCTTGACCGCCCACCAGCTCAGCGCGGCGACGATGGCCGAGGCCGGCATCGTGATCACCCAAGCATAGACGATCGAGCTGGCGACGTTCCAGCGCACCGCCGAGAGGCGGCGAGCGGCGCCAACACCGACGATGGCGCCGGTGATGGTGTGGGTGGTCGAGACGGGAACGCCGAGGAAGGTCGCCATGAACAGGGTCGCGGCACCGCCGGTCTCGGCGCAAAAGCCCTGCATCGGGGTCAGCTTGGTGATGCGCAGGCCCATGGTGCGAACGATGCGCCAGCCGCCCATCAGCGTCCCCATGGCCATCGCGGCCTGGCACGAGAGCACCACCCAGAAGGGGACGAAGAATTCGCCGCCGAGCTGGCCCTGCGAATAGAGCAGCACCGCGATGATGCCCATGGTCTTCTGCGCGTCGTTGCCGCCATGGCCGAGCGAATAGAGCGAGGCGGAGGCGAATTGCAGGATGCGGAAGGCGCGATCCACGGCAAAGGGCGTGGAGCGTACCGACGCCCAGGAGACGATCGCAACCAGCACCATCGCGAGCAGGAAGCCGACCAGCGGAGACAGCACGATGGCGATCACCGTCTTGGACAATCCGCTCCAGACCGCCGCCGAAAGGCCGGCTTTGGCAACACCGGCACCAAACAAGCCGCCGATCAATGCGTGAGACGAGGACGATGGGATGCCGAGCGCCCATGTCACCAGGTTCCAGACGATGGCGCCGACCAGCGCAGCGAAGATCACCTGGGCATCCACGATCGCGGGATCGATGATACCGGTGCCGATGGTCTGGGCGACGTGCAGCCCGAACACCATGAAGGCGACGAAATTGAAGAACGCGGCCCAGAACACCGCGTATTGCGGCCGCAACACGCGGGTCGAGACGATGGTCGCAATCGAATTGGCGGCGTCGTGCAGGCCGTTCAGGAAGTCGAACAGCAGCGCGACGGCGATCAATCCGACCAGGACGGGAAGACCCAACGCAACATCCACGGCGTGGCCCCTGCCCTAAACTTGCTCGATGACGATGCTGTTGATCTCGTTCGCGACGTCGTCGAAGCGGTCGGCGACCTTCTCGAGATGGTCGTAGATCTCTGCGCCGACGATGAAATCCATCGCGTTGCCGTTGCGATGCTTGAGGAACAGTTCCTTCAGCCCGATATCATGGAGATCGTCGACGCGGCCTTCCAGCTTGCCCAGCTCTTCCGTGATCGCGGTCAGCATGGCCACGTTCTGGCCGATCTTCTGCATCAACGGCAGCGCACGACCGACCAGATTGGCGCATTCGATCAGGAGCCCGCCGATCTCCCGCATCGGCGGCTCGAAGCTGCGGACCTCGAACAGCATCACGGCCTTGGCGGTCTGTTGCATCTGGTCGATGGCGTCGTCCATCGAGGTGATCAGGTTCTTGATGTCGCCGCGGTCGAACGGGGTGATGAAGGTGCGGCGCACCGCCGTCAGCACCTCACGGGTGATGTTGTCGGCATCGTTCTCGAACTGGTTGACACGCTGGCAATAGACCGGCGTCTCCTCGCCCCCGTTGAGCATGCTCTGGAGCGCGATCGAGCCCTGGATCACGGTCTGGGCGTGGCGGTCGAACAGGTCGAAGAACCGTTCTTCCTTGGGCAGGAAAGCGCGAAACAATCGCATCATGGGAGAGAGACTACCGGTTGGATAATGGCCTGGCCCAAGCGGGCCGTCATGAAACTGTCATAGACCATTTTCGATCCACGCGCGTGCCACCTCACGCCCGCGGAGCCGGATCATCCACCGCTTTCGCGCGTCACTAGATTTCCCATTGTATCAATGGCTTACAGCGACCGCCGGAAGTAATGCGCGATTTCGCCGATGACGCCGCGGCGGAAGGTGAGCACGCAGATCACGAAGATCGAGCCCTGGATCACGGTCACCCACTGGCCGAACCCCGCCAGATATTGCTGCATGGCGATGATCACGAAGGCACCGACCACGGGACCGAACACGGTTCCGAGTCCGCCGACCAGCGTCATCAGCACGACTTCGCCCGACATCGACCAGTGCACGTCGGTGAGCGAGGCGTTCTGCGCCACGAAGACTTTCAGCGCACCGGCAAAGCCGGCCAGCGTGCCCGACAGGACGAAAGCCAGGAACTTGTACTGATCGGTGCGGTAACCCAGCGAGATCGCGCGCGGCTCGTTCTCGCGGATCGCCTTGAGGACTTCGCCGAACGGCGAGTTGATGATGCGGAAGATCAGCAGGAAGCCGGCGAGGAAACCGACCAGCACGACGTAGTAGAGCACGGTCGGCTTGGTCAGATCGAAGACGCCGAACATGCGTCCCTGCGGGATGCCCTGGATGCCGTCTTCGCCATGGGTGAACGGCGCCTGGAGGTAGATGAAGTACAAAAGCTGCGACAGCGCCAGCGTGATCATCGAGAAATAGATGCCCTGGCGGCGGATCGAGATATAGCCCGTGATGAGCGAGAGCACGAAGGCACCGGCGACGCCGACGAGGATGCCGAGCTCCGGCGGCAACGCCCAGACCTTCAGCGCATGCGCGCTGCAATAGCCGGCCGTGCCCAGGAACATCGCATGGCCGAAGGACAGCAAACCGCCGTAGCCGATCAGCAGGTTGAAGGCGCAGGCGAGCAGCGCGAAGCACAGCGCCTGCATCACGAAGAAAGGGTAGACCCCCGTGAATGGCACCGAAGCCAGCAGCAGCGCCATCACCACGAAGACGATCATCTCGTCGCGGATCGTGCGCGGGGTTACCGGCAGCGTGTCGTCCGTCAAGGCTGTCATATCAGGCCGCCCTTCCCGTCAATCCGGTTGGCTTCACCAAGAGCACCAGCACCATCAGCACGAACACGACGGTGTTGGAGGCCTCGGGGTAGAAATATTTGGTCATGCCCTCGATCACACCGAGCGCGAAGCCGGTGATGATGGAGCCCATGATCGATCCCATGCCGCCGATCACCACCACCGCGAACACCACGATGATCAGGTCGGCGCCCATCAGCGGCCGCACCTGGTTGATCGGCGCCGAGAGCACGCCGGCGAGCGCGGCCAGGCCGACACCCAAACCATAGGTCAGCGTGATCATGCGCGGCACGTTGACGCCGAAGGCGCGCACCAGCGTCGGGTTTTCGGTCGCGGCACGCAAATAGGCGCCGAGACGCGTCTTCTCGATCAGGAACCAGGTCGCGATGCAGACCACCAGCGAGAAGATGACGACCCAGCCGCGATAGATGGGCAGGAACATGAAGCCGAGATTCATGCCGCCCTTGAGCTGGTCCGGAATGGCGTAAGGCATGCCAGAGGAGCCGAAATAGTTCTGGAACACGCCCTGCACGATCAGCGCAATGCCGAAGGTCAGGAGCAGGCCGTAGAGATGATCGAGCCCCGTCAGCCATTGCAGCATGGTCCGTTCCAGGATCATGCCGAAAATGCCGACGATGATCGGGGCAAGCAGCAACGCCCACCAATAGTTGATGCCGCCGATGTTCAGCAGGAAGTAGGCGACGAACGCGCCCATCATGTAGAGCGCGCCATGGGCGAAATTGATGATGTTGAGCATGCCGAAGATCACGGCAAGCCCGAGACTGAGCAGCGCGTAGAACGAGCCGTTGATCAGTCCCACCAGTAGCTGAGCGTAAAGAGCCTGCATCGATCCCGCACCCGGTCCCTTCGGCGTTCCCTGAAAGTCGCCCGCCGGCCTGATGGCCTGCGGGCGGTTATCTTACTTCTTCAACAGAGCGCACTTGCTCTCGGACAGCGGCGTGAAGGCCTGGTCGCCTGGCACCGTGCCGACCAGCTTGTAGAAATCCCACGGTCCCTTGGACTCGGAGGGCTTCTTCACCTCGAACAGATAGGCATTGTGGATGGTGCGGCCGTTGGGCTGGATCTGGCCCTTGCCGAACAGATCGTCTTCCGTCGGCATCGACTTCATCTTCTCGACGACCTTGGCGCCGTCATGCGGGTTGCCGCCGAGCGCTTCCAGTGCCTTGAAATAGTGACGCACGCCCGCATAGACGCCGGCCTGCACCATGGTGGGCGGCGCGTTGTTCTTCATCTTGTCGGCGAAGCGCTTGGAGAACGCCCGGGTCTGGTCGTTCATGTCCCAGTAGAAGGTCTCGGTGAAGTTGAGGCCCTGTGCCGTCTCGAGCCCGATCGCCTTGACGTCGGTGAGAAACAGCAGCAGCGCTGCGAGCTTCTGGCCGCCCTTGACGATGCCGAACTCGGCCGCCTGCTTGATCGTGTTGGTGGTGTCGCCGCCGGCATTGGCAAGGCCGATGATCTTGGCCTTGGAGGCCTGCGCCTGGAGCAGGAAGGACGAGAAGTCCGGCGTGTTGAGCGGGTGCTTGACGCCGCCGACCACCTTACCGCCATTTGCGGTCACGACAGCGGTGGTGTCGCGCTCCAGCGCCGCGCCGAAGGCGTAGTCCGCGGTCAGGAAGAACCAGGTGTCGCCGCCGGCCTTCACCAGTGCCTGGCCGGTGGTGTGGGCCAGCATGTAGGTGTCGTAGGTCCAGTGCACGGTGTTGGGCGAGCACTGCGCGTTGGTCAAATCCGAGGTCGCCGCGCCCGAGTTGATATAGACGCCGTTCTTTTCCTTGATGACGTTGTTGACCGCGAGCGCCACGCCGGAATTCGGCACGTCGACGATGACGTCGACCTTGTCGACGTCGAACCATTGCCGCGCGATCGCGGTGCCGATGTCGGGCTTGTTCTGGTGATCGCCCGAGATGATGTCGATCTTCCAGCCCTTCGCAGCCAGGCCGGAATCTTCAATGGCCATCTGCGCGGCGAGCGTCGAGCCCGGTCCGCCGAGGTCGGCATAGAGCCCGGACTGATCGGACAGCGCGCCGATCTTGACGGTCTTGTCCTGCGCGAAAGCTGCACCGGTGGCGGTCACGGCCAGCGCCGTGCCGAGCAGAAACGACGCAATCGACTTTGTCATCATGCTACTTCCCTATGAATCTTTTTGTTGGCAGTTCTAGACACCGAGATAGGTGTGGAGCTTGTCCATGTTGGCGGCAAGCTCCGCATTGGAAAATCCGTCAATGATCTTGCCGTGCTCGACCACGTAATAGCGGTCGGCGACGGTGGATGCGAACCGGAAGTTCTGCTCGACCAGGAGGATCGTAAAACCCTCCTTCTTGAGCCGCGCAATGGTGTGGCCGATCTGCTGGATGATGACGGGCGCGAGACCCTCGGTCGGCTCGTCCAGCATCAGGAAGTTCGCGCCGGTGCGCAGGATGCGCGCGATCGCGAGCATCTGCTGCTCGCCGCCGGAGAGTTTGGTTCCCTGGCTGTTGAGCCGTTCCTTCAAGTTCGGAAACAGATCGAAGATCTGCTCGAGCGGCAATCCGCCGGGACGCACCACCGGCGGCAGCAGCAGGTTCTCCCGGACATCGAGGCTGGCGAAAATTCCGCGCTCCTCCGGGCAGAACGCGATTCCCATCCGCGCGATCTTGTCCGAGGTCGTGCGGATGATGTCCTGGTTGTTGAACTTCACCGAGCCGGTGCGCTTGCCGATGATGCCCATGATCGACTTCAGCGTGGTGGTCTTGCCGGCGCCGTTGCGCCCGAGCAGGGTGACGACCTCGCCCGCGTTCACGTCGAAGTTGATCCCGTGCAGGATGTGGGACTCGCCGTACCAGGCTTCCAGGTTGCGGACCTGGAGGAGGTTGCCGCCGTCCGCGGCCTTTGCGGGAGCTTCCGCCGTTGCAGTCTCAGCCATGACCGGCTCCCAGATAGGCTTCCTTGACGCGTTCGTCCTTGGTGAGCTCGCTGTAATGGCCCTGCGCGAGCACCTGCCCGCGCGTCAACACGGTGATGATGTCGGAGAGATTGGCCACGACGTTCAGATTATGCTCGACCATCAGGATGGTGTATTTCGCGGAGATGCGCTTGATCAGCGCCGCGATCTTGTCGATGTCCTCGTGGCCCATGCCGGCCATCGGCTCGTCCAGCAGCATCATCTCGGGGTCGAGCGCGAGCGTGGTTGCGATCTCCAGTGCGCGCTTGCGCCCGTAGGGCATCTCGACCGCGGGCGTATTGGAAAACTCGCTGAGGCCGACATCGTTCAACAGCTCGCGCGCGCGATCGTTGAACTGGTTCAGCACGGATTTGGAGCGCCAGAAATCGAAGGAGCTTCCGTGCTGGCGCTGAAGCGCGACGCGGACGTTTTCCAGCGCGGTGAGATGGGGAAATACCGCCGAGATCTGGAACGAGCGAACCAGCCCCAGGCGGGCCACGTCGGCGGGCGCCATCGCGGTGATGTCCTGCCCCTTGTACAGGATTTTTCCGGCAGACGGTTTGAGGAACTTGGTCAAAAGATTGAAGCACGTCGTCTTGCCGGCGCCGTTCGGGCCGATCAACGCGTGAATGCTCCCACGGCGAACCTTGAGCGCAACGTCGCGGACGGCGAAGAAGCCCGCGAACTCCTTGGTCAAGCCTTCCGTTTCGAGAATGAACTCATCGGCCAAACAGTTTTCCCCCTGCCCGCACAACGCGCGTGGCTATCCTTGTTGCTTCGGCTTTCCGGAGGCCTTGGAGCCACTCCCTGGAGCCCATCCGGAACGTCGCCTCCGGGCGCGGAATATGCCGGAGGTGACGGGGGTTAGGCAAGGCGGAAAGCTGAGCAGGTCAGGCCTCCGGCCGGGAGACTTATGCTCCCTTAGTCGGACGTGTTTTGATGTCGCGCCTGCCCGGCTTCCCGGTTCGCAAAGCGCCGGTTATCAAGCCGTCGTTAACGGTCTTTCGTTCCATGCGCCAGCCTTCATTGAAAATTTTCCCGCAACGAGGATCATGCGCGGGTTTCATGCGTCCGGAATTTCTATTCGCCGGGAATATTGTCTTGGATTTTGCAAGCGCCGCTCCTTCCGTGGTCAAGTCGATCAGGCAGCGTGATCTCCTGAACACGTGGCTGCGGCTCTATGCGCGCGAGCAGACCGCCCCGGCGATCTGGGAATACCAGCCTGCGCGGCTCGAGGAAGAGCTCTCCGATCTGATCTATTATACCGTGGACATGTCGACGCCGACACCGCGTCTGACCATCCAGAGCGAAGGTACGCGCATCTCGCGCGCCTATGGACACACCGGTAAGGGCGTTCTGCTCGACGACTATATCGGACCGCGTCTCGTGCCCCTGGTAATGCCGGTCTATCATGAATGCGTGGCGCGCGGGGTGCCGGTCTACAGCGTTGCCGACGTCGATGACATCTACGGCCGTATCGTCGCCTATGAGCGCCTGCTGCTGCCGTTCCAGACCGACGGCAAGGTCTGTCACATCATCGCATCGCTCAAGACCTTCTGCGAAGACGGCGGCTTCGAGATCAAGAATCTGATGCGCGGAAATGACGCGCTGCCGCGCCCGAGATTGCGCGCGGTGATCGACCGCGACCTGTTCCACCGCACCCCAGGCCGCATCGCGCCGGCCGAGCTGGTCGAGTTCACGGACCAGCAGGGCTCCGGTGTTCCCACCGAGATCATCGAGCTGAACTAGCGGTCAGCGCGATTTGGCGGCGGCTTCCTTGGTCGTGACTTACTTGGTGGTGACTTCCTTGGCATAGAGGTCTGGCTTGAAGCCGACCAGCAGCTTGCCGCCAGCTTCAAGCACCGGCCGCTTGATCATCGATGGTTGCGCTAGCATCAACGCCAGCGCCTTTTCCTCGGAGAGTCCTTCCTTGTCGGCATCGGGCAGCTTCTTGAAGGTCGTTCCGGCGCGATTGAGCAGCGTCTCCCAACCGACCTTGTCGCTCCACTGCTTGAGCTTGTCCTTCTCCACCCCCGTCGCCTTGTAGTCGTGGAACGTGTAGGCGACGCCATGGCTGTCGAGCCAGGCGCGCGCCTTCTTCATGGTGTCGCAGTTCTTGATGCCGTAGATGATGTTAGGCAAGACAGTCCTCGCGCATCCGTCGTGTCGTGATCCCAAGGCGTTGTACGCAACTCCGGTTCGCGCGACAATATTGCGAACGATGCCATCTCTTGGAACGGACACTCCATGCACGTCACCCACGATCCAGGCGCGACTGCGTCGCCGACCATCGACTTCGACGCTTTTCTCGCGGTCGATATCCGCGTCGGCACCATCGTCGATGCAAAGCCGTTCCCGGAGGCGCGCAAGCCGGCCTGGCGTCTGTGGATCGACTTCGGTCCCTCGATCGGTGTGCGCAAGAGTTCGGCGCAGATCACTGAAAACCATCCGCTTGAAACGCTGGTGGGCCAACAGGTGGCGGCGGTCGTGAATTTCCCGCCGCGCCAGATCGGCCCTGTCGTCTCGGAGGTGCTGACCCTCGGTTTCCCCGATGCCAGCGGCAAGGTCGTGTTGGTGCAGCCGAGCAAGCCCGTGCCGAACGGCGGACGGCTGTTCTAGCACCGCGCGATCGAGGGGCGGTTTTCAGGCCCGCCGGCGGCCCTCCTTCACGATTCGCTGCGCCTGTTTCCCAGTCCGGGTTGTCGGGCTTGACCGGGATCCGCTTCGGTAATAAAAACGACTGACTGATCGTTTTTTATATTGATCAGCGCTCTTAGGTGCCTTTGCCCGCAGAGCGACTAAAACGATTGATCTGTCAGTTATTTATGGATGGCCGGATGCCCAAGATCAGCGACAAGCAACGTGAAGGCCGGCGGCAGCAGATTCTCGAAGCCGCCCTCGCCTGCTTCGCCGAGGACGGTTTTCACCAGACCGGGATGGCCGACATCGTCAAACGGTCGGGGCTGAGCCACGGTGCGGTCTATCTCTACTTCCAGAGCAAGGATGATCTGATCGAGGCACTCGCCGACGACCGGCACCGGCGCGAGGCCGTGCTCAACTCGGTCGCGCAAGGATCGGGCGATCCGATCGAAGGACTTCACGCGCTGGTCGGCGTCTACGCGCAATGGCTCACCGACCCCGCCGGCGAAGCGCGCCGCCGCGTCGGCATCCACGGCTGGGCCGAGGCCCTGCGCAACCGCCGCGTCCGCACCAGCATCGTAGAAGGCATCGACATGCCGCGCGCCCTGATTGTCGCGCTGGTCGAGCGCGGCCAGCATGACGGCCTCATCAAGCGCGATCTCGGTGCGGAAGCGATCGCGCGCGTGCTGATCGCGATCTTCCAGGGCTTTGTGCTGCAAAAATGCTGGGGCCAGGATTTTGACATCGGGGCCTGCATGGCGGCCGTGACCGGCGTGATCGATGGATTTCGCACCACGAAGGCCGACGTCAAGCGACGGACCAGGAACTGAGCGATGTCATGGATCCATGACCTGCTCGCAGGCATTGGGGTCGGCCTCATCGGCGGGCTGACATCGGGCTTCATGGGCACGAGTCCCGGGGGCGGTCTCGTGATCTTCAGCGTGCTGCTGCTCGGCGCCGAGCAACACGTCGCCCAGGGGACGTCGCTGATCACGCAGGTTCCGCCGACCGGACTCGCGGGCGTTCGCCGCTATTGGCAGAGCGGCAATCGCAGCCCGTTGCTATGGATCGTCTGGATCGGCATCGGGTTTCTGTTCGGCGGCGCCGGCGGCGGCTACGCTGCGGCGGCGGTCTCCGACTCGGTGTTGCAATGGACCTACGTCGTCTATCTCGTCGCGCTGATCGCTCTCCTGATCCTGCGCCGCGACCGCGAGGACAAAAGCAGTGAGACCGGCGACCGAGACAACCTGCCCTGGCTGCCGCTGCTCCTCATCGGCATGCTTGCCGGATTTTCCTCTGGCTTCATGGGCATCGGCGGCGGGCTGGCGATCACCGTCGGGCTCGCAGCGGGCCTGCGGGTGCCGCAGCACCAGGCGCAGCTCGTCAGCCTCGTCTTCTCGGTCATCCCGACCAATGTTCCGGCCGCCGGGATCTACTGGAGCAAGGGACTCATGGTCGGCTGGCCCGCCATCATCGGCATTCTTGCCGGCCTCTGGGTCGGCACTGATCTCGGTGCGCGCGCAGCCAATCGCGTCAGCAAATCGGTGCTGCGCCGGGTCATGATCGCCGTCATCCTGCTGATGGCGCTCTACATGACCCACAAGGCGCTAACCTGATCTTACGGCCGCTTCGGAATGTTGAGCCCGCGCTCGACCGCCGGACGCGCCAGCCCGCGTTCGAGCCAGGCGGCGACGGATTTGAATTGGCTGAACGCGACGAGATCGGCGGCGCCGTAGAAACCAATGAGATTGCGCACCCAACCGAGCATGGAGATGTCGGCGATGGTGTAGTCGTCGTCCATGAACCATTGCCGGCCGGCAAGATGCATCTCCATCACCCCGAGCAGCCGCTTGGCCTCGCCCGCATAGCGATCGAGCGGCCGCTTGTCCTCGAAATCCTTGCCGGCGAATTTGTGGAAAAAACCGACCTGGCCGAACATCGGCCCGATGCCGCCCATCTGGAAATGCAGCCACTGGATGGCCTGGTAGCGCCGCGCGGCATCCTGCGGCAGCAGCTTGCCGGTCTTCTCCGCGAGGTATTGCAGGATCGCTCCGGATTCGAATAGCGGCAGCGGCCTGCCGCCGGGACCATCGGGATCGAGGATCGCCGGAATCTTTCCGTTCGGATTGAGCGAGAGGAACTCCGGCGTCTTCTGGTCGTCCTTGCCGAAATCGACGAGATGGACTTCGTAGGGAAGCCCGATCTCTTCCAGCATGATCGAGACCTTGACGCCGTTCGGCGTCGGCAGCGAATAGAGCTGGAGCAGCTCCGGGTGCTTGGCCGGCCAGCGCTTGGTGATGGGAAAGGCGGACAGATCGGACATCAGGACCCCGGCTTCGTTCATGAGATGCCGCCTAGTCTAGGCCAGCGGACGAACGACGCAAGGTCGAGTGGTCAGATCATTTTCCCGCACAGGTCACAACGGCCGCAGCAAATGGTTGGTGGCGTGCATCACGTCGCGCTGTGCGCGTTGCTCGATGAAGAGCTGGCCGGTGACGAGCAGTGCTCCGGTGAAGACGAGCGCAAGCATCGCGGTCGCGAATTGACTGGCATCCCTCATCGGACGAGCTTCTCCGTGTTCGGTTCGCACGAGGAACGCGGGCCGGCCATCGTCAGTTCCTGCAAGCTTCAAATAAATTGCCGCTTTTTCCCGGTCCTTCGCAGTTCGACGACCTCAATAATTGATCTCCATCCGCAAGCCCCGCGGGTCGGTCTCCTCCCCGCCGAACCGCTGCGTGCTGTCGCGTGCCGCGACCGCGCAGGCACAGGCGTCGATGAGGTCGTCACGGCCGATGCCGGTGCAATGTCGTTGAGACAGCCAAGTCGGCAAGCGCGCGAAGCCGCGCTGCTGCAGGAGTGCGATGCGCTGCTCCCGGCCCTCAGTAGACGTCTTCTTTGCAAGCCGGGCCCGCCCAGCGAGATTCCAGAAAATCAATTCCGGATGCGCTTCGCCGGTCGTCGTCTGCCGCGTCGGCGTCATGATCTCGTCGGCGTCCCTGATCTTGTCCCTGATGTTCCAGAGCTGCGCTGACACGCCCCTGCCCTTGCCCTCGCACTCCCAGTAGTGACGGTTAGCTGCGGCCATGTCGGAAAATTTCCAGAGGTCGCGGCGCGCGCCGAGAAACACGGCAGGACCGACCAGCTCGCGCGCGCGCAAATCGCAGATGCAATATCCGCTCCATTTCAATCCGATCGGCATGTCGATCATCGCCCGGGCATGCGGCAGCGCAAGCAGCCGCGCGAGACCCGGCGAATAGTCGAACCCGTGATCGCCGCACTCGTCAATCCAGGCGGCGACCCAGCCGAAGCGAAATCCGTCAAGGCCGAGATAGTTTGGCACTTCCTGTGTCCGTCATTTTCAGTTTCCACGCGCGGGTCACTTGACAGCCGCAAGTTGCAGAGGTATTTCCCGCGCCCTCACGAACATTTCCGTTCGTGACAAGCATCATGAACCGAGCAATGCCGCACCGCTACGCAATCCTGGTCCGCCCGTCGAATGACCTACGGTCAATCGATCGCGCACGCTCGGCTCATGGGAGAGGTCTTGCCTGACAGCGAGATCAAAAAGTCCACGTCTCACGGACCCTCCCGAGCAACGCTCCGGAGGGTTTTTTGTTGCCCAAAGCAATATGTTAAGCAGGACACACGACCATGCGACGATCTGATCCCTACATGGAACGCGCCCGAGAACTCTGCCTCGCCGCCGGCGTCGATCCGGACTCGCGCGTCGGTGAAGGACGAGGACAACCAGCCTGGTGCCTGTACAAGGACGCCGCGCGCAGGGAGCATCTGGCACGAGAGGCCGATGCGACCGCGAGCGCGATCGACCAACTCCGGGCGCAGGACGCCCGCTACCAGAATGCGCCGCTGAAGATTTTTGGCCCGCACGAGGAAGCAACCGTCGCGCAGATGCGCAACTGCATGGCGGTCGGCAACGTCGTGTCCGGCGTGATCTGCGCGGACGGCCATCTTGGCTACGCCCAGCCGGTCGGCGGGGTCATCGCCTACGAGAAGCAGATCAGCATCTCCGGCGTCGGCTTCGACATTGGCTGCGGCAACATGGCCGCACGGCTCGACACGCGCTTCGACGACATTGCAGGCCGCGTGCCTACCATCATCCGCGATGTCGCCAAGGTAATCTCGTTCGGAGTTGGCCGCGCCAACGCCGAACGGGCCGAGCACATGCTGTTCGACGACGGCGATGCCTGGCGCGAGAGTGACATGGAGGCCTACCGACAAAAAGCGGTGGCGCAGCTCGGCACGGTCGGGTCGGGCAACCACTATGTCGACCTCATGCGGGACGAGGAAGGCTTTGTCTGGATCGGCGTCCACTTCGGAAGCCGCGGTTTCGGGCATACCTCTGCGACGCGCTACCTCAAAGCTGCCGGCGGCAAGGACGGCATGAACGTCCCGCCCGCCGTGGTCGACGAGGAGTCCGAGCTCGGCCGCCGCTACATAGCGGCGATGCAGCTCGCCGGGCGTTATGCCTATGCGGGCCGCGAGTGGGTCGTCGAGCGCGTCCGCCAGATCATCGGCGGCAGCGTGACCGAGAGCGTGCACAACCATCACAACTATGCTTGGCGTGAGACCCACGACGGCAAGGATCTGTGGGTGGTGCGCAAGGGCGCTACGCCGGCGTTTCCCGGCCAGAAGGGATTCGTCGGTGGCTCGATGGGCGACGACGCCGTCATCCTCGAAGGCATCGACAGCCCCGAAGCCAAGGCCTCACTCTACTCGACCGTGCACGGCGCCGGCCGCCTGTTCGGACGAAGGGAAGCGAAGCGGCGCTTCTCGCGCGCGGAGATGGACCGCTGGCTCACCGAGCGTGGAGTCACCTTGATCGGTGCCGACCTCGACGAGAGCCCGATGGCCTATCGCCGCCTGCCCGACGTGCTCGCGCAGCACGCCGGCACCGTCGGGGTGTTGCACACGCTGCGGCCGTTCGCCGTCGCCATGGCCGGCGAAGGCGAATTCGATCCGTGGAAGGACTAATGCGAACAGTGGGCGGGAGGCTCAGACTCCCGCCCGCCCCTCTATCCCGGTTCCTCGCCCCGATGCCGCTCGAACAGGCGTTGCGCCAGCAAGGCGTGGCCGAGCGTGCCGCCGGCGCGAACCGCCGCCGCAATCAGCGCGGCTTCCGCGATTTCTTCGCGCGTTACACCGGCCTTCGCCGCCTGCGCCGTGTGCACATCGAGGCAATAGGCGCATTGCGTGGTGAGCGCGACCGCGAGCGAGATCAGCTCGCGATATTTTGGCGGAATCAATCCGTCCTTGCGCTCGACCGCGTGGCTGAACGCAAGGAACGCGTTGGCCTCGACCGGCGCGAGCGCCACGAAGGCCGGGATGGATTTCAGATCGTCAGGGCCTTGATAACAGGTCATGGCTCACCTCGTCAGATATTCGCGCATCAGGGCGCGGGCGCGATGCAGACGTGCCTTCACGGTCTGCCGGGTCGCGCCGAGCGCGACGGCGATTTCGTCGATGGTCATTTCCTTGACGTCGCGCATCAGCGCGACGTCGCGATAGTGCGGCGGCAGCGCTTCGAAGGCCGCAGCGACGTCGATCCGCAAATCGGCTTCAGGACGCGACAGCAGCAGCGCCTCCGCCTCTCCGTCATCGATCGCCGACGCCAGGCCTGCCTTACGGGCGAGCCGCAGGCATTCGCGGCGGACCACACTGAACAGCCAGGCCGAAAACGCCAGCCACGAGCGGATCGTGCCGACATGGCGAAACAGGATCCATAGCGCCTCCTGCGTCGCATCCTCGGCATCCGCCGAGCTGCGACAGGTGGCGCGGGCGTAGCGGCGGATATTCGGCTGCGCCGTCTCGAGCAGAGACGCGATCGCCTGGGGATCGCCGAGGCGCGCGGCCTCGAACAGGTCCGTCGAGATCACAGTGGCGCTCACGACACGCCTCCCCTTCCGATGCCGGCCATCGCGCACATCGGACAATAGCCGACGAGGCCGGTCAGTGCGAAGCTGCCGCCGCCGAGCGCCACGAGCCACGCCGCGGCGCCGGTAAGGTACACGAATGCCGCGACGACCACCGCGACGCCCAAGGCGATCCGCACGGCCTGATGCAGGCTCCCGATGTTCTTCCTGTAAAATGCCATCACATCCTCCGACATAAGCCGAAGCAAAATGCCTCGACCGTCAAGAGAGGGCGCGACGACCGGAAAGGATTCGCGGCAACCTGCAATTTTCGCGATCAGCCTCCGACGGCCTGATAAGCCAGACGCTTGAATTCGAAGAAGAACGGATTCCAGAAGCCCATGTAGCGCTGCGCCATCAGCACACCGGCGGTATTGGCCTGCGCGCAGATCCACCAATGGGTACCGGCAAGGCCGCCCCATTGGAATTCGCCGGTCGAATTCGGAGGATCGAACGGCATCGGCGCGAAGGTGACGGCGCCACCGAGGCCAAAGCCCTTGCCGGGGATCGGGCCGAGATTGGCGAAGCGGATGTTCTCGCCGGCGGGCAGCTGGTTCGTCATCATCAGCCGCAGCGTCTCCGGCTTCAGCAGCGCATCCGAGCCCGGGAGCAGCGCGCGGACGAGAGCAAGCATGTCGGGCAAGGTCGAGACCAGTCCGCCGCCGCCCGACAGCCGCGGGAATTGCCGCCGATAGGCCTGCGGATAAGGCAGGTCGTCGGCCCGGGTCAGGCCGGGCTTCATGGGATCAAGGACATCCGCGCCGTTGTAGAGTGCGACCAGCCTTCCCTGCTGCGCGTCCGGCACGTGGAAGCCGGTGTCGGTCATGCCGAGCGGCTCGAAAATGCGCGCCTTGAGCACGGCGTCGAGCGGCTTGCCGGAGACGACCTCCACGACACGCCCGAGCACGTCGGTCGCAACCGAATATTCCCAGGACGCGCCGGGATGAAAGGACAGCGGCAGATCGGCGAGCTGGTCGATCATGCCGGTCAGCGGCGTCATCGGATTGAGAACGCGCGCCTCGTTATAGCCTTTGAACAGCACCGTACCGGGATCGAAGATGCCGTAGCTGAGGCCGGAGGTATGGGTCAGAAGCTGCCGGATCATGATCGGGCTTTTCGCCGGCTCGACGTCGGCAAGGCTTAAAGCGCCCGGCTTCAGAACCGTGCGATTGCCGAGTTGCGGCAGGAATTTCTCGACAACGTCGTCGAGCCCGATGCGGCCTTCCTCGACCAGCAGCATGATCGCACAGGTGACAAAGATCTTGGTGTTGGAAAACGCGCGAAAAATGTGATCGGGCCGCAGCGCGGTGCTCGCCTCGCGATCCGCGAAACCGACGCATTGCTGATCGACGACTTCGCGGCCCCGCAGCACCGCCCAGGAAGCACCCGGAATGATCTCCTGATCGACGTAACGCTGCATTGCCGTCCGCGTGGCGGAAAAATCAGGCGTTCTGGCGTCCATGTGCTTCCCCCAATGATCGTTGGGATCGATATAGCGTGAATTCGCCGGATGAGAAGCCTGATCGGACGGCGCGGCTTATTCCTGCTTCATGAACGCGGTGACGTGCAGGCGGCGCCGAATCCGCATCCCCTGCCGCTGGTACAGCGCGATGGCCGATGAGTTGCTCGAGAACACGTGCAGGAACGGAATTTCGCCGCGTGCCTCGATCTGGCGCGCGACCGCCGCCAGCAGCGCCTGCGCGTAGCCCCGCCCGCGATGATCGGGGTGGACGCAGACGGCTGTCATCTCGACGAAATTGCCCGGCTTCATGCGCTCGCCGGCCATCGCGACCAATTCACCGCCGGCACGGATGCCGAGAAACGTCCCGACTTCGTGGGTGCGCCGCGCGAATGGACCGGGCTTGGTCAACTCCGTCAGCGCCATCATGGCGGGAACGTCGGCCGCCCCCAGCCGAACGATCTCGGCATCGCGAAGCGGACTGTCGGCCGGCGAGCCGATCATCTGCTCGCCGGTCTCGGCAAGGACGACCTTGAAGCCGGCGGGAACGTCGACGGCCTCCGGGGTGAACAGCGCGGCGACCTGCGGGCCCGACAGGAGATCACGGAGCGCGGCAAAGCTCGCCTCGGACATGTCGACCATGTCGGCAAAAGGCGTCACGTCCACCGGATAGCGCAACGCGCGCGGACCGCCTTCGGCCAGATGTTTGTGGCTGGTCGTCAGCGCGCTCCAGATCGGGCGATCCAGTAGGGTCTCGTCACCGTCGGACACCGTTTCACTCCTTCTCGAAGCTGACGATGACGGCGGCATTGGCGATGAGGATGGGGTCGTTGCCCTGTTCCGGGGCCGACGGAATCTCCAGCCCGCCCTTCACCGCGTTGACGGTGACAGTGCCGTAAGGCAGTTCCTTCGCGACCGCATCCTTATCGACGCTTTCCGGATTCGGCACCGCGATCGTGACGTCCACGAACATGTCGTTCGCAGTCTTGTCGATCATCCGGAAGAAGCCGAGGCTCGAATGCCTGATGGCATCAGAGACGGCACGCCTCGCCGCCTTTGTGGCGTCCCTGCCATGGACGTCGACGCCCATACCCATCTCGGTGATACAGCGAACGCGAGCCATGTTCTTATTCCTGTGACTGATTGAGTGGTGGGGAGTGTGGGGGATCGGACGGCACGATACAAGTAGGGTCGTTCCTCTCGTGTCCCGGATGCGGTGCGGCACGCCGTGGCGCTCCGACGTTGCGGCGTTGCAAGTCGCGGGCGCTGTGCTATCGCTCGGGCGATGACTCCCAAAACTTTCGAAACCCGCTGCCTGCGCCTGCCCGCCGTCACCAAGGTGGTGCAGTGGGAGGGCACCTCGGTGTTCAAGGTCGGCGGCAAGATGTTCGCACTCGGCGGCGGCTTTGCCGCGCGCTCCGGCGGCTACATGTTCAAGGTCTCGAACATGGCCTATGCCATGCTGATCGAGCACGGCCTCGCGCGGCCGGCGCCGTATCTGGCGCGCGCCAAATGGGTGCAGCTCGTCGGCAACAATGCGCTGCCGGACGCCGAGCTCACGGCCTATCTGGCGCAGGCGCACGCGATGGTCGCGACGAAACTCACGCGGAAATCCCGCAAGGCGTTGGGCCTGGATTGAACCGCAGCTCGCCGGTGAAGCGAAAGCCTGCGCTGATTGACATCGATGATATGCCTGACTAAAGTCAGATATATCATGCTCGACCCTGTTTCCCGCGTTCGCCGCTTCAATCGCGCCGTCACGTCCGCTGTCGGCGCGCTCGACACGTCATTCCTGGGGCGCGGGCGGCCACTGGGGGCGGCGCGCGTGCTCAACGCGATCGGGCATGGACGTTCGGACGTGGCCGAGATCCGCGACTATCTCGGCCTCGATTCCGGCCTGATGAGCCGCCTGCTCCGCAGCCTCGAGGACGAAGGGCTGGTCGAGACCATTGCGCATGAGGACGATGCGCGTCGCCGCGTGGCGACGTTGACACGTGCGGGCCGGCGCGAGTTCGCGGCCTATGAGGCGCTGTCGAATACGCAGGCCGAGGGCTTCCTCGCCCAGCACTCGCAACGCGAAGCGCTGCTGGCGGCGATGGATCTGATTGCTTCCGCATTGACGCGCGAGCGCGTCACCCTGGACGAGATGGATCCGCGGAGCGAGCAGGCCCGCTATTGCCTCGGCGAATATTATGGCGAGCTCGGCCGCCGCTTCGAGCAGGGCTTTGACGTCTCGCTGTCGCGCGATCCCGACGCCAAGGATATGCGCCGCCCGCGCGGCACGTTCATCGTCGCGATCTCGGACACGCTGCCGATTGGCTGCGTCGGGCTGAAGGGCACGGATCACGGCTATGCCGAGATCAAGCGTCTCTGGGTCGCACCGGCGGCGCGCGGATTGCGGCTCGGCCGGCGCCTGATGGACATGACCGAGGATGTCGCGCGCGGGCTCGGCATCAAGCTGCTGCGGCTCGACACCAACAGCGCGCTGGCGGAGGCCGGCCAGCTCTACCGACGAAGCGGCTGGAGCGAGATCCCCCGCTTCAATGACGACCCCTACCCGGACCTGTTCTTCGAAAAACGTCTGTGAGCGCCGGCGCCTTTTCTCCCGTTGCCGCGTTATGGCCGGAGCTGCAGGAGCACGCCATGACCAGGTCCGATCTCGCCGACATCTACCGCGACTACATCGCCTGCCTGAACCGGCAGGATTGGCCCGCGCTCGGACAGTTCGTCCACGATGACGTCGTCCACAATGCGCGACCGTTCGGATTGTCCGGCTATCGCGCCATGCTGGAGCAGGATTTTCGCTCAATTCCGGATCTGCATTTCAACATCGAGCTGCTGGTCTGCGATCCGCCCCAGATCGCCTCCCGGCTGAAGTTCGATTGCACGCCGGCTGGAAAGTTTCTGGGGCTGGATGTGAACGGCAGGCGCGTGTCCTTCTGCGAAAACGTGTTCTATCAATTTCACGACGGAAAAATACGGCACGTGTGGTCCATCATCGACAAGGGAGCGATCGAGGCGCAGCTCTAGCGCTGCGCCTCGACGAACCTGCTTACGCCGCCGCCGGCGCCAACTCCGCTTGCGGCTTCGGGAACGGCTTGAAATTCATCGCCATCAGGAAGGCGCCGAGGCCCATCGCCCAGGAGGCGATATAGAGCCAGGCGTAGCTCGAGAACGCATCGTAGATCAGGCCGCCGGCGAGCGGGCCCGTGGCCATGCCGAGACTGCCGGCCATGGCGGTGCCGCCGATCACGGTGCCCATCATCTTGAGCGGGAAATTTTCGCGGATCAGCACCGCGTAGAGCGGCATGGTGCCGGCATAGATGAAGCCGAACACGGCCCCGACCGCATAGAATGTCGTGAGCTGGTGCGCGAAGACATAGGCGAGTGCGCCGAACGCCTGCAACAGCAGGCCCGAGACGAGCACGCGCTTGGCGCCGAAGCGGTCACCCATCAGACCGAAGGCGATGCGTCCGCCGAGGCCGGCAAAACCTTCGATGCTGTAGATCGTCACCGCCGCGACCAGCGGGATGCCGCAGCTCACGGCATAGGAGACGGTGTGGATGATCGGGCCGGAATGGGTGGCGCAGCAGAAGAAATTGGTCGCGAGCAGGATCAGGAATTGCGGCGAGCGCAGCGCCTCTCCCATCGACATCTCACCTTGCACGGCGCCCTCGCCCGTAGGCGCGGCCACGGCGTGCGCGAGCGCCGGCGGGCGGCGCACCAGGAACGAGACCGGGATCATGATGGCGCCGACCACCAGCGCCACGATCTGCATCGAGGTGCGCCAGTCATGACCGGAGACGAGCCAGGCCGCGAGCGGGGCCATCGTCATCGGCGCCATGCCCATGCCCGCCGACACCAGCGAGACCGCGAGGCTGCGATGGGTGTCGAACCAGCCGGTCACGGTCGCCATCATCGGCGCGAAGATCGCGGCACAGGAGGCCCCGACCAGAAGGCCGAAGACGAACTGAAACGCCAATAGCGAGGTCGCGTGGCTCGCCGCGAACAGGCTCACGGTCAGCACCGTCGATCCCGTCAGCACCACCAGCCGCGGTCCGAACCGGTCCGTCAGCGTGCCCCAGGCCATGCTGGTGCAGGCCATCGCCAGAAAGCCGATCGTCATCGCGCTGGAGATACCGGTCACGGACCAGCCGGTATCCTTTGCGATCGGCTGCAGGAACACCGGCAGCGAAAACATGCCGCCGATGGCGACGCAGCCGAGCAAGCCGCCCGCGGCGACGATCACCCAGCGATAGGAGGAAGAGTTCATTTTGGTCTCCCGTCAGGTCTGTCTGGGTGGAAGACGAATGGGAACATGGTGGGCCGACAGGCCGACGCAAGTTTTTGCGGCACGCTTTTGTGACCTGCCAAACAAAAAACGCGAAAACAACCCCATGCACAGTAGCCGGGCGCTTTGGGATCAAGGACTTACAGCACAGCTCTTTGCAGTGCGAAGGAAGACTCGCCGTTTGACTCGTCGGGCAAAACACCTGCACGATGGCATCATCCCGCCGCTATTGATTTCGTCCCCTCGCAAACAGGCCTCAAGCAGCCGCGTTACGCCGCCGCTCGCCGACCGTGAGCCAGACTGCCGAAACCATGAAGTAGAGCGCACCGACTGCAGCATAGCCCGCGACATTCGCGATCGAGGGAACCGCAGGCATCGTCGCCTGAAAGATGAAGAAGCCGCCTGCAAGCGCCGACTGGCCACCGCTGAGCACCATGGCCCATTGCGCGCCAAGACTCCGCCAGCGCCGGATTGCCGTTCCGAGTTGGAGCAATCCCGACAGGATCGCCCAGGCCCCGAAGATTCCGAGCACCCGGTTCATGCCCATCTGCAAGGTCACAAGCACCGCGACGGTGGTCGCCAGGCTGACCACAACGTTCAGAGCCTGCGTGCGGCTTTGAGCAAGCCCACCGCTGCGAAGCGCGTCCGCGAAATTGGCTGCGGCGTCCCATGCGGGATAGAGGACGAGCAAGGCGCCGGCGATCACCGGAGAAGAAGCCCCGGCGGCAAACGCAGCAGCGACCCAGGCAACCGAGAATGCCGCTCGCACGAAGTAGTATTGCTTCAGCCATCGCTCGCGGTCGGTATGAACCGGATCCAATTGATATCGCGCCATCACAGTCTCTCCTATACCTACTAGTTGGTAGTTTACATGCACACAACCGACTTCGCTCCAGCCCGCTTGCGGGCTGTCGCCATCGTCTCGCTGATGTCTCTCAGTGTTTGTTGGACAGCCGGTCCAGCAGCGGGGTGGTGATCACACCGAACATCTTTGGATCGCCATAGGCACGCGCCGACAGCATCGCGCCGTGAACGGTCGCCATGAACCCTTCGGCCTCGACGCGAGCTGTGCCGGAGAGTTTGAATTGCCCTTTCCGCTTGCCGCGCTCCATGACGGCCGTCAGCCAGGAAGCCAAGGAGCGGAAGTGCGCGCGGACTTCGAGCGCAACCTCCTCCGGCAGGATCGGAAGCTCGCTGGCCAGCAGCGCGCAGACGCAGAACGGCGCCGTCGCATCATTGATGCACGCCTTCCAGTACGCGACATAGTTTTCGAGCTGGCCGCGCGGATCAGGGACATTGCGCTCGAGCGCGGACAGTCCCGCCTCGGCTTCGGCGCGGTAGCGCGACACGAGGGTGCGGACCAGATCGACCTTGCTGGCGAAATGGTGGTGGATGCTTGGCTTGCGGATGCCGACAACCTCGGCCACGTCGGCGTAGCTGAAGCCGTTATAGCCGCCCGCGATGATCAAGCTGCGCGCGCAGGCCAGGATGTCGTCGGCAGTCGAGGAAACGTTGGTCATGGCCCGTAGCTACCTTCCAGTTGGTAGGGCGTCAAGAACGAGATGCTTCAACCATCCGTGAGTGGTACGAGCCTGCATGACCATTCGCCCGATCGTCCGCTATCCCGACCGCCGCCTCGCGATGCCGGCCCGCCCCGTCACCGCATTCGACGCAACGCTGCGCGAGCTCGCAGCGGATCTGCTCGAAACCATGCGCGCCGCGCCCGGCATCGGCATCACGGCGCCGCATATCGGCGTGCCCTTGCGCGTCGTCGTGCTCGAGCTCGACGCCAAGGACGGCCCGCAGACCTACGTCAACCCGGAGATCGAGTGGGCCTCACCCGAGATGATCATGCACCGCGAGGGCAGCGTCTCGATGCCCGGCGTCAATGACGAGGTGCAACGCCACGCCCGCGTGCGTATCAGCTATCGGGATCTCGACGGCAACATGCAAAGCGAGGAGTCGGACGCCTTGCGCGCCGTCTGCCACCAGCACGAGATCGACCAGCTCGACGGCATGTTCTGGATCCAGCGGCTGTCGCGGCTCAAGCGCGAGCGGCTGGTGAAGAAGTTCGAGAAGCTGTCGCGGAATTTGTAGGGTGGATTGGCGAACCGTAATCCGCCATCCCCCGGCGCGATGACAAACTACGCCAACGGCCTGCTTTCGCGCAGCCGCGGGCAAATCCACCCTACGCACCCGCTCAGATCACCTTGCAGATCACCTTGCAGATCACCTGGCGTTGCCTGGGACAGGCGTGTTGAGCAGCTGCTGCTCCCACAGGAACACGATTCCGCTGCCGCCGGCATGCTGCGTGATCACCTCCGTCAGCGCGGCAGCTTGATCGGTCCTGGCCCAGTCGCGCTGCCATTCGGCCGCCAGCGCCATCCAGGTCATCATGTTCGCGCCCGCCGCGATCATGCGCTGAATTGCGACCTCGTGGGCCTCGACCGAAACGGCGCCGGAGGCATCGGTGATCACAGTTACATCCCAACCTTCGCCGAGGGCCTGAATCGTCGGCATTGCGACGCAGACCTCGGTCCAAAGGCCCGCGATGACCAGCTGCTTGCGGCCCGTTGCCTTGACTGCGTCCACCACCTTCCGATCCTGCCAAGTGTTGATGAGCGTGCGGTCGATCACTTTCTGGCCAGCGAAAACATCCGTGATCTGAGGGAACAGGAGACCGCCCCGCTCAGCGATCACAGTGGTCAGGATCGTGGGGACACCGAAAGCCTTGGCGGCCTTCGCCAGGCCCGTCGTATTGTTGATCACCATCTGCGGTTCGTGGCTGTTCACGTTCGCGAGTTGATAAGGCTGGTGGTCAATCAGGACGAGTACCGAATCTTCGGGGCGAAGAAGCGAAGCAAGGCCGTTACGAAAAGTCATTGTTCCATCCTTTGCTGCCGTTGTGAGCGGCACTGGTTTTTTCGCAGACATACGTCAGCAGCGACGTTGCCCAAGACGGACATTGGCGTTCCCAGATGCGCTGCGGTAGCGTCGCATTGCGGTACGCTGTGTCGCGAAATGGGGAACAGTGAATTGGATATCGAAGAGTTGCGGACATTCGTCGAAGTTGCTGATACCGGGGGGATTTCGTCCGCCGCGCTCCGGCTCGGCGTCGCCAAGTCGATCGTCAGTCGTCGATTGTTCCGGCTTGAAGCGGAACTTGGCGTCCAGCTCCTTGCACGAACGACCCGCGGGGCTGCTCTCACGGAAGCCGGGGTCACTTTCCGAGACCATGCAGCCAGAGTCTGCGCCGAGGTCGACGTGGCCAGGGAAGCGATCCTACCCGCCGGTGACCTTCGCGGCCGGTTGCGAGTGGCCGTGCCACTTTCGTTCGGCCAGTCTCACTTCGCTCCTATCATCGCGGAAATGGCCCGACGCCACCCTCAGCTCCAGATCCACACCTGCTACAGTGATCGGTTCGTCGATCTCATCACGGAGGGGTATGATTGTGCGATACGGGTTGGCTATCTTCAGGACTCCAACTTGATCGCAAGACGTGTCGGACCGATCCATGGGAAGTTCGTCGCGAGCCCGGACTACATCAAGGCGCATGGGTCGCCCGAGACGCCGGAGGAGCTCGTCGCTCATGAAGCTCTCATGCAGAGTACCGAAAGCTGGCAACTCACGGATGGCGACAAGATCATCACGGTTCGTCCGCAGGGGCGCTTCAAGGCCGACAACGGCCCTGCTCTAGTCGCCGCCGCGGCAGCAGGGCTCGGGTTCGCTTACCTGCCCAATTGCCTCACCCACGAGTATGTGGCCTCCGGGGCGCTGGTGCCGGTCATGACACGCTATCCTCCACCTCCGGCGGGTGCCTATGTGGTCCGCCCGCCGGGTCAGCATCCCGCACGGAAAATACGGGTCCTCACCGAATTGCTGATCGAGTATTGCGAACCGGCTCCGCACCCCGCGTGAGCTCCCCCGCTGGGGTGGTCCATCCACCTTGATAATCTGGATCACGATAGTCTGGATCACGAAAGGGACGACGGACGCAGATTCTGGATCCAGCGGCTGTCGCGTCTGAAGCGCGAGCGGCTGGTGAAGCGGTTCGAGAAGATGTCGCGAGGGTGAGTGTGCCGGCGAAGATCGGTCTTCTGTGAAATCGCGCCGGCTGTTGGATGTGGAGAAATCAGACCAGCCTGATATGATTGGAACGGTCGGCCCCGTCGGGAGGGACACGAATGACTCATTCAGGTCGCTGCGCCTGTGGCGCGGTTCGTTACACTATCGCGTCCGCGCCGATCCGCGGCTTCCAATGCCAGTGCAGTGACTGTCAGCGCGACACCGGCAGTGGCCATAGCTCAATCTTCGTGTTCGCGCGCAGCGCAGTCTCGGTAACCGGCGAGGTGCGCGAAATCGCGCGCACGGCCGACAGCGGCGCAGTCAAGCGAAGGGTTCTGTCCGAACTGCGGCTCGCCGATCTACAACAAGCCGGACGAGAAGCCGGAGTTCATCGGCATCTATGTCGGCACGCTTGACGATGCAGCACGTTCAAACCGTCCGTCGTGCTGTTCTGCTCGCGCGGATATGCCTGGGATCACCTCGATCCCGAGATTCCCAAACTCCCGGAATGGCACCCGGGATCGCGCTGATTTCTTGCAGATGGGGGACAGCCAATGGCGATGAGCTTCGAGCT
This sequence comes from Bradyrhizobium sp. Kon58, assembly GCF_055807455.1. Taxonomy (NCBI): domain Bacteria; kingdom Pseudomonadati; phylum Pseudomonadota; class Alphaproteobacteria; order Hyphomicrobiales; family Nitrobacteraceae; genus Bradyrhizobium; species Bradyrhizobium sp. Kon58. The sequence continues at coordinate 362,956 of NZ_JBVVOT010000001.1, forward strand.
GTCGATGCTGGCCGCCGCAATCGTCTGGGGCTTCGTACAGCTTGTCGCCGCCGCGCAAGCCGCGAACCTGCAGTACGGCCTCAGATGGGCTGCGAGCCCGCGCGACACCGAGATGCCGCCGCTCAAGCCCATCCCCGGCCGCCTCAACCGAAATTTCCGCAACTACATGGAGACGTTTCCGTTCTTTGCCGCCGCGATCCTCATCTCTCACGCCGCAGGCGTTCACAATGAGCTGACTTATTGGGGATCGATCGCCTATCTTGGCGGACGCATCGCCTACACCGCGCTCTACCTATCCGGCATACCGCTCATCCGCTCACTGTTCTGGAATATCGCCAGCTTTGGCATGCTTGCAGTTTTGGCAGCGGCTTTCGTGCCTCACTGAAGCGGCGCGATCGCGACTTTGCCTTTGCCGCGATGCCTTCACGCCCGCTTCCCGCTCCGCTTGGTCATTGGCGCGTTACGCCGCTCGCGTTTGCCGCGCGCGATTTCCGTCGCCAGCGCATCCAGCTTCGGCTCCCAGAAATTGCGGAACTGACCGACCCATGCATCCACCGCTTGGAGCCCCGCAGCATCGACCGAATAGAGCCGTCGTTGCGCCTCCGCCCGAACCGTCGCAAAGCCGCTCTCGCGCAGCACCTTGAGGTGCTGCGACACGGCGGCCTGCGTGATCCCGAACTCCGCTCCGATCACTTCGACGACCTCGCCGGACGCCATCTCGCCGGGCGCAAGCAGCTCGAGGATGCGACGGCGGACGGGATCGGCAAGGACATCGAAGACTTGCATCAGCTTCCTGTGCCCGGATGCGCGACGTCGGGCGGCGTCTCGCCGCGATAGAAAGCGATGGTGCGGTCCGACCGCTGCTTCGCGGAGGCAGGATCCACGCCGCTTGCGACGTGCGCCGCGCGCCAATACTCGCCGCTGCTCGTCATGAATTCCTTACCCGCGGGAGAGCCCATCCATGCCTCGGCCGTCTCGTGGTCGACCGATACCCCGGTCGCAACATATCGCTCCAGCCCCGCAATGGCGAGATCCCAGCCGATGCCGACTGCCCCTGGACCGAACTGATTCCAATGATCCTCGATCATCGCGGTGTGCTCGAGCGTCAGCCGCGCCTGGCTTCGTTCCGCCGTCAGCTTGACGTCGATCCAGCTCATCGCGCCGCTGAATTCCCACGTCGCCGCGAAATGGGTCGGCGGCGTGCACGCCGTGATAGTCCCGCCGGCATTTCCCTTGAGCTGGTACTTTCCACCGAGCTGGAGATCTCCCTCGACCGGCAAGAACCAGCGCGGAATGCGTTGCGGGCTGGTCACGGCGTCCCAGAGATCGTCGACGCTGGTCTCGTATAGTCGCGTCAGCGTCACCGCACTGGCCGCTTTCCCGTCCTTCTCGAAATTCCTCACCGAACGCGTAACCAACCCCAATGCTCTTGCGACGTCGATCTCCATCCGCTTGCTCCCCACGTTGCGTGCCAGGATTAATATCGGCCGAAGCTAATATAAGTCAATTCTTATATTTAGGAGAGATGCCGCTCAGATATTTCGCCGGCGGTTTCCCGAGCGCCTTCTTGAACATGGTGATGAAAGCCGCGACGGAGTCGTAGCCGAGATCGGCGGACACCTGCTGCACGCTCGCGCCGGACGTCAGTTCCCGCAAAGCGACGATCAGGTGCAATTGCTGGCGCCAGCGCCCGAAGCTCAAGCCCGTCTCCCTGACGACAAGACGCGCGAGGCTGCTCTCGCTCAGGGCGACGCGATCGGCCCATTCGGCCAGCGTCCTGCGATCGGAGGGGTCTTTTGCCAGCGCGGCAGCGATCTTCTTCAAGCGCGGCTCGGGCGAGAGCGGCAGATGAAGCTGCTGAACCGGCATGCGGGGAAGCTCGCGTAGCAGGACGCTCGCCAGAAGGTCCCCCCTCGCCTCGTCATCCGCGGTCTGATCGGACAATTCGATGATCACTTCACGCAGCAGCGGGGAGATCGAGAGCGTGCAGCAACGATCCGGCAGGTCCACGACGTCAGGCTCGATGTAGATGAAGAACAGCCGGGCATTTTCTGTCGCGAGGTTGCTGTGCTGCATGCCTCCTGGAATCCACACCGCGCAATGCGGCGGCACCATCCACAGACCGGTGGGAACGCGGCACGTCACGGCGCCGCCCAGCGCAAAGACAAGTTGCCCCTTGCGGTGCCTGTGGTCGGGCACTTCGCCCTTGGTCCCGATCACGTCGACGCGCACCGCGATCACAGGCGCGGAGACATCGTCCACGTCGAGATCAGGCCATGGAAAACGGAGCGGCTGCCGCATGCTTGCCGGTTTTTAGCAATCGATTGGCAGAATATCTAAATCGAGCGGACAGGAATGTCGATAGGCTGCTGTCTGAACCTGCCCGGCGGCGGTGGGGCACGCTCTGCGATTAGGAGAAACGACGATGCATGGTTTCGCCAGTGCGACAGCAGCCGGGCTGGAGCGTGGGGTCCGCACGCAAGCCGGCTTCGTGCGTGGCGGCCCGCGCGATGCAAGCGGCGTGCTGGCGTTCAAAGGCATTCCGTATGCCGCGCCACCGGTCGGGCGTCTGCGTTGGTGCGCACCGCAGCCGCGGGAGCCCTGGGATGGCGTGCGCGACGCGCTCGTGTTCGGCGCGGGGTGTCTATCGGCGCTCGAAAACGACCAGCGGCCGGGACCGCGCGACGAGGATTGCCTCTATCTCAACGTCTGGACCGCGGCGAAGCACGCGGACGAGAAGCGGCCCGTGATGGTGTGGATTCACGGCGGCGGCTTTCAGTTCGGCTCCTCGGCGAATCCTGCAACCGATGGCAACGCGCTAGCAGCGAAAGGTGTCGTCGTCGTCAGCTTCAACTACCGGCTCGGCATCCTCGGCTTTTTCGCCCATCCCGACCTCGACATGGAGGCGCCCTCAGGCAATTACGGCCTGCAGGATCAACTGATGGCGCTGCACTGGGTCAAGGCCAACATCGCGGGCTTTGGCGGCGACCCCGATAACGTTACCCTGTTCGGCGAATCCGCCGGCGCCATGGCCGTCGGCATCCTGATGGCCTCGCCGCTCGCGCACGGACTGTTTCACAAGGCCATGGGACAGAGCGGCGCGTTCTGGGATGGCAAACACGGCCCGCTCCAGGGCTTTGAAGAAGCCCGCGCGCGTGGTCTGGCTTTTGCCCGGCAACAGGGCAACGCGTCGATCGCAGCTTTGCGCAGCATGCCGGCCGATCGGTTGAATGCAGCCGCGCCGTGGAGTTTCAGGACCAGCCCGGTCGTGACAGCCTTCTCGCCGAGTATCGATGGTCATGTTGTGCCTGATGTGCCCGCGCGGCGCTTCCTGCGCGGCGAACAGATGCACATCCCGCTGCTGGCGGGCTGGAATGCGGCCGAGGAATTTCCTTTCCGTTCGCAGTCACTGCCCGATCAATCGGTGCAAGCCTTTCTCGCCGCGGCCGAGGCGATGTTCGGCAAGGAGCGCATGGCCGATTTCCTGAAGGTCTATCCCGCGGCGACCGAGGCGGAGGCCAGGACTTCCGCGGCGGCGCTTAACGGCGACTATGTTGTCGGCGAGCAATGCTGGCAGTGGCTACGATTGCATCGGCGCGGAGGGCGCGCGCCGGTCTACGGCTATCACTTCAGCTATACCTCGCACTACACGCCGATCGCCTCGCACGTCACCGAAATTCCGTTCGTGTTCGGCACACTGACACCGCAACAGGTGATCGGCAGCTCGGCACCGCCGGCCGAACAGGACCGCGCCCTGGCGCGGACCATGATGAGCTATTGGGTGAATTTCGCGGCGCACGGGGACCCGAACGGATCGGGCCTGCCACCCTGGCCCGCCTATGACGAGACGGACGTCATGCAGATCCTGGGCACACCGATCGAAGCCCGCGCCAATCCGCAAGCCGCCCGCTTCCGCTTCCTCGACAGTTTCAGGCAGGACGGCATTTTGCCGATGCGCTGGCGGGAGCTGCCGTAGGCGCGCTCACCCGCCCGCCATCAGCTGCTTCGCCAGCGCCATGTAGGCCGGCAGCGTCACGGGATCGTTGGCGGCGTTGCCCGCTGCGGGGTGCGAGGCGTAGCGCGCGATCACCATCTCGGCCTTGGGATCGATATAGATGCCCTGGCCGTGAACGCCGCGCGCCATGTAGGCGCCGTGAGCGTTGTGCGTGACCCACCATTGATTACGATAGGATGCGCCCGGCAGCGTGGTGTAACCGGCGGGCTTGAATTTCTCAGGATCGCCGCCGCGCGCGATGTCCTCGACAACAGATGAAGGCACGATCTGCCGGCCGTTGAAGCGGCCGTGATTGCGCATGGTCTCGCCGAAGCGGGCGAGATCGCGCAAGGTGGTGGAGAGGCCGCCGCCGCCGCTTTCGGTGCCGATGCGATCGACATGGTAATGCGCGTCCTCCTCCGCGCCGATCGGCTGCCAGATGCGCTCGGACAGCAGATCGGACAAGTTCATGCCGCCGACGCGCCGGATGATCCACGCGAGCACGTCGGTGTTGACGGTCTTGTAGGCGAAGGCCTTGCCGTGCTCGCCCTGCTTCTTCTGCGCCATCAGAAATTCGAAGATGGTGGTCGGGCCGTCGTAATCCGGCGGAATCGGTGCCATGCCGTTCGCCCGCCGGAGGCCCCAGACGTGAGAGTTCTTGTCGGTATAGACCTCCGTGTATTCGAGCCCGGTGGTCATATCCATGACCTCGTGCACGCGCGCATCGCCGAAGGCGCTGGCCTTCAGCTCCGGCACATACTCCGTGACAGGCGCCTGCGGATCGATCTTGCCCTCGGCGACCAGAATGCCGGCGAGCACGCCCGTGAACGACTTCGTCACCGACATCGCGATATGCGGCTTGTGCGGCTTCAACGCGCCGAAATAGCGCTCATAGATCAGCCTGCCCCGATGCAGCACGGCGATGCCGTCGGTGTAGGTCTCCTCGAGCATCTTCGCGAAGGTCATGGGCCGGCCGTCCATCGTGATCGAGGCCAACGCGCCGATGTCATGCTCTTGGCGCGGCAGCACCGATGCAGGGCCCGCCCCGCGCCAGACGTTCACGGTCGGCACCAGCTGGCGGATGTTGCTCCATGCCCAGCGCAGCTCGGGGAAGCTGCGGAACGAGCCGTTCCGGAAACTGATGGTGCGGTTTTCCGGCGGCGGGAAGCCCTTCATCCAGCCGAGGATTTCGGGATCGGTTTCGGCGGCGGTTGCGGGCGGCTGACTCGGCGCGATGGCGGCGGACATCAATATTGGCTCCGGAAGCGAACGACGGGATTTCGTATCATGGAGATACGTGGCGAACATCCAATGTTTGCGCCGAGGTGACCGTCGCCGCGCGCTTGGCGGGTTCGTCGTCAGGTCAGGCGGACCGACATGCCGCCATCAACCGTCATGGGACTTCCTGTCATGAACGATGCCCGGTCGCTCAGGAGAAAAACCGCCGCCTGCGCGATCTCTTTGGGACTGGCCATCCGCTTCATCGGGTGAAGCCCGGCGATGAAATTCAAGGCGTCGGGATTTCCCTCGCCTGCCGCCGGGGTGACGGTCCCTCCAGGCAGAAGCGCGTTGACGCGAATGCTTTCGGCCGCATGCTCGGCGCCCAGTGATTGAGCCAGGCCGATCAGTCCGGCCTTTGAGGCTGCGTACGCCGCCATGCCCGGCAGGCCCCCGTTGCTGAAGCCAACGAAGGACGAGGTAAAAACGATCGAACCGCCGCCCTGCTTGCGCAGCGCCGGGATCTGCGCCTTCGCGCTGAGGAAGGCAGAGGTGAGGTTCACCGCAAGCACATCGGTCCAATTTTCGAACTTCATCTCGGGCACCGGCGTCATGTCGCCGAGGATGCCGGCATTGTTGAACGCGCCGTCGAGCTTTCCGAAGGTCGTGACGGCGTGCTCGACAAGGCGGGCTGCATAGCCGGTGTCCCGAACATCGCCGGCGAGAAACGTCGCGCGCCCTCCGGCGTTCTTGATGCTTGCAACAACGGCCTGCAGCTCGGGGCCGCGACGCGCCCCGAGCACCACATCGGCGCCTTCGGACGCGAACAGCGATGCCGCGGCAGCACCGATACCGCTGCTGGCTCCGGTTATGATGATCGTCTTGTTTGCCAGTTCCACCGCGAGACTCTCCTGATGTCAAAAAGGAGCCGAACAAGACATCAGGCACCAGCGAGCTGCCACCCGTTTCCCGAGTTGAACGCGGGATCACATCGTGGCGGTATTGATCCGCCAATGGCGGCCTGCCGATTTCTGTGATCGCAAGTGACAGGCCGCCGTCAGCAGACGCTACTTCAGCGGCAAGAAAACGTCCGCGACCGTCTCGTGCTCCGGCACCTCCGGGAACAAGCTCAACCGCTGGCAATAGATCGGGAAGTCGCGCGCTTCTTCGCCGCTGGCGGGAAGCCAGTCGCGATAAAGGAAGAGCGCGGCCGGCTCGAGATTGTCGGTGTAGCCGACGACGCGCAGCACCGCGCAGCGTCCGCCGGGGATCTCGCCGGCCTTGATCTCTTCGCCGTTCGCCGCGATCGGCTGGTCGGTCCCGACACAGAGGTCCGTGCTGTACTCCGCCGGCGAGGCAGGACGCCGCTCGGAGCGCCAGACCGTGAAGGTCGGACTTGTGCTGGGGTGCAGGTTCGCCGCCTTGCGCCACGCGATGAAGCGCTGGATCGTGGCGGGAAGCGTCGACGGGTCGCCGCGATGCTCCATGATCGCCACCTTGGTGGGTTGCACATCGCGGATCGTCACGTCGTCGGTGGTAAAAATCTTCTGCATGAGCTTGCTCCTCGCATTGTCGAGAGGCCCGAAGGCCGCAAGCCACGGCTCCCAGTCGGGAGACTTCCGGAACGACGACGGCGATTGCCCGAACCGTTGCCGAAAGGCGCGGGCGAAGGCATCCGGTGCGTCGTAACCGGCATCCATCGCAATCTCCGTGACATCAAGGGCGTCCATAAAGGCCAGCTGATGCGAAGCCCGCTTCATGCGGGCCAACTGGACATAGCGATGCACTGATAATCCGAAGGTTGCCGAGAACTGCCGGTGGAAATGAAATTTTGAGAAAGCCGCAACAGCACTCACCGTGTCCAGATCCAGATCATCGTCGAGATGCCGGTCGATATGATCAAGCACCCGTCGCATCCGGTCCTGATAGTTTTGCAGCGCCGCCTTCATCTTCCCTCCTCCGTGGCGGCTCCATCTAGTCGCTGACGGCCATGACACGCTCGACCGATCTTGCGGTTTGGCCGAGTCTGGCCAATCCAAGTTCGAATGACCACGCCGATTGCAAGCACCTTCCTCTCCGCGCTAAACTGTCGGAACCCCCTTGACCCACAAGTGGGCGTTCCCCTTCGAGCCGACTTCCCGAACATGCACGAACTGGCGCCCGACTTCGAACGCTTCATCCGCGATCTCGAGGACTTCAATCGTGGCTGATGCGGTCAGCGGCTATCCGGGCCGCCGCTTCGGGGAATTCTCATTCGCAAACGGAATCCAAGCATGAATGCAACTCTATCCATCGTCGTCCTGGCTGCCGAGCTCCTCATCAGCGCGTTGGGCGCGTTCGTGTCAATTGCCGCGCTCGGCTTCGCGGGAGAGGTCACGCGATCCAGGGATCTGACCGCCTTTGGCTGGGTCCTGGGGGCGCTTTACTTCATTGTCGCCTTTACGCCCCTCGTCGCAACCGCATGGGTGGCGCACAGAAGGTTTGTTTCAGACAAAGCATTCCCGGTGCTGGAAGTCATTTCGTCGCCGTATCTGGTGCCGGTGGTGCTGTGGGTTGGCGCAGCGATTTTCTGCATTGGGCTGTTGGCATTTCAAAACGGCGCGGGGCTGGCGCCGCGCTAGCGCGAGGCGCAGGCGTCCACGAAGATGGCGGCGGTCAGGGTATCAAAGAGCGCTGGGACGATCGATGTCGAATACGTCGATCTGTCGGTCCTGGAACAAATCCTCCAGCGCTTCGGGCCCGTTCGCCAGCGCGTAGTCCCGCTCGGCGTCGGAAATGGGCAGCACCTGCAGCCAGGCGACGGACTTGGCCGAGAAGGACTGTGTTTCCAGGTCCCACAAGAACGGAGAGATGAGCATGGCGTGCTTCATCTCGCGCCCTTCGCCATACAGTTCCAGGGCTCGCGGAATGACGACGCCGGGCAAGGGTGTGATTTCGCCCTTCTTGATGCTGAAAGCGCAGGTCGCGATCATGTTGGCGCCCTCGGCGCATTCCGTCGCCAGAGCCAGCAGAATCTCGATGCCCAGGGCCTTGTCGCCGGACGTCAGGCCTGTCTTCGCATCAGAGAGCGCGAGGGTGGCATAGGTGGAAACGCCTCGTGCCGGGACGTTCTTGATGATCATGATGTCGACGTCGCAGACGTGGGCGTCATCCCAATATTTCGTAACCGTCGGTGAGCTCTGCGTAACATCTCTCAAATAGCGGGCGAGAGATTTGTTGTCTTCCGAAACCGCCATGGCTCCTCACGCAAAATCCAAGATCGTCGGCAGTCATATCTTCACCGCGATGACTGCGAGCATACGATCGCCGCTTTGGCCTCTCGTCGGACCTCGGTATAGACGAGGCCGGTGGTCATATCCATGACCTCGTGCACGCGCGCGTCGCCAAAAGGCGCTTACCTTTAGCTCCGGCACAGCCGCGCATCCAGCCGGTTGCAGACGCACCAGTGTTGACATCGCCGAAAGTGTGTAATAATGATGATTACACACAAACGAGACCAATCATGCCGACCAGCACCCGCTTCGCCGTCGCCGTTCATATCCTCACCGGACTTGCGGTGAGCGAGGGAAAGCCGCTGCGGTCCGAGGATCTCGCCTGGTCGGCAAACACGGGTGCCGTCGTCATCCGCGGGCTGTTGTCCCGCCTGAGCGATGCCGGGTTGACGCGTTCGCAGCTCGGAGCGGGTGGCGGCTCCTTGCTGGCGAAACCGGCGAAGAAGATACGGCTGCTCGATGTCTATGCGGCGGTCGAGGACACCGAGCTGTTTTCGCTGCACCGGACCCCGCCCTGCGAGAGTTGCGCGGTCGGCGGCAACATCATTGCGGCGATACAACCCGCCCTAGACCGCGCGCGCAAAGCGCTCGAGGCTGAACTCGCAAAAACGACAGTGGCGGATGTTGCAGCCGAGGTGGCGCGGCTGGGCAAGTTCTCCATTCCGCTCGCCTGGTGATTTGTTTTGCCCTTAAATGTAATCGTGTCGTTGACACATGATCTCTCCAATGCCGAACGGCGTTGATCAGCGGATGGCCCGACCAGCCTTCGGGGCGCTGGCGGTCCTGATTTTCAAGCCCCTCACCTCACAGGAGTCCATCATGAGTATTGGTATCATCGGTTCTGGCGCCCTCGGCTCGAACCTCGCACGCGCTCTCGCCAAAAAGGGCATCTCGGCCACCATTTCCAACAGCCGCGGACCGGAATCGCTCGCGTCGCTGGTCCAGGAGCTCGGCCCCTCGATCAAGGCCGGCACCGTGGAAGAGGCGGCCGGCGCCGATATCGTCATCGCCGCCGTCCGCTGGACTGATGTGGAGAAGGTGTTCAGCCGCTTGCCGGCCTGGAACGGTCGCATCGTCATCGACGCCACCAACCCTGTGGAATTCCTCGATCCCAACTCGGCGGATGCGAAGGACCCGAGCAACCCGCTCGCGGCCTACGGCATCAAGGCCGTCGATCTCGGCGACAAGCATTCGAGCGACGTCTTCAGCCAGTTCGTTCCGGGCGCCCGCGTCGTCAAGGCGTTCAACCATAACGACGTCGCGGCGCTGTCGAATCCGGACGTGGCGGGTGGCCGGCACGTACTGTTCTATTCGGGCGATGACGCTGCCGCAAAGGCCGAGGTCCGCAAGCTCATCGAAGGCGCCGGCTTCTTCCCGGTCGATCTGGGCTCGCTCGACGTCGGCGGACGATTGGCAACATTGCCCTTCGGCGCGCTGGCCGCGCACAACTTCATCAAGATCTAGCAGACGCCGGAACGAAAAAGGGGAGCCCGCATGTCGCGGGCTCCCCTCTCCTAGATTCCGACATCATACCGCTGTTACAGGCCAGCAGGCTCTAGCGCCTTCCGCACCATCGCGGTGTCGACATATTGGGTCATGCTGGCGATCTTGCCGTCCTTCACCAGATAAAGATGCGCGAAACTGGCGCGCATGGATTTGCCCGTCGCCTTGTAGGTCCCGGAGTAGACACCGAAGGCGGCGACGCGGTCGCCGTCTTCGAGATAGGTGTGAACATCGGCGCGGTAGCCGGTCCATTCGGTGGCGAGACGCCGGAACACGCCTGATATGATCGCGTCGGTTCCGACATAAGTGCCCGCGTACGGAAAGCCTTCCGCTTCGGTCCATGCGGCATCGGGAGCGAGAGCGGCCAGCAAGTTGCGGCCGTTCTCTTCCGACGACGATCCCTCATAAGTGGCGTGGATCAGGTCTAGGTTCGCCCCCATCTCAACCCCACTTCATCTCGCCGGTGGCGACCTTGGCGCCGATGTCGAGCGCAACGCCCATGCCGAGGCCGGGGAAGCGCGCTTCCATCGCCGCCTTGAGCGCCGCGGACTCCTTGGCCTTGGCCAGCTCTTCGTCGAACGCCTTGAGGTAGGTGATGGTGTGCTCGACACCGGACAGGTCGGTCTTTGCATCCACCGACAGATGGCCGGGGACGACGACCGCCGGCTTGCGCGCCGCGATCTTTTCGAGATTGGCGATCCAGGCGGCGCGCTGCTCCCTGCTCGGCGTGTCGGCGGTCCAGACATGGACGCCCGAGAAGATCAGCACGCCGCCGAACACCGCGTTGAGCGAGGGAACGAACAGATAGCGCCGGTTGACCAGGCCGTCCGCGCTGACGATCTCGATGGTCTCGCCGTCCACGCTGAGCGTCTTGCCCTCGAACGCTTCGGGAATGACCACATCGGCAAGCACCTGCGGGCCGTTCGCCTTGAGCTGCGGCCCCCAGACGGCAAGCTTCTTTTCGACGCTGGCGTTAATGGCCGCCAATGTTGCGGGCGCCGCGAGCACGCGGGCCTCCGGAAACGCAGCCTTGATCGCGCCGAGGCTGAAATAATAATCCGGGTCCGACTGGCTGATATAGATGGTGGTGAGCTTCTTGCCGGTTGCCTTGATGGCGTCTGCGACAGCCTTGCCATCTGAAAGCGTGAAGCCGCCATCGATCAGCACGGCTTCGCTCGGCCCGGACACCAGAACGGGAGCCCGGAAGAAGCCGTTCTGTCCGGCTGGAAAATGCTTCCAGGCTAGCCCGCCGGCGGCGTGGCCGAGGCCTGCGGGTGCGAAGATGGCGGCAGCGCCTGCGGCGAGAGTGGTTTTCATGATGGTTCTCCTTGTCGGCATGTTGGTCTCCTGGTGCTGGTCTGGAATCGCGAAATGAAGGCTGGATGGTCCGGTCTCTGTTGATCGCTGCGCTCAGGCCGCCTTCAGTCCGTCGACGAGGACGTCGAGGCTGCCGAATAGCGCGCTTGCTTGCACGAGGCGGCGATCATGGCCCGGCCCGATGATCAGGGCCGGGACGCCGTTGGCGCCGAACCGGCGCATCTCGGCACGCGCCGCCTCGAGACGCGCGCGATACGCGGCGATCAATGCGGCGTCGGGGCTCGCCAGGCGGGCGGCAACCTCCGGCAAATTCATCGCGCAGAGCACATCCGCCAGAACGGACATGTCGGTGCTGTCGCGGCCTTCGACATAGCGGACGAGCTGGAAGGCCTTCAGCGCCGCGAACTCCCGATCAGGCGCCGTGAGCGCGACAGCCGTGAGCGCCAATGTCGCCGGGCCGGAATCGAACAGGCGCGTGCGGTCGCCCAGCACATCGCGACGATAGGCTTCGCTGAAAGGCTGGCCGCTCAGACGCGAAATCCGCTGGTCGTTGGTCCAGGCATAAGCGGCAAAGCCATCGTCCATCGGACGGGCGCCCTCGCCGGCGAACAGGCCTGTCGGCGCAAGTTCGACAGCGAAATCCGGTCGGGCCACGAGCTGTTCGAGCAGCGTGGCGGCGCCGTAGCACCAGCCGCAGAGCGGATCGAACAGGTACGTGATTTGAATGGGCGCGGACATGGCGATCTCCTTGAACCGCAATGTGGCACGCGCTGATTGGTAGATAAATATCAACAAAATAGACAGAACGTATGTTATAGACTGACAATTCGAGCCACCCGGACAGAACCCATGAACCTGAACCGACTGGCCTATTTCGCAGCGGTCGTGGACACCGGATCGTTCACGCGAGCCGCCGAACGGCTCGGCATCACGAAGGCCGTGGTGAGCCAGCAGGTGGCGCAGCTGGAGCGCGATCTCGGCACCAGCCTGCTCGTGCGCACGACGCGCCGGGTGCATCCGACCGAGGCGGGCCGCATGTTTCATGCGCGCTGCGTCATGATCCTGCGCGAAGCGGAGGATGCCTTCGACGAACTCGCCCAGGCCGCCGCCGCGCCGACCGGCACATTGCGGATCACGGCGCCCAACGACTACGGCACCGCCGTCGTCGTCGGCGTCGTCACCGCCTACGCGGCACGCTATCCCAACTGCCGGGTGGAGTTGACGCTCGAAGATCAGACGGTCGATCTCGCCTCAGGCCAGATCGACATGGCAATCCGTGTCGGCTGGCTGGTCGATTCCAGCCTGCAGGCGCGCAAGATCGGATCGTTCCGGCAATGTCTGGTCGGCGCTCCCGCGTTCACGGATCGGATCGCCGCCGCGCGCGATCCCGACGACCTCGCGACGCTACCGTTCGTCGCCAACATGGCACTGCGCGAGCCACTGCTGTGGCAGTTTTCGCGCGGCGATCTCGATCGACGCGCCGTGCGCCTGCAGGCGAGCATCGCCATCGACACGACGCCGGGCGTGCTCGCGGCCGTGCTCGCCGGCGGCGGCCTTTCGGTGCTGCCGGATTTCCTGGTGGCCGACGATCTCGCGGCGGGTCGCCTCATCCACATCCTGCCGCAATGGCAACTGCCATCCGGCGGCATCCACACCGTATATCCCGCGGCCCGTTTCCGGCCGCCCAAGGTGACGGCATTTGTGGAGATGCTGATTGCGGCTCAGCGACGGGAGGGTTCGGTGGGGACGGACTAGCTGGGGAGCCAATTAGCAGCCGGCCTCCATATGCCTGCGCGATGATCAGGACGGCGGCAGCTCGCCGAAGGGATCATGCACGGGTACGCCGAGCGGCAGGAAATGCCTCGCGTTGCGTGACAAGACCGTCAACGAGTGTTGACGCGCAGTTGCGGCAATCATGATATCGGCAAATCCCGGAGAATGCCCCCGCCCGCGCGCGCGGTCCGACAATTGTCCGGCGATCCGCGCAGTGGGGGTATCGAACGCCAGGATTCGATCCTCATACAGGTGCAGCACGGCTTCCAGCCATTGGGCCAAATCTCTGCTTCTGCGCGTGGCTTTCTCGCGTCGCAATTTGGCTATCCCGTCCTCAACCTCCGCAATCGTCACGACGGACAAGAACAAGGAGGCGGATTGCGCATCCATCCACTCGACGAGTGCCGCAGGCGTCGGCCGGTTCGGCGAGACGGCAGATATGACATTGGTATCGACGAGGTACACGTCTCAGAAATCGGTCTTGCGCAGCTTGGCGCGATTGCGCGTCGGCACATCGCCGGCCCTCACGGGGGCCGCCATCAGCAGGCGCCCGAAGCTCGGCACCTGCGACAGACGCCGCCACTCCTCGTAGCTCAAGAGCACCGCCTGCTTTTTACCGTGACGCGTGATGATCGCGGGCTTGCCATCGACCGCTTCATCGATGACCGCGGAGAGGTTGGCCTTTGCGTCACGAAGCTGAATCTCTCGCATCTTTCACCTATATGACTACAGTAGTCATATAGGAGGACGGCTTGTATTTCAAGGCATTCCCGGCCGACCAGCGGACGGCATCCGAATGGAGCGACCTGCCGCGCGTCAGTCGCGCGCCACCGACAGCCCTGCGAGAAGCGGCGCGTACGCGGCGAGCCGGCGGGATACGAACTCGGTGAAGAGCCGCACGCGCTTGGTCTTGCGTGTCTCGCCCTGTGTGAGGAGCCAGACCGTGCCGTACATGTGCAACTCGCTGCCCGGCACCCTCACGAGCAGCGGGTCGGCATCGCCGACGAAGCACGGCAGTGTCGTGATGCCGAGCCCTTGCCGGACCGCAACGATCTGCGCCCCGGCGTCCGTGACCCTGAATGGAACGCCCGTGGTGCGGACCTCACCCGCGCTGGCCCAATCCGGGATGCCGTGAATGCTGATGACGATCCAGCGGATGGGATCAGGCGCGCCGGCACGCCACGCGGCTAGTCTATCGCGCGACATGTAGACGCCGCCGAACAGCTCCGGTCCCTTCGTGCCGTGAAGATTTTGCGGCAGGGTTTTGCGGTCGTAGACGACGCGGATCGCGACGTCGGCCTCCCGGTTGGTCAGGTTTGCAAGTTCGCCAGCCGACAAGATATCCATCTCGATATCGGGATGCAGACGCGCGAAGTCGGCGACATCAGGCATCAGCAAATGTGTCGCCATCGGCGGCGCCAGCGTCACCCGCAGACGCCCGCGCACGCTCTGGTCGCGCCCGAACACGCGCGTCTCGAGCTGGTGTGACGAGGCTTCCATCTGGTCGGCGAATTCGAGGACCTCCTCGCCTGCAGCGGTCAGGCGGTAGCCCGAAGGCAGCTTTTCGAACATCTGGACCCCGAGGCGTTCCTCGAGCTGGGCGATGCGTCGCAGCACGGTCGCGTGGTTCACGCCGAGCGCCTCGGCGGCGGCCCGCACCGAGCCTCCGCGCGCGACGGCTAGAAAATAGCGAACATCGTCCCAGTCGATCATGGTGCAATCCCGCACCGCGCGGTGCGCCTTCCAGGCCCTGTCCAACGCCTCGTACCGCAGTACGGGCGGTCATCATAGCCTGTTCCGGCAGACGCGGCCCGTTCCCAACGGCGGATACCGCTCGTCGCGGCTCACGTCGGTCGTCCGGCCGGATCGATTTCGCACCACCGATGTGCGCGCTTCCGCACTCAACGCCTGACGCCGGCGGACCTATCTCGGGGACCTCGGGGGCAGATGCTGTCCCGACACCACGACAGGAGACATCATGGGAAAGCTTGACGGCAAGGTTGCAGTCATCACGGGTGGCGCGACTGGCATCGGCCGCGCCGCGGCAAAGCGCTTCATCGAGGACGGCGCCTTCGTCTTCATCTTCGGCCGCCGACAGCAAGCACTCGATGCGGCTGTTGCCGCGCTTGGGCCCAATGCCCGCGCGGTGAAGGGCTCGGTCTCGGATGAGGCCGACCTCGACCGACTCTACGCGGCGGTGAAGGCCGAGCGCGGAACCCTCGACATCGTCTTCGCCAATGCCGGCGCGGGAAGCCAGCTTGCGCTCGGCAAGATCACCGCCGCGCACATCGACGAAACTTTCGACACCAATGTAAAGGGTACGATCTTCACGGTGCAGAAAGCGCTGCCGCTGATGCGCCGGGGCGGCTCGATCATCCTGACCGGATCGAGCGCCGGCACCACGGGCGCGCCGGCCATGAGCGCCTACAGCGCAAGCAAGGCGGCCGTGCGCAACCTCGCGCGGACCTGGGCCGAGGACCTGAAAGGCAGCGGCATCCGGGTCAACGTGCTGTCGCCCGGGGCGACCGCGACCGAACTCGCGAAGGAAGCGCTGGGCGAGGAAGGCCAGAAGGTCTTTGCCGCGATGACTCCGCTCCAGCGCATGGCCGATCCCTCGGAGATCGGGGCCGTGGCTGCCTTTCTCGCCTCGTCGGACAGCAGCTTCATGACCGCCAGCGAAGTCGCCGTCGACGGCGGCCTAGCGCAACTCTGATCCCGGCGCAGTCCCGCGCCTGGCCCACACACAACGAAAGAGAAAACATCATGAAAAAACTAGAAGGCAAGATCGCAGTCATCACCGGCGGCAGCAGCGGCATTGGATTGGCCACAGCGAAGCGCTTCGTGGACGAAGGTGCGCATGTCGTGATCACCGGACGACGCGAGAAAGAGCTGAAGGAGGCCGCAGCCTTCATCGAGAGAAACGTGACGACGGTCATCGGCGACGTGTCGCGCCTGGAAGATCTGGACCGGCTCTATGCCATCGTGAAAGAGAAACATGGTCACATCGACATTCTCTTCGCGAATGCGGGCGCAGGGACGATCGCACCGCTCGCGATGGCTACCGAGGCCCATTTCGACCAGACCTTCGACGTGAACGTGAAAGGGCTGTTCTTTACGGTGCAGAAGGCCCTCCCCCTCTTTAGGGACGGCGGTTCGATCATCCTGAACTCTTCGGTGTCGAACGTGAAGGGGCTGCCGGGGTTCAGCGTCTACGCCGCGAGCAAGGCGGCGGTGCGCAGCTTCTCGCGCGCTTGGACGCTGGAGCTGAAGGACCGCAAAATCCGCGTCAATACGATGAGCCCCGGGCCAACCGAGACCCCCGCTTTGGAGACGACGACGGGCTTGACCCGCGAGCAAGCCGAGCAAGCCGCCGCCGGATTTGCTTCACAGGTCCCGATGGGTCGCAGGGGCAAGCCGGAGGAAATCGCGGCTGCCGTCACGTTCCTCGCCTCCGATGAAAGTTCTTACATCACCGGCGTGGATCTCGCCGTCGATGGCGGCATGGCGCAGGTCTGACCGCGCCATCGACACAAGATCGGAGAAACATCATGAGCTACGCAATTATCGGCTTCGGCCATATCGGCCGGGCCCTGGCCAGGGCGTTTGCCCGCAACGGGATCGAAGTCTCCGTCGCAACCACGCGCGACCCGGAAAGCTTTGCCTCCGCCGCGGCCGCGATCGGACCCACGATCATTCCCAAAAAGCTGGCGGACGCCGTCAAGGCGGACATCATCTTTTTGGCGGTCCGTTTCGAGTCGCACCAGGATGTCGCGAAGGCGCTGCCCACCTGGCAGGGCAAGACCATCGTCGATGTGACCAATGCCTACGGCGTCCGGCCTGAGAAACTCGGGGGACAACCTTCGTCCAAGGCCCTCGCGCAAGCCTTCACCGGCGGTCGACTGGTCAAGGGCTTCAACCATTTGGGTGCTGCCGTGCTTGGCCAGGATCCGGCCGTCCATGGCGGCAGGAGAGTCGTGTTCCTGGCGAGCGACGATGACGCTGCCGCAGCGGAGATTGCCGCGCTTGCGGAAAAGCTCGGCTTCGCGCCGGTCAAGCTCGGCGGGCTTTCGGAAGGCGGGCTGCTGGTGCAGGCGCGCGGAAACAGCTGGGGCCAGCTGATCTTCAAGGATCTGGTCAAGTTCGACTGACGAATACGACGTCCCCACCCTTGGGGATACGACACACCGGATCGGATCGCGCGCGATCCGATCCGAGCGAAATGGAGAAATCCCATGAGCATCGAGAAAAACATCCAGACCGTGAAGGACTTCTTCGCCGCGATCGGACGCGGCGACAGCGAGGCTCTGCTGGCGCTGATCACTGACGACATCGAGTGGATCATCCCCGGCGAGGACTGGCCGCTGGCCGGAACGCATCGCGGGCACGACGGGGTGACGGATCTGCTGGAGACGGCATCCAAGTCGATCGAAACGTCCACGGACCCCCGCGAGTTCGTCGCGCAAGGAGACCGGGTCCTGGTCGTCGGCTTCGCGAAGGGAAAGATCAAAGCCACGAACAAGACGTTTAGGGACGACTGGGTCTTCGCCATCACCGTTCGAAACGGCAAACTGACGAACATCCGGGAGTACGTCGACACGCAAGCACTGGCGCGAGCCGCGCGCGCGTCGAATGCCCAAGCCTAACGGAGATTCCGATGTACGACCAATCCAAGCTAGCCGAGTTGATCCGGTTCGCACGCGTAAACGCGGGCTCCACCGTCATCGACGTTTACCCAGGCGACGGCGACTGGACCCGTCTCTTCTCCGAGATCGTGGGAGGCGAAGGACGGGTTGACAGCTTCGTGCCGGCCGAAGTCGCGCATTTCAAGAACGATCCAGTCGGTCGCATCCAGACGCTTGCAAAGGAGCCGGGCCGAGAGAATGTCGAAGCCGTCTCGGCGGACCTTGTGGCGATGCCGCAGGTCACGCAATCCGCGGACGCCTTGTGGCTGCACCTGTTCTACCACGATCTCCACACCGCGCTGATGCAGGCCAGGGGCGCGACGGCGGCCCGCTTCAATCGCGCTGTCTACGAGCGGCTGAAGCCCGGCGGGTGCTACGTCATCGTCGACCACGACGCCGCGCTCGGCGCGGGCACGAGCGAGGCCCAGTCGCTGCATCGGATCGAGCCTGCCTCCGTTCGCGCGGAGGTGGAGGCGGCCGGCTTCGTCCTGGATGCGGAAAGCACCCTGCTCGCGAACAAGGACGATCCGCACACGATCAAGGTGTTTGATCCCGCCATCAAGGGCAAGACCGATCGCTTCATCTATCGGTTCGTGAAGCCGTGACGGAGGTCGTAGGGCGGATTAGCGAAGCGTAATCCGCCCTACGCGACTGCTGCGGCCAGTTGCAAGACTTGAGCATTCGGTGCAGCCGGATCACTTTTTAGGCGTGCCGGCAGATGGCAGCTCTGCCGACCCGCCGATTTTGTTCGAGACCACGTAGACGTCGACGCCGCTCATCGAGCATTCCTCGCTCGATGCCTGGTTTTTCGTGATGACTTCGATCGTCTTGCCATCCCTGGTGTGAAAGGTGATGTCGTAAACCTGCTGGTAGAGGTCTTTGCCGATCTTTTCGGATGCGAGACGAACGGCCTTGGTCTGCGCCTCGATCACTGATGGGATATCGATCAGGCCGGCGTTCTTGAGGTGCACGAGAGCCATGTTCGTGGGCCAACTCGCGCAGTCCGGAGACTTCGCCAGAGCCCCCGCAGCCGGCATGGCCAATATTGCGGCCATCCCCGCTTTCAACGCGGCGCGCATCAGCATGGCTTGGTCTCCAAAAACTACTCCCACTCAATCGTCCCGGGCGGCTTGCTCGTCACGTCGTACACCACCCGGTTCACGCCCTTCACCTCGTTGATGATGCGCGTGGCGGTCTCGCCTAAGAACTTCATGTCGAATTGGTAGAAGTCCGCGGTCATACCGTCGGTGGAGGTGACGGCGCGCAGGCCGACCACGAAGTCGTAGGTGCGGCCGTCGCCCATGACGCCGACGGTCTTGACCGGGAGCAACACGGCAAAGGCCTGCCAGATGTCGTCGTAGAGACCGTGCTTCCGGATCTGGTCGATATAGACCGCGTCGGCCTTGCGCAGGATGTCGAGTTTTTCGCGGGTGATGTCGCCGGGGCAGCGGATGGCGAGGCCGGGGCCCGGGAACGGGTGGCGGCCGACGAAGATTTCGGGGAGACCGAGTTCGCGGCCGAGCTTGCGCACCTCATCCTTGAACAGCTCGCGCAGCGGCTCGACCAGCTTCATGTTCATGCGCTCGGGGAGACCGCCGACATTGTGGTGCGACTTGATCGTCACCGAGGGGCCGCCGGTGAAGGAGACGCTCTCGATCACGTCGGGATAGAGTGTGCCTTGCGCCAGGAAGTCGGCGCCGCCGATCTTCTTGGCCTCCGCCTCGAACACCTCGATGAAGAGGCGGCCGATGGTCTTGCGCTTGGTCTCGGGATCGGTGACGCCTTCGAGCTCGCCGAGAAACTGCTTCGAGGCATCCACGTGCACGAGCGGGATGTTGTAGTGGTGGCGGAACAAATCGACCACGGTCTTGGCTTCGTCAAGGCGCAGCATGCCGTGATCGACGAACACGCAGGTGAGCTGCTCGCCGATCGCTTCGTGGATCAGCACGGCCGCGACCGCGGAATCGACTCCGCCGGACAGGCCGCAGAGCACCCTGCCCTTGCCGACTTGGCTGCGGATCTTCGCGATCTCCTCCTCGCGGAAGGCGCGCATGGTCCAGTCGCCGGACAGGCCTGCGATCTTGCGGACGAAATTGCGGATCAGTTTGGCGCCGTCGGGCGTGTGCACCACTTCCGGGTGGAACATCAGGCCGTAATATTTGCGCGTCTCGTCCTGGATGATCGCGAACGGCGCGTTCGGCGACGTGCCGGCGACCGAGAAGCCCGGCGGCATCTTGGTAATGCGATCGCCATGGCTCATCCAGACCTGGTTCTTGCCGCCTGGCGACCAGACGTCCTCGAACAGCTTGCTCGGCGCCTTCACCTCGACATCGGCGCGGCCGAATTCGCGGTGATGGCCGCCCTCGACTGTGCCCCCGAGCTGCTCCGCCATGGCCATCTGACCGTAGCAGATGCCCATCACGGGCACGCCGGAATCGAAGATCGCTTGCGGGGCGCGGGGCGAGCCGGCCTCATGCACCGATTCAGGGCCGCCGGATAGAATCACCGCCTTCGGCTTCATCTCGTTGAATGCCTGTTCGGCCTTGTTGAACGGGACGATCTCGCAATAGACGCCGTCCTCGCGCACGCGACGCGCGATGAGCTGCGTCACCTGGCTGCCGAAGTCGACGATGAGAATCTTGTCGTGCGCCGAGGCCACCGAGGGCGTCGACGCTGAGCGGTCGGTCTGTGCTGCTGTCATGGCAAGCAGATACGCGACGGGGGCTTTTCCCGCAACCGCGCACGCCGCGCGCCCACATTCTTCTTTGGACATGGACAAATCGATATAGGTAAGTATTATTGACCTAATATGGTCCGTCACTCACCAAGGGCCGAACAGGGAGAACGTCATGCCACACCATCATCAGCCGTCGAATCTCGCCGCGCTCGGCCGCACCTGGGTCGAGGCCTGGAACGCGCGCGACCTCGAACGCGTGCTCACGCTCTATGACGAGGACGTCGTGATGACCTCGGACCGCATCCCCGCGATGGGCTTCGATGAAAGCGGCACCGTGCGCGGCAAGGATGCGTTGCGCGCCTATTGGGGCAAGGCGCTCGCCCTGTTGCCGGAGCTGCATTTCTCGCTGATCGAATTGTTCGTCAGCCCTGATAGCGTGGTGGTGTTCTACGAGAACGAGCGGAGAAAGCGAATCTGCGAATATCTGCGGGTGAATGCGGCCGGAAAGATCGTGCAGGGATCGGCGAATCATCCGGCGCACTAGCCTGTTCCCCGTCATTGCGAGCGCAGCGAAGCAATCCAGACTGTCTCTGCGGTGACAGACTGGATTGCTTCGTCGCAAGGGCTCCTCGCAATGACGGAGACTGTGGCGAGCACATACGCTAACAACACCGGCGCCGGCTCTGACACAGGATTCCAGATGAAGCTCCCCACCTCCCCCTTCACCGTTACCGACTGGAGCAAGGTCGAGCCGACCATCCATCCCGGCGAGACCGGGCAAGCCCAGTGGCGCATGCTCAACATCGGCGATCTCCGGGTGCGGATGGTCGAATATTCGCCGGGCTATCTCGCCGACCATTGGTGCGACCGCGGCCACGTGCTCTACGTGCTGCAGGGCGAGCTCGACAGCGAGCTGCGCGACGGCCGCAAGTTCAAGCTCACGGCGGGGATGAGCTACCAGGTCTCGGATTTCGGCGACGCCGCGCACCGGTCCTCGACTGCGACGGGGGCGACGCTGTTTATCGTCGATTGAGCGCCCCGGAAGGGTTAATTTGCACCGCAAAATAGCAAAATGCGGCGACATTCCGAGCGACGGGTGGTGCCTTGAAGTGGCCCCAAAATCTCGCTATATTGTGATCATCGATACTTGGCCGAACGACTGGGCCGCTTCGCTTCGTTGCTGACGGGCGCGCACGCTTCAGATGATTTCTCCAACATCGACTGATCAGGATTATGGGCGCAATAGTGCGTACCGGTCCGCGTGTTAACTTCTTAAGCAAAGGAAATTCCCATGGCTATGGGCACCGTGAAGTGGTTCAACAATCAAAAGGGTTTTGGTTTCATTCAGCCGGATGACGGCGACAAGGACGTGTTCGTGCACATCAGCGCCGTCGAGCGCGCTGGCCTCTCGACCCTCAACGAAGGTCAGAAGGTCTCGTTCGACATCGTCGCCGATCGTCGCAGCGGCAAGTCCTCGGCTGACAATCTCCGCGTCGGCTAAAGCCCGCGCACCGTTCTGACCACGGACGTACCGGCAGAACGTAGACTCAGAAAGCCCCGCGACCGGGTTCCGGTTCGCGGGGTTTTTGTTTTGGGGCCCGCCGCATCCGCGGTGACGGGGGTGGGTTATGCCTTCTTCAAGACCGAGACGAAAAACCCGTCCGTCCCCGTCCGCCGCGGCGTCATCAGCCAGCCTTCCGGCGATTGCAGCGCGGCTTGCGCAAACTCCTCCGCCTTGTCCCAGAGCACGCTCGCGGTCTGCTCGGGCGGCACCACCGCGAATTCGGGATGGCGGCCAGTGAACGCCCTCACCTGTTCGCCGTTCTCCTCTGAAAGCACCGAGCAAGTGATGTAGGCGATGCGGCCGCCGGCCTTGACCAGCGGAACAGCGCGCTCGAGCACCTCGGTCTGGTCGCGCAGGCGAATCTCCAGCGCGCCCGGGCGCATGCGCCATTTGGCGTCGGGGTTGCGGCGCCAGGTTCCGGTTCCCGTGCACGGCGCGTCGATCACGACGAGGTCGGCGGTGGCGCTGATCTCGGCCAGCGGATCGGCCTCGCCCTTGGGCGTGCGCACATCGGCATTGTGGACGCCGGCGCGCGACAGGCGTTCGTGAATGGGCGCAAGCTGCCGCTTGTCGCTGTCGGTCGCGATCAGCCGGCCCTTGCCCTGCATCATCGCGGCGAGCGCCAGCGTCTTGCCGCCGGCCCCGGCACAGAGATCGATCACCTGCTCGCCGGGTTTTGCCGCGGTCAGGGCCGCCGCAAGCTGCGACCCCTCATCCTGCACTTCAATGGCGCCCTTGATGAAATCCTCTTCGGCCTGGATGCCGGGGTTGCGCGCATCGGCCGAAAGCTCGATGCGCAGGCCGGTTGCCGACCACTGCGTCGGTTTCGCATGAAGATGAGCAAGCGCCCCCAGCGCCTTGTCGCGATTGGATTTTAGCGTGTTGACGCGCAGGTCGAGCGGCGCCCGGCTCGCCATCGCGGCCGCCTCCGCGACGCGCTCGTCGCCGAACGCCTTTGCCAAATACGGATCCAGCCATTCCGGATAGTCGCCGGCGATCGCGGCCGGGGCACCTTCAAGGGACCGCGAGGCGAGCGCGGCCTGCTCGGCCTCGGTCAATGGCGCAGGGGCAAAGCGGCTGCCGTCGAACAGCGCGGCCATCGTGGCCGCATCCATGTTGCGCTCGAGGCGAAGCATGCCGATCAGCCGCGACCGCGCGGTATCCGAATCCATCAGGTAGGCGCTGGAGGCATAGCGGCGCAGCACGTCCCAGACCAGGCCGGCAATGGCGGCGCGGTCGCCGGAGCCGGCGAAGCGGTGCGCGGTGCCCCATTCCTTCAGCGCCTTGGCCGCGGGCACACGGTCTTTCTCGATGGTGTCGATCAGTTCGATGGCTGCGGACAGCCGGGCAGCGGGAGTCATTTGAATCTTTCAGATCAGGATCGGCGAGTAGCGCCTAGATCAGCAACAGCATTTTCAACGCGAAGTAGATCCACATCGCGAGCAGGACGAGCACGCCGGCGAGCCAGATCGTGGAGCGGCGCCCGAGATTGTTGGAGGAGACGAAGATTCCGGCATGGACGAAGCGCGTCACCACGAACACCCAGGACATCAGCACGATGAAGAGATCGGCGTGGCGCAACGGGAGCGCCAGCGCGATCAGGGCATAGAACAGCACCGGCAATTCGAACTGGTTGCGGTAGCAATTGGCGAATTGTGTGGCGCCCTTGGGCCAGTTGGGCTCCCCCAGCGCAATGTCACGGCTCTTGGTCTCGCCGGAGACGAGCGCGCGCCGGCGTCCCATCGCCATGGCGATCAGGAGTGCGAAGGTGAGACCAACCTGCACGAAGACCGGCAGCAAAACCACTTGAACGGACATCGGAATTTCCCGGGATTTCCCATCGGGCGGAAGCCACAGCTAGCGTCCATTAGCGGTCACCGCTGGTCCTGACAATCAACGAGTTGAACCGGCGTTCCCGATGAGGCGACCAACTGCCGACAGTTAAAGCGATTTTGGCCCCTCTGGGGCGCAAGGCGAGAGACCGCCATGAACACCCTCTTCAGCCAGATCGGCAGCCTGACCGGCGCTTTGACCGAGTCCGCCGATGGCCAGTTCGGCATCCTGATGTCGGCGCTGGCCGGCATCGCGACGGCGCTTGCGGTGGCGCTGGCCATGACGGTCTACTCCCGAATGAGCTATCGGACCTGGCGCGATGTCCTCAGGCATGGCCCCGCTGCGCTCGCCGCCCTCGCTCTGTTCGCTTTTGCCGCCTACGACATGCGCCATGCCGCGCTGGCCTATCTCGGCCTCAATCCCTCAAAACCCGCGGTCGAGTTCGAGATCCGCATGCCCAGGGAGACCTTGGCGGCGGCGTCCGACACCCAGATCGAGCTGCATACCGACCGCAACCAGACGCTGGCACTCGTCGAGGGCGTGCGGGAGCTCGGTGATGGCCGCTCCGTCCTGCGTGGCGCGGTGGTGCTCAACCACCGCACCGCGGACCGCGTGCTGGTCGTGAACCTGCCCGCCAAGGGCACCTTCGAATTCCGCCTCCGCCTGCCCGCCGAGCCGCGTCGCTCCGAGCAATTCGGAGCCCAGTCCGGTGCTCAGTTCGGTCCTTGGCACCTCGCCGACCGCATCGCCTCGCCGCTGGCAAGCCCCGTCGCGCCGCAGGACGCCTACATGATCCGCTATCGCGTGCTTTAAACATTGTTCGATCGCTGGCCACGAACGCGCCGTCATCGTTCCGACGTCGGGCGTGGCCTATGATCGATCCATGTCCGAATTTCGCCTGACACAGATCTCCGACACCCATCTTGGCCGGCGCTTCCCTGGCCTGATCGCCAACTTCCAGGCGCTGAGCGCGCATATCGACACCGATAGGCCCGATCTCGTCGTCAACACCGGCGACGTCTCGTTCGACGGACCGACCAGCCGCGACGATGTCGAATTCGCCAAAGGCCTGCACGACGCCCTGCCCGTCGCCTGCCGCTACATCCCCGGCAATCACGACATTGGCGACAATCCGACCGCGATCGGCCCTGCGCCGAAGCCGCCGGTCGCGGAAGCGCATCGCCAGCAATTCCGCGAGATCATCGGCGAGGACCATTGGTCGTTCGAGGCCGCGGGCTGGTGCTTCATCGGCCTGAACTCGCTGGTGATGAAATCAGGGCTCGCCTTCGAGGCCGAGCAGTTCGACTGGCTCGCCTCGGAAGCTTCGCGCACGAACGGCAAGCCGGTGGCGCTGTTCGTACACAAGCCGATATTTCTCAACGGGCCCGACGACCCCGAGGCGCCGGAGACGTCGATCCGCTACGTGCCGCAGCCGGCCCGCGCGCGGCTGATTGAGATGTTTGCACATGTCGACCTGCGCCTCATCGCCAGCGGTCACGTGCACCAGCGGCGCGACTTCACCTGGCGGCACACCCGCCACGTCTGGGCACCGTCGGCCGGCTTCAAGATCAACGATGCGCGCCAGGACCGGATCGCGATCAAGGAGGTCGGGCTCGTGGAGTACCGCTTCCAGCCCAACGGCTTCGAGGTTCGCCACGTCAGGGCCGCCGGCCAGGTCGATATCGATATCGAGGAGCTGCTCGCCCAGATGGACGGCGAGCATTAGCGCTTCCCATGGCTGCTCAAGCGACGCTTTTGAGATCCTGCTGGATCGCGGCAAGCAAGGACTGCAGCGCGTCGCTGTTCACCGGCTTGGCCGCGGTATTGGCAGGCGCAAGGTTGGCGGGCCGCGCGGCTTTGACCGGACGCTTGGGGAACGGCGGCGTGGGCGTGGGCATCGCGGATTGCGCGAACGCGCCAGCGTCCTCGGCGTGTACGAACTTGCCATGGATGACGTCGTCGCGACGGCCCATGACAAACATCGTCGCCCAATAACCGGCGGCCACAAGGATTACGCAGAAAACAACAAGCTCTAACATCATCGCACCTGAAATATGCGCAATGATTCAATGCCTTCGCGAGCCCGTCAATGAACCGACGGTCACACCTGCGGCTTTTACGGGCGGGTGTGGCCGATCGGTCACTCTTTGTTAACCATACCCGACCCCCGAGGGGGCCGAGAGCGGCGGATCAAGCTTTGTCCGGCCCAACCCGCACCAGCTGCTTGCCGAAATTGGCCCCCTTGAGAAGCCCCATGAAGGCTTCGGGCGCGCTCTCCAGGCCCTCGGTGACGAACTCCTTGTACTTGACCTTGCCCTCGCGGACCCAGCCGGACATGTCGCGCAGGAAGTCGCCATGGCGGGAGGCGAAGTCGGAGACGATGAAGCCGCGAAAGGTCAGCCGCTTCGTCAGCGTCGCGCGCATCATGCCGGCGGCCCATTTCGGCGGCTTCGCTTCGGTGTCGTTGTAATGGGCGATGAGGCCGCAGACCGGCACGCGCGCAAACGCATTGAGCA
Source organism: Bradyrhizobium sp. Kon58 (assembly GCF_055807455.1). Classification (NCBI taxonomy): domain Bacteria; kingdom Pseudomonadati; phylum Pseudomonadota; class Alphaproteobacteria; order Hyphomicrobiales; family Nitrobacteraceae; genus Bradyrhizobium; species Bradyrhizobium sp. Kon58. The sequence continues at coordinate 389,305 of NZ_JBVVOT010000001.1, forward strand.
GCGGGAACACCGCTTCGAACACCGCGCCGCCGACATTCTCGAAATAGACGTCGATGCCCTTCGGACAGGCGTCCTTCAGCTTCGCCGCCAGATCGGGATCGCGGTGATCGATGCAGGCATCGAAGCCGAGCTCCTTCACGACGTAATCGCATTTGTCCTTGCCGCCGGCGATTCCAACCGCGCGTGCGCCCTTGATCTTCGCGATCTGTCCCACGGCCGAACCGACCGCACCGGAGGCACCGGCGACGACGACGGTCTCGCCTGCTTGCGGCTTGCCGATATCGAGCAGGCCCGTGTAGGCGGTCATGCCGGGCATGCCCAGCACGCCGACGGCCGTCGAGATCGGCGCGAGCTTCGGGTCGATCTTGTTCAGGCCCTTGCCGTCGGAGATCGCGTGCGTCTGCCAGCCTGCGCGCGAGAGCACGATGTCGCCCTTGGCGAAGCTCGGATTGTTGGAGGCTGCGACCTCGCAGACCGTCCCGGCTTCCATCACGCCGCCGACGGGCACCGGGGTCGCGTAGGACGGACCGTCGCTCATGCGCCCGCGCATATAGGGATCGAGGGAGAGCCAGATGGTGCGCAGCAGGACTTCACCTGCGCCAGGCGTCGGCACGGCGAATTCCTCGATGCGGAAATCGGACGGCTTTGGCTCGCCGACGGGACGCGCGGCGAGAACGATGCGTTTGCCTTGGGACATGATGGCTTCCTCCAATTTTCTGTCGTTGCGAGCGAAGCGAAGCAATCCAGTCCCGTCAACACAAAAGGACTGGATTGCTTCGTCGCAAGTGCTCCTCGCAATGACGAGCTTTTGGCACGCGCACGCCACACACTCGCCGTCATCGTCCGCGAAGGCGGACGATCCAGTACTCCGAGACGGTTATGATAGAGCCGAAAGGCCGCGGCGTACTGGATACCCCGCCTTCGCGGGGCATGACACCGTCATTTGGGCAAGCGCGCGAATTCCAACGCGCAGCCGCGAGACTAACCCCCGCCCGGATAGTTCGGCGCCTCGCGCGTGATGGTGACGTCGTGGACGTGGCTTTCGCGCAGGCCCGCGCCGGTGATGCGGACGAACTGGGCCTTGTCGTGCAGGTCCTTCATGTCCTTTGCACCAACATATCCCATCGCGGCGCGCAGGCCGCCGGCGAGCTGGTGCATGACGTTGCCGACCGGGCCCTTGTAAGGCACCTGGCCTTCGATGCCTTCGGGCACCAGCTTGAGCGTGTCCTTGATGTCTTGCTGGAAGTAGCGGTCGGCCGAGCCGCGGGCCATCGCGCCCACCGAGCCCATGCCGCGATAGGCCTTGTAGGAGCGGCCCTGCCACAAGAACACTTCGCCGGGCGTCTCGTCGGTGCCGGCGAGCAGTGAGCCGACCATCGCGATGTCGGCACCGGCAGCGAGCGCTTTCGCCAGGTCGCCGGAGAACTTGATACCGCCGTCGGCGATGACGGGGATGTCGGACTTCTTCGCCGCCTCGACCGCATCCATGATCGCAGTGAGTTGGGGAACGCCGACGCCGGCGACGATGCGCGTGGTGCAGATCGAGCCCGGGCCGATGCCGACCTTGATGCAGTCCGCGCCCGCGTCGATCAGCGCCTGCGCACCCTCCGAGGTCGCGACGTTGCCGGCAACGACCTGCACGGAATTGGACAGGCGCTTGATGCGGTTGACCGCATGGAGCACGTGACGGGAATGACCGTGCGCGGTGTCGACCACGACGAGATCGACGCCGGCGTCGATCAGCCGCTCGGTGCGCTCGAAGCCGCTATCACCGACCGTGGTGGCGGCGGCGACGCGGAGGCGGCCCTGCGCGTCCTTGCAGGCCAGCGGATGGGCGACCGCCTTCTCCATGTCCTTTACGGTGACCAGGCCGACGCAGCGATATTGCTCGTCGACCACGAGCAGCTTCTCGATGCGATGCTGATGCAGCATCCGCCGCGCCTCGTCCTGGCTGACATTCTCGCGCACCGTGACGAGACCTTCATGTGTCATCAGCTCAGAGATCTTTTGCTGGCGGTCGGTGGCGAAGCGGACGTCGCGGTTGGTGAGAATGCCGACCAGCTTGCCCGGCGTGGACTTGCCCGCGCCGGTGACGACGGGAATGCCGGAGATGCCGTGATCGCTCATCAGCTTGAGCGCGTCGTCCAGCGTGGCATCGGGGCTGATGGTGAGCGGGTTCACCACCATGCCCGACTCGTAGCGCTTGACCTGCCGCACCTGGGCGGCCTGCCCTTCGGGATCGAAATTGCGATGGATGACGCCGATGCCGCCGGCCTGCGCCATGGCGATCGCCATGCGGGCTTCGGTGACCGTGTCCATGGCGGAAGCCATGATCGGAATGTTGAGCGGAATCGCGCGGGTGACGCGGGAGCGGATGTCAACCTCGCCCGGCATGACGTCCGACAGGCCCGGCTTCAGCAGCACGTCGTCGAACGTGAGGGCTTCGCGAATGCCTTGTTGCACGGTGGCCATGTGCCAACTCCTTCCGCGGCCCTGCCGCAAATAGCTATGGATGAGCGCCGCCCTCGGCGTGCCTTGCGGCAACGCCGGAGAATCGGAGCCCATCGGTGGGGTTGACGCGGGTCGATAGCACGGGTGGGTGACGAATCAAAGCAAATCGGACCGCCGGCCAGCCATGCACAGGCTTTTTAGGCAAATTCAGCGGGGGACAGCCTCGCGGCGCCTCGTACTGGCGAACGACGCCCCCGTGCCGGTAGATCATCGCGATCTCCGGCGCAGGGCGCACCCCACCTAGGCTCACGCAGGATTTAGGTGCCATGCGTCGATCCGCAATGGTCGCGGCCCAGCGGCGGTGATAAGCCGCAATTCCCGCCCCTCCTTCTGATTTCCATTACCAATCCGTCATGGTCGACAAGCAACGTGTCATTCCGCTGATCGTGGCCACTGCTCTCTTCATGGAGAACATGGATTCGACGGTGATCGCCACATCGCTGCCCGCGATTGCGGCCGACATCGGCACCAGCCCACTGACGCTCAAGCTCGCAATCACCTCCTATCTGCTGTCGCTTGCGGTGTTCATCCCGGCGAGTGGCTGGACCGCCGACCGGTTCGGGGCGCGCATGGTGTTTGCGATTGCCGTCGGCGTGTTCATGGTCGGCTCGGTCGGCTGCGCGCTCTCGACATCGGTCACCGATTTCGTGTTCGCCCGCATCCTGCAAGGCATGGGCGGGGCGATGATGACGCCGGTCGGGCGCCTCGTGCTGTTGCGGTCGGTCGACAAAAGCGCGCTAGTCAATGCCATGGCGTGGGTGACGGTCCCTGCCCTGATCGGCCCCGTGATCGGGCCGCCGCTCGGCGGTTTCATCACGACTTACGCGTCGTGGCACTGGATCTTCCTGATCAACATCCCGATCGGGCTGCTCGGCATCTTCATGGCCTTGCGCTTCATCGATCCCATCAAAAGCGAGGAACGAGAGCCGTTCGACCTCTACGGCATGGTGCTCGCCGGCCTCGGGCTCGCCGGCATTGCCTTCGGGCTGTCGGTCGCCGGACTCAATCTGCTGCCGTGGAGCACGGTTGCCGCCCTGGTCGCCGGCGGATCGATCTCGATGACGCTGTATGTCATTCACGCGCGGCGAACGGGGTCGCCGGTGCTGGACTTCACCCTGCTGAGGCTGCCGACGCTGCGCGCGGCCGTTCTCGGCGGCTTCATGTTCCGGCTCGGCATCGGCGCGCTGCCATTCCTGTTGCCGCTCCTGATGCAGATCGGCTTCGGCCTCTCGCCGTTCAAGTCCGGCCTCGTCACGTTTGGCTCCTCGCTTGGCGCCATGGGCATGAAGGCGCTAGCCGCGCGCATCATCCGCGCCTTCGGCTTCCGCAACCTGATGACGGTGAACGCGATCATCAGTGCCGTCTTTCTCGCCGCCTGTGCCCTCTTCACCGTGACGACGCCGCTGCTGATCATCATGATCATCCTGGTGGTCGGCGGCTTCTTCCGTTCGCTCGAGTTCACCGCAATCAACACGGTGGCCTACGCTGAGGTGGAGCAGGCGCAGATGAGCCGCGCCACCACGCTCGTCAGCGTCAACCAGCAGCTCGCGGTCTCGGCCGGCGTCGCCGTCGGCGCCGCGTCCGTGGAGACGACGATGTGGCTCAGCCACGCCAGCGAGCTCAACGCCACCGTATTCGCGCCCGCCTTCGTCGTGGTCGCACTCACCTCGGCGGCATCGAGCTGGTTCTTCTGGCAGATGCCAGCCGATGCCGGCCACGAAGTCTCCGGCCGCAAGGCCGTGGAGATCGCGAGCCGCAAGGGTGCCGGCAAGGGCGCGGCCAAGGCGGCCGTGAAGGCCGCAACCGAGGATACGCAGGACGTGCGGGATCAGCGGCTGGGGTAGCCCATCTCGTCATTGCGAGCGAAGCGAAGCAATCCAGAATCCCTCCGCGGAGACAGTCTGGATTGCTTCGTCGCAAGAGCTCCTCGCAATGACCGAGTTTGTTGCTATTCCGTCGCCCCGCCCCGAAATCCCGTCGCGAGCACGTAGCGCTCGGAGGAATCCGCGCGGCTCGCGGCCGGCTTGACGTGACGTACCGTGGCGAAATCGCGCTTGAGCTGGGCGAGCAGCTCGGCGTCGGCCCCGCTCTGGAACGCCTTCGCCAGGAAGGTCCCGCCCGGCTTCAGCACGTCGCAGGCGAACGCGGCGGCGGTCTCGATCAGGCCGACGATGCGGAGCTGGTCGGTCTTGCGGTGGCCGGTGGTGTTGGCGGCCATGTCGGACATCACGATGTCGGCGCCGCCGTCGAGCATGGCCTTGAGCTTGTCCGGCGCGTCATTGTCCATGAAGTCGAGCTGCGCGAACTCGACCCCGGCAATCTCGGGGATTTCCAGCAGGTCGATCGCGATGACCTTGCCCTTGCCGTCGACCGAGCCGACGCGCTTGGCAGCGATCTGGCTCCAGCCGCCCGGCGCCGCACCGAGATCGACCACGGCCATGCCGTGCTTGAGCAGCCGGTATTTGTCGTCGATCTCGAGCAGCTTGAACGCGGCGCGCGAGCGATAGCCCAGCGCCTTCGCCTTCACCACATAGGGGTCGTTGAGCTGCCGCTCCAGCCAGAGCTTCGATGACAATTTGCGCTTGCCGTGGGTCTTGACCTGGACGTGCAAGCGGCCGGTGGTGTCCTTGGCCATCTCACCAGCTCCTGAGCGCGCCGTCTTCGCGCATCATCTCGACCAGCATGCCTTCGCGCAGGCCCCGATCGGCGACGCGCAGGCGTGGCAGCGGAAAGGCGCCGCGGATCGCGTCGAGGATGGCGCAGCCGGCCAGGACGAGATCGGCGCGCTCGACGCTGATGCAGCTGTTCGCGGCGCGCTCCTCGTAGCTCATGCCGAGCAGCTTGTTGATGGTCGCTGTGACGTCGGTGTCGTTCATCCAGACGCTGTCGATGCGGCGGCGGTCGTAGCGCGCGAGGTTGAGATGGATGCCGGCGAGCGTCGTCACGGTGCCTGACGTGCCGAGCAGATGCATATCAGTGAGATCGCCGCCATGCTGTTCGGCGAACGGCTTGATGTGATGGGCGACCTCGCGCTCCATCGCGGCGTAGATCTCCGGCGTCACGTCGCGCCCGCCGAACTGCTCGGCAAGCGTGACCACCCCGAACGGGATCGACATCCAGGCTTTGATGCGCGGCTCCGGATTTGCGGCGTCGCGCTCGATCCGCACCAGCTCGGTCGAGCCGCCGCCGATGTCGAACAGGATCGCGCCGCGGCCCCTGGGATCGACCAGCGGCGAGCAGCCGAGCACGGCGAGCGCCGCCTCGGTCTCGCGGTCGATCACCTCGAGCTCGATGCCGGTCTCGGCAGCGACGCGGCTGCGAAAGCCTTCGGCATTCGAGGCGGCGCGGCAGGCTTCGGTGGCGATCAGCCGCAGCCGCCGCGCCTTGCGCAGGTTGATCTTGTCGCGGCAGATGCCGAGCGCCACGATGGCGCGCTCGATCGCGGCCTCGCTGATGCACCCGGTTGCCGAGACGCCCTCGCCGAGCCGGATGATGCGCGAGAAGGAATCGACCACCCGAAAGCCGTCGTGGGTCGGACAGGCGATCAGGAGCCTGCAATTGTTGGTGCCGAGGTCGAGCGCCGCGTAGACGCCGGTTCCCGGCGCTTGCGCGCCGACGGCCGGTTCAGTGGCGAACGCCGCCGCCATCGACCCCAGCTCACCGTGCGGCGCAAGGCCGTCGCGGAGCCGCGTGTGGTCATTCATACAAACTGTCTTTCCGCGGCCGGTAGGGCCGATCTGGAATTGCTTTTTCGCCTGAAACCTTAGCAGCGCGCCAATCCTGCGCAACAACGCATCACATGGGACCATGCCCATTCGTGCGTTGTCGTGAACGGGCCGGTGGGCTATTTTTGAGGGGTCCGGTCCCCCAGGCGCCCCCCAAAACCGCGCAATTGCCGGCTTTTCAGGTCAATTCCATGCAAGAACACACCAAATCCTCCACGCTCGAAAACGCTATTGCACTGCAAAAATATGGCGTCGGGCAGCCGGTCCGCCGCAAGGAGGACGATACCCTGGTGCGCGGCAAGGGCCGCTACACCGACGATTTCAACCTGCCCGGCCAGGTCCATGCTGCGATCGTTCGCTCGACCCATGCCCACGGCGTCATTCGCGGCATCAACATCGATGCCGCCAGGGCGATGCCGGGCGTGCTCGGGGTGTGGACCGGCAAAGACCTCGATGCGGCCGGCTACGGCCCCTTCACCTGCGGCCTGCCGCTGAAGAGCCGTGACGGCTCGCCCCTGCTCCAGACCAACCGCCAGCCGCTCGCAACCGACAAGGTCCGCTTCGTCGGCGATCCCGTCGCCTTCGTGGTGGCGGACACGCTGGCCCAGGCGCGCGACGCGGCCGAGGCGGTCGAGCTCGATATCGAGCCGCTGCCGGCGGTGACCGATCCCGAGCAAGCCGCAAAACCCGGCGCACCGCAACTCTACGACCACATCCCGAACAATGTCGCGCTCGACTACCACTATGGCGACATCGACAAGGTCGACGCCGCCTTCGCCAGCGCCGCTCACGTGACCAAGGTCGACATCGAAAACACCCGTGTCGCCGTGGTCTCGATGGAGCCGCGCGTCGGCCTTGCCTCCTACGACAAGAAGACCGAGCGCTACACCATCCAGATGCCGACACAGGGTGTCGCCGGCAACCGCGCCAACCTCGCCAAGAACCTGAAGGTGCCGAACGAGAAGGTGCGCATCCTCACCGCCAATGTCGGCGGCTCCTTCGGCATGAAGAACGTCAATTATCCCGAATACATGTGCATCCTGTACGCGGCCAAGGAATTGGGACGGCCGGTGAAATGGCTGGACGAACGCTCGACCAGCTTCTTGTCGGACAGCCACGGCCGTGCGCAGAAGATTCACGCGGAGCTCGCGCTGGACGCCGAGGGGCATTTCCTCGCCGCCAAGCTATCGGGCTACGGCAATCTCGGTGCCTACATCACCGGGGTTGCGCCCAGTCCGCTCTCGCTCAACACCAGCAAGAACTTCTCCAGCGTCTACCGCACGCCGCTGATGGCCGTCGACATCAAGACGGTGCTGACCAACACCACGCTGATGGGCGCCTATCGCGGCGCCGGCCGGCCCGAGGCGAACTATTACATGGAGCGGCTGATCGACCGCGCCGCCGACGAGATGGGCATCAACCGCCTGACGATGCGCAAGCGTAACTTCATCAAGCAGAACCAGATGCCGTTCGCCGCGTCCTCCGGCGTCACCTATGACAGCGGAGACTTCCAGGCTGTCTTCAACAAGGCGCTCGAAATCTCCGACCACGAGAATTTTGCCAAGCGCAAGAAGGAGAGCAAGAAGTCCGGCAAGCTGCGCGGCATCGCCGTCGGCTCCTATCTGGAGGTGACCGCACCTCCCGGCGTCGAACTCGGCAAGATCGTGTTCGATCCCGACGGATCCGTGCAGCTCATCACCGGTACGCTCGATTACGGCCAGGGCCACGCATCCGCATTCGCGCAGGTGCTGTGTGCGCAGCTCGGTGTCCCCTTCGACAGCGTCAAGCTGGTGCAGGGCGACAGCGACATCGTCCACACCGGCAATGGCACCGGCGGCTCGCGCTCGATCACCGCGACCGGCATGGCGATCGTGGGTGCCGCCAAGCTCGTGATCGAAAAGGGCAAGCGCGCCGCCGCGCATATGCTCGAGGCATCCGAAGCCGACATCGAATTCGAAGGCGGCAGTTTCACGATCGCCGGCACCGACCGCAGCATCGACATCATGGAGCTCGCCAAGCGCCTGCACGACGGCACGCCGGAGGGCGTGCCCGACAGCCTCGACGTCGATCACACCAGCGAACCGGTGCCCTCGGCCTTCCCGAACGGCTGCCATGTCGCCGAAGTTGAAATCGACCCTGAGACCGGCGTCGTGCAGATCGTGCGCTACAGCGCGGTCAACGATTTCGGCACGGTGATCAATCCGCTGCTGGTCGCGGGCCAGCTCCATGGCGGCGTCGTCCAGGGCATCGGCCAGGCTCTGATGGAGCACGTCCGCTACGACGAGAGCGGTCAGCCGATCACGGGCTCGCTGATGGACTACGCACTGCCCCGCGCCGAGGACGTTCCGAACATGACGATCGGCGACCACCCGGTGCCGGCCACGACCAATCCACTCGGCAGCAAGGGCTGCGGCGAAGCCGGCTGCGCCGGCAGCCTGTCGACAGTCGTGAACGCGGTGATCGACGCGCTCTCCGACTACGGCATCAAGCACATCGACATGCCGCTGACGCCGGAGCGTGTGTGGCGCGCGATCCAGGATGCGAAGGGGAAAGCGGCGTAAATCACGCTCTCTCCTTCGTCATGGCCGGGCTTGACCCGGCCATCCACGCCGTGAGGCATCAAGAACGTGGATGCCCGGGACAAGCCCGGGCATGACGATGTGGTGATGATGTGCCCCGTACCTACCGCCTACGCCGCCGCCTGCTCGCGCGGCTGGTAGATCGCGGTGTGCTGGCAGTGCGCCAGCGGCGTCGTGCCGTTGGCGACCACCAGCGCGTCGAGCTCGACGAAGCGGTGGCCCTTCTTCTCGTAGTTCGCGGTGACTTTGGCCCGCGCGGTGATCTCGTCGCCGGCGCGCGCGGCTGACAGCAATTGCATGCGGCTGCCGACATGGATCCACGGGCCGAGGATCGTGTTGTCCACCAGCACGCGGTTCATGACGCGCTGGATCAGGCCGGGGTGGCCGAGCCCCTCGCGCGCGAAGATCGGATCGGCCTCGCGGATGTCGGCGAGATAGTCGGCCGCATCCTGCCCGGCCCAGCGGCGCGGCGTCGTACCGAGCCATTTGCCGGTCTCGAATGTTGCCGGGCTGACCGGTTTGCGCTCGGCAATCGCGGGGACCTCGAGATAGTCGCTCAACGACACCGCAGTCGCAGTTGCCGGCAGCGACGCCGTCCCCGTCGCGCAGAGCTCGATGCGGCTGAACACCTCGATCGTGAGCAGGCCGTTGTGCTCGGTCGCATCGACGTCGGCGGTCTCGCCGTCATAGACCGGTTTGATGAAACGCGCCTCGATCAGCCCGCGCGACAGGAAATCGCGGCCCCAGCGCGCCACCGGCACATGCATCATGTAGGCGAAGACGTCGACGCCGGGAACCAGCCCACCGGAAAAGCCGAAACGGCGCGCCACATTGTCGTCATGCATCTTGTTTTCGGATTGCTTGGCCGTGTTGTAGGCCTCGACACGATAGGTTTCGAGCCGGTTCGGCATGGCTTGGCTTTCCCCAAATTCTTGTTGTTTCGGGCCGATCGTAGGCCCTGAGGAACCGGGGTCAATCCCCTCGCCTTTGCGGCCCGAATGGGGTACCACGCGGCTGCTGCGGAACCGCTTCGCAAGCCCCATCTACGGACAATGACGAACCGTCAAAACACCACACGCATCTATGTCGACGCCGACGCCTGTCCGGTGAAGGACGAGATCTATCGCGTCGCCGGCAGACACCGCCTGCCCGTGAGCGTGGTCGCGGGCAATTTCATCCGCGTGCCCCAGGATCCGCTGATCGAGCGGGTCGCCGCGGGTGCCGGCATGGACGCGGCCGATGACTGGATCGCAGAACGCGCCGGGCCCGGCGATATCGTCATTACCTCGGATATTCCGCTCGCGAGCCGCTGCGTGAAGGCCGGCGCCGATGTGATTGCGTCCAACGGCAAGGCGTTCACCGAGGAATCGATCGGGATGACGCTCGCGGTCCGCGACCTGATGACCGATCTGCGCTCGGCCGGCGAAGTCACCGGCGGTCCGAAATCATATTCACCGCGCGACCGCTCGACGTTTCTGTCGACGCTCGACCAGACCATCCGCCGCATCCAGCGCCGCCGCGCCGATCAGGCCGCAACAAGACAGGACTGAGACACCGCATGGCGCCACCGCTGATTCAACTGCGCGATATCAAGCTGACCTTTGGCGGCACGCCGCTCCTGGCGGGCGTCGAACTGTCGGTTTCGACCGGCGAGCGCGTCTGCCTGATCGGCCGCAACGGTTCCGGTAAATCGACGCTGCTCAAGATCGCCGCCGGCCTGGTCGAACCGGATGGCGGCAGCCGCTTCGTGCAGCCCGGCGCCACCATTCGCTACCTGCCGCAGGAGCCGGATTTTTCCGGTTTCTCCACCACGCTCGCCTATGTCGAGGCGGGCCTCAATGCCGGCGACGACCACTATCAGGCGCGCTATCTGGTCGAACAGCTTGGTCTCAGCGGCGAAGAAGATCCGGCGCATGTCTCCGGCGGCGAAGCCCGCCGCGCGGCGCTGGCGCGCGTGCTGGCGCCCTCACCCGACATCCTGCTGCTGGACGAGCCGACCAACCATCTGGATCTTCCGACCATCGAATGGCTGGAGAGCGAACTGGAGAGCCGCCGCTGCGCGCTGGTGATCATCAGCCACGATCGGCGCTTCCTGGGCAATCTATCGCGCAGCACCGCCTGGCTCGACCGCGGCCAGATCCGGCAGATCGACCGGGGCTTCAGTGCCTTCGAGGCCTGGCGCGACGAGGTGCTCGCGGAGGAAGAGCGCGACCAGCACAAGCTCGACCGCAAGATCGTCAACGAAGAGCATTGGTTGCGCTACGGCGTCTCGGGCCGCCGCAAGCGCAACGTCAAGCGGCTCGGCAATCTCCACGCGCTGCGCGACCAGCGCCGCACCCATCGCGGCGCGACGGGCAACGCCAACCTCGCGGCTGCCGAAGCCGACAAATCCGGCAAGCTCGTCATCGAGGCCAAGAATATCAGCCGGTCCTATGGCGAGCGAAAGATCGTCGACGGCTTCTCGATCCGCGTCCAGCGCGGCGATCGCATCGGTATCGTCGGCCCGAACGGCGCCGGCAAGACCACGCTGATCGAGATGCTGACCGGCGGCAGCGCACCGGACAGCGGCAGCATACGGCTCGGCGCCAACATCGAGATGGCGACGCTCGACCAGCATCGGGAAAGTCTCGATCCGAAGACGACGCTGGCCGAGGCGCTCACCGGCGGCCGCGGCGACCATGTTATGGTCGGCGGCAAGCCGAAGCATGTCGTGAGCTATATGAAAGACTTCCTGTTCGCCCAGGAACAGATGCGCACGCCGCTGGAGGTGCTGTCGGGCGGTGAGCGCGGCCGGCTGATGCTGGCACGCGCGCTGGCGAAGCCTTCCAACCTCCTGGTGCTGGACGAGCCGACCAACGACCTCGACCTCGAGACCCTCGACGTCCTCGAGGAAATGCTCAGCGACTACGAGGGCACCGTGATCCTGATCAGCCACGATCGCGATTTTCTCGACCGCGTCGTGACCTCCGTGATCGTGCCCGAGGGCAACGGACGCTGGCTCGAATATGCCGGCGGCTATACCGACATGCTGGCCCAGCGCGGCGCCGACGTGAAGCGCGCGACAGCGAAGGCCGTCGAAGAGACAAGAGAACAGCGATCAGCCGCGCCTTCCGGCGTCGCGAGACGACGGCTGACCTTCAACGAGCAACACGCGCTGGAGACGCTGCCCAAGACCATCGCCAAGCTGCAAGCCGAGATCGCCAAGCAGCAGCGCTTCCTTGACGACCCCGATCTCTTCCGCAAGGATCGCAAGCGCTTCGACCAGGCCTCCGATGCTCTGACGAAGGCGCAAAAGGAGCTGGCGGAGGCCGAAGACAAATGGCTGGAGCTCGAAGTGCGGCGCGAAGAGATTGAACAGGCCTAGCGTGCATTTCGCAAAAGTGGACACCGCTTTGCAAACAGAATGCGCGCCAACTCAGAGACTTCCATGACAACGACCCTCGCCGCCAAGATCGCCCGCGAATACGGCACGCCCTGCGCCGTCATCGACATGGACAAGGTCGAGCGCAACATCGCGCGGATTCAGAAGGCCTGCGATGACGCGGGGATCGCCAACCGTCCCCACATCAAGACGCACAAGAACCCCACCATTGCGAAGATGCAGATTGCTGCGGGCGCCAAGGGCATCACCTGCCAGAAGCTCGGTGAAGCTGAGATCATGGTCAATGCCGGTGTCGATGACATCCTGATCAGCTACAACCTGCTCGGCGAGGAGAAGATGGCGCGGTTAGGGGCGCTGCAGGCAAAGGCGAACATGACGGTCGCCGCCGACAATTCGACCGTCGTTGCCGGCCTGCCCAAGGCCGCTGCGGCCTCAGGCCGACCGCTGTCGGTCGTGGTCGAATGCGATACCGGCCGCAAGCGCGCCGGCGTCGAGACGCCCGCCGAGGCCATTGCCCTGGCGCAGGAGATTGCTGCATCCAAGGGACTGCAATTCGCCGGCTTCATGATGTATCCGACCGAGACTGGCTGGGCGGACGCGCAAAAATTCTATGACGAAGCTCTGGCCGGCGTGCGCGCGCACGGGCTGGATGCAAAGATCGTCTCGACCGGCGGGACGCCGAACCTGAAGAATCTCGGCAAGCTCAAGGGCGGCACCGAGCACCGCTTCGGCACCTACATCTACAACGATCGCATGCAGGTCGCGGCCGGCGTCGCCACCTGGGACGACTGCGCGCTGCACATCTATTCAACCGTGGTGAGCCGTGCCGCGCCCGAGCGCGGCATCCTCGATGCCGGCTCCAAGACGCTGACCACGGATACCGGCGGGCTCGACGGCCACGGCCTGATCCTTGAGCACCCCGAAGCCAAGATCGCGCGCTTCGCCGAGGAGCACGGCTTCCTCGATCTCTCCCGCAGCAACACCCGGCCCAATGTCGGCGACATCGTGCGGGTCGTGCCAAATCATGTCTGCGTCGTCGTCAACATGATGGACGAAGTGGTGATGGTGCGCGGCGAGGAGATCATCGGCACGCTGCCGGTGGCGGCACGGGGGAAGCTGCGGTAGCTAGCCCCCGATCAGCGCCTGGAGTTCCCGGACCAAGCCATCGCGGAAGAGTTTGATCGGCCGCTCCAGCCGACCGGCGGGGGCGCGATGCACCACCCATGCGCGCACGGCGGGTTTGAAGTCGCGCGCAGCGACCGGCTTGAGCCTGTCGCGAAATGCGCTGCGTTTCAGGGCGATCGGGGTGACCAGCCCGACGCCGAGGCCACGCGACACCAGCGACAGGCGGAGCTCACTGTCCAGCGCCTCGACGGCGATGTTGAACGGCAGATGCGAGGCGTCGAATTTCCGCTTCAGCGTATCGCGAAATCCACAGCCGTCCTGGTTGATCACCCACGATAATTGGGACAGCCGTTCCAGGTCGACGGTGCGCGGGATCTTCATCTCACGTGCGACGACGAAGACGACGGGCTGCGCGCCGAGATCGTCGGCCGCGAGATCGGCGGGCGGCACTGCACCGTCGGGGAGACAGATCGCGGCTGCATCGAGCTCGTTGCGGCAGACACGCTCGAGCTGGTTCGGTGACCAACCGGAGACCACCTGCACCGCCAGCGCGGGAAATTCGGCGCGCACCGCATCGAGTGGTGCGGTCAGGCCCGCCTCCGAGAGAAACGGCGTCAGACCGAGCCTGAACTCGCCGCGGACCATTCCGTCGTTGGCCACGCCCGACTTGAGGTCGTCCAGCATCCTGAGCAGACGCCTGCCCTGCTCGTAGGCCTCATGGCCCGCTGCCGTGGGCTTCAGGGGCTTCGAGAGCCGATCCAGAAGCTGCGCCCCCAACATCTCCTCGAGATTCTGGATACGTCGGGTCACGCCAGGCTGGGTGAGATTGAGACGCGCCGACGCTGCGACAATCGATCCGGTCTCAACCACGGCGACGAAAGCAACAAGGTCATGGGTATTCATAACAAACCCGCATATTCTTTATAGGCTTATTTGAATTGTAGCATATTGATGTCCCCGCTTAAAGGGTCCCGCGCCACAGTTGCGAGGTCCCATGACTGTCTCCGAAACCACCAGGCCTGCGTCCCGAAACCAGCTCGCCGAGCGGCCGCTGATCTGGCTCGGCGCGATCACTGCCGGTGTCGTCGTCACCAATTTGTTCGCGCCGCAGATCCTGCTCGGCTCGATCGGCCGGTCGATGTCGATGCCGGCGTGGCAGGCGGGGCTGATCAGCACGCTGACCTTGCTGGGCTACGCACTCGGCCTGCTGCTGCTCGTACCTCTGGTCGATCTGGTCGAGAACCGGCTTGTCATCCTCCGCACACTCGGCTGCGCGATCCTCGCCGCTCTCGCAACGGCGCTCGCGCCGACGCCCGCGCTTCTGCTGCTCGCCACCTTCATCCTTGGCGCCTGCTGCGCGGCGATCCAGATGATGGTTCCGCTGGTCGCATCGATGGTGGCGCCGGATCGCCGCGGCCAGGCCATCGGCGAGGTGATGGGCGGATTGATGATCGGCATCCTGTTGTCACGACCGGCGGCGAGCCTGATCGCCGATCTCTGGAGCTGGCGCGCCTACTATGTCGTCTCGGCCGCTCTGATGGCCCTGCTTGCCGGCGCGCTCGCCCGCTACCTTCCAACCCTTCGACCGACGGCACGCGCGAGCTACACCGAGTTGCTGCTGTCCTTTCCAAGACTGCTGCGCGAAGAGCCCGTGCTGCGCGTGCGGGCCTGGACCGCATCTCTTGTCATGGCCTCCTTCACGGCGTTCTGGTCGGCGGTCGCGCTGCGGCTGCCGGAGGAGCCGTTCGATCTCGATGCCAAGGGAGTTGCCGCTTTTGCACTGATCGGCGTAGCGGGCGCCGCGGCGACACCGATGGCTGGCCGCTGGGGCGACAAGGGCCGGGCGCGGCCGATGTTCTTTGCCGCCCATCTGCTCATCATCGGGTCGCTCGCGCTCTGTGCCTGGGCGGGAGCGCTGGACTCCCAGATCACTAGTCTGCTGGTCCTGAGCCTCGGCACGATCCTGCTCGACGTCGGCATCACCACCGACCAGACGTTGGGCCGTCGCGCCATCAACCTGTTGCGCCCCGAGGCCCGCGGTCGCATGAACGGCCTGTTCGTCGCGCTGTTCTTTATCGGCGGTGGCGTCGGCGCGGCGGCGGCATCGCTGGCCTGGAGTTTTGGCGGCTGGACGATGGTCTGCGCGGTGGCGGCAAGCTTTGGCGTGCTCGGCCTCCTGACGGATCTCGCAACCCGGACCGGAACATCGTGATGGGATGGTCAGGACGACAATTGGGCGAGCCGTTGCAAGACGCCCCTGCCCGCCGCAGCTCCGATCGCGAACGAGGCCTGGAGCAAATAGCCCCCCGTCGGCGCCTCCCAGTCCAGCATCTCACCGGCCGCGAACACGCCCGGCAGCTTGCGGATCATGAAGTCGGCGTCGAGCTCGTCGAAGGAAATCCCGCCGGCGCTGGAGATCGCGCGCGCGATCGGCGCGACGCCTATGAGCTTGATCGGCACGGCGTTGATGAGCTCCGCCAATCGCTCAGCCGGTATTGCCGACAACGACTGGTCAGCACCGATGGCGGCTTCCTGCAACAGCCCGCCCGCGACTGGCGACAGCTGCGCAGCCTTGCGCAGGAAGTTCGAGAACGATTGCTTGCCGCGCGAGGCGGACAGGCGCTTGACGAGTTCGCCATGATCGACATCCGGCCGCAACGCGACGTGCAGGAGCGCTGCGCCGCTCGCCGCGATCGCCTCGCGCAGTTCGGCCGATAGTGCATAGATCGCCCCGCCCTCGATCCCGCCGCTTGTGATCATGGCCTCGCCGCGCACGCGGTGTGGGCCGAAGGACAGCGTGATGCCCTTGAGCGGCTGGCCTTCGAAGCGCGCGCGGAAGATTTCGGACCAGTCGACGGTGAAGCCGGAGTTCGCTGGCCGCAGCGGCGAGATCGCAACGCCTTTGTCGGCGAGGATCGTCGTCCAGCCGCCATCGGAGCCCAGTCGCGGCCAGCTGGCGCCGCCGAGTGCCAGCACTGTCGCGTCCGCGGTGATGGCGGTAGCACCGCCGGGTGCGTCAAAGACCAGTCGTCCTTTCCCGTCCCAGCCCATCCAGCGTTGGCGAAAGGCAAAGCGCACGCCAGCAGCATCGAGGCGCCGCAGCCAGGCCCGCAGCAAGGGCGATGCCTTGAACGCTTTCGGAAACACACGCCCGCTGGAGCCGACAAAGGTCGGCTCGCCCAGCGCCTCGCTCCAGGCGCGCAGCGCGTCAGGCGGAAAGGCGTCGATCGCCGCTGTTAGCTTCGGCGCCGCCTCGCGATAGCGCGCCATGAACTGCGGCAGCGGTTCGCTGTGGGTGAGATTGAGCCCGCCGCGGCCGGCCATCAAAAATTTGCGGCCCGCGGACGGCATCGAATCGTGGACGGTCACACGAGCACCGCCCTGCGCGAGCACTTCGGCCGCCATCAGCCCGGCAGGGCCGGCGCCGATGACGGCGACGGCTGTCAGAGTTTCACCCCGGCGCGCGCAGCGGCCTGCGCCACATACTTCTGCGTCTGCTCGAACGCCCCCTGCAGCGCCTTCGCCTTCGACATGTCGCTGATCTCGGCGAAATGCGCTGCGACCGCGTCCGGGGTCCACTCGGACTCCGGCAGGTTGATGCCTTCGCTTTCGACGATCTTGATCACCGCGAACGAGCCGGCGCCAGCGCCCATGATGGTGCGGGTCGGCGCATCCTCGCTCAGCATGTACTCGACCGCCGGCGTGATCGCGTTCGGCTTCATCAATTGCAGCGCCTGCGGCGGCAGCAGCTCTTCCGTCATCCGGGTTGCCGCTGTCGGCGAGATGATGTTGACGCGGATGTCGGTCTTGCGGCCCTCTTCCGCCAGCACGTTCATCAGGCCGACCATGCCGGACTTGGCCGCACCGTAATTGGCCTGGCCGAAATTGCCGTAGAGGCCGGAGGACGACGTCGTCAGCACGATGCGGCCATAGTTGCGATCGCGCATGCCGGCCCAGGCCGCCTTGCAGCAATAGAAGGTGCCGACGAGATGCACGTCGAGTACCTTCTGGAAATCGGCCGCTTCCATCTTGCCGAACGACTTGTCGCGCAAAATGCCGGCATTGGCGCACAAGAGATCGACGCTGCCCCACTCCTTGGTGGCGCGCTCGACCATCGCGGTGACCTGCTCGAAATTGGAGACGTCGGCACCGTCGGCCATGGCAATGCCGCCCGCTTTACGGATCTCCTCGACCACGGCTTCCGCCGGCGAGAGCGAGCCGCCGCTGCCGTCGCGCGCGCCGCCGAAATCGTTGACCACGACGTTGGCGCCACGGCTTGCCAATCCCAGCGCGTGCGCGCGCCCCAGACCATTGCCCGCGCCGGTGACGATGGCGACGCGTCCGTCGAACCTAATTGCCATGAGTGCAGTTCCTGCTTCTTCTTCCTTCTCCCCTTGTGGGAGACGGTGGCGCGAAGCGCCGGATGAGGGGTTGTCTCGACGAGCGAGTCCGCGGAGAGATACCCCTCACCCGGCTTCGCTCCGCGAAGCCACCCTCTCCCACAAGGGGAGAGGGTCAGACCGCGCTTTGGGTCGCTTTTTGACCAGCGATGGGTTGCCGGGTCAAGCCCGACCGTGCCGGCCCGCCTCAGGCAAAATAGATCAACCCCAGCCACTCCGCGACCAGCGCGGGCTTGTCCTCGCCTTCGATCTCCACCGTGACGTTGGTGCGCGACTGCAATTCATTCGGCTTGCGCAGCTTGGCTTCCGCCAGCACGAAACGGCCGCGAACGCGCTTGCCCGAGCGCACCGGCGAGATGAAACGCAGCTTGTCGAAACCGTAATTGACGCCCATCGTGGTGCCCGCGATGACGGGCATCACCTCGTAGGACATGATCGACAGCAGCGACATCGTCAGGAAACCGTGCGCGATGGTGGTGCCGAACGCCGTCTCCTTCGCACGCTCCGGGTCGACGTGAATGAACTGGTGATCCTCGATCACGTTGGCATAGGTGTCGATGCGGGGCTGATCGACCAGGTGCCACGACGACACGCCGATCTCCTTGCCGACCATGGCCTGATAGGCGTCCAAGGCAATCGGCGGCTTCTTCCAGACTTCGTTCACTTAGGTCTCACTCCGTGTTTTCGGCAGCTCCGGAAAATCCTCTTCGCGGAATTCCCGGCCGCGCAGGGGATCGTTGCGATCGTCGTCACGCTCAAGGCGTCTGAGCTGAACCCGGCGGATCTTTCCCGAGATCGTCTTCGGCAGCTCCGTGACGATTTCGAGGCGGCGGATGCGCTTGAACGGCGCAAGGCGCGTGTGCAGATGCCTGAAGATGGAGAGCGCGGTTTCCGGCGAGCGCTCCGCGCCGGATGTCAGCAGCACAAAAGCTTTGGGAATCGCGAGCCGGATCGGATCCGGGCTCGGCACCACGGCGGCTTCCGCGACGAGCTCGTGCTCGAGCAACACGCTCTCGAGCTCGAACGGGCTGATGCGATAGTCGGAGGATTTGAACACGTCGTCGGACCGGCCGACGAAGGTGAGATAGCCATCGTCGTCCTCGAACACGACGTCGCCGCTGCGATAAAGCTCGCCTTCGGCGCCGGACAACCTGCCGTCGTCGCTCTGATAGCCCTGCATCAAGCCGGCGGGGCGGTCTTCGCCGAGCACCAGAGCCACCTCGCCCTCCTTGGCCGGATGACCATCGGCGTCGCTGACCTGCACGCGATAGCCCGGTAGCGGCCGTCCCATCGAGCCGATCTTGATCCTTTGCCCCGGCGAATTGCCGGCGAGCGCGGTCGTTTCGGTCTGGCCGTAACCGTCGCGGATGGTGAGCCCCCAGGCGGCCTGCACCTGGTCGATCACCTCAGGATTGAGCGGCTCGCCGGCACCGCAGACCTCGCGCAAGGCCACCTTGAACGACGCCAGGTTCTCCTGGATGAACAGCCGCCACACCGTCGGCGGCGCGCACAGCGTGGTGACACCGCAGCGGCCGATGGTGGCCAGCAGCCCCTTGGCGTCGAAGCGCGGCTGGTTGACCACAAAGACGGTTGCGCCCGCGTTCCACGGCGCGAAGAAGCAGCTCCAGGCGTGCTTGGCCCAGCCGGGCGAGGAGATGTTGAGATGGACATCGCCGGGCTTCAACCCGATCCAGTACATGGTCGAGAGATGGCCGACGGGATAACTGCGCTGGCTGTGCCGCACCAGTTTTGGCTTTGCGGTGGTGCCTGAGGTGAAATAGAGCAGCATCGGGTCGTCGGCGTTGGTCGGGCCGTCAGCTGCAAAACTCTCCGACGCCTTTGCCGCGTCATCATAGGAAAGCCAGCCATCGGAGGCTTCGCCCACGACAATGCGGACGATATTGTCGGCACCAAGACTTGCGAACTTCGCAACCTGGTCCTGCGCTGCCACGACCGCCTTCGCCTTGCCGCGATCGAGCCGGTCGCGGAGCTCGTCGGCGGTGAGCAGCGTCGTTGCGGGAATCACGACGACGCCGAGCTTGATCGCGGCCAGCATCGTCTCCCACAGCGGAACGACATTGCCGAGCAGCAGCAGGAGATGATCGCCGCGCTTCAAGCCCTGTGCACGAAGGAAGTTCGCGACCTGGTTGGAGCGGCGCGACAACGCTCCGAACGAGAGCTTGGTCTGCCGGTCCTGCGCGGCATCGACGATCCAGAGCGCAGGACGATCCTTGCTGTCCGCATTCGCCGCCAGCTCGGCGTCGAACCAGTCGAGTGCCCAGTTGAAGGGAACAGGATCGGGCCAGCGGAAGCCCTTGACCGCTGTCTCGTAGTCCGTGCGGTTATGAAGCAGAAACGCGCGCGCTTCCTGAAATGTCGTCATCAAGCTTTCCCGGCCAGCCCCCTAACGTGCTTGATAATTCCGGAAAAATCCACCCCGCCCTGGCCGGCTGCGTCGAATGACTGATAGATCTCCTGCGCATGCTTGCCGAGCGGCGTCGCCGCGCCGGCGGCCTTGGCGGCGTCCTGCGCCAGCGTCAGATCCTTCACCATCAGCGCCGAGGCAAAACCCGGCTTGTAATCGTTGTTGGCGGGCGAGGTCGGCACCGGCCCGGGCACCGGGCAATAGGTCGTCAGCGACCAGCACTGGCCCGACGAGGTCGAGGCGACGTCGAACAGCGCCTGATGGGAGAGCCCGAGCTTCTCGGCCAGCGCGAACGCCTCGCTCACCGCGATCATGGAAATGCCGAGGATCATGTTGTTGCAGATTTTTGCGGCCTGGCCCGCGCCGGCGCCGCCGCAATGCACGATCTTCTTGCCCATGTTCTCCAGCACGGGCTTTGCCGCTGCAAACGCGTTGTCTTCGCCGCCGCACATGAAGGTGAGCGTTGCGCCCTTGGCGCCGCCAGTGCCACCGGAGACCGGCGCGTCGACCGAAAGCACCCCGTGCTTGGCCGCCAGCACATGCGCCTGGCGCGCGCTCTCGACGTCGATGGTGGAGGAGTCGATGATCAGCGCGCCCTTGGTCATGACAGGAACGACCTCGCCCCACACGCCGAGCACATGCTTGCCGGCCGGCAGCATGGTGACAACGACATCGGCGCCCTTCACGGCGCCTGCCGCGCTCTCGGCGATGCCGGCACCGTCAGCCTTGGCCTGGTTGCGGGAGGCCTCGGCGAGGTCGAAAGCGACGACCTTGTGGCCGGCCTTGACCAGATTGGCGGCCATGGGGCCGCCCATGTTGCCGAGACCGATGAATGCGATCGTGGCCATCTTGGTTTCCTCCGCTGAACGTTTCGTTGATTAGTTGAACTTCAATTCGTCGGCGCCGATCTCGGCGAGATAGTACGCAAGCATGTCCGGCGTGACGTCCTCGATCCGCGACGGCGACCAGGTCGGATTGCGGTCCTTGTCGATCACCGCGGCGCGCACGCCTTCGCGAAAGTCGTCGCTGCGAAAGACTTCCAGCGCAGCCCGATATTCGCGCACCAGGCATTCTTCCAGGCTCGACGCGATGCGCGCGAGCCGCAGCAGCTTGAGCGTCACCACCATGCCGCGCGGCGATTTTTCGTTGAGCGTCTTCAACGTCGCGAGCGCGAACTCGGAACCGTCGCGCTTGAGCGCGGCAAAGATGTCTTCCATGCGGTCAAAGCCGAACAGCGCGTCTATCGCCGCCTCTTTGGCTGCCACCGGCCCCGCGATCTCCCCGGTCGCAAAACCGTTGATGACCTTGCTGACATCGGCCGCCGTGACGCCCTGGCGAACTTTGGTCAGCGCGTCGCGCAACTCGGGCCATTTGGCCGCCGGTACCACCGCGTCGGCAAACTTCGCGTGGATCGCATCGGGGCCGTTCATGGTCTGGCCGGTCAGGCCAAAATAAGTGCCGATCTCGCCCGGCGCGCGTGACAACAGCCAGGTGCCGCCGACATCGGGGAAGAAACCGAGCCCGACCTCGGGCATCGCGAGCCTGGTGCGGTCGGTCACGATTCGATGGCTCGCATGTGCCGAAAGCCCGACGCCGCCGCCCATCACGATGCCGTCCATGAAGGCGACATAGGGTTTCGGGAATTTCTTGATCCGGGCGTTGAGGATGTACTCTTCCCGCCACAGGATCTTGCCGAGGTCGCCGCCGACCTTGGAGCTCTCCCAGAGCGCACGGATGTCGCCGCCCGCACACAGGCCGCGCTCGCCGGCACCTTCCAGCACGATCACGGCAACGGCGGGATCGGCCTGAAAACGGTCGAGCGCCTTGTCGATGTCGCGAAACATCTCCAGCGTCACGGCATTGATTGCCTTCGGACGGTTGAGCCTGACAATGCCGGCCGCGCCCTCGACCCGCGCGACCAGGTCGCCCTCCTCCACTCCACTCATCGGGCGCTCTCGATCAATTTGCGCGCCACGATCAGCCGCATGATTTCATTGGTGCCTTCGAGAATCTGGTGCACGCGCAAATCGCGCACGATCTTCTCGATGCCGTATTCGCTGAGATAGCCGTAGCCGCCGTGAAGCTGGAGCGCCTGGTTTGCGACCTCAAAGCCGGCATCGGTGCCAAACCGTTTTGCCATGGCGCACAGCATGGTGGCGTCCGGATCTTTCCGGTCGAGTGCGGCCGCTGCCCGCCACAAGAAGGTACGCGCAGCTTCTAACTCGATCGCCATGTCAGCGAGCTTGAACTGCAGCGCCTGGAATTCGTCGAGCCGCTTTCCAAAAGCCTTGCGCTCTTTCATGTAGGCGCGCGCCTTGTCCAGCGCGGTCTGCGCGCCGCCTAGTGAGCACGCCGTGATGTTGAGACGCCCGCCGTCGAGGCCCGCCATCGCGATCTTGAAGCCGACGCGCTCCTCGCTCAAGCGATTGGCAACCGGAACGCGCGCGTTCTCGAAGATCACGGCGCGGGTCGGCTGCGCGTTCCAGCCCATCTTGCGCTCGTTGGCGCCGAACGAGACGCCCGGCGTCTTGCCGTCGATCACGAGCGTCGAGATGCCGCCGGGGCCGTCGCCACCGGTGCGCACCATCGTGACCAGCAGATCGGTGTCGCCGGCGCCGGAGATGAACTGCTTCTGGCCGTTGAGGAGGTAATGATTGCCATCGCGCACGGCGCGGGTGCGCAGCGCCGCCGCGTCCGAGCCGGCGCCGGGCTCGGTCAGGCAGTAGCTCGCGATCAGCTCCATGGTGCAGAGCTTGGGCAACCATGTGTGGCGCTGGGTGTCGCTGCCGTAGGCATCGATCATCCAGGACGCCATGTTGTGGATGGAGATGAAGGCCGAGGTGGTCGGACAGCCTGTCGCCAGCGCCTCGAAGATCAGCGCCGCGTCGAACCGCGACATCGCGGAGCCGCCGACATCGTCGCGGATGTAGATGCCGCCCATGCCGAGCGTAGCGGCCTCGCGCATGACCTCGACCGGAAAATGCTTCTCCTCGTCCCAGCGCAGCGCGTGCGGCGCGATCTTTTCCGCCGCAAACGCCAACGCCATGTCGCGAACCGCGATCTGATCCTCGTTCAGAGCGAACTGCATGATGGGCTGCTCATTTCTTACTCGTCATTGCGAGCGAAGCGAAGCAATCCAGACCGCCTCCGCGGAAAGATACTGGATTGCTTCGTCGCTGCGCTCCTCGCAATGACGGCCGAGGAGATCACTTCATCAGCGGGATCGAGAACTCCGCGCCTTCCTTGACGCCGGACGGCCAGCGCGAGGTCACCGTCTTGGTCTTGGTGTAGAAGCGGACCGAATCCGGACCGTGCTGGTTGAGATCGCCGAAGCCCGACTTCTTCCAGCCGCCGAAGGTGTAATAGGCGATCGGCACCGGAATCGGCACGTTGATGCCGACCATGCCGACATTGACCTTGGCAGCGAAATCGCGCGCGGCATCGCCGTCGCGGGTGAAAATCGCAACGCCGTTGCCGTAATCATGCTCCGACGGCAGCGCCAGCGCTTCCTTGTAATCGTGCGCGCGCACGACCGAGAGCACGGGGCCAAAAATCTCTTCCTTGTAGATTCGCATGTCCTTGGTGACGTTGTCGAACAGCGAACCGCCGAGATAGAAGCCGTTCTCGTAGCCCTGCATCTTGAAGCCGCGGCCGTCGACGGCGAGCGTCGCGCCTTCCTTGATGCCGATGTCGATATAGCCCTTGACCTTCTCGACCGCCTCCCGCGTCACCAGCGGACCATAATCGGCGGACGGATCGATCGAGGTGCCGATCTTGAGCGACTCGACGCGCGGGATCAGCTTTTCCATCAAGCGGTCGGCGGTGGACTTGCCGACGGGGACCGCGACGGACACGGCCATGCAGCGTTCGCCGGCCGAACCGTAGCCGGCGCCGATCAGGGCGTCGACCGCCTGGTCCATGTCGGCATCCGGCATGATGATGGCGTGGTTCTTGGCGCCGCCAAAGCACTGGCAGCGCTTGCCGGTCTGGGCTGCACGCTCGTAGATGTATTGCGCGATCGGCGTGGAGCCGACGAAGCCGACGGCCTTGATATCGGGATCGTCGAGGATGGCGTCGACCGCTTCCTTGTCGCCGTTGACGACATTGAGAATGCCGGCCGGCAGACCCGCCTCGATCATCAGCTCGGCAAGCATCATCGGCACGCCGGGATCGCGCTCCGATGGCTTCAGAATGAAGGCGTTGCCGCAGGCAATCGCAGGCGCGAACTTCCACATCGGGATCATCGCCGGGAAATTGAACGGCGTGATGCCGGCGACGACGCCGAGCGCCTGGCGCATCGAGTAGATGTCGATGCCGGGCCCGGCGCCTTCGGTGTATTCGCCCTTCATCAGGTGCGGGATGCCGCAGGCGAATTCCGCGACTTCGAGGCCGCGCTGGATGTCGCCCTTGGCGTCCGGAACGGTCTTGCCATGCTCGCGGGCGAGCAGTTCGGCGAGCTTGTCGTAGTCGCGCTGCACCAGCTCGACGAATTTCATCATGACGCGGGCGCGGCGCTGCGGGTTGGTCGCGGCCCATTCCGGCTGCGCGGCGCGGGCGTTCTCCACGGCGGCGCGAACCTCGGCCTTGGACGCCAGCGCCACCTTGGCCTGGACGTCACCCGTCATCGGCTCGAAAACGTCGGCGGTGCGGCCCGAGGTGCCCTTGACCTCCTTGCCACCAATGAAATGTCCGACTGAACGCATGGAATGGTCTCCTTAAGGCAAGCTTGAACGCTTTGACAAATCCTATCGACCTGCATTTTATAGGATTCAAGTCTGAGATAATGCACCATAGATGTGCGAAAATGCTGGATCAAGGCGCTATCGACTGGGACGACTTCCGCTTCGTGCTGGCCATCGTGCGGGGCGGCTCGGTTTCGGCTGCGGCAAAACAGCTCGGCGTCGACCATGCTACCGTCATCCGCCGCGTCGACCGGCTGGAGAAGCACCTCTCGGCCAAGCTGTTTGACCGGCGCAAGACCGGCTACCTGCTGACAGAGGCCGGCCAGCGCGTCGCCGACAGCGCGGAAGCCATGGAATCGACCATCGTCGCCAACCAGGAGCAGGTCGGTGGCTCCGTGGCGCGGCTGACCGGAACGGTGCGGATCGGCGCCCCCGACGGATTTGGCACCGCCTTCCTGGCGCCCCGGCTCGCTCAGTTCGCCGACCGGTATCCCGATCTCGATTTGCAACTGGTGGCAACCGCGCGGCTGTTCAGCCTCTCCAAGCGCGAGGCCGATATCGCCATCAGCCTGACCATGCCGAAGGAAGGCCGCATCGTCGGCCGCAAGCTGCTCGACTACCGACTCGGACTCTATGCCGCGCCCGCCTATCTCGACCGCTTCCCGAAAATCACCTCGCGCGAGGTCCTGCCGCAGCATCGATTCGTCGGCTATATTGAGGAGCTCTTGTTCACGCCCGAGCTCGACTATCTGCCGCAGGTGTCGCCGAAGGTCTCCGCACGCTTGCGCAGCGCCAATCTGATCGCACAACTCAATGCCACGCTCGCCGGCTTCGGTATCGCCGTGCTGCCGCACTTCATGGCGGCTGACTATCCGCAGCTGATTGCGGTGCTGGCGGAAGAGGTCTCGATCACCCGCACCTTCTGGATGCTGATGCACGCCGACAGCAAGGACCTCGCACGCATCCGCGCGGTGGCGGATTATATTTCCGAGATTGTGGAGCGCGAGCGGGCGCTGTTTGCGGGGCGGACTTCGTAGGGTGGGTTAGCCCTGCAGATGCGCAAAGCGCATCTGCTCGGCGTAACCCGCCAACTTCGTCCAGTGCTCACTGAAGCATGGTGGGTTACGCTTCGCTAACCCACCCTACGCATTCAACGGCACCTCGGCCTAACTCTGCTTCACCTTCTTCGCAGCCGCCACCTTCGGCTCACGCCGCGCGCCATCGAGCGCGCTGTCCTTGCCCGTCTTCAGCACCTCGTCCGACAGCTCGCTCGAGCCGGCAATGCGCGCGAGCAGCATGGTGCCGGCCATGGTCGCCAGGGTCGCGATCGCCTGCTTGCGCGCGGCCTTGCGCGGCAGATTCGGGATGAAGTCCGTGATCATCTCGATCATCTCGTCGAGCTTGCCGGCAAAGGCCTTTCGCGTCTTCGGACTCTCGCGGGCGATCTCGGCACCGAGCGCGGGGATCGAGCAGCCGTGACCGGGGTTGTCGCGATGCACCGTCGAGAGATAGGTCTCGACGATCTGGGGGAGCTGCTTCTCCGGCGCGACCTGATCGGACTGCTTGCGCCAGTGCTCCATCGAGCGATCCATGGCGTAGTCAAACGCCTCGATCACCAGCGCCTCGCGGGAATCGAAATGGGCGTAGAAGCCGCCATGGGTCAGGCCCGCTTCCTTCATGAGGTCGGCGACACCGATGCCGTGGGCGCCCTTTTCGCGCAGCCGCACGGAGGCCTTCTTTACGATGCGGTCGTGGGTTTCCTGCTTGTGTTCCCGGGAATAGCGCATGCGGATCTCATTGGATGTCGGAGGTCATCTAATAACACGGATATCGGCCGGACGGCGCATTAATTCCCGGTAAAATTGTTGCCGATCATGGAAAAGGTCGCGGTTGCGTGCACCGCAAGCGCCCCCTGACCGTCGCGGACGAACCCCTCGGTGTAGCTGGTCAGGCGTCCCAGCTTGATCACCTTGCCTTCGGCGGAGATCAACCCGGACCGGACCGAGAGCGGACGCAGAAAGGTCATTTTCAGATCGAGGGTGACGGAGCCCTGCCCGGGCTCCAGCCGGGTCGAGATCGCACACCCCATGGCGGTGTCGATCAGCGCGGCGGCTGTGGCTCCGTGCAGGAGGCCAATAGTGTTCTCGAGATCATCGCGCGGCTCGAGTTCCATGACGATCCGGCCCGGCTCGACCACGGCCATGACGAAGCCGATCAGCTTGGCAAAGGGCGGCGGCGGCAGCCTTCCGTCGCGGATGCCCAGCATCGCATCCATGCCTGACAGGCCCATCGCCACTTTCGCAACCGGCGCAGGCACCTGCCACTCCACCACCCGCTCGCGCCGGCCCGCAGGCGAAAACAGGTCGAGTTGATCGTTGCTGGTCATCGTGACCTCTTGGTATGACTTCCATCATACTATGCTGCGGACTTCGCGCTGGCAACTGCTTCCCGCCCGCTTGACAAGCAATGCGTTTCGGCTCGGAAGTGTGACCTGACCGGCGTATTCGCACGTCTACGAAACTCAGAGATCCTCTCATGGAAATGCTCAACCACCACTGCGGCGTGACGCGCGATGCGCGCGGCGTCGTTCATGTCGCGATCTGCAATGCCGGCTCGCTGAACATTTTGGGCTCGCCCGTCACCGATGCGGTGCGCGAAGGCTTGCAGCAGCTCTCGTCCGACCGCAGCATCCGGGTTGCGGTGCTGCGCGGCCAGAGCGAGAAGAGCATGATCGGCGGCGCCGACATCAAGGAGATGGCCAGGCTCGACCAGAAGTCCGCCGAGGCCTTTATCAGCCGCCTGCGCGATCTCTGCGAAGCGGTGCGCACTTTCCCGGCTCCCATGATCGCGCGCATGCCCGGCTGGTGCCTTGGCGGTGGGCTCGAAGTCGCTGCCGCCTGCGATTTCCGGATCGCGGCGCATGACGCGCATTTCGGCATGCCGGAGGTGCGCGTCGGCATTCCCTCAGTAATCCATGCCGCGCTGCTGCCGCGTCTGATCGGGTGGGCCCGCGCACGCTGGCTGGTGATGACCGCGGAGAACATCGACGCGCCGACGGCGCTGGCCTGGGGACTGGTCGACAAGGTCGCGCCGGAGGGCGGGCTCGACGCCGAGGTCGAGCACCTTGTGCAGGCGCTGCTCGAATGCGGCCCCGAGGCGCTGCGCTCGCAGAAAGCACTGCTGCGGCAATGGGAGGAACTGCCGCTGACGGAGTCGGTGAATTTGAGCGTGAAGGTGTTCGGCGAGTCGTTCCTGACGGACGAGCCGACGCGGCTGATGGGCGCGTTTGTGAATCGGAAGCGGTAGGGCCATCAGCAACGGTGTCATGCCCCGCGAAGGCGGGCATCCAGTACTCCGCGCGCCATCGGTTCAATCACAACCGCCTCGGTGTACTGGATCGCCCGCCTGCGCGGGCGATGGCAGCAAGTTGTGGGACAACCTCTTCCGTTCGCACGACCAAATCTCATGCGAACCACAAGATTTTCTCATGCCCGACGCAGTTGCATTTTTTGCGCCGCATCATATGATGATCATAATCTTACATCTCCGACATCTTAGGGAGTCTCCCCCATGGCCGAAGCCGCCGATCCCGTCGTCATTGTCTCCGCCGTCCGTAGCCCGCTCGGCCGTTTCATGGGCGAGCTGTCGCCGCTCCCCGCACACAAGCTCGGATCGCACGTGATCGGCGCGGCACTGGAGCGTGCCAAGCTTGCGCCGGAGAAGGTCGACGAGGTCTTCATGGGCTGCGTCCTTCCCGCGGGCCAGGGCCAGGCCCCGGCGCGCCAGGCTGCGCGTGCCGCCGGCCTGCCCGATGCCACCGGCGCGACCACCGTCAACAAGGTCTGCGGCTCGGGCATGAAAGCGACCATGCTGGCGCACGACATCATCCGCGCCGGCTCGGCCGAGATCGTCGTCTCCGGCGGCATGGAAAGCATGAGCAACGCGCCGTATCTGCTCGCCAAGGCGCGTGGCGGCTATCGCGCCGGCCATGACCGCATCATCGACCACATGATGATGGACGGGCTCGAAGACGCCTACGAGACCGGCCGCTCCATGGGCGATTTCGGCGAGGCCACCGCCGAAGCCTATCAGTTCACCCGCAAGGACCAGGACGCCTTCGCGATGGAAACGTTGAGCCGCGCGCGCAAGGCGGTCGAGGGCGGCGCCTTCAAGGCCGAGATCGCGCCGATCACGCTGAGCGAGAAAGCCGGCCCCCGCATCGTCGCCAATGACGAGCATCCGCTGAAGGTCGATCCCGCAAAGATCCCCGGGCTGAAGCCGGCGTTCCGCGCCAACGGCACCATCACGCCGGCGGCCTCCTCCGCCAACGCCGACGGCGCCGCTGCGCTGGTGCTGACGAAGCGCTCGCTCGCCGATCGCAGCGGCCTGCCGGCTCTGGCCGAGATCAAGGGCCACGCCACTCACAGCCAGGAGCCGCAATGGTTCACCACGGCACCGATCCCGGCGATCCGCAAGCTGCTCGACAAGGTCGGCTGGAGCGCCGACGATGTCGACCTGTTCGAGATCAACGAAGCCTTCGCCGTGGTGGCGATGGCGGCGCAGCGCGATCTCGGCATTCCCCGCGACAAGCTCAACATCAACGGCGGCGCCTGCGCGCTCGGCCATCCCATCGGTGCCACCGGCGCACGGCTGATCGTGACGCTGCTGCATGCGCTCGAGGCGCGTAACCTCAAGCGCGGCGTGGCGGCGCTCTGCATCGGCGGCGGCGAAGCCACAGCAATCGCGGTGGAGCGCCTGACGCACTAACGTTAAAGTCCGTAAATGAGGGAACTCTGTCATTTCAGACGGACGCGTCCCGTGCCATTCTGCAAACTCGCGCAGGTCTCTCGCCTGCCCATCAAGATTGAGGCCCAATGATCTCGAACTGGCTCGCGGCAGCACTCGGCCGCCGCAATATCCACTACGGCTGGGTGATGGTCGGCGTGACCTTCCTCACCGCGCTGATCAGCGCCGGCACGGTCGGCGCGCCCGGCGTGTTCATCGTTCCGCTTCAGAAGGAGTTCGGCTGGAGCACGGCGGAGATCTCGTCGGCGCTGTCGATCCGCTTCATCCTGTTCGGGCTGATGGCGCCGTTCGCGGCAGCCCTGCTCAACCGCTACGGCCTGCGCAACGTCACGCTGACCGCGCAGCTCATCGTCGTCTCGGCGCTGGTGCTGTCGCTCGGCATGACCGAGGTCTGGCAGCTCGTCGCGCTGTGGGGCGTCGTGATCGGGATCGGCACCGGCATGACCGCACTGGTGCTGGGCGCCACCATCGCGACGCGCTGGTTCGCGGCGAGGCGCGGCCTCGTTGTCGGCATCATGACCGCGAGCGTCGCCACCGGCCAGCTCGTGTTCCTGCCGCTGCTGGCAAGCCTCACCGAACGTTTCGGCTGGCGGCTTGCGCTCGGCTTCGTCTGCATCGCGCTTGGTGTTTCCGCCCTCGCGGTCCTGCTCGCGATGCGCGACCGTCCGAGCGATCTGGGCCTGCGCCCGTTCGGCGACGAAGGCACCACGCCCCTGCCCGCCCCGCCCGTCAGCCATGGCTCGATCACGGGTGTGGCACTCGGCACGCTGCGCGACGCCTCGAAGAGCAGCGCGTTCTGGGTCCTGTTTGCGACGTTCTTCGTCTGCGGCGCCTCCACCAATGGCCTCGTGCAGGTGCATCTGATTCCGATGTGCCTCGATTTCGGCATCCCGCAGGTGCAGGCCGCAGGCCTCTTGGCTGCGATGGGCATCTTCGACTTCTTCGGCACCATCATGTCGGGCTGGCTGTCGGACCGCTACGACAACCGCTACCTCCTGTTCTGGTACTACGGCTTGCGCGGGCTCTCGCTGATCTTCCTCCCCTTCAGCGATTTCTCGTTCTATGGGCTCTCGATCTTCGCGATGTTCTACGGGCTCGACTGGATCGCAACCGTGCCGCCCACGGTGCGTCTCACCGCGCAGAAATTCGGGCCCGAGCGCGCCAATCTGGTGTTCGGCTGGATCTTTGCCGGCCACCAGCTCGGCGCGGGCACCGCCGCCTTTGGCGCCGGTTTCTCGCGGACGGTTTATCAGAGCTACCTGCCCGCCTTCTTCATCGCCGGCGCGCTTTGCGTGTTCGCCTCGCTGATCGTGCTGACGCTCTCGCGACAACCGAAGCCGAAGCCGCAAGCCGCGATGGCTTAGTACCTGATCGTGGTGGTGACGCCGAAGACTGCGGCGTCACCGATCCGCGCGACACCGCTCGGGTCGTTCGGGTTCGGGATGCCGCCCGAGGGGCGGAACACATATTGGAAGTACGGCGCGACCAGCCAGCCCGGCTTGACATGCGCTTCGTAGATCATCTCGATCAGGGTTTCGTTGCTGCGCACCGGGCTCTGGATGCCGGTGAAGAATTGGGTATCAACATCAAGATTGCGCGCGGTGTTCGAGATCCGCATGTAGGCCATCGCCACGCCAAACCGGTCGAGCGGACGGCCAGGCATGAAGCCGACAAAGCCGATGCCGCCGTCGAGATAGAGATCAATCAGATTGCGGTCCGGCGGGCTGTAGGCGATGCGGCCGAACGCAGTGACACCCGGGAGCGAGGCCGACGTGCTGTTCTCCCTGACCTCCGGCGGGCGGTAGAGCACCTGCTCGATGACCGCGAAGATTCCATAATTGCCGCGAAGCTTCGCCGGAACGCCGCTCCCGCCGGGATCGGCGATCGACAGCCCCTCCGCCGTCAAGCGCTGGCTGTCGAAGGAGCCATAGTGCTTCCAGGCGCCCGGGGTGACATTGCCGGCGAGCGGACGGCCGCCGATATCGATGTCGTAGTTGAAGCGGACCTGCCCGATCACCCACGGCGGGTCGTTGATGCGGAAGGCGAGACCATGATGGTCGCGAAGCTGCGGATCCTGATTGCCCGGGCCTGACGGATCGCCATTGAACACTGCACCGAACAGGGTGACCTGGTCCGTCAGCGCGGCCTTGATGCGAATGCCGGGGACCGCGATTGGCGGCGCCGGGCCGCCGGCCGGAAGGTTGGACGCCTTGATCGCCGGCCAGCCGAACGTGCCGTTGATGAAGAGGTCGTCGGTCTGGCTGTCGAAGAACTCGACATCGGCGGCCTGCTGGCCGGCCCTGATGTTCAGCCTGTCATTGAAGAGGCTCTGCTCGAAATAGGCGTTGTAGAGCCGCTGGTCCGGCAGCGCCTCGATCTCGCTGATGGTCGCGAGATTCATGACGTAGTTGCGGCTCAGGCCTCGCCCGTAGATCACGAAGGCATTGGCGTAGAAGCGGCCGCCGGTCCAGCCGACCAGCTTGTCGAGATCGGCATCGATCGACAGATCGAGCCGGCCGAAATGGATGGCGCCGCGCTTAACGCCGCCCGACACATTGCCGATATTGTCGCCGATGTAGGTGGCGCCGAAATTCAGGCCCTTGTCGGCGAGGCCGTCATGCCACGCGTTGAACCATCTTGGAGCCAGCCACTCCGCCGCGCTCTCGTCCTTGGCACCGGCGAGCGCGCTGGTGCTCGCCATTGCCGAAGCCAATGCGATCGCAGCCGCGCGTCGCAATGGAGATTGAGGATCACGCGAACTCACGATCGATATGCTATTTCTTGAAAATACCGCTGCGCCGCATGAAGAGATAGGCGGCAGCGACCGACGAGGCCATCAGCAGCGCCGCCACGAAGAATCCGCTCTCGACATCGGTCAGCGGCAGGCCTTTCGTGTTCATACCAAAAATGCCGGTGATCAGCGTCGGCGGCAGCAGCAGCGAGGTCACGATCGAGAGCGTGTGGAGGTGGTTGTTGCTTTCCTCCTCGTTCTTGAAACGCAGCTCCTCCTCAAGCAGGCGGCTGCGTTCGCGCAGCTCCACGATGTCGTGGTCGAGGCCGTCCAGCCGCTGCGCCAGCTTGCCGGCCTGGATACGCAAATCCGGCGACAGGTGGTCGGTGTTCTTCTGGTCGAGGCGATGGAACAGCGTACGCAGGCCGGTGAGCTGGCGATGCAGCCTGACGCAGGTCCGGCGCAGCCGGCCGAGATTACGGCGCATCTCCGGCTTGACGTCGTCGGCCAGAATCCGCTCCTCGATCTCGTCGATCTCCTGGCCGAGCTTGTCGGCCATCCTATCAAGCGTGTCGGCGACCTCGTCGACGATCTTTTCGAGGAGATGGGCGACATTGTCGACGCGGTAGCCGCCTTCGAGCACCCGGCGTGTCGCATCCGCCGAGCACAGCGCCTGATGGCGGCCGCTGAT
The DNA here is from genome assembly GCF_055807455.1 of Bradyrhizobium sp. Kon58. Classification (NCBI taxonomy): domain Bacteria; kingdom Pseudomonadati; phylum Pseudomonadota; class Alphaproteobacteria; order Hyphomicrobiales; family Nitrobacteraceae; genus Bradyrhizobium; species Bradyrhizobium sp. Kon58. The sequence continues at coordinate 422,362 of NZ_JBVVOT010000001.1, forward strand.
CAGGAGCCGCTCGGTCATGGCGAAGCGCAGGAACGCGGTCTCCTCCGTCGCGCTGCCAATGTCGCGCACGAGGTCGGAGAACACGCCGTAGACGCAGTGGTCGATGACGTGAAGCTGCTGGAAGGTGTCGTTGGACAGCAAGAGCTCGCGCGCGAGCGGCGGCAGCTGCGACGCGGCGATCCACGGCCGTGAACGCGTGTCCGTGAGGTTGAAATGCAGCCAGAGCCGGCCGTCGTGACTGAACTCGATCGGCTGGTCGATCGGCAGCGCCTCGGCGCTGCCGTCGTTGTGGAGGCGGAACGCCCACACCAGGCCAGGAATGCCAGGCACGAAATCCGATGTCGCGCTGACAAGCTTCGCCGGCTCAGCCATGACCAACCCCACCGTCAACGAAAGCCCCGCTCCGGAAGATGGCTGACGGCATCTTCCGGACCCTCGCGGGTACTCAATTACGGCATTGTTACAGTTTGATGATGCCGCCCTACTCGGCCGCCAGCCCGGTCGCGGCCACCGCCTCGGCTTCCCTGATGTAGTCGTGCACGACGCGGCCGAACGGCAGCGTCAGGTCGGCGATGTAATGATGCGCGCCGAGGCAGCGGCGGACCGGGAAATCGGCGACGGGCGCGTTGACATGCGGCACCAGATGCAGCCGGCCCGGCCCCATCCAGGAGCCCTTCGGCACGATGTCGATGAGGTTGATCGCGACCAGCTGGCAGATCTCAAGGCGTCCGTCGACGCCGGGGATCATCTTCAGATTGATCTGCGTCTTCGACAGTGTCGCCCGGGTCAGATCGCCATTGCCGGCCATGCTCTCGTGCTTGTAGCCCATCGTGCCCATGGCGACGAGCTGGCCGGCATATTCCAGCGTGCCCGTCAGCGTGTCCTTGACGATCTCGAGTTTGGGATGGGCGTATTTCTTGGGGAAGCCCCAGATCTCGCGCCCGGCGGCGATCGGCGGATCGTCGTCCAGATACATCTGCGAGACAAAATTAACCTCCTCGCCGTGCAAGCGCGCGGGGATGACGAGGCCGGATTCGGTGTAGCTGCCGAAGCCGGAAGAGTCCGGCATCCGGATCCACTCGTAATGCACAATCGGCTGGTCGATCGGCTCCAGCGGCTCAGGCAGGCCGGCGCGGATCAGGTCCGGATCGGTCTCGTAGGTGATGACGAGGAATTCGCGGTTGACGAAGCGATAGGGCCCGGCCGGATAGCTCGGCCCGGCCGCCGGCATCGACGGAAGTCTCAGTAAATCTTCCCTGCGCATCGCCGGTCTCCTCTCGTGGTGCTCATGTGATGCCCGCCCGGCAGCGTCAGGCGGCGATGCAGATTGCTAGCCGCCGTCATTGACTGCGATGTGAAGGATTTCCGTCAGCCGCACGACCGCAGCCATTCCCAAGGCGATCATGGCGCATGCAAGCGATGCATCGGCGCCGGAATTGTCATTACGCCGTCACCGCCGGACGCAATCGTTTGGCGAAACAGGGAGCACCGACCATGGACGCCCGCACATATCAGACACATCAGCCTTCTTCACGAGGTTGGCGGCCCGAGCGCTGCGACCGCGTCGCGCTGGTACTGCAAGGTGGCGGCGCGCTCGGCGCCTACCAGGCCGGCGTCTACCAGGCACTGCACGAAGCCGGCATCGAGCCCGACTGGGTCTGCGGCGTCTCGATCGGCGCGATCAACTCCGCCATCATCGCCGGCAACAAGCCGGAGAAGCGACTTGAGGCGCTGCGCATCTTCTGGGAGCGCATCACCAACCGCAAGATCTGGCACTACACGCCTGACGGAGACATCTTCCGCCAGTGGCGCAATCTCACCAGCGCCTGGATGACGTCGGCAATGGGCCAGCCGGGCTTCTTCAGCCCGCATCAAGTCAATCCCTGGCTCAGCCCGGTCGGAGCCCGGACCGCCACCAGCTATTACGACACGATGCCGCTGAAGGAGAGCCTGCTCGAGCTGGTCGACTTCGACCTCATCAACGAGAAGAAGGTTCGCTTCGCGGTCGGCGCCGTGAACGTGCTCTCCGGCAATTTCATCTATTTCGACAACTCCCATGACGAGATCGAGCCGGAGCACATCATGGCTTCCGGAGCCCTGCCCCCGGCACTGCCGATGGTACGGATCGGCACCGATCATTTCTGGGACGGCGGCATCGTTTCCAACACGCCGCTTCAGCACCTGCTCGACCAGGAGGACGCGCTCAATTCCCTGGTGTTCCAGGTCGACCTCTTCAGTGCGCGGGGCGTGCTGCCGCGCTCGATCCAGGACGTGATGGCCCGCCACAAGGACATCATGTATTCCTCGCGCACCCGCCACAACACCGACGTCTACCGCCGAACCCACAACCTCAAGGTCCTGCTCTACAAGGCCTTGGCCAAGCTGCCCGGCGAGCAGCTCTCCGAGGAGGAGCGCAAACTCAAGTCAAACCTGCGCCACATGCCGGAGATCGCGATCCTGCATCTGATCTACCAACAGAAGGCCTATGAGGGCGACGCCAAGGACCACGAATTCTCGGGCACCTCGATGCGCGAGCACTGGACCTCCGGCTACGAAGACACCAAGCGTACCCTGAAGCGCCGTGACTGGATCAAGATGCCCGACGAAGGCATGGGCCTCGTGGTGCACGACGTGCACCGTGAGACGGAGAGCGCGTAGCTCTATCGACCCCATCGCGATCACCCAATTCCCGTTCCCGGGTTGCAGGCACACTTTCGCATTCTCGCGGCTCATTTTGCCCGAGCTTTGCTCTCGTCTTCGCACCCTCTCGAAAGAAAGGGCGCAGGGAAGGCCGGGCGCCGGCTGGCACCCGTAGTCCCGTGTGCGAGCAAGACGCGCACGGGGTGGACGACAGGTGACGCCGGCAACCGGCCTTCCCTGCGCGAATGGTTTTAAGGCTTATGACGCGCTCTCCCCGGGGAGCGATGCACTATTGCCCCCGTCGCCTTGCGGATCGCTGATGTGCTGACCCGGTTGGGCAGAGCATCACCACAAGACTTGACGCACAGACCCCGGGCGTCAGGACCACACGATTTTGCCGTCCGCGCACCTCCCCGTCCCTGTCCTCGATGCCTGGCGTGCGCTCGCCATCGAGACCGAACGAGAAGGCTGTCAGCGCCGTGTCGTACCGCGTGTGCAGCTGCTCACGGGAAACCCGCCCTGCAGCCTGCCCAGCGCGTCGACGCAGTCGCGGCCACCGCCTCCCGGCCCGCGTCTCGTGACGATCGCGAAACGCCCTTGTAGCAGGCCGGGATGCGCGCAAACTACGCCTTATCCGAACTTCTGTAAATACGAATATTATTTCAGTGCGGGGTTGACAAGGTGTTTCGCGCGATGGCGCACCAGGTCTCGTGACGCACCTGTCGGCCCGCGTCTCAAGCGACCGAACCGCCGCGCGGGTTGACGATCGTGTAGCCACGCAATGAACGCGCATGCATTCGCGTCGCGTGTCCGCCCGAGTTGGCGTCGTACGCCAGCCAGGTATCCCCGCTTAGGTGTTGCTCGAGGACGAACACATGTCCGTGTCGGGCTGCGACCATTCCCGGTGCGGGTGACGTCCGCGGGAAGCGCAGCCAGTTCGACGCAAGATTCAATTCCGGCACGATACGGCCGAACACGCGCAGAGCAGCGCCGCAGCCGCAGAAGGAGGAAGGGCAACCTGCGGGACGACTACCGACGATGCGACCACCCGAGAGGCTCGCCGTCGCGGCGCCGCCTGCGTCGGTCGCTATCAGTTGCGTCGCGCGATAGGATTGGAGTGACGACCTGGGAGTTAGGAACGACCTGGAAGTCCGCTCACGGCGCGTTTGCGAATACGAGAAGTCGCAGGGCATCGTGACGTTGCATTCGGTTGCTTGATGAATGCGATAGGGCCGCGCTTCGGAAGCGACGAAACTAAGGGCAACGAAGAGACACGCGGAAAGAACCGACTTGAACATTGCAGGGCTCCAAACTGAAGGTCCCTGCCCCTGCAAAGAAACCAACAACAGTTTGGCTGAAATGGTCTCAAATAGCGGCTGAAAGTGGCTGCTTTGCGGGCCGATTTTGGCAATCATCACAGCCCACACGTAGCGGCGGAAATGTTTAACTCGCAGAGAACGAATGCGTGTCTTCGCAACTGCTTTGCATTCGTTCCTCGTATCGTTGTACGCCGTGGCACGATCGGCCGAGCGCGCAATTGCGCAGGGGCTCCCGGAAGCCATAGCCCGGCCGATGATTGTCGCGCGAATGGTCAGCCCCGAGTCTTCGCTAAGGCAGATCCTGCGGTTGTCGCAAAGTCCGATTTTGCAGCACTGAGCGCTGCGGCGAGCTCGTCGATGTGGTAGGGTTTCGACAGGATCCGGATCCCGGCCATTTCGGCGTCGTGAACCGCGGCTTCGGCGTATCCGCTCGTCAGCAGGACCGGGATGTCGCTTCGCCGTCGCTGAATTTCGCGCGCGAGTTCGACACCGTTCATGCCGCCCGGCATCATGATATCGGAAAACACCAGATCGACGGAACGGCCGTCCGCTAGGGCACCGAGAGCCGCCGCAGCGCTGGCCGCGCGCGTGACCTGGTAACCGAGCTGCGCAAGCATCTCGCTGACCAGCGCGGCGACCTCGTCGTCGTCTTCGACGAGGAGGATCCTGCCATGATTGGCCTTCTTGGGCCGGGCCCTGTTCAGGTCGATGAGATGCCGTTCACCCGAAGGGATATTCCTGGATCGCGGCAAATACAGCTCGATGCTGGTGCCCTCGTCGACGACCGATTTTATTCGAACCATCCCGCGTGATTGCGTGGCAAATCCGTGCACCTGCGCAAGCCCCAGACCCGAGCCTTTCCCGACATCCTTGGTCGTGAAGAACGGCTCGAAGACCCGCGCCAGGATCTCGGGGCTCATTCCAACGCCCCTGTCGACCACGGACAGACGAACGTAATCGCCCGCGATCTCGTTCTCGTTCAGGCCGGCCAGGTTCTCGCCACGGACAACGATCGTGCCACCGTTCGGCATCGCGTCGCGGGCGTTGACCGCCAGGTTGAGAACGACCAGTTCGAGCTCTCCCGGATCGACCTCCACCGGCCAAAGCCCCTCCGGAAAATCGAACTCGACGTGAACGTCGCCTCTCAGGCTCCGATCGAGCAATTCGCGCATGCCGCCGATCTGCGCCGGGATGTCGACGGCCTCGGGCCGCAGCTTCTGCCGCCGCGAAAAAGCCAGAAGCTGCCTGGTCAGGCCGGCACCACGCTGCGCCGCCTGAACCATTCCTTCCAACAGCCGACGCCGCCGATCAGGATCGGTCTGCCGATCGAGCATGTCCAATCCACCGGAGATCACCATCAGCAGATTATTGAAGTCGTGAGCTACTCCGCCGGTCAATTGTCCGATGGCTTCGATCTTCTGGGCCTGACGAAGGGTCTCCTCGACGCGGGCGCGCTCTTCCATTTCGGCCCGCAGATGCTTGTTGGCTTCCTCGAGGGCACGGGTGCGCTCGACCACGAGCTTCTCGAGCTCCTGGGCCGTCCGCTCGCGCGCCTGCAGCAAGGTTCGAATTTCATATTGCCGCCGGCGGGCCCGCATTGCGGATTGAATTGCGCTCGTCAGCGTGATCGGCTGGACCGGGCGCTCGAGCAGCGAAACGTTGCGGAGTGTCTCGACGATGCTGCGGCGCCAGGCAACCACCGCCGGCTGCTCCCTATGGCTGGTGAGAATGACAAAGGGCAGGTCGGACCAGGGCGGCTGCCGCTCGATCCAATGTGCCAGCGGCTGGGTATCCTTCCCGAACAAGCCCTCCTCGGCGAGAAGGACCGCGCCCACGCCCGCCGACATCTCGCTGACCAACTCAGGCAGACCCCGACAATTGATTGCCAGGAGATTCGAATTGCGGAAAAGCTCGACCGATGCCGGTCCATCGCGGCCGATGGGAGCAAACACGAGGACGCAATGATCGCGGTCAGCGCTCATTCCGACAGCCCTTCCGGCATCTCCGTGCCCGAGTAACGCGGATTCCCGGAAAAGATGCCGCTGAATCCGGTCAGCGGAGGACCGACCGTAATGCCCGCACGGCCAAGACGAAACTCGCGGATGGAATTTTCATGATTGCCGCTGCGCTTCTTCACGACCGAGAGGGCGCGCCGCACCGTTCCGCCGACTTCGAAATAGCGCAGCATCAGCACGGCATCGCTCAAATAGCTGATATCGAGAGCCGTTTCCATCGGACCGACCAGCCCATGCTGGGCGAGGATCAGGACGGTCAGCACGCCTTTCTGCCCGAGATAGCTCAGGAGCTCGTGCATCTGGAGGATGAGAAATCGCTCATCCGGCATTGCGTTGAGGTAGCCGTTCAGACTGTCGATGATAACAATTCGGGCGTTATCCTGTTCGACGCTGTTGCGCACATTGGCGGCGAATTCGCCGGGCGACATCTCGGCGGGATCGATCTGCTTAAACCGAATGAGCCCCGATTGCAGATGGCTTTCAAGGGGCAGGCCCAGCGTTCGAGCCCGGGCCTCCACCGTACCGCGACCTTCATCGAAGGCAAAGAACACCGTATGCTCACCGCGATCCGCCGCCGCGATCGCATAGGTCAGCGCGAGAGACGACTTGCCGACACCGGCGGCGCCCAAAAGCAGCGCACTGGTGCCGCGCTCCAGCCCTCCTCCCAGGAGCTGGTCGAGTTGCGCATTGCCGCTGGGCGTCAACTCACCGATGAACGAGGTGTGATGTTCCGCCGCCACCAGACGGGGGAATATCCGCACCCCTCCCGCTTCGATCGTGAAATCGTGGAAGCCGCCGCGAAATCGAATGCCGCGCATCTTGATCACGCGAAGCCGCCGGCGCTCCGCGCCATAATCAATGGCGAGCTGTTCGAGCATCACGACGCCATGCGCGATCGAATGGAGTTGCAGATCGTCCTGGGAGGACGAGAGATCGTCGAGGAGGATGACCGTGCAATTGCGGTTGGTGAAAAAGTGCTTCAGGGCCAGAACCTGGCGCCGGTACCGCAGCGGGTTCTGCGCAAGGAGGCGCAGTTCGGACAGGCTGTCCAGCACCACGCGCGCGGGATTGATCCGTTCGACCTCCTTGAATATCAGGCTCGTGGTTTCGCTCAGCTCCATTTCGGCGGGGTGGAAGACGGTGAGCTCGCGCTCCGGATCGAGCGTCGTCTCCGGCGGCACCAGTTCGAAGATGTCGACGCCTTGCAGCGACCAGCCGTGCCGCTGTGCAACCAGTGTCAGCTCACGCTTGGTTTCCGACAAGGAGATATAGAGCACGCGTTCACCGCAGCGGGCGCCCTCGAGAAGGAATTGAAGCGCCATGGTGGTCTTGCCCGAGCCGGGCCGACCCTCGTAGAGGTACATGCGATTGGGATCGAGCCCGCCATAGAGGATATCGTCGAGGCCGTCACTGCCGGTCGAAATCCTGGGCAACTCTCCGGGGTCGCTGGTTTGCGCCCGGCTCGATGAATTGATCATTGAACCCCCGTGAAGCTCCATCGCCAAAAGTGCGCTCCGGCCCGGAGATGGACGCGCGGTCAGCGGTCCGGCCCCGGCCGTAAGGCGAAATCTGGCAAAGAACGCCCAAGCCGGGTTCCAAGTTCCGCCTTCGGACGCATGTCCGCCAGACCGTTCGCCGCGGAACCGTTCTCGCCCCCGATTTTAGCTTTTGCGGTCTGACTGGCGGTCCCAGGCGTCAGCGTCGACAAGCCAGTTCGCTGCCCCGAAAGCCGCGCCAGCTCACTGCATCATCGCGGCCGAGATCTTCTCCGCCGACATCAGGACTGGAAAATTGGTGTTGGCGCACGGCACCACCGGGAAGATCGAGGCATCGACGACGCGCAGGCCCTGCACGCCCTTGACGCGCCCCTCCGGGTCGACCACCGCCATCGGATCGTCGGCCCGCCCCATGCGGCACGAGCAGGAGGCGTGCCACACGCCGATGGTGGCCTTGCGCACGAAGGCTTCCAGCGCCTCGTCGTCGTTGATGACATCGTCGAAGGTGAAGCCCTCGACCACGAAATTGTCGATCATGTAGTGGCGCAGCGCCGCCGGCCCGTCCATTAGGGCCGCGGCGATCTTGGTCAGAATCCGATTTTTGGTGTTGACCACCCCGATCTTGCGCACGCGGTCGGTATAGGAGGCCGGGAACGGCTTGTCCGTCACGGCCCTGACGGCGTCGCTCATCTGCACGGCCGCCATCTTGCGGAAACCGCTCATCAGGCGATCGAGGTCGCGCCGGTCGGACAACAGGTTGAACTCGACGATCGGCTCGGCTGCCGGGTCGCGCGAGGCAAGCTTGACCTGTCCGGTCTCGGAATAGGTCTTGTTGACGAATGTCAGCAGCGATCCGATCTGCTCGCCGACGGCGTGCCAGGCCGATTTGCTGAGCAGGACGACGAACATGTCGCCTTTCGGTACGCCTTCGAGCCCGGACGAGTAACGCAGGCCAAGCTGCATGTGGCGCCTGGTATGCTCGTTCATCCGCGCGCCGCGGCGGACAAAGGACGACAGAGAGATCGAGGGATGATCCATCAGCCGCTGGCCGACGCCCTGTAGCCCCATCAGCACGGGAATGCCCATGTCCTTGAGGTGACCGACCGGGCCGATGCCGGCGCGCAACAGATGCGCCGGCGAATGGATGGCGCCGCTGGAGAGAATGATCTCGCGGGCGCGGAATTCCTGCTCCCGCCCGTCGACCACAGCCTTCACGCCGACGCATTGCGTGCCTTCGAACAGCAATTCCCTGACTTGCGTGTTGGTGGAGATCGTGAGGTTGGCGCGCTTGCGCGTGTCGCGATCGAGATAGCCCATGGCAGCCGAGACGCGTTGCTCGGCCTGGTTCGAGTGCGTCACCGGGAAAAACCCGTCGACGAACTCGCCATTCTGGTCGGCTACGAACTGATGTCCGGCCTGCTGGAAGGCTTGCGCGAACGCCTGCGAATGCCGCGTCCAGTGCTCCCTTGGAATTCGGCGGACCGGAATGCGGCCGTCCTTGCCGTGGTAGGGACCGTCGAAATCGAGGTCGCGCTCGACCTTCTTGAAGAAGGGCAGCACATCGTTCCAGCTCCACCCCGCAGCGCCGCGCGCGTCCCATTCGTCGTAGTCGGTCGGCGCACCGCGGTTGGCCATCTGGCCGTTGATCGAAGAGCCGCCGCCAAGCACGCGTGCCTGCTCGTATTTGCGTAAGGGCGGACGTCCTTCGTTTGGATTGTTGTGGCTGACGATCTGGGTCGTGACCTTGAGCTCGGTCCAGTGGAAGCGCGGATCGAAATAGGCCGTCCCGGGATAGCTGTCCCTGATCTCGGCCGGCTCGTCTCCGGGCGGTGTGTCCTGTCCGGCCTCGCAGAGCAGGACCTTGTTGGCGCTCTTCGCGGAGAGCCGGTGGGCCAGCACGGATCCCGCCGAGCCGCCGCCCACGATAATGAAGTCGTACACGATTGGCGCTTCCTCTTGTTCTTGCCCAAGAAGCGTAGCGCGTTATTGTTTTGAGGTCACGTCATCACTGCCGCGGCAAAGCGGAGCACAGACGCCGGCAACATCGAAGGCGCCCTATCGGCGGGCACCCATCGTCGGGTCAGCAACTGACGAGCTACCGAACCCCGGAGGCTTTACGGCTTCCTCACGAAGCCCGCGCGCAACCGCTCGGCAAACCAGACTACAAAAATTGAAGCAAACGACAGGCAGGAAAATATGGCCGTCCAAAGCAGCGCGTTACCCGCATTTGTCATGACGTCTCTCCCTCGTTTCAAACGAGACGCTTGCAGACAATGGGACGCGAGGCGTTGCGCTAGATCAATTTTGCCCAACTGCCATTGGGCTGAGGCCGGTATCAGCAGCTCGCAGTGACGGCCGAAGCTACGGCCTGATCGAAAAATTCCCCGGCGGCCCTGGCTTTCGCAATGGCTCCGCCAGCCGCGCGAACTCGCACAGCAGCGACCGCGTCTTCCTGGGATCGATGATCTCTTCGACCCAGAACTTTTCGGCCGAGCGGAACGGCGAGCGCAGCTTGTTGAGGCGATCCTGTATCTCCTCCAGCTTGGCCGCCTTGTCCTCGGCCGCGTCGATGTCCGCGCGGTAGGCCGCTTCGATGCCGCCTTCGAGCGGGAGCGAGCCCCAATAGGCCGACGGCCAGGCGTAGCGGATCGAGAAGCGGTCGGCGGGCTGATGCACCACGCCGGCGACGCCGAAGGCATTGCGCAGGATCACCGTGCACCAGGGCACCGTGGTCTGGTTGACCGCGGCCATGGCGCGAACGCCATGGCGGATGGTGCCCGCCTTCTCCGCATCGAGGCCGATCATGAAGCCGGGGCAGTCCATCAGATAGACGATCGGCAAATGGAAGGTCTCGGCGAAGTCCACCCAGCGCACCACCTTCTGGCAGGCATCCGCCGTCCAGGAGCCGCCATAGTGAAAGCTGTCGCTGGCAAGCACCATCACCGCCCTGCCCTCGAGGCGCGCGAGGCCGACAATGATCGGCTTGCCGAAATTCTTGCCGACCTCGAAGAACGAGCCCTTGTCCACGACCTGCTCGACGATCGGCCGTATCTTGTAGACCTGCTTGCGGTTACGCGGCACTGCGTTCATCAGCGCCTCTTCGGTGCGCTCCGGATCGTCGGTGCAGGGCAAGGTCGGCGGCAGCCCGTCAACCGACGACGGCAGATAGGACAGGAATCGCCGCGCGCAAGCAAACGCCTCCTCCTCGGTGTCGACGGCATGATCGACCGCGCCGGCGCGGGTCTGGATGTCGGCGCCGCCGAGCTCTTCCTTCGAGAGGTCCTGCCCCAGCGCCTTCACCACCGGCGGACCTGCGACGAACATCGCCGACTTTCGGGTCATGATGGAATAATGGCTGGCGGCAAGACGCGCGGCACCGAGCCCTGCGACCGAGCCGAGGCCGAGCGCGACCACGGGCACGCGCGACAAATTCTCCGTCGTGAAGCGATACCAGCGTGTGCCGCCGATGCCGCCCGGCAAGTTCGCCGCGCCCTTGGTCTCGATGGTCTTGACCGAGCCGCCGCCGCCCGAGCCTTCGATGATGCGGACGATGGGCAGGCGGAGATCATGCGCCATCTCCTCCGCCATCAGCGGTTTTGCGGAGATGGACGCGTCCGCCGAGCCGCCGCGCACGGTGAAATCGTCGCCGACAACGACGACGGTACGGCCCTCGACGCGGGCGCGGCCGAACACGCAGTTCGCCGGCGTCAATTTCTGCAACTCGCCGCTGGAATCGTACTCGCCGACGCCGGAGACGGCGCCGATTTCGTGAAAGCTGCCTTTGTCGGTCAGTCTGTCGATACGTTCCCGAACAGTCAGTCGGCCCTGGTCATGTTGACGCTTGACCTTGTCAACGCCGCCCATCTCCCGCGCGAAGGCTTCGCGCCGGGCGAGCTCGTCGAGTTCCGACTTCCAGTTCATTCACTCCCTCCGAATTGATCGGCTTGTTATTGTTGTGCACGGCCATGGCGACCGGTTTGCGCGGGATGCGGGCGTTGAATACGTCGCCCTCCGCGCCGTCCATCAGGCTGCCGAGCGAGCGGCCGAGCGCGACCATCAACGGGGCGACTTCGGCATGCAGACGCTGCTCGTCATACATCGACGACAGAAGACCGATCGTGATCACCACAAACGTCTGATACTGCGGCGACCAGATCGGCACCGCGAGCCCGTTGATATGCGGGCTCCACAAGCCACAGGCCACGACATAGCCGCGCTCATGCAGCGACTGCCGGTTGGCGTCAATGCGCGGCCGCAGGATCTTCGCGGCCTCGGGAGCTTCCCGCTCCATGTCCGCGATGAAGGCATCGCCGACCTCGGGCGCCAATGCCGCGGTGTAGGCTGCGCCCGCGGCAGTGGAGGCCATCGAGATGCGGCTGCCGGTGCCCTCGTGCAGGCCGAGTGCCGAGGCCGAGCGTGCAAACTGGAGATAGACCAGATGGAAGCGATCGGGGACCACGAAGCCGACGGTGCCGGGCAGTTGCTCGGCGACTTCCTGAAGCCGCTGGCGAATCATGCTGCGCAGCTGCGCGCCCTTCATCATCGAGGCGCTCATCGCCACAGCGCTCGGCCCGATGCGATATTTCTGATCGCGCGGCAGATAGACCAGCTGACCCATTCGCGTCAGCGTGTGCGTGAGCCGCGACACGGTCGAGCGCGGCAGGCCGCAGCGGTTTGAAATTTCGAGATTGCCGAGCCTGCTATCGTGGCCCTCGAAGCATCGCAACACGTCGAACGCGCGCGACACCACTTGGATGACATCACCCTCACCGGCATCGCCGGCGAGCGCACCTTGTCTACTCAACCGCTCTGAACGTCGTCCCATGATCCCTACCGCTTGTTCCGCTGTGCGGAATTAAATTCCGCTTGCAGAAGAAACTACCTCAGGCATTTTGCGACCACAAGAAGGCGATGGCATGCCAGAGATTAAGGTCGTCACGGAGATCGCGGGTCGCATCTGCTCAACTCCCGTGCAAGTTGGAGGAACCGTTGCGGATGGTGATGAGATTGTGGTGGTCGAAGCGATGAAGATGGAGATACCTGTGCTTTCTCCTGCGAGCGGCGAGATGACATCGCTTCTGGTCAAGCTCGACGACGTCGTTGCCGAGGGACAGGCGATCGCGATCATCGCGAGCTGACTGCAATTATCCGTCGTTTCCGCGACAATCTGTCAGCCTCATTGCGGCATTCGCGGTACGGCGTTGCCATCGCCTGATCGCGATGACATGATCCGTTTCAAACAAAACCTGTTTCAAACAAAGAAAGAAAATCGTCGCGGCAAACGCGAGGATCATTGGAGGGAAACATGCTTCGTGGGCTGGTCATGCTCGCGCCTGCCTTGGTGGCGGGCCTTTCTTTTGTGTCTACACGCTATGCAGCCGCCGAAGACATCAAGCTGCCGGCGACATTGACGTTCACGGCCTATGACACCGGCACCGCCGGCTTCAACATCGCGGTCGGCGTCGGCAAGATGATGAAGGACAAATACTCAACCGACGTGCGCGTGCTCCCCGCAGGCAACGACGTCGCGCGTCTGGCGCCGCTGCGCGCCAAGCGTGCGGTCTCCGCGGCGATGGGATCGGGGACCTATTTCGCGCAGGAAGGCGTGTTCGAGTTCGGCTCCAGGGAATGGGGTCCGCAACCGCTCCAGATCCTGCTCTCATCCGTCGACTGCAATTGCGGCACGCTCGGCGTGGCTGCGGATACAGGCGTGAAGGAGCTGAAGGATCTCAAGGCCAAGCGCGTCGGATTCGTCGTCGGCTCGCCGGCGCTGAACCAGAACTCGCTCGCGGTGCTCGCCTTTGCCGGCCTGACGCAGAAGGACGTCAAGGTCGTCGAGTTCGCAAGCTACGGCGCGATGTGGAAGGGCCTGATCAACAACGACACCGACGCGGCCTTCGGCACCACGATCACCGGCCCCGCCAAGGAAGCCGAGACGTCGCCGCGCGGCCTGATCTGGCCGCCGCTGCCCGCCAAGGACAAGGAAGGCTGGGCGCGAATGCAGAAGGTCGGCTCGTTCTTCTTCCCGCAGACCGCGACCTGCGGCGCCGGGATCTCGCCGGACAAACCGATCGAGCTCGGCAACTACCCCTACCCGATCTTCGTCGCCTACGCCTCGCAAGCCCCCGACCAGGTCTATGCGATCACCAAGGCGATGATCGTGAACTACGATTCCTACAAGGACTCCGCGCCCGGCGCCGGCGGGCTTGCGGCCGATCGCCAGACCAAGAACTGGGTGGTGCCGGTGCATCCCGGCGCGGTGAAGGCGCTGAAGGAAGCCGGGCAGTGGAGCGACGCGCAGGACGCGCACAACAACAGACTGATCAAGCGCCAGGAGGTGCTTGGCGCAGCGTGGACCGACTACGGAAAATCCAATCCGCCTGCGGATGACAAGGCGTTCCTCGACGGCTGGATGAAAGCGCGTGCCGCAGCGCTTGCGAAGGCCGACATGCCGAACGGGTTCGAGGATTAATTCTCAGCAGTCAATTGCCCACGCGCGGGGGTCGATCATGTCGTCTGCTTCAGTCTCCACCGCCGCGCAGGACGAGGCCAAGCGGATCGTGTTCGACGATCCGCATGGCGCCGCCGGCAACATGCAGGAAGCGGAGGTCACGCGCGTCCGAAGCTTGCCCGGCGCGTGGCGCTGGATGCTCGTCGTCGCGACCGCCGCGACCATCCTGCTCTGCATCAACCAGCAATTCTCGCTGCGCTTCTTCGTCGGCTACACCCAGCTCAACACCGAGTACTTCTATCTCCTGATCGCGCTGATGCTGCCGTTCACGTTCCTGATCTTCCCGGGAACCGCGCGCGCGCCGCTCGACCGCATTCCATGGTATGACCTTCTCTGCTTTGTCGTGACCTTTGCCGCGGCGCTGCTGCTGATGTTGAACGTCCGCAAGGCCGCGGAGGCCGGCTGGGAATTCGGCGGCGCGCCGAACAGCGTGACAGCCGCGGGTCTCGTGATGTGGGTGATGCTGATGGAGGCGCTGCGCCGGACCGGCGGCTGGAGCCTGCTCCTGAGCGTGCTTCCCTTCACCGTCTATCCGCTGTTCGCGGAATCCAGCTGGTTAGGTCCGTTCCGCGGCACGCAGTCCACGCTGGAGCAGGCGACCGCCTATCACGTGCTGTCAGGCGAGAGCCTGCTCGGCATTCCCATCCAGGCCTTTGCCGACACCGTGATCGGATTCCTGGTATTCGGCACCGCGCTGATGATGACCGGCGCCGGAAAGTTCTTCATCAATCTCGCCTTCGCGCTGTGCGGTACCTTCCGCGGCGGCGCGGCGAAGGTCTGCATCTTCGCCAGCGGCCTGCTCGGCATGATGTCGGGCTCGATCATCTCAAACGTGCTCACCGCCGGCACCATGACCATTCCGGTGATGAAGAAGAGCGGCTTTCGCGCCTCCTATGCCGGCGCGATCGAGGCCTGTGCCTCGACCGGCGCAGTGCTGGCGCCGCCGGTGATGGGCGCGACCGCCTTCGTGATCGCGCAATTCCTCAATGTCAGCTACGCCGATGTCGCGATCGCCGCCATCATTCCGGCCGCGCTCTACTACATCGGCCTCTTCATGCAGGTCGATTCCTATGCCGCGCGACACGGGCTGAAGGGCATTCCGCGCGCGGAGCTGCCGCGGGTCATGGATACAATCAAGGACGGCTGGTACTACGTCTTCGTGATCGCGCTCCTGATCGTCATGCTGCTCTACTTCAAGCGCGAGAGCCATGCGCCGTTCTACGCCACCGCCCTGCTTCTGGTCCTCAACCAGCTGTTCGCAAAGGACACGCGCTGGACTGTCGCGACCATCGGCAAATTCCTCGAGGTCAACGGCCGCACCTTCGTCGAGCTGGTCGGCATCCTCGCCGGCTGCGGCCTGCTGATCGGCGCCTTCTCGATGACCGGCGTGGTGTCGAGCCTCGCCAACGATTTGCTGCGCATTGCCGGTGACAATCCGTTCCTGCTGCTCGGCATGTGTGCCCTCACCAGCCTGATCCTAGGGCTCGGGCTGACCACGACGGCCTGCTACATCTTCCTCGCGATCCTGGTCGCGCCGGCGCTGGAAAAGCTCGGGCTGAACAGGATGGCCGTGCACATGTTCATCTTCTACTGGGGCATGCTGTCGTCGATCACCCCGCCGGTGGCCATCGCCTCGTTCGCAGCGGCAGGTATTGCCGGCTCGCCGGCGATGAAGACGGGCTGGGAATCGATGTGGGTCGGCAGCATCATCTATTTCATCCCGTTCTTCTTCGTGCTCAATCCCGCGCTGGTGCTGCAGGGGCCGAGCCCCTATTTCGCCGGCCTCGGCTTGATGGCGCTGGCGGCGTTCGGCACGCTGTTCATCTGCGGCGGCATCCAGGGCTACCAGCCCTTCGTCGGCGATCTCCGCGGCGCCGGTGCGCTGGAATGGCCGATCCGCGTGCTGCTGGTGATCGGCGGGTTCGTGGTGGCCACCCCCGGCGGCGGCATCATGCCGCTGTCGCAGATGCAGGTGACGGCGCTCGGCCTCGCCATCCTCGTGCCCACGGTTTTGCTCGCCCTGCTGCTGGTCCGGCGACAAGCCATGGTGCCGAACGGGTTGCGCGTGCCCTGATTGCGTTGCACAAAGAGAGGCGATGAAACCGCTTTCGCCTCTCGCCACCGCATGGACCCGTTCGAAGCCGCCTTTGCTGCGGTTTCTGGACAATTGCCTCAACGAATTCTCGGCGGAGACCTCGGGCGCGGTCGCCGACTACATTCCCGAGCTCGGCAAGGCCGATCCTGCCTGTTTCGGCATCAGCCTCGCGACCCTGGACGGTCATGTCTACGAGGTCGGCGACTCCAGGGCGCCCTTCACCATCCAGTCGATGTCAAAGCCGTTTGTGTTCGCACTGGCGCTGGACCTGCTCGGCGCAAACAGGGTCGAGAGCGCGATCGGCGTCGAGCCTTCCGGCGATCCCTTCAACTCGATCCGGCTCAACTCGGAGAACCATCCGTTCAACCCGATGGTCAATGCCGGCGCCATCGCGTGCACCGGGCTGATCCACGACAGCAAGGGTCCGGACGCTTTCGAGCACATTCGCCTCGCGCTCGGTCGGTTTGCCGGCCGCGACCTCGCCGTCGACGAGGCCGTCTACGCTTCCGAAAGCCAGACCGGCGACCGCAATCGCGCCATCGGCTATCTCCTCAAGACCAATGCGGTGATCTCGGACAATGTCGCCGCCGTGCTCGACGTCTATTTCCGGCAATGCGCGGTGCTGGTCACCGCGCGCGACATCGCCGTGATGGCGGCAACCCTCGCCAACCGCGGCGTCAACCCCGTCACCGGCGAGCAGGTGCTGACGCCGTATGCGATCTCGCGCACGCTCTCGGTGATGACGTCGTCGGGCATGTACGACTATGCCGGCGAATGGATCTACCGGATCGGCATCCCCGCCAAGAGTGGCGTCGGCGGCGGAATTCTCGCCGCCCTCCCCGCTCGCCTCGGGCTCGGCAGCTATTCGCCAAGACTCGACAAGCACGGCAACAGCGTGCGCGGCATCAAGGTGTGCGAGGCGCTGTCCTCGCATTACGATTTGCACATGCTCAACCGCAGCGACGACGCGCGCAACGCCGTCATCGCCGATTACGACATCGGCAAGAGTCCGTCGCGGCGCGTGCGCCGCCCGCAGGAGCGCGATATTCTCGCAGCCCACGAGCAGGAGGTGAGGATCATCGAGCTGGTCGGCACGCTGTCGCTGTCGGCGGTTGACTATGTCTCGCGCCGGCTTGCGGGTCGGCCGCGGCCGCAATTCGTGATCTTCGATCTCCACCGCGTCACCTCCACCACACGCGCCGGGGCGCGGCTGGTGGCCGAAGCGTTCGAGGAACTCGCGGCGCTGAATGTGACCGTCGTACTGTCAGGCGTCAGGCGCGCCTCTAAGGAATGGGACAGCCTGCGGGAATGGACCGCCGAGCTCAAGAACGTCCGCGACTTCTATTTGCTCGACACCGCGATCGAATGGGCCGAAGACCAGATCATCTATCGGTACGGAGGCTCGATCGATTTCCACGAGACCACCGAGCTTGCCGAGCAGCCGCTGCTGGCCGGCATGAGCGAGGAAGAGCTGACCGACCTCGCCTCCATCTGCACGATCCGGACCTATCAGTCTGGCGCGAAAATCCTCACCACTGGCGCCGCGGCCGATTCCCTGTTCTTCCTGCGCAGCGGCGCGGTGCATGTCACCCTGCCGGACGGCGTGCGGCTGGCGACGCTCACCGCCGGCATGGCCTTCGGCGAAATGGCCCTGATCGAGACCACTCGCTCCGCCGACGTGTTCGCGGACATGGCGGCGACGGCGTTCGAGGCGCCCCTGAAAGCGTTTGAGCGCTTCCGTAAGCAGCACCCCCACGCCAGCGAACGCATCATGCGCAATCTGGCGCAGCTTCTCGCCGACCGCCTGATCGTCGCCAACGCCAGGGTGGATATCTTGACGTCGACCTGAGCGGCCTAGCGGCTCGCCGCCTCGCTGATCCGCCGCTTGATCTTGGCGGCACTGGTCTTGAGCAGCTCGGATGGCTGCTGGCCGGTCGCCACGCACAGGCATGCCCAGTAATAGATGACATCACCCAGTTCATCGACGAGGCCGGCCTGATCGAGCCAGTCATCGCGGAGCAGCTTCTTGATGTGCTCGGCCACCTCGCCGGATTCGCCGGCGAGACCGAGGCCCAGATAGGCCAGCCGTTCGTTGGACGGACGCTCATCGACTTTCGCAATCGTTGCAGCCCAGGCGGCATATTCATCGATCGTCATGAGCATCCCTCACAGCAATGCCTCGATCAGCCTACCACTTCGGTGACCGGCTGAAGGTCGATCTCAAAGGTCTCCAGAAACTTTGATGTCATGATGTAGAAGCCGACCGAGAGCTGCAGCTCGACAAGCGCGGCCGACGTCAGTTTCGATGAGATCGCCTTGAAGGTCGCATCCGTCGGCTTGTTCAATTTCACGATCTCGTCGGTGAAGGCGAGCGCGGCACGCTGGGTCTCGTCGAAACAGCTCGCGGTCTGCCAGTTCTCGAGCGCCTCATTCTGCTCGTCGGTGACGCCGACATTCTTGCCGATGCGCTTGTGCGCGACGATCTCATACGGCGCCTCGCACAGGATGCCAGTGCGAGTGATCGCGAGCTCACGCACGATCGGATCGAGCTCGCCCTTGTGGCGGATGGCGCCGCCGAGCCGGCAGTATTGCTCGAAATAGCTCGGCGAATGCGACATCATCCGGAAGATGTTGGCATTACGGTTCTTGTCGAGGATTTCGCGGGTGCGGTCGGATGCTTTGGATGGGTCGCTGTAGTTGATGCGGGCCATGATTTTCCTGAAGTTTTTCCCTAAGCCTTTGATGCTTTTTGTCGTTAGCGGCGAAAGTTCCACGAAACTGTATTCTTGCGCGTCCGCAGGAGCAACAACATCGAGTCAAAATGCCGCCGCATTGCTGAACGACCTTGGGACAGTCGATATTCGCCGCGTGGGGACTTGATCGCGGCGGATACTCGCAAGGGGTGTTCCGAGTAAAAACAATTGGCCGTTGGGCGCTAACCGCGCATCGATGAGTCACGCCCAAGTCTAGGGAGAAAACGGCATGAAGGAAGCCACCAAGGGGGCTGCCTCGGAAGCGTTCGCGCATATGCTGGCGGTGATGGCGATGCTCGTCATCGCCAGCATCCTGTTCTACGGGCGCTAGTTAAGAGTCGGATGAGAGCTTTCGTCATTCCGGGGTGGCCCTCGCACAGGCCAGGCCCAGAATTCCCGTTCCAGGCTCGGTCTCTCAGGACCGCCCCCGAATGACGGATCCCACCGTTTGCTTTGCTGCGGTAGCCCGGATGGAGTGCAGCGCAATCCGGGAAAGTCTGTCGGTGAGGTGAAAACCCGGATTTCGCTTCGCTCCATCCGGGCTACATTCGAGCATCCAAAGTTCGCTATCTGTCTTTGGCAAAGAACGGCACAATCTTTCCGGCGAACAGCTTGAAGCTCGCATTGACCTCATCGCCGATGGCGAGATCATTCTCACCATGCGCCATCATGCGAAAACCCTCGGCGCAATCGACCAGCAGGATGTTGTAGGGCACGTGCGCGCGCGTCTCGGGCGTGGCGGCGCGGCAGACCAGCGACGTCGCGTAGACCGTGCCCTTGCCGCTGGCGCGCTGCGCGCGCGGATCGGACGCGCCGCAGGCCGCGCAGAAGGCGCGACGAAAATACTGCACATGGCTGCATGCGGTGCAGGTCTGAAAGGTGATGACCTGCTCACCTTGGGTCCAATCCGCGATTCGCTCGCTCATCGCGCCCGCTCCAGGAACATGCTGACGTGAGACGACAGCACGCCGCCATCGCCGTGCAGCAGCGCGATCGAGGCGTCGCGCACCTGACGATTCGCCGCCCGCCCCGTCATCTGCGTATGGGCCTCGACCAGATGCGCCATGGCGCCACCGACGCCGCAATGACCGTAGCTGAGCAGGCCACCGTGGGTGTTCAGCGGCATCGCGCCGTCGCGGCTGAAATGGCCGGCGCGCACGCGCTCGGCTGCCTCGCCGCGGCCAGCGAGGCCGAGATCTTCCAGCAGCATCGCGAGCGTGATCGTAAAGCTGTCGTAGATCGCCGCGTAGCGCACGTCGGAAATCGCGAGGCCGGTGGCCTCCCTGGCGCGGGCGACGGAGATCTCGGCACCGAGCTCGCTTAAGCGCGGCGCGGCGGTGACGTGCTGAT
This sequence comes from Bradyrhizobium sp. Kon58, assembly GCF_055807455.1. Classification (NCBI taxonomy): domain Bacteria; kingdom Pseudomonadati; phylum Pseudomonadota; class Alphaproteobacteria; order Hyphomicrobiales; family Nitrobacteraceae; genus Bradyrhizobium; species Bradyrhizobium sp. Kon58. The sequence continues at coordinate 442,541 of NZ_JBVVOT010000001.1, forward strand.
GGGTATGGGCCTGGGCACAGCCGCGAATGCGCACGCCGGCCTCCCCGGTCCGCTCACGGCTGATGACGAAGGCGGCACCGCCGTCGGACACCGGGCAGCAATCGAGCAGCTTCAGCGGCATCGCCACCGCCTTCGACGCCATGACGTCGGAAACAGTGATGGCATCACGGAATTGCGCACCGGGATGGGTGCAGGCGTGGGCGCGCATCAGCACCGCGAATTCGGCGAGATCTTCTTCCGTCACGCCGTATTCGTGCATGTATCTGTTGGCGACCAGACCGTAATAGGCGGGAATGGTCGGGCCGAGCGGCATCTCGTAGTCGGGATGGCCGACCTGCGCCAGCGCCTGGATCGAGGCATCGCGGCTCTGCCCGGTGAGACGGTTCTCGCCGGCGACGACGAGCACATTGCGGGCGATGCCTGCTTCGACGAGATGATGGGCGAGCATGGTCATCGCGAGCCCGGTCGCGCCGCCGACCTGGACGGCATGGGCGTAAGCGGGCCGGATGCCAAAATGCTCGGCAAAGACGGTCGCCAGCATGATGTGCGGCGAGACGGTGGAATAGCCGCAGAGGATGCCGTCGATCTCGGCGCGCTCGAGCCCGGCATCGTCGAGCGCGGCCTGCGCGGCCTTGCTCATTAGGTCGAGCGAGGACGAGCCTTCGTGCCTGCCGAAAGGCGTGAGGCCGACGCCGGTGATGAAGCTCACGGGCGCACCTGCGCATCGTCATTCTGGGGCGGCGAACGGGTGACGCCTTCGCGGACCATGGCATCGATCTCGTCGGCGGAATAGCCGACCTCACGCAGGATTTCCGCGCCGTGCTCGTTCAGCTGCGGCGCGAGCCGCACCGGTTCGGCTTCGGTCTCGGACCAGGTCGCCGTCACCCTCATGCTCCGAATCGGCCCTTCGGTTGGATGGTTCACCACCGGAAAGAAGTTGGTCGCTTCCAGATGCTCGTCGTGCAGCATCGACGCGAGGTCGTGCATCGGCATCACAGGCACGTCGGCCTTGGTGAGCAGGTCGATCCATTCCGCCGTGGAACGCGTCTCGAAGATGCGCGCGAGCTCGGCATAGACGACGTCGATATTGGCGGCGCGGCCGGCGAATGTCGCGAACATCGCGTCGGCCCGCAGATCGTCGCGTCCCGTCGCCTTGAAGAAGTTCTCCCACTGCTTGTCGTTGTAGACGATGACGCTGAGATAGCCGTCCGACGTCTTGTAGGGCCGGCGGTCGCGCGAGAGATGGCGGGCGTAACCGCCTTTGTCGAGCGGGGGCTCGTAGGTGAGCCCGCCCATGTGATCGCCCATGACGAAGCCGGCCATGGTCTCGAACATCGGGATGTCGACGCGCTGACCGCGTCCGGTGCGGTCGCGGTGCACGAGGCTGGCGCAGATCGCGCCGACGGCGGTCAAGCCTACGATGCGATCGACCAGTGCGTTCGGCACATAGCGCGGCACGCCGTCACCGGTCTGCGCCATCAAGGCCGGCAGCGCGGTGGCGCCCTGGATCAGATCGTCATAGGCGGGTTTTGCAGCATACGGCCCGTCCTGGCCGAAGCCGAACACGCCGGCATAGACCAGACGCGGATTGATCTTAGCAACAACGTCATAGCCCAGTTGAAGCCGCGCCATCGCCTGCGGGCGGACATTGTATACGAGAACGTCGGCGTCTTTCAGCAAGCGCAGCACGGCCTCGCGGCCGGCGGGCTTCTTCAGGTCGAGGCAGATCGAGCGCTTGCTGCGGTTGGTGTTGAGGAACACCGGGCCCATGCCGGCGTGCCGCATCGGACCGATCAGGCGGGTGACGTCGCCGTCCAGAGATTCCACCTTGATGACGTCTGCGCCGTAGTCGCCGAGCATCTGGGTCGCATAGGGCCCCATCAGCACGGTGGTCATGTCGACGACCTTGATGCCCTTCAGCGGTCCCATCGTTCGCTCCCGATTGCGCGGGCTCAAATGACCCCGCGATTTCGGTCCAGCTAACGGCAGCGGCGTCGCGTGCGCAAGGGCGGCCGGCGTATGGCCGCATGCGCCGGCGGCGAAGGGCCGCTATTTCTTCTGACGGGATTCGCGAATCTTGAGGAGACGGTCGAGCTCCTCGTTCTGATGGTTGATGCGGTCCGCGATCCGCGACTCGTTCTGCTCACCCGAGGCGGCCGCGGCCTGCTCGATGAGCTGGCGGATATTGTCCTCGAGAATCGCGATGCGATCGTTGAGTGCGTCCATCGACAGCGAATCTTCGTAGTCATTGCTCATGATGCATGTCCCGCGAATCAATCAGAGCCGTAGGGTGGGCAAAGCGAAGCGTGCCCACCATGATCTAGCGCAAAGGCCGTAGGATGGATTAGCCGAAGGCATAATCCACCAACTTTGTCGCCGAGGAAAGAAAGGTGGTGGGTTACGCCGAGCAGATGCGCGTCGCGCATCTGCAGGGCTAACCCACCCTACGCAACCTTACTTCAACGGCTCCAGCACGGAGACGTAGTTGGCAACCGCCGCACCACCCATGTTGAAGATGCCGCCGAGCTTTGCATTCTTGAGCTGCATGCCCTCGGGCGCTTGCCCAGCGAGCTGCATCGCGGTCATCACGTGCATGGAGACGCCGGTGGCGCCGATCGGATGGCCCTTGGCCTTCAGACCGCCGGACGGATTGACCGGCAGCTTGCCATCCTTGAGCGTCCAGCCTTCCTTGATGGCGCGGGCGCCCTGCCCCCTCGGCGTCAGGCCCATCGCTTCGTACTCGATCAGCTCGGCGACGGTGAAGCAGTCATGGGTCTCGACGAAGGAGAGATCGGAAAGTGTAACGCCCGCCTTCTCCAGCGCGCGCTGCCAGGCGACCGTGCAGCCCTCGAACTGGAGGATGTCGCGCTTGGACATCGGCAGGAAATCCTGGGCGTGCGCGGTGGCGCGGAAGCCGATCGACTTGCTCATGCCCTTGGCGGTTTCCGCGTCGGCCAGCACCAGGGCAGCGGCACCGTCTGAGACCAGCGAGCAGTCGGTGCGCTTCAGGGGGCCGGCAACGTAGGGGTTCTTCTCGCTCTCGGCGCGGCAGAACTCGAAGCCAAAGTCCTTGCGCATCTGGGCGAAGGGATTGGCGACGCCGTTCTTGTGGTTCTTGGCCGCGATCAGCGCCAGTGCGTCGGACTGGTCGCCGTATTTCTGGAAATAGGAGCTGGCGATCTTGCCGAACACGCCGGCGAAGCCGCCGACGGTGTCGCCGTCCTCAGGCAGATAGGACGCCTTGAGCAGGTTCTTGCCGATCTCCGGCCCCGGCGTGCGCGTCATCTGTTCGACGCCGACGACGAGGACAATCCTGGCCGCGCCGGCCGCGATCGCGCGCACGCCCTGATGGACGGCGGCGGAGCCGGTGGCGCAGGCGTTCTCAACCCGGGTCGCCGGCTTGAAGCGCAGCTGCGGGTCGGCCTGGAGCACCAGCGAGGCGGTAAAATCCTGGGGCGAGAAGCCAGCATTGAAATGACCGAGCACGATCTCGTCGACATCGCCAGCCGAAATGCCGGCATCCGCCAGCGCCTCATTGGCGACCTTCACCACGAGGCTTTCCACGGTCTCGGTGTCGAACTTGCCGAACGGCGTATGCGCCCATCCGACGATACTGGCGGTCATGGTCTTTCTCCCTGGCGGTCTCTTGCTGACCTAAGTCTTAGCCCAGCGATGGCAAGACTTCACGCGGGTTTAAGGGCCTGGAGGGTGCGCTGGCAGATGGCAGTTATGCCGGCCCAGTTCCCGGCCCTAATCTCCGCCGCCGGGCACAGCCAGGAACCGCCGACCGCGACCACATTGGGCTCCGCGAGCCAGGTTGCCGCATTGGCCTCGCCGACCCCGCCGGTCGGGCAGAACCGCACGTTCCGGAACGGCCCACCCAGCGAGCGCAGCCCCTTGATGCCGCCGGCCTGCTCGGCCGGGAAAAATTTTGCAATGTCGAAGCCGTAGGACAGCGCCATCATCAGCTCGGACGCGGTGGCGATACCCGGCGCAAACGGCAAGGAGCTATGGGTGGCGGCCTTCAACAGGTCCGGGGTCAAGCCCGGGCTGATGCCGAACGCGACGCCGAGCTTCTCGACACGCGTAAAGTCGGCCGGATTGAGAATCGTGCCGATGCCGACGATCGCCTCGGGCACCTCGGCCATCATCGCCCTCGCAGCCTCGATCGCAACAGGGGTACGCATGGTCACCTCCAGCGTACGGACGCCGCCGGCCACCAGCGCACGCGCCAGCGGCACCGCATCCTGGATACGCTCGATGGTGAGGACGGGAATGACGGTCGCGGCCTTGAACAGCGCGGCGAGGTGGTTCTGTTGGGCAGTCGTGGTCATCTTGGCTTTCGTTTCACTTGGTCGCTTGACGCGTCGTCGCCGACCGGTGCCGTTTCTTCGGCGGCATGGCATAACCCGGAATGATGGCGCCGGAATAGCAGATCACGAGGCTGGCGAGGCGGTGCCCGGCCTGGGCGGCCTCGACCGGGTCGGAACCGGCAAGCCGCGCCGCGATATAGGCCGCCGCAAAGCTGTCGCCGGCCGCGGTGGTGTCGACCACGGGTTTGGTCATGGGCTCGGCGCGGACCTCGTAGGGCCCCCCGGGAAAGCGCAGCAGGCTGACCGGCTCCGCGAGCCGGAACACCAGCTCGGGACTCGGGATGCGCGCCATCAACTGCTCGTGGCTCTCGCCGGGATAGAGGGCGAGCAGATCCTCGGTCGAGGTCAGCACGATGTCGGCAGCCGCGAAGGCGGCTGAAAACACCTCGCGCGCGACGTCGTGATCGGGCCATCCCCGCGCACGGAAATTGGTGTCGAACACGAAGCGGGTGCCGAGCAGGCGCGCGCGCTTGATCGCCGCGAACAGACGCTCGCGCCCGGCCGCGTCGTAGATCGAGAGCGTGATGGCAGAGAGATAGATGATGTCGTAGCTCATCAGGGAGTTGAGGAGATCGTCCGTCTCCGGCAGATTCATCAGCTGGCGCGCCGCCGCACTGTCGCGCCAGTGGAAGAACTGGCGCTCGCCCTTCGCGTCCAGCTGGATCATGTAGAGGCCGGGCAGCTTGCCGGGCAGCCGCGCGACGCGCCTCGTGCCGACGCCCTCGGCAGTCCAGGCCGCGATCATCTCATCGCTCAGGGCATCGTCGCCGAGCGCCGTGAGATAATCGACCTTGACCTCGAGCCGCGCGAGGTACACGGCCGTATTGAGAGTGTCGCCGCCGAATCCACGCGAGTAGAGGCCCCCGCCCTGCCCGCTGGAATGTCCGGCGGATTGTCCACCCTGGGCCTGCCGGAGCTCGACCATGCATTCGCCGATGCAAGCAACGCTCGCCATCACTTTACCCGCTCAGTCAGAGATCACGCGACGAATTTGCCGCCGAGCTCGTCTTCGATGTGAATGCGGATGATGTCGTCGAAAGTCTTCTCGGCGGTGGTGAAGCCGAGCTCGAGCGACCGCTTTGCATTGAAGTTGCGTGGCCAGCCGCCGACGATGCCGACGATGAAAGGATCGGGCTCCCGCTTGATGCGGGCGGCGACCTTGTCGCCGGCAACGCGTTTCAGCGCAGCGATCTGCTCGCCAACCGTCGCCGACAGGCCCGGCATGGTCAAATTACGGCGCGGCCCCACCGCGGCGAGGTCCATGGTGCCGGCATGCAGCAGGAAGCCGACGGCGGAGCGCGGCGTGGCATGCCAGTGGCGGACGTCCTCGGACACGGGAAGGACCACTTCCTTGCCGGCCAGCGGCTCGCGCAGGATGTTGGAGAAGAAGCCCGATGCCGCCTTGTTGGGCAAGCCGGGCCTGATGCAGATGGTCGGCAGGCGGATGCCGATGCCGTCGAGGAAGCCGCGGCGGGAATAGTCGGCCAGCAGCAATTCACCGATCGCCTTCTGCGTACCGTAGCTCAGAAGCGGCGTGTGGAAGAACTCGTCGCCGATGGCATCGGGGAACGGCGCGCCGAACACCGCGATCGAGGACGTGAAGACCACGCGCGGCTTGTAGCCGCCGCCCGCGAGCCTGACGGCATCGAGCAGCATCCGCGTGCCGTCGAGATTGATGCGGTAGCCCTTGTCGAAATCGAGCTCGGCCTCGCCCGAGACGATCGCGGCGAGATGAAAGATCACGTCCGGACGGCCGGCGATCAGCTTTTCGGCCGCACCCGGCACGGCGAAATCGCTCGAAACTGTCTCGACGGCAAAGCCGGCTTTTTCCGGCGTCTTCGGCTCGACCACGTCATGCATGGTCAGCTTGGTGATATCGCTCTTGCCGAGCCGGCCGTCGCGCAACAGCCGTTCGCACAATTTGCGGCCGACCATGCCGGCGGCGCCCAGAACCAGAATGTGCAAGAGCCTACTCCTTTTTATTGGCCGGAACGCGCCGATTTCGGCGATTCGTCCTGGCGCGCTCTCAAGGCAGGCCCCGCGATCATTCCTTCACGGCGCCGGTCATCGCCGACACATAGTACTCCACGAAGAAGGAATAAAGGATAACTACGGGAACCGAGCCGGTCAGAGCCGCCGCCATCAACGCGCCCCAATGGTAGACGTCGCCATTGACGAGCTCGGTGATCGCGCCGACGGGGATCGTCTTGTTCTCGGACGAGGAGATGAAGGTCAGCGCGTAGATGAACTCGTTCCAGGATAGCGTGAAGGCGAAGATGCCCGCCGAGATCACGCCCGGCAGCGACAGCGGCAGCGTGATCTTCATCAGAATCTGCAGCCGTGTCGCCCCGTCGATCAGCGCACACTCCTCCAGCTCATAGGGGATGGTGCGGAAATAGCCCATCAGCAGCCAGGTGCAGAACGGGATCAGGAAGGTCGGATAGGTCAGGATCAGCGCCAGATTGCCGTCGAACAGGCCGAGCTGAAACACGATCGCCGCCAGCGGAATGAACAGGATCGAGGGCGGCACGAGATAGCCGAGGAAGATCGCAAGGCCGACATAGCGCGAGCCCTTGTAGCGCAGGCGCTCGATCGCGTAGGCGGCGCAGACGCTGGCGAACAGCGAAATGAAGGTCGACGACACCGAGACGATCACGGTGTTCCACATCCAGAGCGGATAGTCGGTGTCGAAGAACAGCTTCTTGATGTGCTCCAGCGTCGGGTGCACGATCCAGAACGGATTGTACTTTTCGTAGTCGTACATTTCCGCGTCCGGCTTGAACGTCGCGACCGCCATCCAGTAGAACGGGAACAGCAGGAAGAAGATGATCAAGCCGAGCGGAAGGTAGACCCGAAAAAACTTCCGAGGGAAGCTCTCGAGGTAGTCCATTCCGACGCTTTGGTCGTCTGCCGTGGTCATTGTCAGTCCCTCCCGCCCTGCTGCCAGCGGGAACGCTGAAGCCCAAAGAAGCTGAGCAGGATCGCCGCGACCAGGAACGGAATCATCGCGTTCGAGATCGCCGCGCCCTCGCCCAGATTGCCGCCGGTGATGGCACGCTGGAACGACAGCGTCGCCATCAGATGGGTGGAGTTGATCGGCCCACCCCGCGTGATGGTGTAGATGAGCTGGAAGTCGGTGAAGGTCATCAGCACCGAGAACGTCATCACGACCGCGATGATCGGCGACAGCATCGGCAGCGTGATGTGGCGGAAGCGCTGCAGATTGGTGGCGCCGTCGAGATTGGCGGCCTCATAGAGCGAGGGCGAGATGGTCTGTAATCCCGCCAGCAGCGTGATCGCCACGAAGGGCACGCCACGCCAGATATTGGCGGCAACGACCGACCAGCGCGCATTCCAGGGATCGCCGAGGAAGTCGATATAGCGTGTGATCAGGCCGGCCTTGATCAACACCCAGGAGATGATCGAGAACTGGCTGTCATAGATCCACCAGAACGCGATCGCAGAGAGCACCGTCGGCACGACGAAGGGCAACAGGACGATGGCGCGGACCATCGACTTCATCGGCAGCCGTTCGTTGAGCAGCAGCGCCAAATAGAGGCCGATGGCGAATTTCACCGCGCTGGCGGCGACCGTGTAGAAGATGGTGTTGAACACCGAAAGCCAGAACACCGAGTCCTTCGCCAGCGAGACGAAATTCTGGAAGCCGATGTAGCGCCCGGCGCCACCGATCTTGGTGTCGGTCATGCCGAGCCAGAAGCCCAGCGCCAGCGGGTAGGCCAGAAACAGGATGAGGATGGCGATCGCCGGCACCATGAACATCGCGCCGAGGAAATGCCGGCTCTCGAATGCTCTGGTCCACAAGCTGCTGCGCTTGACCTGCGCGACAGTGGACTCGGCCATAACTGCCATGTCGGATTCCCCTTGACGAAAAGTCGCGGCGTCCGGCGAACCGGACGCCGCGTAGATTGGAGCTGATCAGACCTGGTAGTAGCGCTTGGCGCGCTCGGCCGCGCGCGCGGCTGCCGCCTTCGGCGTCACGGAGCCCGACGCGGCTTCCGCGAACATGTCGACGACGACGAAGTCGCCCATGACGGCGGCGGAGGCATAGCCGAGATCGCCGGCATAGCCGTTGTCGCGGCAGCGCTTCAGGCAGTCGCGATACGGCGTGATCTTGGGATCCGACGTCCAAACCGGGTTGTCGTTGTAGGCCGGCAGCGGCGGCGACACGTAGCCGTTGGAGGAGACCTCCCAGGCGTCGTAGTTCGCCTTGTCCATCATGAACTTGATGTATTCCTTGACCGCCTTGGGGTACTTGGAGTGCTTGTAACCGTAATAGACGAGCACGTTCTGCTGCTCGGTCGACACGCCCACGGGACCGATCGGCATCGGCGCGTGGTTCATGTCCTTGGCGATTTCCTGCTGCTTCGGATCGGTCGAGTTCTTTCCGACGGTCCAGATCGAGATGCCGTTCAGCGTCAGGCTGAGCTCGCCGTTGAGGAACGCCTTGTTGTTGTTCGAGTCGTTCCACGACAGCACGCCGGGGATGAAGGTCTCGTAGAGCTGCTTGACGTATTCGAGCGCGGCGATCGTCTCCGGCGAGTCGATCACGACCTCGTTCTTGTCGTTGACGACCTTGCCGCCGAAGGCCCACAGCGCCCACTGGCACCAGCCGTTGGCGTCGCCCGTGGCGTGGCCGAGCGCGAAGCCGGCCGGCGTGTTGTTCTTCTTCAGCGCCTGGCAGAGCTTGAGGAAGCCGGCGGTGTCCTTGGGAAATTCATCGAAGCCGGCGGCCTTCACGTGGCTGACGCGGTAGTTCAGGCAGCCGCCGGTCGCGCCCTGCGGAATGGCGATCCAGCTGTTGCCCTTCTTGCCGTAGCGTTCGGCAACCGGATACCAGCCGCCATACTGCGCGCCGAGATAGTCGGCGACGTCAGTCATGTCGATCAGCTTTTCCGGGAATTTGTGGGGATCATCGAGCGTGCCGATGATCAGGTCGGGACCGGCGCCGACATTGGCGGCGACCGCAGCTTTCGGGCGGATGTCCTCCCAGCTCTCGGCCTCGAGCTTGATCTTGACGCCGGTCTTCTCGGAGAACGCCTTGGTCTGCTCGGCGAATTTGTCGAACTCGGCCTGAATGAACTGCTTCCAGCGCAAGACGCGGATGGAAGCGTTCGGCTCGGGCGTGTTGGTCCACTCCGCCGCGCGCACCGGGACGATGCCCGGGCCGGCCAGCAGCGCCGCGCCGCCCAGACCGACTTTAAGCACACTTCGCCTGTCGAAATCGCTCATCGTTCTCTCCCTAATTTTATATTTGTATTGGGTCGTCTTGTATTGGGCAGTTCTACTTGGGCAGTTCTTCGGCGTCGCTACACGCGTTTGCCCGTCGCCTCGTCGAACAGATGAATCACGGAGGGATCGGGCTTCAGCTTGACCTTGTCACCCGGATTGAACTGGTGACGTTCGCGGAAGACCGCGACGACCTGCTCACCGCCGAGCTTCGCAAACACCTGCGTTTCCGAGCCGGTCGGTTCGACCACCACGATCTCGGCATCGGCGCCGTCGTCAGCGATGGTGAAATGCTCGGGACGCACGCCGTAAACGACAGGACGCCCGTCGGACGCCGCCGGCGCGTTCCTGAGCGGCAGCTTGACCCCATTCGGCCCCTCAAAGGTCGCAACGCCGTTGACGCGCACATGCCCCTTCAGGAAGTTCATGGACGGCGAGCCGATGAAGCCGGCGACGAACTGGTTCTCGGGCTTGTCGTAGAGCTCGAGCGGCGTACCCATCTGCTCGACGATGCCATCGTGCATGACGACGATCTTGTCGGCCATGGTCATGGCCTCGATCTGATCGTGAGTGACGTAGACCGTCGTGGTCTTCAGCCGCTGGTGCAGCTCCTTGATCTCGGTACGCATGGCGACGCGCAGCTTGGCGTCGAGGTTCGACAAGGGCTCGTCGAACAGGAACACCTGCGGATCGCGCACGATGGCGCGGCCCATGGCGACGCGCTGGCGCTGGCCGCCGGAGAGCTGGCGGGGATAGCGTTCGAGCAGCGGCGACAGAGCAAGGATCTCGGCGGCGCGCTTGACGCGTTTGTTGATCTCTTCGGTGCTCTCGCCCCGCAGCTTCATCGAGAAGCCCATGTTCTCGCCGACCGTCATGTGCGGATAGAGCGCGTAGTTCTGGAACACCATCGCAATGTCCCGCTCCTTGGGCTGGACATTGTTGACGACGCGGTCGCCGATCGAGATCGTGCCTGAGGTGATGTTCTCGAGACCGGCGAGCATGCGCAGAAGCGTCGACTTGCCGCAGCCGGAGGGGCCAACCAGGACGACGAACTGGCCGTCCTCGATCGGAATCGAAACGCCGTGCAGGACTTCAAAATTGCCGAACGATTTCCGCACGTCGCGGATTTGCACAGACGACATCTAGCTCCCTCCTCGAAAGTCCACGACGCATCTCGCGCCGCGACCGTCTTGTTTTTTCAGACTTCACCGACGAAGCCCAACCTTAGCGGGCGACATTGTCGGCAGTTTGTGCGGTTTTGGCAATTTGTCTTTGGTTAGTCTGTGCTGGTAGCGCTGTCAACGTTCCTTTGTTTGCGAGAGTGAGTGTGTTAAGAGCAGCAAATGGGTCGAAACCGCACCAAGTCAGGCAAAATCCGGCTGGCGGAAGTCGCCGAGCTCGCCGGCGTAAGCCCGATCACGGCGTCCCGCTTCTTCCGCAATCCCGAGGCGCTGTCGGTCGCCAAGCGGACCCGGGTCGAGAGCGCGGCCAGGGAGCTCGGCTATGTGCCGAACCTGGCGGCACGTGCGTTGGCCTCGCAGCGCACCGAGGTGATCGGTGTCTTGATTCCGTCACTGACCAATAATGTGTTCTCCGACGTGCTGCGCGGCATCTACGACGCCTCCGAAAACAGCCGTTACTCGATCCAGCTGTCCAACACACGCTACAGTATTCTCCAGGAGGAGAAGCTGCTGCGGCTGTTTCTTGCGCAGAAGCCGGCCGGGCTGATCGTCACCGGCATCGACCAGACCACGGAATCGCGCGCGATGCTCGATGCCGCCGACTGCCCGATCGTGCAAATCATGGAGATCGGACCCCATCCGGTCGACATGATGATCGGCTTTTCGCACTATGACGCAGCCCGTGCGGCGGTTGCGCATCTGTTCGCGCAAGGTCACCGCAAGATCGGCTTCGTCGGCGCGCGGATGGATCCGCGGGTGCAGCGGCGGCTCGACGGATATGTCTCGGCCATGAAGGACGCAGGACTGTTCGAGCAACGCCTCGTCGTGACGACGGCGACACCGACCTCGGTAACGCTCGGCGGCGCCCTGTTCACCGATCTCCTGGCGCGGGAGCCCGGCATGGACGCGGTGTTCTGCGCCAATGACGACCTCGCGCTGGGTGTGCTGTTCGAATGCAGGCGCCGCGAGATCGCCATCCCCGAACAGATCGCGATCGTCGGCTTCAACGATCTCGAATTCATGGCCTCCGCCGTCCCGACTCTCACGAGCGTGCGCACCAATCGCTACGAGATGGGCAACACGGCCGCCAGCATGTTGATCGACGCGATCGACGGACGGCGCCCGGAGCATCCGGTGCTCGATCTCGGCTTCAAGGTGATCGAGCGGCAAAGCTCGTTGGCCCGGCGGTCGGACAACCGGCCAGCCGCTTCAGGCACGGGCGCTGCGAACAAAATGGTAGCGTTACCAAGCGGCCATGATTAGTATCGGATTTGTGAGGAAACGACCCGCCAGCGGGCAGGCAAATCGTCGCTCGCGCCGTTGGGCATCGCACAAGCCGATACCATAAAACGGACGCCAGTGCGTTTGCATTGCAGGAGAAACCAATGACAAAAAAACCAACTAATGGGCATGCCCCCGCCGGCAACGGCGCTCGCCGCCACCTCCGCTCGCAGGAATGGTTCAACAATCCGCATAACCCGGGCATGACCGCGCTCTATATGGAGCGCTATTTGAACTATGGTCTCACCCGCTCCGAGCTCCAGTCCGGCAAACCGATCATCGGCATCGCGCAGACCGGCAACGACCTCTCCCCCTGCAACCGCCACCATATCGAGCTTGCCCATCGCGTCCGCGAAGGCATCCGCGAGGCCGGCGGCATTGCGATGGAATTCCCGACCCATCCAATCCAGGAGACCGGCAAGCGCCCGACTGCGGCGCTCGACCGCAACCTCGCTTATCTGGGCCTCGTCGAAATCCTCTACGGCTATCCGCTTGACGGCGTGGTGCTGACCACCGGCTGCGACAAGACCACCCCGGCCTGCATGATGGCGGCAGCGACCGTCAACCTACCCGCGATCGTGCTGTCGGGCGGGCCGATGCTGAACGGCTGGCACAATGGCGAGCGCACTGGCTCCGGCACCATCGTCTGGAAGTCGCGCGAGCGGCTCGCCGCCGGCGAGATCGACTATGAAGAGTTCATGGAGATCGTGGCGTCCTCGGCGCCCTCGGTCGGCCATTGCAACACCATGGGCACCGCCTCCACCATGAACGGGCTCGCGGAAGCGCTCGGCTTCTCCCTGCCGGGCTGTGCGGCGATCCCCGCTCCCTACCGCGAGCGCGGCCAGATCGCCTACGAGACGGGAAAGCGTATCGTCGACATGGTCTGGGAAGACCTCAAGCCTTCGGACATCCTGACCCGCGAGGCGTTCGAGAACTGCATCGTGATCAACTCGGCGATCGGCGGCTCGACCAACGCGCCGATCCACATCAACGCGCTGGCGCGCCACATCGGCGTCGAGCTCTCGATCGACGACTGGCAGAAGGTCGGCCACGACGTGCCGCTGCTGGTCAACATGCAGCCGGCCGGCTTCTATCTCGGCGAGGAATTCCACCGCGCCGGCGGCGTGCCGGCCGTGGTACGCGAATTGATGAAGCACAAGCGGATCCACGAGAACGCTGTCACGGTCAACGGCCGCGGCATCGGCGAGAACTGCGCCAATGCGCCAAAGCCGGACAACGACGTGATCTGGGCTTACGACAAGCCGCTGGTGAAGGACGCCGGCTTCCTGGTGCTGAAGGGCAATTTGTTCGATTCCGCGATCATGAAGACCAGCGTGATCTCCAAGGAATTCCGCGATCGCTACCTCAGCAATCCGACCGATCTCAATGCCTTCGAGGGCCGCGCCGTCGTGTTCGAGGGGCCTGAGGACTATCACGAGCGGATCGACGATCCCTCGCTCGAGATCGACGAGCGCTGCGTGCTGTTCATCCGCGGCACCGGCCCGATCGGCTATCCCGGCGGCGCCGAGGTCGTGAACATGCAGCCGCCTGCGGCGCTGATCAAACGCGGCATCATGTCCCTCCCCTGCATCGGTGACGGCCGGCAGTCGGGCACCTCGGGCTCGCCTTCGATCCTCAATGCTTCGCCGGAAGCCGCCGCCAATGGCGGGCTCGCGATCCTCAGGAACGGCGACAAGGTGCGCGTCGATCTGAACAAGGGCAGCGCCAACATTCTTATCTCCGACGACGAGGTGAAGAAGCGCCATGCCGAGCTCAAGGCCAATGGCGGCTTCAAGCATCCGCCGAACCAGACGCCGTGGCAGGAGCTTTATCGCAACACCGTCGGCCAGCACGCGACCGGCGCCTGCATGGAGCTCGCCACGCGCTACCAGAACGTCGCCGGCAGCTTTGGTGTGGCGCGGGATAATCACTGAGTTAGGAACACGTAGCCCGGGTGAGCGAAGCGACACCCGGGACATCCGCTCCCGGATATCGCGCTCGCGCGCTCATCCGGGCTACGGCACTGAGTATCAAGGAGAACAACAAATGGCAGACCGCCTCAAGGGAAAGCGCGCCGTCATCACGGCTGCAGCGGCAGGCATCGGACGCGCATGCGCCATCGCATTCGCGCGTGAAGGCGCAACCGTCATCGCCACCGACATCAACGAGAGCGGCATCGCGGGCCTGACCAAGGAAGGTATCGCCGAGGTCGCCAAGCTCGACGTCCGCAACACCGCCGACGTCAACGCCTTCGCCAAGCGCGTCGGCAAGGTCGACATCCTGCTCAACGCGGCCGGCTTCGTGCACCACGGCACCATCCTCGAATGCTCGGAAGAGGATTTTGATTTCTCGTTCGACCTCAACGTCAAGTCGATGCACCGGACGATCAGGGCCTTCCTGCCGGACATGCTCGCGGGCGGCGGCGGCAGCATCGTCAACATCTCCTCCTGCGCGGCGCTGCGGCCGCCGGCCAACCGCTACGTCTACAGCGCCTCGAAGGCCGCGGTGTCGCTGCTGACGCGCGCGGTCGCGCTCGACTTCATCACCAAGGGCATCCGCTGCAACAGCATCTGCCCGGGCACCGTCGAGACGCCTTCGATGCTCGACCGCGCCGCGGCGCAAGGGCCGCAGGGCAAGGAGATGTTCGTCTCCCGCCAGAAGATGGGCCGGCTCGGCACCGCCGACGAGATCGCGTCCATGGCGGTCTATCTCGGCAGTGACGAGAGCGCCTTCACCACCGGCGTCGACCTCGTCGTCGACGGCGGCTACATGCTCTGACGCCAAGGCATCCAGAAGGCATCCAGCATGAACAAGATCGATCTCAACGGCCGTGTCGCCATCGTCACCGGCGGCGCGCAGGGTTTTGGCCGCGCCATCGTTCAGCGCTTCGTCGCCTCCGGCGCCAACGTCGCGATCTGGGATTTTGATGCAGCCCTCGCCGAGAAGACGGCAAAGGAAATCGGCGACAATGCCCGCGTCTTCAAGGTCGACGTCACCGATGCCGCGGCCGTCGAGCAGGCCCGCGACGCGACGCTTGCCGCCTTCGGCAAGATCGACATCCTCGTCAACAATGCCGGCATCGCCGGCGTCAACAAGCCGGTCTGGGAGACCGATCTCGAGGAATGGCGGAAAGTTCTGCGCATCAACCTCGACGGCCCCTTCATCGTCTGCAAGGCGATCGTGCCCGCGATGCTCAAGCAGAAATACGGGCGCATCGTCAACATCGCCTCGATCGCCGGCAAGGAAGGCAATCCCAACGCCTCGCACTATTCGGCGTCCAAGGCCGGCTTGATCGCGCTGACGAAGTCGCTCGGCAAGGAACTGGCGGCACATGACATCCTCGTCAATGCGGTGACGCCCGCGGCTGCGAAGACCGCGATCTTCGACCAGATGACGCAGCAGCATATCGACTTCATGCTGTCGAAGATTCCAAAAGGCCGCTTCGTGCTGGTGGACGAGCTCGCCGCGATGGTGGCGTGGCTTTCGTCCGCAGATTGTGCCTTCTCCACCGGCGCGGTGTTTGATATTTCCGGGGGACGGGCGACGTACTGAGGCAACGGCCGTCCGAAGGGGTGCACCATGCGGTTTGGACGGCGGGATTTTGTGAAGCTCGCAGCGGGCGCGCTGCCGTTGCTTTCGCACGATGCGCTTGCGCAACTTGCGCCCAACCCGGCTAGCATCCGCGCGCCCTCGCCGGCCGAGCGCGACGCCATGGCACGGCTCGCGCACAGCTTCATGGGCAAATACGGCGTGCCGGCGTTGTCCTTTGCGATCGGCTATGCCGGCAATGTTGTCTACGAAGACGCCTTCGGTGTTGCTGATGTCGAGCGGAACGAGGCCGTGACGCCGCGGCATCTGTTCCGGATCGCCAGCGTCAGCAAGATGATCACGTCGGTCACGATCTTCCGCCTGATCGAGGAGAACCGCCTCAAGCTGACAGACAGCGTGTTCGGCCCAGGCGCACTGCTCGGCACCGACTATGGCCAACCGCCCTACTCGCCCGGTATCGACCAGATCACGCTCGAGCATCTGCTGACGCACACCGCCGGCGGCTGGAGCAACGACAACCGCGATCCCATGTTCAGTCATCCCCGGATGGATCATGCCGGGCTGATCGCCTGGACGCTCGCCAACCGGCCGCTCGACCGCCCGCCGGGGCAGCGCTACGCCTATTCTAATTTCGGATATTGCGTGCTCGGCCGCGTCATCGAGAAGCTCACCGGCTGGCCCTACGCCGAGCATGTCCGCAGTGAGGTGCTGGCGCGCTGCAGCGTCACCGACATGACGATCGCGGGCAATACGCGCGAGCAGCGCCAGGCCGGCGAAGTCGTCTATTACGGCCAAGGCGAAAAATCCCTACGGCATGAACGTCCCGCGGATGGATTCCCATGGCGGCTGGATCGCGACGCCGGCGGACCTGGTTCAGTTTCTGATGCATGTCGACGGCTACACGAAGCCCGCGAACATCCTACGGCCGCGCACCATAGAGATCATGACCACCGCGCCCGCTGACAGCCCGAACTACGCCAAGGGCTTTTGCGTCAACAGGTCGGACAATTGGTGGCACAATGGCAGCCTGCCGGGCACCAGCACCATTGCGGTCAGAACCCATGGCGGCTTCTGCTGGGCCGCCTTCACCAACACCAGACGGGGGAATTCGAGCATGGATGGCGATCTCGACAATCTCAACTGGAACATGGCGCGTCAGGTCGCCGAGTGGCGGGTCGCATGATCCGGGAAGGCGGATGCCTGTGCGGCGCGGTGCGGTTCAAGGCGGAAGGTGAGCCGCTCAACGTTCGCATCTGCCATTGCCGCATGTGTCAGAAGGCGATGGGCTCGCCCTACTTCGCCCGCGCGCAGTTCGACCAGCGCGCGCTGACCGTCGAGGGCGACACCGCCCGCTATGCATCCTCCGAGAACATCGACCGCGTGTTCTGCAAGCACTGCGGCACGCGCCTGTTCGCCTGGCGGCGCAACGGCACGCTGGCTGGCGTCGCGCTGGCGACGTTCGACGATCGCAACGCGTTTGTACCGACCGAGCACATCTGGGTCAGCGAAAAGATGGGCTGGGTGACGATCGAGGACGGCATGATCCGATATGAGGGGACGATCCCGACGTAGCTCATCCGGCGCCAAGGCTCGACGTCATGGCCGCCGGTCTCGCCGATCATTTGCAGCGTGGCATTTCGGAGCCGGCCACCCTATGTTGGGGTGAAGCGTTGCTGCACCACCGGTTGGCTGGGTCGGCTGCAAGACCGCAGGCAAACCGGGACGGACGAGCCGTGAACATTTCTTTGTATGACCTCTCGGTGTGGGTGCTGCCGCTGGTGCTCGCCATCACATTCCACGAGGCTGCGCACGCCTTCGTCGCATACCGTCTCGGTGACGACACCGCATGGCAGCTCGGCCGTGTCAGCTTCAACCCGCTCCGCCACATCGACCCGTTCGGCACGCTGATATTGCCGGCGATGCTGCTGTTCGCGCATTCGCCGTTCCTGTTCGGCTATGCCAAGCCTGTGCCGGTGAATTTCCGCAAGCTCAACGACCCCAGGCTCGGCATGGTATGGGTGGCGCTGGCCGGGCCCGCCACCAACATCCTGCTGGCGCTGACCGCAGCTCTTGCCCTGCACGCCCTCCCCTGGGCTCCGGCCAACTCGGCGCAATGGATCTTCGACAATCTCAAGAACGCACTGCTGATCAACGCGGTGCTGGCGGTGTTCAACATGATGCCCATCCCGCCGCTCGATGGCGGGCGCGTCGCGGTGGGGCTGTTGCCCCGCGCGCTCGCCTTGCCGCTGGCCCGGCTCGAACCGTTCGGGATGCTGATCCTGATCGGCTTGCTGATCCTGCTACCGCTGGCGGGCTCCCAGTTCGGTCTAAATCTTGATGTTATTTCAGCAATACTGCGAACGTTGACCGGTTATGTGATTCAGGGTGTTCTCATTCTGACCGGCAATGCGTAGTTGAACAGCGACACACCCGAACACAAGCCGAAGGGCTCGAGGCCGACTTGGTCAAAGCTGCCGATATGCTGATCGCGCGACGCGCCGACACCCGCGCCCGCGCCGATTTCGCCACCTGGAAGATGATGGCCAAGCTCAACGGGTCGTCCGCGCTGCCTCCGGGGGCGCAGGAGTTCCTCGTGAGCTACAAGAACCTGCAGGCGCAGATGAACGAGGGCGAGGCTACCGAGGCCACCATCGGTGCCATCTACAAGGCCTACTATGCCGAGATGGGCGGCGCGGGAACCCCGCCTGACGTCCGCCCCCGGGCGGCCGAACCGGCGGCGGACAATGTTACCGCTTTCCGTCGCCCAGACCCGAAGCCGAAGAAGACCAGTTTCTTCGCGGCAGCGACCGCTGGCGCAACCCAGAAACGGCCGCTCCCGGTGGCGCTGATCTTCGCCTGCCTGGTCGTGGTCTATGTCGGGATCAGGCTCTACTGGCGCTGAGCCGACTTCTTCTTTTTCTTTGCGTCCGGCGGCGTGAAGATGATGTCGACGGTGCGCTCGAACCGGTCGTCGGTCAGGCTGGCGGGCGGCTGCGGGATGGGATCGGATTTGCGGACAATCGAGATCGCCGCCGCATCGTAAGCTGCATCCCCGGACGACTCGACAACGTCGACTGAAAGCACGTTGCCCCGTCGGTTGATCGCAAAGCTAACCTTGACCTTCTGATTGTTGGGCTCCTTGCCCTCCGGGTTGACCTTGTGGGCCGTGAGATGCGCGCTGATCTTGCGATTCCAATCCGCCGTGAGCTTCAGAATGTCCTTGCCGATGCCGAGCACGGGCGCCAGCGCCTTCTCGGCCTCGCGCGCGTCCTCGTCGAGCGTCTGCCGCGCCGTCGCAACGGACTTCGGCGAGGCTTCCGCAGCGGGCGTTTCGACCGCCGCAATCTTCGGATCCTCGTCCTGCGGCTTCTTCGAGATGTTCTCGGTGACGACCCGATCGGGATCGTCGACCTGTTGCGACTGATCCTTTGGAAGCTCGGTTTCCTTGGTCTCGGCCTTTTGCTCGGGAAGCGCCTGCTGTTCCTGCATCGCTTCGCTATCCGGTCCCGGCGGAAGGTCGGTGTCGGGCGCCTTCGGCGAGGCCATCTCGACAGCGAACTCCGCGCCGGCCGCGCCGAGGCCATCGTCGCCGTCATCGGCCCGCAGGTGCGCCAGCGCGAGCGCGGCACCACCGAGATGGAGCGCGAGCGCCGCCAGAGCTGCCAAAATCCAAAGCGTCCGGGCTGGTCTGGACTCGTCCGACATCGCGGGCCTCTAAGGCTGAGCGGCGCCTGCCGCAGGCGCTCCCGGAGCGCCTTCCAGCGCAACCAGCTTCACCCGCGAATAGCCGCCTGAGCGCAACAGCTCCATGACGCCCATCAATTCGCCATACGGCACCGAGCGATCGGCGCGCAGGAAGACATACTTGTCCTTGCTCATGTCGGACAGACCGTCCAGCGTGCCGATCAACTCGGCGCGGTGAACCGGGTTCTCTCCGATGGCAAGCGTCAAATCGGGCTTGATGCTGAGATAGGTCGGCTTGTCCGGCTTCTTCTGCGGCGTCGCACTCGACGTCGGCAGATCGATCGGCAGGTCGACGGTCGACAGCGGCGCTGCGACCATGAAGATGATCAGCAGCACCAGGATGACGTCGATGAACGGCGTGACGTTGATTTCATGCGTTTCGCCGAAATCGTCGTCGTCATCATTGTCTGCGAGCGAAACGCCCATGGTTCACTCCGCCGCGCGCGAATGCACGCTGCCGTGGCTGCGGTCGAGATCGCGCGAGAGCAACCGCCCCGCAGCGCCCGAGGCACGGCTGACGAGCTCGAGATAGCTCTTCGTCACGCGCGAGAAGTAATTGTAGATGATGACGGCGGGAATGGCGGCGACCAGACCGATCGCGGTGGCGAGCAGCGCCTCGGCGATGCCGGGCGCGACGACGGCGAGGTTCGTGGTCTGCGACTTCGAGATGCCGATGAAGCTGTTCATGATGCCCCACACCGTGCCGAACAGGCCGACGAAGGGCGAGGTCGAGCCGATGGTGGCGAGCACGCCCATGCCGACGCGGATGCGCCGCGCCTCCGCGCGCATGATCTCGGAGAAGCTCGAAGCCGCCCGCTCCTTGATGCCGGTGTCGCTGGAGAGCCCGGCCGACATCCGCGCCTCCCGCAGCGCCGCCGCCAGGAAGGACGGCAGGATGCCCTCCTTGGCGCCGAGCGCCATCTGCGCTTCCGCGAGCGAGCGCGCCTCTGCGATCTTCTTCAGCGCCGAACGAAGCTTGGTCGCGGCGATCGACAATTCGATCGACTTGGCGATCAGCACCGTCCAGGTCATCAGCGATGCAAAAGCGAGCCCAATCATCACCGCCTTCACGATGATGTCCGCCGACTGGAACATCACCCAGGGCGACAATTCCTTCATGGCGGGCGCGATGCCGGCCGCCGGATCGGACTTTGCGGGCGCGACAGCTTGGGGCGCCGCAGGCGGAGCAACAACCGGGGCCGGGCTGACCGCGGACGGCTGAGCCGTCGACTGGACCGGTGCCGCGGGCGCGGCTTGTGTCTGGGCAGAAACAGGGGATGCAAGCCAGGCGGCCGCCAGCACCAGAGCTGCGGCAAGGCTTGCTTGGAAGGACATGATCTTCATACTTCGGCCCAGTAGCGAATGAGGTTGTGATAGATACCCGTCAATTTGACCGTTTCGGGATCGTCACGCCCGAGCCGTTCCACCAGCGCCTGTATCGCGGTGTCGAGGTCAAAGATCATGCTCCGGGCTTGATCGTCCCGTATCATGCTCTGAAGCCAGAAGAAAGACGCAACCCGCGTTCCCCTGGTCACCGGCGTCACGAGATGGAGGCTGGTCGAGGGATAGAGCACGCAGTCCCCGGCCTGCAACTTGACTTCGTGCGAACCGTAGCTGTCCTCGATCACAAGTTCGCCACCGTCGTACTCCTCCGGCTCGGCCAGGAACAGCGTCACCGACAGGTCTGTGCGGATGCGAAGGCCGGTCAGGCGGTCGCCGCGGATGGCATTGTCGACATGCAGGCCGAAATGGTGGCCGCTGCTGGCCGCATAGCGGTTGAACAGCGGCGGGAATATCTGGAGCGGGATCGCCGCCGCGATGAAGCGCGGGTTCGACGTCAGCGCCGAGATGATGCGGTTGCCGAGTTTTCGCGCGATTTCGCTATCGGGCGGCAGTTGCTCGTTGCGCTTGACCATGGCCGACTGCGAGCCGGCGGTGGAACGGCCGTCCTCCCATTCGCTGGCGTCCATGATGCGGCGGAAATCCGCCACATCATCTTTGCTCAGAACGTTTTCTATGCATGTCAGCATGAAACTGGCTGTCGCTCCATCAGTAGCGCGCCGAGAGCACCACATAGGCGGCACGGCCCGGTGCTTCCAGCACGAAGGGCGCAGCGCTCTGGTACAGCGCGTCGTAATAGCGTTTGTCGAAGATGTTGTTCACGAACAGCTTGACCTGCCAGTTCTTGTTGATCTTGGCCTCAGCAAACATGTCGAAACGCCAATAGCTCGGAAGCGACGTGCCCACGTTCGCCGCGAGCAAAGTGCCGCCGTAGATCTTCGAACGGTAGACCGCCTGTCCACCCAGTTCCCAGACGTCGGTGAGCTGGTACTTCGTGAGCAAGCTGAAGGACTCATGGGCGACGTTGGCGAGCGGACGCCCGACATTTGTCGGATACAGCGCCTTGTTCGCCGACGGCGCCAGCGACTGCGTCACCTCCGACTGCATCAGCACGAGACCGCCGAACACGCTCCACTTGTCGGTGATCTTGCCACCGATACCGAGATCGATGCCGCGGATGCGGTAGGCTGCACCGGCGGTAATGCAAGATATGTTGCCGGTCGTTCCGGTCGGATAGACGCATCCCAAGGGCGCAGCGGCGGCCGCACTACCGACGTTCTGCGACTCGCGCGCATTGTCCTTGGTGGTCTGGAACAGCGCCGCGGTGAGCAAAAGATGACGATCGAACAGCTCCCATTTGGTGCCGAGTTCGATCGCCTTGTTTTTCTCGGGCCCGAAGATCTGGGTGTTGCCGCCGGCGAGAGTCGGATTGAAGGCGCCATAGGGCGTGCTGGTGCCGTCGAACTCGGCACCGACGGGGTTCGCCGAAGTGGCATAGGCCACATAGACGCTGCCGTTCGGAGCAGGCTTGAGCGTCAGCCCGAGATTGAAGTTGGGGATCAGGAATTCCGCCGACTGCTGGCCGAGCGTGCCATTTGCCGCATAGCCGGATGAATTGATGCTGTAATTGTCGTAGCGAAAGCCGCCGTTGAGGATCAGCAGGTCGCGATAATTCGCGCTGTCCATGACGTAGCCGCTGACGGTGTCGATGCCGACGCTGATGGGCAGACCTGCCAGTGCGAGCGCTTTGCCTGGCAGATAAGTGTCCTGGGGAGAGAACACACTGACGCCCGTCGGCGAGCCACCTGGCGTTACGAGAACACCATTTCCCTCCGAGGTAAGCCCGAGGTACTTATCGATCGACGATCTCTCGCGATCGACTTCGATTCCTGCCAGCGCGGTATGCTTGAAGCCGGCCCCATCCTGGAATTTGTAGGTCGCCTCCGTCTGGTTGGCGAGCACGTCGGTGATCTGCAGGCGGCTCTGCGGATTCATCGTGAGCGTCGACGCCGAGAGCGGAGTGGCGATGACCGGGCTCTCCGGCAGCGTTCCGACATAATTCTGCGTCGAACGCGACGCGCGGAACTTGTTGCTGACGATCAGGTCCGGGGTGATCTGCACCTCGGCGTTGAGCGTGCCGATGTCCTGACCGGTCCGGAAGAAGTCCCGGTTGATCTGACCATACCAATTGTTGCGGTTGGCACCGAAGTCCGGGAATGGACCGCCGGCGGTGGTCGAGGTGCTCGGCCGATAATAGGGCACACCGAAGTCCGGAACTCCCGTCAATTCGGTATGGATGTAGCCAGCGGTGACCTTGACGGCGTCGACAGGCTTCCAGGTCGTCGCGACGAAGGCGCCGTTGCGGTCGTCCTTGACGTAGTCACGACCGGCGACATTGGCGTCCTGGAACAGACCGCCCGCGCGAACGGCGAGCGTCGGATTGATCACCTGGTTGACGTCGAGCGTGACACGCTTGGTCTGGTCGGTGCCAAACGTCGTGTCCATGTTGTAGAAGCTCTTGTCCGAATTTGCCTGCTTGGTGACGATGTTGATCGCACCGCCAGCGACACCGCGGCCGGAAAAGGTCGAGCCGGGGCCCCGCAGGATCTCAACTTGCTCGGTGAAGAAGTTCTCACGAACGCTCACGCCGGAATCGCGTACGCCGTCGATGAAGATGTCGTTGCGAGCATCGAAGCCGCGAATGAAAAAGCGGTCGCCGAACGCATTGCCGCCCTCGCCTGAACCGAGCGTCACGCCGGCCGTGCTCAGAATCGCCTGCTTCAGCGACGTGGCGTTCTTGTCCGCGAGCACTTCCTTGCTGAGAACCGTGATGGATTTCGGCGTATCGACCAGCTTCTCCGGGAATTTTCCGCCGGCCTGCACGTGATCGACCTTGTAGGGCGCGGCCGGATCCGCATACGGATTGGCGTCGGCCGAACCGGACGGCCGGGTGGGAGCGGTCTGCTGCGCCGCCTGCTGCCGCTGCGCGGCGCGGCGAAGCGCATTGCGCGCGCGGACCTGGTCCGCCGTCGGCTTCGAAGCCACCGGGCGCGGACGCGCGACCGGCGCATCGACCGTTACCGGCGGCAGGTTCGACTGCTGCGCCTCCGCACCGCTCGACACCGATGCTGCCGCGATCAGGCCCGCGACAGCGGAGACCTTCTTGCCGGAAACGCCCGTGAACTTTTCATCGAATGCTGCGACCGAACGCAACGACTTCGGTGCGACCACCTGCCCCATTACCAAACACGCCCCATATTCCTGTTCGCCCATTCACTTCGATGAGCGATTGGAGTGTTGGTATCGGCCGCAAAATAGCGGGTCAATGCGAGCAAGCCGCGAGAACGCTTGAATAAGTCCAGATCAAAACGATTCTAAACTGCAGTTTCAAATCGTTCTAAATCAAGATTGGATTTGTTCTAAAGAGAGCGCGAGAATCGGCGGTCGCGCGCGCATCGTCAATCGCTGCTGGGCGGCTTCATCAGCGAGAACAATTCGTCGACGGTCTTCTGCGCCACCGCGCGCACGCGATCGCTGTCGTCCATGCCGGCAATGTTGACGCCGCCGACGACGGCTCTGATCTCGTCGCGGAAGTCGGTGAGAAAGCGCAAGGGATCACGCTGCTCGTTGGCGACGCGTGCGATCAGTCCCGTGATCAGGATCTGACACGCGATCAGCTTGCCGTTCAGTTCGTCCATGCTGCGCTCCCGTTGTGGAGCGCCGATATGACTGATGCCGGTTTTCCTGACAACCGAAACGGCCTCCGCACGATTTAGAACCGTTCTCGCGAGCCGACGCCTTGCGGCCTATGCGCAGCGCCGCTCGGTCCAGAGCACACCGCTTTCGAGCATTGCACAAGCTTTGCACGCTGATCGTTCCTGACAGGAAAATGCAGCACTGCACACCGTAGTGACACGGAGCTGCCTAGGCAGTGCAAAGCTTTCCAATTGTTTAGGATTCTCAGCCGATAGTGCTGTTTACACTGGAACTTGGCGTGTATTATACAAGCGCCCTGGAACCCTATGATTGCCTCATAATTCGTAGCTTAAGGCATAAGAGCCGACACGAGACGATATGAAAAAGTCCCGGCCGATCCTCTGGATTCTGATCATCGCGGCCGTGGCCTCCGCGGGTTACTATGGTTGGCAGAAATTCGGCGCGCCCGACGCCGGGAAAACCCAGACCGCACAGAAGGGGCCGCAGCGCCCGCCCGCCGTCCCCGTGAGCGTTTCCCCGGTCCAGAAGGTGGACTTTCCGGTTTACCTGACCGGTCTCGGCACGGTTGCGGGCTTCAACACCGTCCAAGTCCGGACCCGGGTGGATGGCCAGATCGACAAGATCGCCTTCACCGAAGGCCAGATCGTCAAGGAAGGCGAGCTTCTCGCCTCGATCGATCCCCGCCCCTATCAGGCCACGCTCGACCAGGCCAAGGCCAAGAAGGCGCAGGACGAGGCAAATCTGGCCAACGCCAATCTCGAGCTCCAGCGCGCCATGAAGCTCGGCGAATTCGCCACCGCCCAGCGGGTCGACACCCAGCGCTCCACGGTCGCCCAGCTCACCGCCCAGATCGCCGCCGACGAAGCTTCGATCTCCAACGCGCAGACCCAGCTCGACTACACCCAGGTCAAGGCGCCGATCACCGGCGTCGCGGGCCTGCGCCAGGTCGACGTCGGCAACATCGTCAACGCCTCGACGCAGACCGGCATCGTCACGATCTCGCAGGTCGAGCCGATCTCGGTGATCTTCACGGCGCCGGAAGATCAGTTGCCTTATATCAGCGAGGGCCAGAAGGCCGGCGCACTCAGGGTGATCGCCTTCACCACCGACGGCAAGAAGACGCTGGCCGAGGGCAAGCTCGCCGTCATCAACAACCAGGTCGACACCAGCAGCGGCACGATCCGGCTCAAGGCGGTGTTCGACAACAAGGACCACGCGCTGTGGCCCGGGCAGTCGGTGTCGACGCGCCTGCTGGTGCGCACTCTGAAGGATGCGACCGTTGTCCCGGATGACGCGGTCCAGCACTCCACCAATGGCCTCTACGCCTATACCGTCAATCAGGACAGCAAGGCCGAGGTGCACAAGATCAAGGTTAGCTACGCCATCGACGGACGTTCGGTCGTCGACGAAGGGCTGGCGCCCGGGCAGCAGGTGATCACCGGGGGCCAATTCAAGGTCCAGCCCGGAAGCCTCGTCTCCACGGCCGTGGCGAGTACGGATCCGGCGCAGAACAAGGTTCGACAGGAATGAACGCGGGCGGGATTTCGGCACCTTTCATCCGTTATCCCATCGGCACCTCGCTGCTGATGGCCGGCATTCTCTTCGTCGGTCTCGTCGCCTATCCTCTGCTGCCCGTCGCGCCCCTGCCGCAGGTGGACTTCCCGACCATCCAGATCACCGCCAATCTGCCGGGCGGCAGCCCCGAGACCATGGCCTCGTCGGTGGCCCAGCCGCTCGAACGGCAATTCGCCCAGATCCCGGGCATCGCCCAGATGACCTCGACGAGCTATCTGGGCACCGCGTCGATCACCATCCAGTTCGATCTCAACCGCAGCATCGACGGCGCCGCCAACGACGTGCAGGGCGCCATCAACGCCGCGAGCGGTCAGCTGCCGAAGAACCTGCCCTCGCCACCGACCTACCGCAAGGTCAACCCGGCCGACGCTCCGATCCTGCTACTGTCGGCGACCTCCGAGACATTGCCGCTGACCAGTGTCAGCGACGCGGTCGACGCCCAGCTCGCCCAGCAGATCAGCCAGCTCTCCGGCGTCGCGCAGGTCTTCATCGGCGGCCAGCAGAAGCCCTCGATCCGCATTCAGATCGACCCGGCGAAGCTCGTCGCCAAGGGCCTGTCGATGGAGGACGTGCGCAGCCAGATCGCGATCACCACGGTCGACAGCCCGAAGGGTAACATCGACGGTCCGAAGCGCGCCTACACGATCTACGCCAACGACCAGCTCACCCAGGCCAAGGACTGGAACGACGTCATCATCGCTTACCGCAATGGCGGTCCCTTGCGAATCCGCGATGTCGGCCAGGCGGTCAGCGGCGCCGAAGACGCCAAGCAGGCGGCCTGGGCCAACGGCAAGCGCGGCGTGTTCCTGGTGATATTCAAGCAGCCGGGCGCCAACGTCATCGAGACTGTCGACCGGATCAAGGCCACCCTGCCTCGCCTCGTCGCCGCGATCCCGCCCGCGATCAAGATAGAGCTCATCAGCGACCGCACCACGACAATCCGCGCCGCGGTCGAGGACGTCCAGTTCACGCTGCTGCTGACCATTGCGCTGGTGGTCATGGTCATCTTCATTTTCCTGCGCAGTTTCTGGGCGACCGTCATTCCCACCATCACGGTGCCGCTGGCGCTGCTGGGCGCGTGCGCCTTGATGTGGGTCGTCGGCTATTCGCTAGACAATCTGTCGCTGATGGCCCTCACCATCGCGGTCGGATTCGTGGTCGACGACGCCATCGTGATGCTCGAGAACATCACGCGCTACATCGAGGAAGGCGAATCGCCGATGGCGGCCGCCTTCAAGGGCTCCAAGGAAATCGGCTTCACCATCGTGTCGATCAGCATCTCGCTGGTCGCGGTGCTGATTCCGCTGCTGCTGATGGGCGGCATCATCGGACGCCTGTTCCGCGAATTCGCCGTCGTCCTGGCGATGACGATCTTCGTCTCGATGTTCGTGTCGCTGACCCTGACCCCGATGATGGCCTCGCGCTTCCTGCGCGCCCATGGCGAGGTCACCCACGGCAAGTTCTACCAATGGAGCGAGCGCGGCTTCGATGCGATGCTGCGCGGCTATGAATGGGTGCTCGACCATGCCCTGAGCTGGCGCCGCACGACGCTCACGATCTTCTTCGCGACCCTTGCCCTGTCGATCTATCTGTTCGTCCTGATCCCGAAAGGGTTCTTCCCGCAACAGGACGTCGGCCTGATCACCGCGACCTCGGAAGCCTCCCAGGACATCTCGTTCGCGGAGATGCAGCGTCGCCAGGTCGAACTTGGCAAGATTGTGATGGACGATCCCGACGTCGCAACGATCGCAATGAACATCGGCGGCAGCGGCCGCGCCGGCAACAACGGCAACATGTTCATTACGTTGAAGCCGCTCAGCGTCCGCAATGCCTCTGCGCAGCAGATCATCGCCCGGCTGCGTCCCAAGCTCGAGAAGGTGTCCGGCGCCCGCCTCTACATGCAGGCGGCCCAGGACGTCCGGCTCGGCGGCCGGCCGACGCGTACGCAGTTCGAGTTCACCCTGCAGGACGCCGATCTCGCCGAGCTCAATGACTGGGCGCCGAAGATCCTCGCCAAGATGCAGACCCTGCCGCAACTGCGCGACGTTGCGACAGACCAGCAGACCCAGGGCACCACGGTTCAGCTCAAGATCAACCGCGATACTGCAGCGCGTTACGGAATCCAGCCGCAGCTGATCGACGACACGCTGTACGACGCCTTCGGACAGCGCCAGGTCACGCAGTATTTCACCCAGCTCAACACCTACAAGGTGATCCTCGAGATCCTGCCGGAGATGCAGGGCAGCCTCGAGAGCCTGAACAAGCTCTACCTGAAATCTCCGCTGACCGGCGACCAGGTGCCGCTGTCGACCTTCGCGACCTGGAGCACCGATCCGGTGCGCCCGCTCTCGATCAGCCACCAGGGCCAGTTCCCGGCGATCACGATCAGCTTCAACCTCGCCCAGGGCGTCGCGCTCGGCCAGGCCACCGAGGCCGTGCAGAAGGCGATGGCCGATCTCGGCGCGCCGCCGACGCTCAATTCGAGCTTCCAGGGCACGGCACAGGCGTTCCAGCAATCGCTCGGCACCGTACCGCTCCTCATCCTCGCCGCGCTGGTCGTGGTCTATCTGATCCTCGGCATCCTCTACGAGAGCTACATCCATCCGATCACGATTCTGTCGACCCTGCCCTCGGCCGGCGTCGGCGCGCTCGCGATCCTGATGGCGGCGGGCTTCGAGTTCAGCCTCATTGCTTTGATCGGAGTCATTCTGCTGATCGGCATCGTGAAGAAGAACGGCATCATGATGGTGGACTTCGCCATCGCCGCCGAGCGCGACGAGCACAAGACGCCGGCGGAATCGATCCGGCAGGCGGCGCTGTTGCGCTTCCGTCCGATCATGATGACGACGATGGCTGCCCTGCTCGGCGGCGTGCCGCTGATGCTCGGCCACGGCACCGGCGCCGAGATTCGCCAGCCGCTCGGCTACGCCATGGTCGGCGGTCTGATCGTCAGCCAGGCGCTGACGCTGTTCACCACCCCGGTCGTCTATCTCTATCTCGACGAGCTCAACAACTGGTTCTCGGGCTGGGGCCGTAAGGGTGACGGCGAAGGCGACGAGACGGTCGAGCACGGCAGCGTTAAGGAAGCTGCCGAGTAGTAGCTTGCACCGCGCGCCTCGCGACGTTACAGCGAGGCCCTCGGTTCACGTCAACGCGGTTTTGCTATGTGCATGCAATCCAGACTTGTCGCCCTTGCCGCCGCTGTCCTGTTGTCGGCGAGTGCCGCGCATGCCCAGCAAGGCGCCAAGAAGAGCGCGGCTCCCTCTGCCCCGGCGGCACAGCCCGCGCCGGCTCCGACGCAGCCGCAGGCTGACGGCGCTGCGGCGCAGCAGCCCGGCTGGGTCGTGCGCTGCACCAGCGTCAGCCGCGACGCACCGCTCGAATGCGCGATGGAGCAGAACGCGGTGCTCACCAAGACCGGCCAGACCATCGTCCTGATCAACATCCGCATCGCGCCCGACACCCGCACACCCGTGGCGCTGCTGCAATTGCCGCTCGGCCTCAACCTTCCCATCGGCGCCAAGCTCCAGGTCGACGACGGCAAGACGGTCGATCTCCCAATCCAGACCTGCGAGAACCGCGGCTGCTACGCCTCGACGCCGATCGCGCCAGACCTGCTTGCGACCTTGCGGTCGGGCAAGCAGCTCAAGGTCTCCTTCCAGAACATGGCGAAGGAAACGATCGCGATCCCGATGCCGCTGAGCGATTTCGCGGCGGCCTACGACAAGATCAAGTAGCTCTTTCGCGCGTTCACTGCCGCGCCATCTGCGCGTTGCCGACGGAGTCGCCGTCGAGCTTCTGGTCGTCGTGCATGATGACAGTGACGCGCGAAAGCAAGTGAAACGGCTAGCCACGATGCTGCTGCATGGGCAAGCACCGATGTGTAGGCCGGGTCGGCGCCCTCACTCCACGGGATCGCTCGCCCTCAGCAGCGTCGTGAAGCCGCCATAGATCATGCGCTTGCCGTCGAACGGCATGCCCTCCAACTTCAGCCGCGGGTCCGCCATCACCTTCTTGTTGACGGCGTCGCGAGTCTCCCGGTCGCGATAGACGATCCATGAGAACACCACGATCTCGTCCTCCTTCGCCATCACCGCGCGCGGAAACGAGGTCAGCTCGCCATAGGGCACGTCGTCGCCAATGCATTCGACACAATCGACCGCACCGTGCTCCATCCAGATCGCGCAGGCCGTTGTCGCCAGCGCCTTGTAGGCCTCGATGTTGTCCTTCGGCACGGCCAGCACGAAACCATCGACATAGGGCATCACGGATCTCCTTGGGTTGTGTGTCCGGAGGACGATCCAGCGCGCGGCGGCCCGACTCGTCGTGGCACCCACAAGGTGAGGCAAACTGTCGCGAGCAATTCGTGCGCTACTTCACATTCGTCCGTCGCGGCTCCGTGACATCATCCCTGACGTTTGCATCCGCACAGCCGCTATTTCAGATTGTATTTGGGGAGGCCGCTTTCATGAGGACCCGCCTGTCGTTGCTTTGCGTCCACGGCGTCGGTCACGCGGAGATCGATGCCGGGTTTCAGCAGTCCTGGTCCGAAGTCATCACGCGTGCCGTCGAGCAGGTCGACCAGGGAGTCCAGCTCGATATTGATTTCGTTCGCTATGACGATCTGTTCGAGAAGGCCCCGCTCAATTCCCTCACCTACGCCGCGGCCGCGGCCAAGCTGCTGGCGAGCGCGGTCGTTCACGGCATCGGCGATCTCCTGACTGGCGCACGCGGCATCGGCGACATCCCCGCCGTCATCAAATGGACCGCAGGCATGATCGCCCAGTGGTCAACCGACGAACAGCTCCGCAAGGACCTCCGCCAGCTCATTCTCGACAAGATCGACGGCAAGACCTACGACATGGTCCTGGCGCACAGCCTCGGCTCGCTGATCTGCTACGACACCTTCCTGCACGACGGCGACGCGATCAAGGACGCGATCTTCGTCAGCTTCGGCTCGCAAATCGGCAACCCGGCGGTGCGCGACGTCTTTGCCGGCCGCATTCAGCCCCTAACCTGCCGAAAATGGTATCACCTCTATAATCCCGGCGATCACGTGCTGACCTATCCGCTCGACATTCGTGCGGATAATTACCAGCAGGTCATCGTGTCCTTCGACGTTCCCAACGACGCGCTCAATCACGATGCGACGTGGTACCTGTCGCACACCAGCACAATTGCGACCGTCTGGCATGACGGCGTTCCGACGCCTGCCCCGCGTGCGATCGTGAGCGCCGCGCGCGAGATGGCGAGCCTTGCTGTCAAACCCGGCCGCCGCGCGCTGCTGATCGGCATCAACGACTATCCTGACCCGGCCAGCAGGCTCGAAGGCTGCGTCAACGATGTGTTCCTGATGAGCTCGGTGCTCCAGGAGAGCGGTTTCGAGCCGGAAGATATCCGCATCGTTCTCAACGACCGCGCGACGACGCAAGGGATCATGGACCGGTTGCATTGGTTGCTCGACGGCGTTCGTGGCGGCGACGAGCGCATGCTGTTCTATTCGGGGCACGGCGCCCAAATTCCCCGCTACAACATCCAGGGCGAGCCTGATCACGTCGACGAATGTCTCGTTCCCTATGATTTCGACTGGTCCCCGGCCCACGCCATTCTGGACCGCCAGTTCGCCGAGCTGTACTCGCAACTGCCCTATGACAGCTATTTCGTGGCGATGTTCGATTGCTGCCATTCGGGCGGGTTGACGCGCGACGGCGGTCCCCGTGTCCGGGGCTTGAGCCCTCCAGACGACATCCGCCACCGTGCGCTGAAGTGGGATGCGGCCGAGCGGATGTGGGTGCCGCGCGACTTCACGCCTCTGAACAGGAGCCTGAACGACAGGAAAAATGGCGCCGACTTCCTCGGGGAGAACGGGGCAACACAACGGCTGGGGCGCGCCATGATGCTGCGAACCAAGCCGGACAAGGACTACGACAAGACGCGCAAGGAGCTCGACCATCTCGGCCCGTACATGCCGATCCTGCTCGAGGCCTGTCAGGAGCAGCAGCTCTCCTACGAATACCGGGACGGCGCGACGTCTTACGGCGTCTACACCTACTCCATGGCCGGGACTCTGCGCGAACTGAGGGCCAAGGGCGAAAATCCCTCGTTCAAGACGCTCAACGAGCTGGTCACGGAGAAACTGAGGCGGATGCGATACAGCCAGACGCCGAATCTGGTCGGCGCCAAGGTTCGCTGTGCGGCTCCCGTGCCGTGGGGCAATTCGCAAGGCGCGGCGTCCGCCAGGCCTGCTGCGAAAACACCGTCCAGGCGGCCGCGTAAGACGGGGCGCAAGCAGGCGCCGGCGACAAAGAAGGCGACGAGAAAGAAGAGATAGCAAAGCATCGCGCGATCAGGCTAGGGCACGCACCGTCCCCGGCACCATCTATCGTGCGATGCCGGACGAGATGGCGCTGCGCGTCTACCAGGCCAACAGGAAGACCTATGATCCGATCCTGAAGCGGCGCGACCTTTCCGAGGCCTTCTCCAAGATCAAGGCGTCGGTGCTGCTGATCTCCGGCTGCCAGGACAACCAGCTCTCGCAGGACGGCACATTCAACGGCCTGTTCACGGGAACGCTGAAGGCGGTCTGGAACGGCGGGACATTCAAGGGATCTTACCGGCGCTTCCACACCGCCATCGGCGCCAAGATGCCGCCGGATCAGTCACCCAAACTGTCGCTGGTGGGCGCCAGCAATCCGGCCTTCATGGCCGCCCGCCCCTTCACCCTGGCCAAGACGAAGAAGCCCGTAGCGAAGAAAAAGAAATCAGCAGCGAAAAAAGCAAAGAATCCGGAGCGGAGAAATTCGAGGTAGCGCCGAGACGGCGCAGCGGGGAAACAGAAAGGCGCCGGAATTGGCTGGGGAACTAGGATTCGAACCTAGACAAACAGAGTCAGAGTCTGTTGTGCTACCGTTACACCATTCCCCAACGGAATAGCCGAACAAATTCAATGGCTTATTGAACAGCCCGGCTGGGGCCGGAAGCGCATTCGGCGCAAATCACGGCTCAGGCGTGGCAGCGTTCTACCCGCTCGGCCGTGGGCTGGCAAGCGCTGCAGTGGATGGGCTGCGTGCCTCCCCCGGAGATCCCGCGGACAGCTACTCCAGCTTGATGTTGGCAGCTTCGATCACCTTCTTCCAGCGCGCCGTTTCCGCGGCGATATAGGCCGCGAACGGTTCGGAATCCACCGCAGCCGCGGTTGCGCCGAGCTCGGCCATCTTCTGCACCGTCTCCGGCTGCTGCATGAAGGCGCGGATCTCGGCCGAGAGCTTTTCGACGATCGGCTTCGGCGTCGCGGCGGGAACGAAGAAGCCATGCCAGGCGACGGCCTCGAAGCCGGGCAGGAATTCGGCGACCGCGGGCGTTTCCGGATCGAAGGCGGCGCGCTTGGGCGTTGCGGTCGCAAGCATCGCGAGCTGGCCGG
The DNA here is from genome assembly GCF_055807455.1 of Bradyrhizobium sp. Kon58. Lineage (NCBI taxonomy): Bacteria > Pseudomonadati > Pseudomonadota > Alphaproteobacteria > Hyphomicrobiales > Nitrobacteraceae > Bradyrhizobium > Bradyrhizobium sp. Kon58. Next base: position 475,969 of record NZ_JBVVOT010000001.1, read on the forward strand.
TTTTCACCTGCGGCAGCAGCAACGGCACGTTGTCGAAGGCCAGATCGATCTGGCCACTGAGCAGATCCGTCAGCATCTGGCTCGAGCCCTTGTAGGGCACGTGCACCATCCTGGTGCCGGTCATCTGCTGAAACAACTCGCCGGCAAGATGCTGCGAAGTGCCGACGCCGGCCGAGCCGAACGAGACCTTGTCCGGGTTCGCCTTGAGATAGGCGATCAACTTCGGCACGGTGCGCGCCTTGATCTTGTCGGGGTTGACGACGAGAACGTTGGGCACCACGCTGATCTGGGCAACCGGCGCCAGATCCTTGTCCGGTTGGTAACTGAGCTTCGGTCCGTAGAGAGTGGGGTTGATTGCGAGCGCGGACGTGCTGGCAAGCCCGAGCGTGATGCCGTCAGGCGCCGACTTCGCCAGCCGCGTCACGCCGAGGATCGAACCGGCGCCGCCGACATTCTCGACCACGAACGGCTTGCCGAACTTCAGTTGCAGATGGTTCGAGACCATACGTGCGAAAATGTCCGCGGTGCCGCCGGCGGCGAAGGGAACGATCACGGTCACCTGCTTGGACGGATAGCCGTCCTGGGCCTTCGCCGGCGACGTCGCCAGCAGCGCGGCCGAGGCAAGAACAAGCCACATCGATCTCATCGAAGTTTCCTCTGCATTTCCTGTTGTTGATTGGCTGACGCGCGCGTGCGCGGAGATGGCTAGAACGCGACCTCGTACATGCTCAGGATCGCATCCCGGCCGAGGTCGCGCGGATTGTTGTCGAGCAGGCGGCGAATTGCGTGCGCCTCGCCAGCCATCACGCCGAGATCGTCCCGGGGCACGCCGAGTGCGGACAGCCGCATCTCGATTCCGAGATTCCTGCAGAATCCATAAGTCGCCTCGAACGCAAGCTTCGCATCACTCTGCGCCGGCAGTCCGAGTGCCGCCAGCACCGCCACCGTCTTCGCCTCGGCCGCCGGCATGTTGAACGCCAGCGTATGCGGGAAGATCACCGCGCAGGCGAGCCCATGCGCCACATGATGGCGCGTGCCGAGCGGATAAGCCACCGCATGGCCGGCGGTCGTGTTCACCGGTCCGAGGCAATAGCCGCCGTACAGCGAGGCCAGCGCCAGACCCGCGCGCGCCTCACGATCGCCGCCGTCGGCGACCGCGCGCTTGAGATATTGGCCGACCAGCCGGGCGCCTTCGAGCGCGTAGAGGTCGATCGCCGGATGCGCCTTGCGGCTGGTATAGGCCTCGACGCAATGCGCCAGAGCATCGACGCCGGTGGCGGCAGTGACCTCCTTCGGCACGGTCATCGTCAGGTCCGGATCCACGATGGCGATATCTGCCAGCATGAAGCGGCTCTGCACCGCCTGCTTGTTCTGGCTGACGGGATCGGTGACGAGCGCGCGGGTGCCGGCCTCGCTGCCGGTGCCAGACGTCGTCGGAATCTGCATCAGCGCCACGCTGCGGCCGGCCACCTTCTCGGGACCGATGATATCGGCAAAGGCTACCTCGGAGGTACACAGCACCGCGACCAGCTTGGCGAGATCCATCGCACTGCCACCACCGAAGCCGATGACGAGATCGGGTTTGACGTCGCGCGCCATCGCCACGGCCTTGTCGAGGTTGGGCAGGTCCGGCTCGGGCTTGACCTCGCCGAACACCTTCACTGCACCCGGCAGCGCCAGCGTGTCGACACGGCGCGCGTTGAACGGATCGGAAATCACGAGCGGTCGTTTGGCGCGAATGCGCTCGGCGAAGCGCGCCGCTGCGGCGATCGTGCCGCAGCCGAACTCGAGGACGGTCGGACGAAGGATTTCGATGGGTGTGAAAGCGTTGGTCATCGTCGCGATCGATCTCATGATTTGGATGCGGAGGCGCCCACGGCCAGCCGTTCGGCATAGTCGATGGCCTCGATCAGGCTGTGCTCGTTGGCGATGCCCTTGCCGGCGATATCAAAGGCGGTGCCATGATCGACGGAGGTGCGGATGATCGGCAGGCCCAGCGTGATGTTGACGCCGGAGAGCTCCTGCCAGCGCCCGGTCGCAGGATCGATCTGGAAGCCGAGCAGCTTGACGGGGATGTGCCCCTGGTCGTGATACATCGCCACCACGGCATCGTACTGGCCAGCCCGCAGCTTGACGAAGACGGTGTCGCCGGGCACGGGACCGACGACATCAAGGCCGTCGGCGACCGCCCTCGCAATCGTCGGCGCGGACACGTCGATGTCCTGCCGGCCGAACAGGCCGCCCTCGCCGGCGTGCGGATTGAGCGCGGCGATGGCGATCTTCGGCTTGGCGATGCCGAGCCTGAGCAGCGCATCGTTGGTGAGGTCGATGACCATGCGCAGGCGCTCCGGCGTCAGACGCTTCGGCACGTCCTCGAGCGCCACGTGGGTCGAGACATGGCTGACGCGCATGTTGCCATGGGCGAGCAGCATCACCGAGCCGCGCACACCGGTGAGATGCGCCAGCATCTCGGTATGACCGGGGAAATGATAGCCAGCCTTGTTGAGCGCTTCCTTGTTGAGCGGTGCCGTGACGATGGCCGCGGTCCGTCCCGCCTGCGTCAGGCGGACGCCCTGCTCGATCGCCTTGTAGGCAAAACGGCCGCCATCGGCCGAGAGCACGCCGGGCTTGATCGGGTTGCCTTCGGCGTCGGCCTGGAGGAAGCACAGGTTTGGCCACTCGCGATCGTCGGGCGTAACCTCCGGGATCGCAATGCCCGCACCGAGCGTGGCTTTCGCACCATCGAGCGCCGCGCCGCTGCCGATGATCAACAGACGCAGATCGCCCGTCGCGATCCGGTCCTTCAGGCCGACGCAGGCCTTGACGATGATCTCCGGCCCGATTCCGGCCGGATCGCCCATGGTGATGGCAAGATGGCGAGAGGTCATGTCGGACTCTCCATGTTGAGCAAATGATTGGTCCGAAGCAGATCGCGCCACAGCTCGCTGGGGCCGAACGCGCCGGATTTCGAGATCACATCGACGCCGGCCCAGCGGCCGCCCTGCAAGATCGAACGCGGCAATCCCGGCACGATACGTCCTGTCACCTGCAACGCATGCGCGCCGAGGGCAACGCATGCGGCTTTCAAAGTCTCTCCGCCGGCAACGATCAGCGTACCCGGCGGTTCAAGTGCCGCGATCAGCGCCGTCATCTCGCGCGCGATCCGTCGCGCTGCCTCGGCGCGGGTCAGACCGTCGGCGAGGGAGAACCTGACCAGCGCAACGCCGTCGGCGGCCAGTTTGCGCTGGACGCGCGGCGTGCCCTCGGCTCCCGCAAGCGTGATGGTTGCCTCACCGCATGCTGCAAGTTGGGAGGCGGTGGCAACCTGGTCGGAGCCGAACAGCCCCAGCACCGGCAGCTTCAACTGGTCCGGCGCATCGGCGCGATGACTGCGGGCGAGCGCGCCGGCCAGCCCTCCGCTGCCGCACCAGAGCACGGGCCCCGGCATGCGCCGTCCCATCTCGACCACACGATCGAGCTCGATATCGCTCTCGGCATCGAAGACCTGAACGCCGCCCTGCGAGAGCGTATCGGCCCGGCCCTGCCGCGCTTCGATGCCCTCCACCTGCAACTGGGTCAGGAGATTCTCTCCGACACGATGCCAGTCGCCCTGCACCGTACGCGCAAATTGCTGTCCACCCACGGTGCGGCGCCCCTGATAGTCGAAGGCGGGTGCGACAACGCATGACGCCCAATGGCCGCTGCGCAGGCAGGCCCCGAGCTCAGCGGCCCATGAGCCACGCAGCAGGCTGTCGACCTTCTTGTAGGCGATCGTCCCACCCTGAAGCCGCGGCGCCAGCCGTCCGACGATCTCGGTGCTCTCGGCCTTCGACCGCTCGCGGCTGCCGCTGTCGATTGCGAGGCTTCCGGAATCCTGCGACGCAGACGCTTCCGGCCAGGTGACGTTGAACGGTCCGCACAGGCCGACAAACTCCGCCGCGGTGTCGAGCGCACCGGTGAGATCATCGGCAAGCAGGCGGACGCTCGTCATCGTCGCGCGCCTCCGGCATTGAAGATCTTACCCGGGTTCATCAGGCCCTTGGGATCGAGCAATTGCTTGATATCGCGCATCAGCTCGATCTCGAGGGGATCGGTGACGCGGGCAAGCCGGCTGCGATTGGTGATCCCGATGCCATGCTCGGCACTGATCGCCCCGCCCTGCGCCACGGTCTCGTCGTCCACGATCTCGTTGATCTCAGCCACCAGCGCGGCCATCGCATCCGGATTCCGGCCATGCGCGCGGTCGATCAGGGCGATCACGTGGATGTTGCCGTCGCCGATATGGCCGTGCATCACGACGCGCGCATGCGGCACGGCGGCGTTGATCCGGGCCTCGACATTGGTGACGAAGGCGGCCTGACGCTCCAACGGCACCACGCTGTCGTGCGACACGACATAACCGCTGCGCTTGTTGCCTTCGGACACGCTGTGCCTGACGGCCCAGATCGCCTTCGCCTGCGCCAGGTTGGACGCCAGGATGACGTCTTCGGCGAGCCCCGCCTCCATCGCCTCCACGAGCACCGTGCCGAGCGGCTCATCAAGGTCGACGCCCGCGAGCGTGTCGGTCAGCTCGACGATCAGATACCACGGCGTCGTCAGCTCGAACGGGATCGTGACATGCGGCACGGTCTCAGCGATCGCCTCGATCTGTGATCGCGACATGATCTCGAGACTGCCGAGCCGGTCGCCGACCGCACCGCGCAGGCGTTGCATGATCTCCAGCGCCTGCTCGACGCCCTGCAATTTGAGCAGCGCCAGCGCCGAGCTGCGCGGTGGCGAGAACAATTTCAGCACGGTAGCGGTGACAATGCCGAGCGTCCCCTCTGCGCCGATGAAAAGCTGCTTGAGCGCGTAACCTGTGTTGTCCTTGCGAAGCGCACGCAGGCCGTTGAAAATTCTCCCGTCGGGCAGCACGACCTCCAGCCCGAGCACGAGATCGCGCGTCGGCCCGTAGCGCAGCACGGCCGTGCCGCCGGCATTGGTCGAGATGTTGCCGCCGATCTGGCAGGAGCCCTCGGCACCCAGGCTCAGGGGAAAATAGCGATCGACGTCCCGGGCCGCGTTCTGCACCTCGGCGAGAATGCATCCGGCCTCGACCGTGATGGTGTTGGCAAGCGGGCTGACGTCGCGCACGGCCCGCATCCGGTCGAGCCGGATCACGACATTGCCCGCACGATCATCCGGGGTCGCGGCGCCGCACATCCCGGTGTTGCCACCTTGCGGTACGATCGCGAGCTGCCTTGCCGCACAGTACTCGACGACGGAGGCGACCTCCGCGGTCGAGCCGGGCTTCACCACGGCGGCCGCGCGACCGTGATAACGCCCGCGCCAGTCCACGACGTACGGCTCCTGGTCGGGCCCGGACGCAATGACGTTCTTGTCGCCGACGATGGCGGCAAGCCCGGTCAACGCATCACGGAAAGGGTCGGACATCGGATCGCCTCGTCGCGCGCCGCGCTAGGCAGCGATTGCCGTCGCGTTCGCGAGCAGCTGTTTGACCTGCTCCGACGGCAAGGATTCCAGCGGCGGCCGCAGGCGCTGCCATCCGGCATGGCCGGTGCGCTCGGCCACCAGCGCCTTCAGGGAGGCCATCTGCGGGAAACGCGAGACCAATTCGCGCGCCTTCACGATGCGCGCCTGCGCAGTCTTGAGTGCCGCGTCGTCGTCGCTATCGCGAAAATGCTTGTAGACATAGGCGAGATCGCGCGCGACGAGATTGGAAGTGGCGGTGATGCAGCCGGCGCCGCCCTTGCGCAGCAGCGGCAACAGCAGCGGATCGGCCCCGACCAGGACCGAAAAGCCCGGGAAGCGCTCGACCATCGCGGTCATGTTGGCGAAGTCGCCGGAGGAATCCTTGATGCCGGTGAAGGTGGACGGATAAGCCGCGCGCAGCCGCTCAATCAGGGCATGCGAGATCGGCTGCGCCGACATCTGCGGGATGTGATAGAGCACGACCTTGAGCCTGGCATCGCCGATGCGCTGCACGACTTCGCTGTAGGAGGCGAAGATGCCGTCATCGGTGACGCCCTTGTAGTAGAACGGCGGCAACATCACGACGGTATCGACGCCGACCGAAAGCGCGTGGCGCGTCAGGGCAATGGTCTCGCTGAGCGCGGCAACGCCGGTGCCCGGCAGCAGCCGCTGCGGTGCGTTGCCGGCGGCGACCACCGCCTCGAGCAGTGCCATGCGCTCGGCTGCCGAGAAGGAGTTCGCCTCGCCTGTCGTGCCCAGCAACGCGATGCCATCGCAGCCCTCGTCCAGAAGATGGCGGCAATGCGCGATGAAGCGCGCATGATCGGGGGCGAGCTCGGCGTCGAGCGGCGTCAGCGCGGCGGAGAACACGCCATGAGGGTGCAGCGATGATGTCGACAAACTTCCTCCGATCGTCAAATCAATATTGTTCGGAATGCGAACATTTGTTATTGGCTTGACCTGTCGTAAAATCAGCTTGGCGCCACGTCAAGGGCGACATGTCATGGCGAGACATTAGAGCATGGCCAAGATCGAAAAGAAGGCCACGAAGCGCGCACCGGAAACCACCCCGAAGAATCCCAAGAATTATGTCGCTTCCGTCGGCAAGGCCTTCGCTGTGCTCAAGGGCTTCACCAGCGAGGCCTTCGAGTTGACCCTGAGTGAGATTGCCGCACGCGCCGATCTCGATCGCGGGACGGCATTCCGGCTGATCCAGACCCTGGTCGAGCTCGGCTATGTCCAGGCGGTTCCGCAAAGCCGCCGGTTCCGCCTCGGGGTTGCCTGTCTCGACCTTGGCTACACCGTGCTGTCGCACGGATCGTTGCGGCCGATCGTCGAGCCGCTGCTGCGCGATCTCGTGCCTGATGTCGGCGATGCGGCCTCGCTCGGGATCCTCGACGGCGGCGACGTGATCTATCTCGCGCGCATCGGCGCGGGCCTCGACCGCCACAAGATGGATCGCCGGCCGGGCACGCGCATTCCCGCCTACAGCGCCGCGCTCGGCCATGCCATGCTGGCGCATCTGGCGCGGCACGAGCAGATCGAGCGACTAGAAGCGCGCCCTCGCGTCAAGTTGTCGGAGCGAACGCTGACCGATCTCGATGCCCTGCTCGCCCGGCTCGATCAGGTGAAGAAGAAGGGCCATGCCGTCTCCGACGGCGAGAACGCCTATGGCCTGCGCACGCTGGCAACGCCGATCTTCGATGCCCGGGGTCTCGTGATCGGGGGATTGAGCGTCACGGTCGATGCGATGCGCATGGACATGCAGACCTTCCGCGACCAGGCACTGCCAAGGCTGATGCAGGCGACGCGAGAGGTGCAGGACCTCGCGATCAAGTCGGGATTGACGAGCTGAGGGCGGCGTTCAAATCACGATGTGATCGAAGTCGGCGGCGATCCGCGTGTTTGGAAAAACCCCTATCGCTTCGGCCAGAATTTCTTCGTCCCGATAACGCCCCGACATGTGATTCAGCACGAGTTGCCCGACGTTGTTCGCGGCGGCAAATGAAGCCGCCTCGCGGGCGGTGAGGTGGCCATAGTCCCGTGCGGTCGCAGCGTCGCGATCGAGGAAGGTCGCCTCGACCACCAGTAGATCGGCATCGACGACATGTTTGGATAGCCCGTCGGTGGTTTCGGTGTCGCCGATTACCACGAGCTTCCTGCCGCCGCTCGGCGGCCCCAGAACGTCTTCCGGATCAATCGTGCGGCCGGCGATCACGACCGGTCGTCCCGCGGCCAGTTCTCCGCGCATGGGCCCATCGGGAACACCGAGCTCGGCGAGGCGCTCCCGCTCCAGATGGCGACGTGCGGGGCTCCGGAAGGAAAAACCAAAGCTGTCGGTGTCCCGGTGGCGGACCGGAAAGCAGTCGATGGTGAAGTCACCGGCGTCGATAACCTGTCCTTCAATCAGCGGCGCGAACTCCGCAGGGATCGGCGCCCTGCCCGCGCCCCACAGGCCGGCAAGCATGCGGATGACGATGTCGAGTGTCCCCTGCCCTCCATGGACGGTCATCACGTCCGATTGCTGGCGCAACCCCAGCGTCGAGAAGAGACCTGGAATGCCGAGCACGTGATCGAGATGGGCATGCGTCAGCAGAATGCGGTCAAGCCGCCGAAACCCCGCACCGCTGCGCAGCAACTGACGCTGCGTACCCTCGCCGCAATCGATGAGGACGCGCTTGCCCGCTGCCTCCACGAGGAGAGCCGGATGGTTGCGCTCCGTCGACGGAACGCTTGCCGAGGTCCCAAGGAATGTCAGGGCGAACATGCTGTCAGTATCCAGGCTTCACCACCCCCAATGCCACGCGAGCAGCAGCGCGTACAGAGCCCATCGATCGCGCATAGACCGCGGCAAGAAGTGCGTATCCCGCGATCTGGCGGTCGGACGCCGCCTTCGGCCCCCGACCGGCGGACAGATCTGGTTCCCGTTGCGCGGCCTCCTCATTACATCTGCCAAATTGCATGCTCGATGCTCGGATAGGTTTGCAGCCGAGACATCGACGCGGCGAGGCGAGACAATGGAGATCGTGATGCCGCCCGGACTGACCGCCAGCGACTGGGACTACGGTTCGATCAGCACAATGCTGAGCGCCCTGCACGCGCGCAAGGTTTCCGCGTCGGAGTTGATCGAGCATACGATCGCGCGCATCGAGGCGCTGGACGGGCGGATCAATGCCGTCGTCGTTCGCGATTTCGATGGCGCAAGAGACGCCGCACGCGCCGCCGATGCCGCACTTGGCCGCGGCGAGCGGCTGCCATTGCTTGGCATCCCCGTGACATTGAAAGAACCGTTCAACGTCGCCCGCCTGCCGACGACATGGGGCTTTCCGCATTCCAGGGATTTCCAGCCGGCGGAGGACGCCCTTGTCGTCTCGCGGTTGAAGGCAGCGGGCGCTGTCATCATCGGCAAGACCAACATCCCGATCGGTCTCAGAGATTTCCAGAGCTACAATGAGATCTACGGGACGACGAACAATCCATGGGATCTCGGCCGATCGCCCGGCGGCTCCTCAGGCGGATCCGGCGCGGCGCTGGCCGCAGGGTTCGGACCGCTCTCGATCGGCTCGGATATCGGCGGCTCGATCCGGGTGCCCGCGCATTTCTGCGGTGTGTTCGGACACAAGCCGAGCCTCGGCCTGGTCCCGCTGCGCGGATACAGCCTGCCGCCGGCGCCGCCTGTGCCTGGCCAGGGTGATCTCGCCGTCGTCGGGCCGATGACGCGCACCGCCTCGGACCTCGCGCTCGCCCTCGACGTGATCGCCGGCCCCGACGAGACGCGCGAGGGGATCGGCTATCGTCTTGCGTTGCCGGCCCCGCGCCACGACCAGCTCAGGGATTTCAGGATTCTCGTGATCGATACGCATCCGTTGATGCCGACAGGCGATGCCGTGCGTTCCGCCATCGGGCGGTTGGCGGAACGGCTCGAACGATCAGGCGCGCGGGTTTCGCGATCGAGTGCGTCGCTGCCCGACCTCGCCGAATCCGCGCGGCTCTACATGAAGCTGCTCAACGCGGCGCGAAGTCCACGCCTGACACCGGCCGCCCTCGCAGAGGCGCAAGGAGTTGCCGCGGCACTTTCGCCCGACGACCGCAGCCTGCAGGCCGAGCGCGCGCGCGGCTGGGCGATGGTCCATCGCGAATGGCTGGCGACCGATGCGGCGCGCTTGCGGCTGCAACAACGGTGGCAGGAGCTGTTCCGAGATTTCGACGCAGTGATCTATCCGGCCGCGGCCGTGCCGGCGTTTCCACAGGACCAGTCCGAGCCGTTCGACGCGCGGCAACTCGATATCGACGGACAGCTCTACAACTATGCCGATGCATGCTTCATCTGGGCAGACCCCGCTTCGACCTGCGGACTGCCTGCGACCGCCGTTCCGATCGAGCGCACGCCGTCGGGCCTGCCGATCGGCGTCCAGATCATCGGGCCTTATCTCGAGGATCGCACCACGATTGCGCTCGCCGGATTGATCGAACGCGCGTTCGGCGGCTTCGTTCCGCCGCCGTCGTTGGCTGCCACGCAATCGGTGAGTTGAGAGAGGAAGGCGGCAACGGTCGTCAGGTTCTTTCAGTCGACTGCGCCTCGACCGCCTGCACGGCGACGCTCGCGACCTGCTGCAACGCTTCGCGATCGGAGCCTGAGGACGCCATCACGCCCATGCCGACCGCGACGGCCGAGACATAGCGCGCAAGTGCTGCGGGATCCGAGCCCGGCTTGAGATCGCCTTCGGTCTTGGCGTGGATGAAACGGTCGCGAAGCTGGTCCTCGTTCTGGGCGCGACGGGCGGCGAGCTCGAAGGGGACGCTCTCTGATCCGGTGCCGCACGCAATACCGCCCTGCACGAGCAGGCAGCCGGGCGGGTTGGCCGGATCGGTTTGCTTGTCGGCGATGCCCATCAGCATCCGCTCGGCGACCTCGCGGGCGGTGGGTGCCGCCACCACCTCGTCCATCCAGACGTTGCGCAGTTTGGTATAGCGGTCGAGTGCGGCCTTCAGCAGCCCTTCCTTGTTGCCGAAACAGGCATAGAGGCTGGGCGGATTGATCCCCATGGCCTCGGTCAACTGAGCGATCGTGGCACCCTCGTAGCCATGGCGCCAAAACACTTCCATCGCCTGGTCCAACGCCGTTTCGGCGTCGAATTCGCGGGGGCGTCCCATGCCCATGTGCCTGTTCTCCTCGAAATCGGCGTCGTCTCTCAACCTAACGCCTGATCCTATCTCTTTGTTCTCGCTTTATTTTCTCTTCCACTTGCCAACTCTTGCGGTAAGCGGCTACAATTTTCTTAGCGGACGGTACATAAGTATCTTGCGCTGCGGTATCCAGCTCCACATCTGTAGTCAACACTACATATCTGGAGCGCGCAAATGCCCCCCTCCCAAAATACCTCTCGCCCTGGCCGTGTCCGCCGCCTTCTCGGCGGCGTCGCCATCGTGGGCGCTCTCGTCGCAGCCGGCTCGATCGCGACCGGCCATTACTTTCGTGCCGCGCAGGCGACCGCGACCGCCGCGGCCGAGCAAGCCGTCCCCGTCACTGTCGCTCTGATCGAACCAAAGCAGACGGTGCTGTGGGACGATTTCTCCGGCCGGCTCGAGGCCATCCAACGCGTCGAGCTTCGCCCGCGCGTGGCCGGTGCGATCCTGTCGACCAACTTCACCGAAGGTGCGCTGGTGAAGGCAGGCGACGTCCTGTTCAAGATCGACCCAGCGCCCTACGCGGCCGAGGTCGACAAGGCCGCGGCCCAGCTCGAAGCCGCGAAAGCGCGCGTCGTGTTCACGCAGAATGAGCTCGAGCGCGGCGCGCAACTGGTCGGCAACGCGGTAGTCACGCGGCGCGACTACGACCAGCGCGACAACGCCAACCGCGAGGCCATCGCCAACGTGAAGGCGGCCGAGGCGACGCTCCAGACCGCAAAACTCAATCTCGATTACACCGAGGTACGTGCGCCCGTGGACGGCCGCGTCGGCAAGATCGAAATCACCGTCGGCAATCTCGTCGCCGCCGGCACCGCCTCTCCGGTGCTGACCTCGCTGGTCTCGGTCAATCCGATCTATGCGTCGTTCGATGCGGATGAAGAGCTGGTGGTGCGGGCGTTGAACTCGATTTCCGAGGACTCCGGCAAGCGCGGCAATCTCGATCAGATCCCGGTCGCGATGGCGACCTCCGGCGGTCTCTCGGCGAAGGGGCACATCCAGCTCATCGACAACCAGGTCAACGGCCAGAGCGGCACCATCCGTGTCCGCGCGGTGTTCGACAACGAGGACGGGCGTCTCATCCCCGGTCAGTTCGCCCGCGTGCGCATGGGCCAACCCAAGCAGCAATCGCTGGTCATGATCGACGAGCGCGCGATCGGCACCGATCAGGACAAGAAGTTCGTGATGGCGGTCGGCGACGATAGCCGCGCGGTCTACCGGTCGATCACGCTCGGTGGCTCGGTGGACGGGTTGCGTATCGTGACGGCGGGGCTGAAGACCGGCGACCGCATCATCGTCAACGGCCTCCAGCGCGTGCGCCCGGGTGCCCTGCTCAAGACGGAGATCGCGGCAATGGGCGCGCGCGGGCCGCAGCAGGCATCCAACCACAGCAATCAGGACGTCGTGCAGCGTTAGCGTCTCCGCCATGCCGGAGCGCGCGGGCAGCGCGAACCGGAATGTCGAAATCGTTGAACTACCTAGACATACTTCTGGATTCCGGGTTCGCGGCTTTGTCTGCGCCCCGGAATGACGGGAGAGTCGTCTCTCGCGCAGGGGCAAGGCCATGAATCTCTCGAAATTCTTCATCGATCGTCCGATTTTCGCCGGCGTGCTGTCGGTCCTGATCTTTCTCGCGGGCCTGATCTCGCTGTTCGCGATGCCGATCTCGGAATATCCCGACGTCGTGCCGCCCTCGGTGGTGGTGCGCGCGACCTATCCCGGCGCCAATCCGAAGGTGATCGCGGAAACGGTGGCGACGCCGATCGAGGAGCAGATCAACGGCGTCGAGAACATGCTCTACATGTCGAGCCAGGCGACCACCGACGGCGCGATGACTCTGACGGTGACGTTCCGGCTCGGCACCGATCCTGACAAGGCGACGCAGCTGGTGCAGAACCGCGTGCAGCAGGCCGAGCCGCGCCTGCCCGCTGTGGTGCGGCAGCTCGGCATCATCACCAAGAAGTCCTCGCCCGACCTCACCATGGTCGTGCATCTGCTGTCGCCGAACAATCGCTACGACATGACGTATTTGCGCAACTACGCCGTGCTCAACGTCAAGGACCGGCTGGCGCGGATCGACGGCGTCGGCGACGTTCAACTCTATGGCGCCGGCGACTATTCGATGCGGGTGTGGGTCGATCCGCAGAAGGCAGCCGAGCACGGCCTCACGGCGAGCGATATCGTCAAGTCGATCCAGGCGCAGAACGTCGAAGCCGCCGCCGGCGTGGTCGGCTCCTCTCCGAACGTCAAGGGCATCGACCTGCAACTGTCCGTCAACGCCGAGGGACGGCTGGCGAACGAGGAGCAGTTCGGCGACATCGTGGTCAAGACCGGCACGCGTGGCGAGGTGGTGCGGCTGCGCGACGTCGCACGCATCGAGCTCGGCGCCTCGCAATACGGCCTGCGTTCGCTGCTCGACAACAAGCAGGCGGTTGCGATCCCGATCTTCCAGGCGCCCGGCTCCAATGCGCTCGAGATTTCCGACCACGTTCGCGCCACCATGGCCGAAATCAAGAAGAACATGCCGGAAGGCGTGTCCTACCAGATCGTCTACGACCCGACCCAATTCGTCCGCTCGTCGATCGAGGCCGTGATCCACACGCTGCTGGAGGCGATCGCGCTGGTGGTGCTGGTGGTGATCCTGTTCCTCCAGACCTGGCGCGCCTCGATCATTCCGCTGCTGGCGGTGCCCGTGTCGATCGTCGGCACCTTCGCGGTGATGCACGTCTTCGGCTTCTCCATCAACGCGCTCAGCCTGTTCGGCCTGGTGCTTGCGATCGGCATCGTGGTCGACGACGCCATCGTCGTGGTCGAGAACGTCGAGCGCAACATCGAGGGCGGGCTGTCGCCGCGCGATGCGACCTACCAGGCGATGCGCGAGGTGTCGGGGCCGATCATCGCGATCGCCATGGTTCTGATCGCCGTGTTCGTGCCGCTCGCCTTCATCTCCGGCCTCACCGGGCAATTCTACAAGCAGTTCGCGCTGACGATCGCGATCTCGACGGTGATCTCGGCCATCAACTCGCTGACGCTGTCGCCGGCGCTGTCGGCCCTGCTGCTCAAGGGACACAACGAGCCGAAGGACCGGCTGACGATCATCATGGAAAAGGGCCTCGGCTGGTTCTTCCGCGGCTTCAACAAGGTGTTCACACGTTCGTCGGAGAATTACAGCGGCACCGTCACCAAGGTGATCTCGGGCAAGGCGGCCGTCATGGGCCTCTATGTGGTCCTGGTCGGCCTCACCGCCCTCCTGTTCCAGCAGGTCCCGAGCGGCTTCGTGCCGGGTCAGGACAAGCAGTATCTGGTCGGGTTCTCACGACTGCCTGATGGCGCAACGCTGGACCGCACCGAAGACGTCATCCGCAAGATGAGCGACATCGCGCTGACCCAGCCCGGTGTCGAGAGCTCGGTTGCATTCCCGGGCCTGTCGATCTCGGGCTTCACCAACTCCTCCAACGCCGGCATTGTGTTCTCGACGCTGAAGCCGTTCGACGAGCGCAAGAGCCCCGCGCTGAGCGGCAATGCAATCGCGGCCGACCTCAACAAGAAATACTCCGGGATTCAGGAAGCCTTTATCGCCATGTTCCCGCCGCCGCCGGTCAACGGTCTCGGCACCATCGGCGGATTCAAGCTGCAGATCGAGGATCGCGCCGGCCTCGGCTATGAGGCGCTGAACCAGGCGACGAATGCGTTCATGGCGGCGATGCAGAAAGCACCGGAGATCGCCGGCGTGTTCTCGAGCTTCCAGGTCAACGTGCCCCAGCTCTTTGCCGACATTGACCGCACCAAGGCGCTGCAGCTCGGGGTCCCCGTGACGGAGGTGTTCAACACCCTCCAGATCTATCTCGGTTCCTACTACGTCAACGACTTCAACAAGTTTGGCCGCACCTATTCCGTCTACGTGCAGGCCGACGCGCCCTTCCGCGCGCGTGCCGACGACATCAGGCAGTTGAAGGTGCGCTCGTCCTCCGGCGACATGGTGCCGCTGTCGGCGTTGCTCACGATCCGCCAGAGCGCCGGCCCCGAGCGCGCGATCCGCTACAACGGCTTTCTGTCCTCCGACATCAACGCGGCGGCTGCGCCCGGCTTTTCCTCCGGCCAGGCACAGGAGGTCGCGACGCGGATCGCGGCGGAGACATTGCCGCCCGGCTTCGCCTTTGAATGGACCGACCTGACCTATCAGGAGTTCATCGCCGGAAATTCCGGCCTCTGGGTGTTCCCGCTGGCGATCCTGCTGGTGTTCCTGGTGCTGGCCGCACTCTATGAAAGCCTGACCTTGCCGCTCTCGATCCTCATGATCGTGCCGATGGGCCTGCTGGCTGGGATGTTCGGGGTCTGGATCTCCAAGGGCGACAACAACGTCTTCACCCAGATCGGCTTGATCGTGCTGGTGGGACTCTCGGCCAAGAACGCGATCCTGATCGTCGAATTCGCGCGCGAGCTCGAGTTCGCAGGCCGCACGCCGATCCGGGCAGCGATCGAGGCGAGCCGACTGCGGTTGCGCCCGATCCTGATGACGTCGATGGCGTTCATCATGGGCGTGCTGCCGCTGGTGTTGTCCACCGGCGCAGGCTCGGAGATGCGGCGCGCCATGGGCGTCGCCGTGTTCTCCGGCATGATTGGCGTCACCGTATTCGGCCTGTTCCTGACGCCGGTGTTCTATGTGCTGCTGCGGACCGTCACCGGCATGAAGCCGCTGACGCATCACGGCAGCGACACCAGCGCGGCGCCGGTGCAACCCGTCGGGCACTAGATCAGGGAAATCCCCGACAGCAACAACAAAACGAGCACGGTCTTGCGAAAGACCGTCTCGTTGACCCTGTGGAAGGCGATCACGCCAAGCGCGGAGCCTGCGAAGAGCGCCGGCAGGCTGACCGCGAGATCGACGAAGACTTTTGACGACAGATCCTGATGTCCGACCAGCAGCGCGATCGCGAACAGCTGCATCGCGGCGATGAACGGCTGCACCAGGCCGCGCTGCTCGCTCTTGGGCATGCCGCGCATGTCGCACCAGATCGTCGGGATCGCGCCGGGCATCGCGGTCAGCCCGCCGACCAGCCCTCCCCCGAACCCGATCAAGGCAACCCAATGCCGCCCGACCGCCTCGCCGGCCGTCACCAACGTCGGCCGCAGCAACATGTAGGCCGCATAGAGTGCAACGATGATGCCGAAGCCGCGCCGGAGCAGATGCGTATCGGTGCTCTGGAGCAGCGATACCGCGATGGGAACTCCGATCAAGCCACCGACGATCAGCAGCAGGCTGCCTTCCCAGCGGATATTGCGTCGAAGCGCCCACAGATTGGTGGCCTGCACGCCGATGCTGCACGCCATCATCAGCGGCACGGCTTCGAGCGGCTGAAACACCCGGAGCAGGATGGCGCCCGCCACCGCCGAGAAGGCAAATCCCGAGAGCCCCGAGACGAAGGCACCGGCGAACACGGCAACGCTGAGCAGCATCAGAGTCGTGACATCAGGCACAATCCGCCCTCCGGTCAATCGTGGGGAATTTGCGAGACAGGAACCTCGGCGCTCTCCGTGCAAGCGGCCGGCTCGAGTGGAGCCGACGGATGCATCGCGTAAGCGTGAGATCGCTCCACCATCGCGAGGCCGACCAGTTGGAGCGTGACGAGCGCCGCGGTCAGCGCGATCGCGACGACGTTGACGTTACGCACGTTCGAATTTGGGGTGTCCGGCGGCGCACTCGCACCCATCAGATCCGTTGGCATTTTCTGCAATATCCTCTTCGTTGCTGACCGGAATGATTTCATTCAAACGCAATGTTTCGTGCGGCTGCTCCAGCAGATGGCGATAGCGATGCAACACGCGCTGCGCGTCGATTTCCCGCTGCGCGCGGAGCACCGCGCCTATGCGGGCGACGATATCGCGGAACCTGCCTGCAAAAACCGGTGACGCCGTTCGCATGACAATCTCCTCTCAACCTGTTCGAGAGGTTGACGGGATCCACTTCCGCCTGCAGTGAATTGCTTCACACAAATGCCCGATACGTCGAACAACAGACCGTGTGATGTTCAGTAGAATAGAGCGCGGAAAATCGCGTCATTCGATCGAACGACGCGCGATAACTTTCTAATGATGCTTCTGATTGAACCTATTGCGAGCTGCAGCGACTCGCCTGCGTTTTTGAACGCGTCTCAGTGCACGAGCGGATTGGAGAATCCAGCTGCGAGCTTGACGAGATCGGCTTGACGAGAAACGCCGGTCTTGGCGAACACCCGATGCAGATGCGTCTTCACCGTCGTCTCCGCGATGCCGAGCGCAACCGCGGTCTCCGGCACGCCGCCGACATCGACGATCGACTGCAAGACCCTCAGTTCCGCAGGCGTGAGTTCGAAGGTGCGATCAATGAGACCGGCACTCGAGCGGCCGTCGAGTTCCGCTTTCCAGATGAACAAGGCTCCTACGGCCGAACTGCGCTCGGCCCTACCCTCTCGCAGCAATGATGGCAGCGCGATGATTTGCGCGACGTAGTAGGAACCGTCACGCGATATCAGCGGAATTTTCCGACCCGAAGATGCCGCCAACGCAACTTCGCTTGTGTCGCGGAAAATATCGCGCAACGCCCGAATTTACAGTGGAGGAGCTTGCCACCAACCGGCCCGAGACAGACCGCAGGACATCATCGACGGCCAGGATTGTCTCCGCGGCCGGATTGCTGTGGACGATATGACAGGTCGAATCGAGCAGGATGACGCCCGCATTCAACTGGTCCACGACGTCGGCGAGCGCGATCGCGCGCTGCTGCTTCCGGTCGATCGCCCGGTTGATCAGCAACGCCCGGCTCGCATGCGGAACCAGGAACTGCATCCGCGCCCGTTGCTCGGCGTCGAGCATCCCCCTGCCCGGGATCACCGTCATCAGCATCGGACAGGGCGACTTCGACTGCTCCAGCACCACGTTGGCGACGTCGACGCAGCCCTGGGGGCGCAGCCATTCCTGGTAGAAGCGGCCGCGGCGATATTCGTCGAAATCCACGAGATCGGGGATGTTGCGCACCTCGCCGTAGCGCGGAAGCCGAGCGAGCGGGTCGTACCGGGAGTAGGTCTCCGCATAGAGCTGAATGTAGTGCGGATCGACTCCACAGTAATAATGCGTCGCGCCCGATTTGCTGACCGGGTCCTTCGAAATCAGACCACAGGCCTGGCTGCCGATGAAGGCATTGAGTTTGACAACGACCTCGCTCCACAACTCTGGGTGGAGACCCGCGTCATAGATAGTCTCGATCAACTCGGACGGCTTTGGAGGTCGGGGCATCGGAAGAGCCAATATTGACACATGGAGATGGCGACATGTTCTTCATGCCTGGCGGCTTCCGTGAGTCTTTCGCGGGAGCGAAAGGTTCAATCGTGAAGGCAAAATCGACGGTCTAGTTGACGAGCGGATTGGAGAATCCTGCCGCAAGCTTGACGAGATCGGCCTGACGCGAAACGCCCGTCTTGGCGAACACGCGATGCAGATGCGTCTTCGCCGTCGTTTCTGCGATACCGAGCGCGACCGCCGTCTCCGGGACGCCGCCAACCTCGACGATTGACAGGAACACGCGCAGCTCGGCCGGCGTAAGGTCGAATGTCCGCGCGATCAATTCGCCGTAGGACTGTCCGCCGAGCGATACCTTGCGCAGCAGCAGCGCACCGACGGCATCGACCACCCGCTCGCTGCGGTCCCGCAGGACGGACGACAGCGGCAGGATGTGCGCGACGTAGCGCTCGCCCGAAGGCGAAAGCAGCGAAAACGCATGCCCCTTTGTGGTAAGCAGGGTAATTTCATTGCGGGTCGCGAACGCTTCCCGCAGCGTTTGATTGGCCTCCGCACTGCTGGTCACCAATTGCCCCGCAACGGACCGAACCAGATCGTCGGCCGCAAGCATGTCGTGCCCCGCGGAATTCGCGTGCACCACCCGGCAGAAGCCATCGAGCAGGAAGATGCCGCATGCAAGATTGTCCAGGACCTCCGCCAGCGCCGTCGCCAGCGTCAATTGCGAGGTCATGGCGCGGTTGATCAGCAACGCGCGGCTGGCGTGCGGGACGACCAGCGAGAGGCGGTGCTTCATCACCGGATCCACCATCCGGCGGCCCGACAGCACCGTCATCATCACGGGGCAGTTCGCATTCGAATTCTCGAGCACGACGTTGGCCGCATCGCTGCAACCCTGCGGCCGCATCCATTCCTGGTAAAAGCGTCCCCGCCGATATTCATCGAAATTGACGAGATCCGGGATGCTGACGATCTGGCCATGCGGCGGCAGGACCGTCAGCGGATCGAACTTCGAATGCGTCTCGGAATAGAGCCGGATGTAGTGCGGGTCCGCCCCGCAATAATAGTGCGTGACGCCGAATTTGCTGATCGAGTCCTTGGAAAACAGCCCGCAGGCCTGGCCGCCGACGAAGTCGCGGATGCCGGTGACGACGTTATTCCACAGCGAGGGATCGAGTCCGGCATCGTAGATGGCCTCGACCAGGTCGGGCAGTTTCCGTGGTCCATGCATGGCTATAAATGGCCTGAGTGATCAATATCACCAAGCATACCACAACCTCAGCATGCGGCATCCTCCGATCGGATGAGGCTGGCCCGGCGGAGCGAGCCCGGCCGGAACGAACGGATATCCGTTTCGGGCGCTACCGATGCGGGGTTGCGATACCGCACCGGGATGCTCACGTCTCGTCCCAGCCGACCTTCTCCACATTCTCCGACCAGACCGCGGCGCGATAGATCTCGCGCCCGTCGGTGTCTCTGACCCGGATGCAGGCATCGCGGCCGCGCAAATCGTCGCGCCAGACGAACAGGTGGCTTGCCATCTCGTTGGCCACCACGAATGTCGCTTCGGGGCATTCGAACACCATGCCACCCGGATCGATCTTCACGATATTGCCGAGCATAAGATCAAAGAAAAAACGGCGCATGCAACACAACACTCCAACTGCGGGCGGCGCACGCCCGTGCCGTCTCCAATCGGCATTTGACCTGACATTCAATCGCGCGCGGTCACGACATCTCGCGGCTCCTGACGTCACTGGGCGTGGCGCCATAAGTCCGCCGGAAGCAGCGGTTGAAATAGGAGAGATCGCCGAAACCGACATCGTAGGCGATCGAGCTGACCGTCCGCTCGGCGTATCCGGGTTCGCGCAACATGCGATGCGCACGCTTGACGCGTTGTTCGATCAGGAAGGACGAGAACGTCTTGCCGTCGGCCTCGAACAGGCGCTGGAGATAACGCGGCGTGACGCCGAGCTCCTGGGCGACCGTGGCAACGGAGAGATCCTGCCGCCAGCAATTGTTGGCGATGGAGACTTTGGCCTTCTGCAGCCGTGCCGCCTTGACGCCGCGCCGCCCGGCCAGCTCCCGCGGCTCGTTGGTGGCACCGAGGACGATTGCCAGAAGATCGTGCAGATGCCCGACCCCGAGCTTGCGCAAATTTGGCATCGCGAACGCATTCTCCCGCACCAGTGTCACCGCGTAATCGACCAGCAATCGAAGTCCCGTAGAGCTCTCCGGCATCACCCGCATCACGGCGTCATCGACATCCACGATCATCGGCGCCAGCACGCGTCTCGGCACACGGAGCGAGAAACAGCTACCCAGGGACAATCGCTCGAACGTCGTGACGTCCTCCGCGCTGGTCAGGACGGCTTCTCCCGCCCGAAGGCTCAGATCGTGTCCCCGCTCGGATATCCCAAGCACGCCAGATCGATTCACGATCAGGGCCAGACTGTCATCGCCGTCGGCAACCAGGTGCTTGGTGCGCATGACCCGCGCTCCGCACAATCCTCCCATCAGCAATTGGGCTTCCGGCAAGACGTGGGAGGTGAAGCTCGCCGCGAACGGCTTTCCTTCCCTCACCTCGACCTCCGCCTTCAATACCCCGCGGCAGTAGAAATCGCGAAGCAGCGGGATACGCTCGTTTTCGGGAATTTCGTTCGTTGAAACATTGATAACGGAAAAATCAAATTGGCTCACTGCAATCCTCCAACCGACGAGCAGGTCCGGCCGTGCGCTGTCGTTTCCTCACACTCGCGTTTGACGCCGTCGTGGCATCGCTTCGCGGCGCTTGCTGCTCTTCACTTTTCTGGATCGCGATATACGAAAGTATCAAATGACTCGCGTCCTGCATTCGGAGGACACGGGAGCTTGGCTCATCACAATGGATTGAGATCGCGGCACATACCGGCGAACCATGTGAAATGGATCACATCGCGTCGCCATCACCGTTCGTTCGCCGCGCGAACGGAACGGCAAAGCCGGTGGCGATCTTGACCAGGTCGGCCTGCCTGCCGGCGCCGGTCTTCTCGAACAGGCGGCCGAGATGCGTCTTCACCGTGGTTTCTGCGATGCCGAGCTTTGCAGCGATATCGGGAACGCCGCCAATCTCGATAATGGCCATCAATACGCGCAGTTCGGACGGTGTCAGCCTGAAGGCCGCAGCGATCGCATCGGCTGCCAGCCATGTCGCTGCCGAGGCCTTCTGCACGAACAGAACCGTGGCTGCAGCATCTCGCGATGGAATGCGATCGCGCTTCAGGGGAAAAGCGTGGAGCAGATAGTGCTGCCCATCAACTGATGTCGCAAGCTCGATCTGGCGGCGGGCAGCGGAACGAGTTTCGCTGCCTGAATCGATTTCGCACAGACCGCGGAATATTTTGTCGGTCTGGGTGTTGCGGGCCACGATCCGGTCGCCGACCATTGCGAGCAGGCTGGCATCGGCGAAGAGCCCGCGGCATGCTGCGTTGGCATGCACGACGCGGCCATCTGCGTCGAGCAGGCAGATCGCCGTTCTCAGCCCATCCAAGACATCGGCAAGGTCGTCCACGGTATGAGAGCGCGCCCTGATCTGCCGGCCCATGATCCTGGAGCGCTGGAGGTGCGGAGCAAGCAGCCGCATGCGCTCACGCATCGGCTCGTCAACGATTCCGCGCGACCGGTGGCGCAACACCTGCAGGATCGTGGTGCGCGTCTCCGACTTCTCGAGGGCAACGGTTGCAAGGTCTATCGCTCCTTGCGGTTCCACCCACTCGCGATAGAAGCTCGTTGCCAGGAAATCCGCCTGAGACATGATGTCGGCGATGCCGATCGTCTGTTCCGCCGCGAGCGTGAGATGACGATCGAGCAGAGGGTCAAGTTCCACATATCGGTCGCGATATAGCTGGCGGAAGTGGGGTTCGCTGCCGAAATGCTCATGGATCTCGATCGAGAGCCTGGCTCTGTCCCTGGACAGGATGGTCACGGCACATCCGCCGACGAAATGCGAAACCTGTTCCAGCACCCCGCTGCGCAGCGCGGGATCGACCGCCGCGTCGTAGATCTCGCCGACGAGGGACGAGAATCGATTTGCGTGGAGGATTGTCATCGGCCGGACGACGCAATCGACACCGAGAAAACGTTGCAACGAAATGCTGGAATATCGAACATCGCCCTTGCGTAACGTCAACCGCAGGATGCGGCTTGGACGTTTTCGCCAAAGACTAGGATTAAAGCGAACAGCGCGCGGACTGTGTGCGATGAGTCACGCGTGCGATGCGTCAGGCACCGTTCGCGCTGCAGAACCCTGTCTTCACCCGATGCCGCCGGCCCCGCATCCGGCTCCGGCAATCTACTTGCGATTCTCCTCGCAGAATTTCAGCGCCGCCAGCGCTTCACCGGCACGCGGCACCTGCATCTCGATGCTATCGTCGTCATCGTCCTCGAAATCGAGCGAGAGACGCTTGGCCTTGGACAGCCGGTCCATCATGGACTGTTCGTATTCGAAGATGCCGCGCACGGTGGTCTTATCCATGACCTCCCACTTCGCCTTCTTCATGATATCGGCGTCATCGGTGCCGACATCGGCCCGGAGAATCTCGCCCACCTTGTCCCACTCCCAGCCGTCATAGATCATCACGATGACGATAGCCTTCTCGGAATAGGTGATGACGATGACGTAGTCCCGGTTCTCGTCTTCCTTGTCCTTGTAGCCGCGGCTCGCATTGCAATGTGCGTCTTGCGTACGCTTTTCGATGGTCCAGTCGCCGACCTTGGATTGTTGCGCCTGCACCGGCCTCGCGGTCAAAACGACGGCGCTCAAGGCGCCGGCCAGCAGCCCGGCGGCGAGAAGAGATCGTTTCATGTCAGCCTCCAGCGTGTTGCCCGGACTGAGATGACCACCTCTGCCGGTGACCCGCAAGGGCTTCGGGCGGTTGCGGAGGGCGCCGACCTTGCCCTACTCCCGCCGCGGCACGATCGCGATCGGGGTGAAGGTGTAAACCTCCTCGCCGTTCTGGTTGAACATGGTCCATTTCACCAATGCGATGCCCTGCGGCTTCGACTTCGACGGCGTCAGGCTCATGACCTCCCCAACCAGATGCAGGCGGTCATCGGGCCGTACCGGGATGGTCCAGCGCAACCCGTCGACGCCGGCGCCGATCAGCGGATGCGGGCCGAAGGGGCGGGTCTGGATCGCGAGGCTCATGGCAATCGCGGCGGTGTGCCAGCCCGAGGCAGCGAGACCCCTGAACAGCGTCTGCTTGGCGGCTTCGTGGTCGAGATGCATCGGCTGCGGATCAAACTCCGCCGCGAACCGCTTGATGTCGGCCTCGGTGACGTGAACTTCGGGGGATTTGAACTGCATTCCAATGGTGAGATCGTCGAACCACTCGACCTGCGCCATGATTTCGCCTCGCCATGCGATGTGCCGCCTCGCGGCTAATGAGATTGAGCAAGGGCAGGATGTAGCGGCTCCGCAGTGCACAAACCAGCCCGGGGTTCCCCAAGAAACCCGTTTCCAGATGCGACGAAACACGCCTGAAACAGATGGTCGGTTATCTGGTTGTCAAAATCATACAGGGACGGCCACCATGCAATTCTTCCTCGACCTGATCTGGGATTATTCCTGCTGCCAGCACCTCGTCACCCTGCCGCCGCAGGAGGGTGAGCTATGATCGAGCTGATCTCGGCCTTGCTCGCGCTTTGCAGCGTCGGCGTTTTTGCAGCGCACGCGGTGGATGCCTATCGCACCACACATTATTGATAACCTTGCGCTGATAGCCTTGCTCTAGGCTGATAGCCTTGCCCTAGAACGGCCGCCGGTAGAAGTGCTCCGAATGTGTTGCCGGCGGAAACCTGTTGGCGAGCGCGAGAGCTCCCTTTTCGTCGGTTTCGAGCGCGATCTTCTGTGCGAGCATGACGTCGCCGGGGACGAGAAAGCCTGACGGGACGAAGCACCACCCCATCGTCGCGTTTCCGGCGGCGTCGATCTCGTGGACATTGGCGGCGGTGCCATAATGGATGCGATAGGTCTTGCCGGTATCGCAGCCGACGACATCGAAATGCCGGTACTGCTCGAATTGGGCGCGCTGCGCTGGTGACAGCCATTCGGCCAGGAGCCGGCGGCCGCGGGCATCCGGCGTGTTCTCGCCGAAGAAGCGCCGATAGAGTTCGCGTAGCGCATGCAGACGCGCACGCGCCGGCGCGCGGAGCCAGACCGCCGCGATCATGAGCAGCTCAGATCAACCGCCGACCAGGCGGGGATAGAACAGCGTTTCCTGCGCGGTCGGGTCAAACGATCGGATCCGGGTGACTTCGCCAGGTCCGGTTCGCAGCGCGGCGGTGAAGCCCGCTCCGGTCAGCTCCCGAAAGCGCCGTTCGGCCCGCGCCAGCGCTTCGGCATTGCCAGGATCAAACTCGTGGCGCGTGTCGCCAGTCTGGTCCATCACGATCTGGGTTGCCATGTTGAGTCTCCTCATGCCCAGCCCTGTTCGATCAAAGCAAACCTCGTGCCGTCGGTTCCAGATGGCAACAACTTTCTCTTGCCCGCGCATCACGCCTTGCTGAGCAAAAGCGTTTTCGAGCGAAGTGGATGCCGGTTCGCGTCAAGAAAACGCGTCAAAACAAGAATCGAGAGCCCCGTTCGAAACGGGGCTCGCGTCAACGCGAGGCGGCCGTTCCTCCGCCCTCGTCGATCTGCCGTCCCATGAGGGCGATCGCCTTCTGATAAACGCCGGCGGCATTCCAAGCTTCGATGGCGACGAAATTCGCTTCACCCGGCTGGTAACCGGCTCCTGCACGCCAGCCATGGGCCTTGAGGAAATTCGCCGTCGAGTTCAGCGCATTGGCGGCAACCTCGAGATTGCCGGTGCCATAGGCCAGGATGTTCTTGGGCATGAACTGGGTCTGACCGACTTCGCCGTGCATCGAGCCGCGGGTTGCCCCCGACAGCGTGCCGCGATCGATCAGCTTCAGCGCCGCATAGAGCTGCTCGGTGAAGAATTCGGGACGGCGGCAGTCATAGGCGAGCGTCGCGATCGAGGAGAGCATGTTCTGCTTGCCGCGCTGGCTGCCGAACCCGGTCTCCATGCCCCAGATCGCGATCAGCGGCCCCGGCGGGACGCCATAGCGCTGCTGGATCGAGGCGAACAAGGCCGCCTGCGACTGCTTGAGCTGGCGACCCTTGGCCACGATGGTGGTGGCACCGCGCTTGGCGAGGAACTGGTCGAGCGACAGCGAGAAGCTGCGCTGGCCGCGGTCGGCCGCGATGGTGGCACTGGCGTAATTGGTCTGCATCAGCGCCGAGAGCGCGGTCTGGCCAACGCCCTTGCCCTGCGCCTCCGCGCTGAACTCGCGCTTCCAGGCCTCGAAGCCGGCCGACGAACTGCCGCATTGCGCGGCGTGGGCGGCGGGCGCCAGGCAGCTGAGCAGCGTCATCGCCCCAAAAACTGCCCCAACTACAGTTCTGCCCCTGATCATGTCCGATGTCCTCTTTCTGGCGCGATCCAATGCCCGAGCTTACCCGGACGAAGGCGCCGACTCCATGGCGTGATCATACGACAGTTCCAGTCCATCCAAATTGCCCTCCTTGCGCCACTTGTCGAGCAGCCGCAGGAATGCCACCGGCCCGCGCCAATACTGGCTGTTTCTCGCCGCGATCGGATCGAACACGCCTTCATTGTTGTAGTAGCCGGGCGTGCATTCGGCGAGATAGGTCTGGCGGCCGAGCGCGGCTTTGACCACCTCCTCGACCCAGGCGTTTTCGGCCGCCAGCGTCGGCTCGAGGGTTCGCGCCTTGCGCTTGCGCGCTTCGGCGATCACGTAGGCGATGTGCTGCGACTGCTCGTCGATGATGTGCGGGAAATTGGCGCTCTGGCCGGCCTGCACCATGACGATCAGGAAGCAGTTCGGGAAGCCGCGGCTGTAGAAGCCATGCATCGTCTTCACGCCGTCGCGCCAGCGCTCGGACAGGCTCGTGCCATCGCGTCCATAGATCTCGAAGCCCATACGACGGGCGTAATCGGTGCCGACTTCAAAACCGCTGGCATAGATCAGGCAGTCGAGCTCATAGGCCTTGCCGCCGACCACGACGGCGTTCTCGGTGATGCGCTCGACGCCCTGCCCCCTGGTGTCGACGAGATGCACGTTGGGACGATTGAAGGTGTCGAGATATTCGTCGTGGAAACACGGCCGCTTGCAGAAGGCCTTGTACCAGGGCTTCAACGCCGAAGCCGTCGCCTCGTCCTTGACGATCGCATCGACGCGCGCTCGGATCTCCTCCATCTTGCGATAATCGGCCTGCTCGATGACCTTGAGCGCTTCCTCGATCGAGGTCACCGGTTGGGGCTGGCGGCGCGGCGCCAGCAGGATCTCGCCGAGCAGGCCGGTCCAGCCGTCCTGCACCAGATCCTGTTCGAATGGCTCGCCCGAGATCACGGCGGTGAAATTGTCCATGCGTTCGCGCTGCCAGCCAGGCCTGAGCCGCTGCGCCCAGCTCTGATCCGTCGGGCGGTCGTCCCGCACGCCGATCGCCGATGGCGTACGCTGGAAAACGTAGAGCTCCTTGGCCGAGCGGCCGAGATGCGGCACGCATTGCACGGCGGTGGCACCGGTGCCGATGATCCCGACGCGTTTGTCGCCAAGACCACTAAGATCACCTTCGGCCGTGCCGCCGGTGTAGGCGTAATCCCAGCGGCTGGTGTGGAAGCTGTGCCCCTTGAAGCTTTCGATACCGGGAATGCCCGGCAGCTTCGGACGGCTCAGTGGGCCTCCAGCAAGGATGACGAAGCGCGCGCGGATGCAATCACCGCGATCGGTCTCGACCAGCCAAATTGCCTCCTGCTCTTGCCATTCCATGCGCGTGATGACGGTCTGAAACAGCGCACGCTCATAGAGGCCGAAGTGACGGCCGATGCGGCGCGAATGTTCGTAGATCTCGGGGGCTCGCGCATATTTTCGCACCGGCATGTAGCCGGTCTCTTCCAGCAAGGGCAGGTAGATGTAGCTCTCGGTATCGCAGGCCGCACCAGGGTAGCGATTCCAGTACCAGGTGCCGCCGAAATCGGCGGCCTTTTCCACGACCCGGAAATCATCGATGCCGGCCGCGCGCAGTCGCGCGCCACACAGAAGGCCACCGAAGCCGCCGCCGACGATGAGCACCTCGGTCTGCTCGCTGACGGCCTCGCGCGCAAATCCGGAATTGGCCCAGGGATCGTCGAGATAGCGCCCGAACTCGCCGGTCACTTCGACATATTGCGCCTTGCCCTCAGTGCGCAGGCGGCGATCGCGCTCGTCGCGATAGCGCGCACGGAGTGCGGCAATGTCGATTGTAGATTCGCCGGCTGCACCGGTCTTGTGTCTTTCCGCTGACATCCGTTTCCTCCCCGGCGGGCACTGCCTCGCCGGCAGCTCGCATCACTTAGCCCTGAAAAAGTGACTCATGCAATCACGTCTCTCGCTTTTTGCGTGAACGTGGCGTGGCGTTCCGCTAACCTCAAACGCACATCACAAGCGTACGTCATGCAATGACATGGCGGTCCGGAGGAGACGATGCAGGGATTGATGATGGACATGCCGCTCCTGATCAGCGGCCTGATCCAGTATGCCGCCGATTATCACGGCGAGGCCGAGGTCGTCGCCCGCGAGATCGAAGGCGACATCCATCGCTACACCTATGCCGACGCCCATCCGCGCATCAAGCGCATGGCATTAGCGCTCAAGAGGTTCGGCATGATGCCGGGCGACAGGGTCGGCACGCTGGCCTGGAAT
The DNA here is from genome assembly GCF_055807455.1 of Bradyrhizobium sp. Kon58. Classification (NCBI taxonomy): domain Bacteria; kingdom Pseudomonadati; phylum Pseudomonadota; class Alphaproteobacteria; order Hyphomicrobiales; family Nitrobacteraceae; genus Bradyrhizobium; species Bradyrhizobium sp. Kon58. The sequence goes on from NZ_JBVVOT010000001.1 coordinate 503,647, forward strand.
ACGCACCGGCATTTCGAGATGTTCTACGCCGCGCCCGGCATGGGCTATGTGCTGCACACCATCAACCCGCGGCTGTTCCCCGAGCAGCTCGTCTATATCGTCAATCACGCCGAGGACCGGCTGCTGTTCATCGACCGCGCCACACTGCCGATCGTCGAGGCGATCGCGCCGCAGCTCAAATCGATCGAAGCCTACGTCGTGATGTGCTCGCGCGAGCGGATGCCGGAGACAAAGCTTGCCAACGTGCATTGCTACGAGGAGTTTCTGGACAAGGAGAACGACGCCGGCTTCGCCTGGCCGGAGTTCGACGAAAAATCGGCGTCCACCATCTGCTACACCTCCGGCACCACCGGCAATCCGAAGGGCGTGATCTATTCGCACCGCGCCGCGATCCTGCAGACCATGGTCTCCTGCAATTTCGACTTCCTGCCCGGCCACCTGGAAGGCGTGCGCGAGGTGATGATGCCGATGGCGCCGCTGTTCCACGGCAACGGCTGGAACATGCCGTTCACCGCCCCGTATACCGGCTCGAAGCTGGTGCTGCCCGGCCGCAATTACGAGGCCGACAAGCTCTACGAGCTGCTCGAAGGCGAGAAGGTGACGCTGTCGGCGGGCGTGCCGAGCTTCTGGCTGATCCTGCTCGACTGGCTCGGACGGACCGGCAACAGGTTCTCGACACTTCGTGCAACATTGTCGTCGGGCTCAGCGCCGCCGCGCACCATGGTCGAGAAGCTCAAGCGCGAGTATGACATCGACTACGTCCAGGCCTGGGGCATGACTGAAGCCCTGGGCTGCTCGATGCCGGGCTTGCGGCCAGGCTCCGAGCATCTCGACGACAAGGAGAAGTTCGACCGCCGCCAGGTGTCCGGCCGCGCCTGTTTCGGCACCGCCCTGCGCATCGTCGACGACGGCGGCAACGAGCTGCCGCGCGACGGCAAGAGCGTCGGCCATCTGCGCGCGCGGGGACCGTGGGTTGCGTCCGGCTACATGAAGCTCGACGAAGGCCTCGACCGCGACGGCTGGCTGGTCACCGGCGACATGGCCGTGATCGACCCACAGGGCCACGTCACGCTGACCGACCGCTCCAAGGACGTGATCAAGTCCGGCGGCGAATGGATCTCCTCGATCCAGCTCGAGGACGTCGCCTTGTCTCACCCCGATGTGCTGCAAGCCGCCGTGGTCGCGATCAACCACGAGAAATGGCAGGAGCGGCCTCTGCTCCTCGTCGTCCGCAAGAAGGGCGCGACCGTCGACGGCAAGACGCTGCTCGAGCACATGCGCCCGAAGATCGCGAGCTGGTGGATGCCCGACGCCGTCGAGTTCATGGACGAGTTCCCGATGACCGGCACCGGCAAGGTGCTCAAATCAGCGTTGCGCGAGAAATTCAAAGGGTATCGCGTCGCCTGAGCCGATTGCACCCGGCCTGTCGATTGATCAAGGAGACAAAGATGCTCTACCCGATGTCGCCCAAAGTCGTCGAGCTCAAGCGCAGGCTCGAAAGTTTCATGGACCGGCACATCTATCCGAACGAGGAACGCTTTTATCGCGAGGGGGAGGAGCTGGGTCCCTGGAAAGTCTATCCGGTCGTCGAGGAGCTGAAGCCGCTGGCGCGCGCCGAAGGCCTCTGGAATCTGTTCCTGCCGGACTCCGGCCACGGTGCAGGCCTGACCAATCTCGAATATGCGCCGCTCTGCGAGGTCATGGGCCGCTCGCATCTCGCACCCGAAGTGTTCAACTGTTCGGCGCCCGACACCGGCAACATGGAGGTGCTGGAGCGCTATGGCACGGAGAAGGACAAGGAGCGCTGGCTGAAGCCGCTCCTCGCAGGCGAAATCCGCTCCTGCTTCGCCATGACCGAGCCTGCTGTCGCCTCGTCCGATGCGACCAACATCGAAAGCTCGATCGTTCGCGAGGGCGACCATTACGTCATCAACGGCCGCAAATGGTACACCACCAACGCGACCGACCCGCGCTGCAAGATCTGCATCTTCATGGGCAAGACCGATCCCGACAATGCGGACCGCCACAAGCAGCAATCCATGATCCTGGTGCCAATGGACACAGCGGGCGTCGAGGTCAAGCGTGCCCTGCCCGTGTTCGGCTTCTACGGCGTGCCCGACCGTGCGTCCGAGGTCGTCTTCACCAACGTGCGTGTCCCCAAGGAGAACATGCTGCTCGGCGTAGGCCGCGGTTTCGAGATCGCGCAGGGACGCCTCGGCCCCGGGCGTATCCACCACTGCATGCGGCTGATCGGGCTCTCCGAACGCACGCTGGAGAAGATGTGCCGGAGGGTGCGCAGCCGCGTCGCCTTCGGCAAGCCGGTTTCCGAGCAGACGGTGACGCAGGAACGCATCGCAGAAGCCCGCATCATGATCGAGCAGGCCCGGCTGCTGACGCTCAACGCCGCCTACGCGATGGATACCGTCGGCAACAAAGTGGCGAAAGCGGAGATTGCGATGATCAAGGTCGCCGTGCCCAACATGGCCTGCCAGATCATCGACTGGGCAATCCAGGCCCATGGCGGCGGCGGCACGTCGAACGACTTTGGATTGACGCAGGCCTATGCGACCGCGCGCTTGCTGCGTCTCGCCGACGGCCCGGACGAGGTCCACAGGAACCAGATCGCGCGGTTCGAGCTGAAGAAATATTCGAATGCCTGAATCGGGCGATGCCAATCGCTTCTAGTTCAGCACCTCCACCGTCGCCGAACGCCCGGCCACCAGCGACATTCCGTCAGGCACATGATCCAGCGCGATGCGTACCGGCACGCGCTGGGCGAGGCGCACCCAACTGAAGGTCGGGTTGACGTTGGCAAGCAGGCTGGCGCCCTCGACGCGGTCGCGGTCCTCGATGCCGGCGGCAATGCTCTCGACATGGCCTGAAAGCGTCACCTTCTCGCCCATCAGGCGGACCTGCACCTTGTCACCGATACGAATGCGCGCGAGTTTCGTCTCCTCGAAATAGCCTTCCACATGCAGCGTATCGCTGTCGACTAGCGCCATCACGCCTTTCCCGGCCGTGACATAGGCGCCGGGACGCAGATCCATGTTGGTGATCACGCCGTTCACGGAGGCATGCACCTCGCTGCGATCGAGATTGAGCTGGGCGACCGCGCGGTCGGCAACGGCCGCATCGAAAGCCGCCTTGGCCTGGAGCTGGGTGGCCAGCACCTGCTCCTGTTTCTGCTGCGACACGGCGTCGGTCGTCAGCGCGCTATAGCGCTTCAAATCGGCATTGGCCTGATCGAGCGTAGCCTGGTGACCGGCCACCGACGCATCGGCCTGGCGCAGCGCCAGCGCAAAACGCTCGCGGTCGATCTTGAACAGGACGTCACCGCGATGGACCTTCTGGTTGTCCTTGACCAACACTTCGGTCACGAAGCCCGACACATCGGGCGCGACCTGCACCACGTCGGCGCGCACCCGGCCGTCGCGGGTCCATGGCTGCTCCATGTAATAGACCCAGAGCTCGCGGCCGACAGCGAGCGCGGCGACAACGGCAAGGAGCGTCAACGCGAGGCGCCCGAGCCAGGCAACATTCCCTTTCATGCAAGATACTCCGAGAGATAGACGACGACGCCGAGAATGCAGACGTAGATCGCGAAATCGAACAGCGCGCGGTGCCAGACCAGCCGGTAAAGATCAAAGCGCTGCATGAAGCGGCGCAGCAGAGCACTCAGCGCGTAGGCGATGATGATCCACAACAGCAGCGCTGGCACGAGCACACCGTAGATATCGATCACGTATCTCATGCCGCAACACTCTCGCCTGCCCGCGGCCGATAGGCCGGTGCGTCCGGAAACAGGCCGCGCCTTATGCCCACGAGGCCGACCAGGGCGTCCTCGCGCGCCTTTCCGTTGGGATCCTTCACCGCCCGGGCCAGTGCCCGATCGACGCTTGTCAGAAGTTCGGCCGGCATTCCATCACCCGCATATCTGCGGCAGGCGATGGCGAGCTGATCGAGCATGTCGTCGATCACGGCGATGGTGGATACCGCAAGCCCGTAGCGGGCGCGCCGCAGATCGATGATGTTGATTCCGATACGAAGCTGGACCAGGCTCTCGGCGTCGCGGCGGTCACTCTCGGAGAGAAACGCGATGCGCTGTACCAGAAGGCCGAGCCGGTGCAGCATCAGGCCCGCGAACTCCGCGCGATCCCGCTTGCCGCGCCGTTCGGCGGCGACCGCGAGCGCCGTCCAGTTCGACAGCACCAGGCGGTTGGCGATCCACTCCGCCCCCACCCCACGCGCGATCCGCGTCACCAGCTCGGCAATGATGACACCGACGAAGAAGGCGACAGCGGAATTTGCGTAGGACGCGAAATCCGCGCTGTAGGTCGATTGCAGCGCCAGCAGCGTCGCCGTGTTGGCCGCGAGCGCCATGCCGGTTCCGGTCGTTGCGGGCCGTGCGATCAGGAAGCCATAGAAGAGGAACGTTGGCGCGAGCGCGGCGACCAAAACCTCGAGATGCGAGATCGCGGGCACCAGCGCAAAAAGGTAGATCGCCACGACGACAATGGCGACCAGGGACCACAGGCCAAAACTGCGGATGAAGCGCGCGGGCTCGTCCTGCGCGGCGAAGAACGAACAGGCGACGGCCGCCATCATCGGCGCAGACGCGCCGTCCGGCCATCCGGTACCGATCCAGAACGCGCAGCAGATCAGGATGGCCGCCGACGCGCCGGCAGCCGACCACAGGGCAAGGCCGCGATCCCTATGGCGCACCGGCGCGGCACCTGCTTCGGATTGGAAATCCAGATCGAGGGTCGAGACGTTCCGGTTCTCGACGATCGCTTCCGTCAGGGCGCGGCAATCGCGCGAGAGGTCGACCAGCTCGCGCAGCCGCGACAACAGGCTGGTGACGATGATCCGCTCCCAGGACGCGCTGTCGTCTAGGACCGCCTGCTGCCGTGCGATCATGGCGCGAATTCGCTCGGCCGGCTGCCGTGCGTTGGCGTCGCCGGTGATCCATCCCGCGAGATCTTCCAGGAGCCGCCTCAGCTCGGGTTGCCGCCTCAACGCCTCCTCGCCCAGCGCGGCGAGCCGGTCCTCGAGCGAAGCGATCACCGGCAAAAGCATCAGCATGCGAAGCCGGATTTCACCCAATCCGACGACGGCATTGCGGTCGGTCAACCGATCATAAGCAAGATGGGTGGAGAGCGTGTCGATTTCGACGACGTCGGTCGCAAGCTTGATGCGCTTGCCGCGGCGGGTTTCGTTCGTCCCGTGGCGCAGCAGGACGACTTGACTTAGGCGCTGCGCGTCCGCCACCCAATTCTCGATCCGATTGGCAACAGCCGGCGCGACGCTGCGCGGAAAGACGATGGTCGAAACCAGGCTGGCGCAGATGATGCCGAGCGAGATTTCCTCGAGCCTCGCCACCGCGGTCTCGAAAATGGCGCCCGGCTCGGACACCGAGGGAAAGCCGATCAGCGCCACCGTGTACCCGGCCAGCATGAAGACGTAGCTGCGTGGTGTGCCATCGAGCAGCGAGAGATAAAGACAGAGCCCGACCCAGAGCGCGATCGCGAGGCACAGCAACTCGGGTGCATCGATCAGGTTTGGGACCAGCGCCACCGTCGTGATCGCGCCGACCAGCGTGCCCATCACGCGGAAGAACGCCTTCGAACTGGTCGCCCCCGCCAGCGGCTGCGAGGTGATGTATACGGTCGCCATCGCCCAATAAGGCCGCGGCAGATCCATTGCCAGCGCGATGACGAGCGCCAGGATCGACGCGGCGAACGTCTTCAAAGCGAAAATCAGGTCCGCGTGGCGGACCAGGAAGGGTTCATTTGCGCGCATGGCTATTTCGCTTCGGCGTCGGTCTTGGCGGCTTGCCCACCGTTCTATGCGCTGGAGAGTCGCGAAGGTGACCGCAAGTTCCTCGGGGCCGATATCATGCAGCAGGCTGGCCCGCCCCCGGCCGGACCCGGGGCGCGGCGGGGGTTCCCGACGGCCTACTGACATCTCGGCGGACCGCTCGCGCGCGACACGCCTCCGGCGGCGACAGTCCTCGCCTCAATTCACGACGTACACATCCGGATCGAAGCTGGAGCTCGGCTTCTTGAAGGCGTTGCGCAAGGCGCCCGACATCGGGACGTTGTAGTTGAGGCCGTTCGGTGGCGTCGGCGATTGCAGCCACTTCTTGTAGAGGACCTCGATCTCCTGGCTCGCGTACAGCTCTGCAGTCGCGCGGTCGGCGAGCGCCTTGAACGGCGCGTCCTCCCGCCGCAGCATGATCCCGTAAGGCTCAGGCTTCGAGAACGTCTCCTCGCTGATCATGAAGAGCTGAGGTTCTTTCGAGCGCGCGATCGCGACCGCGAGCTGCACGTCGTCGAGCGCGTAGGCCTGGGCGCGATCGGTTTCCAGCAGCAGGAAGGCTTCGGCCTGGTCCTTGGCCGGCATCACATTGATGCCGAGATTGCGCTCGGTGTTGACCTTGGCGAGCTGCGTCAGGTTGACTGAGCCGGCCACCGCCGTCACCGCTTTGCCCTTGAGATCGTCGATGGTGTTGATCTTTGCGGCTTTCTTGGCTGCAAATCGCGTTGCGCTGAGGAAGTGCGTGTTGGTGAAGGCGACCTGCTTCTGGCGATCGGCATTGTTGGTGGTCGCCGAGCAATGCAGGTCGAGCGTCCCGTTGACCATCAGCGGAATCCGGTTCGACGACGTCACGGCGAGCGTGTCGACCGCGATGTCGGGCATACCGAGCTGCTTCTTCACGGCATCCACGATCCTGAGGCAGATATCCATGGCAAAGCCGACCGGCTTCTGGTTGCCGTCGAGATAGCTGAATGGGACCGAGGCCTCTTGATAGCCAAGCGTGATCTTCTTGGTCTCTTTGACCTTTTGAAGCGTACCCGACAGGTCTTCGGCGGAGGCGGCAGTTGCAAGGCATGTGAGGGCCAGGACAACAGTGGGTAAACGCATCGGGAACTCCTCGAGGAGGCTCGCGCCTCCATGCCGGGCGCAGCAATCGCACCGTTGATAGCGCAGGCCCGCGACAGCCGCCACACGAGCTTGCATCTATCAGCTATCGCGGCTTGCGATATGGTGACCGGCCTTTTGTCCGCCTGGAGTCGAGGCTCCTCAAGCGCCAGGATGGCTGTTACGCGTCGATGCCGCGCTGGACCAGGATCCGCTCGGCGCTGTCGTTCCAGACGTCCATCTTGGTGATCTGGCCATTCCGCACCACGAAGCGGTCGACGTAGCGGTTGCCCTCGAACGCGGTCCCATCCATCCATTCGCCGTAGAGCGTGCCGACGCTATAGACCACGGTCTCGCCGTCGCCGGGGCAGACGTCGAACCGATCCATCTTCTTCTTGACCCAGCGGTAGCGCTTGGCGTTGAACCCGGTCGGGCCCCGCGGATGATCGAACTCGCGCCCGCCGGTAAAGGTGATCACCGTGCCCGGCGCCATATAGGCCGCCGCGGCGTCCGGATCGGGGATCATCGACGCCGTGAGATAGGCTTCAACGATCTCGGCGTCGGACGACGGACCGGCTTCGGCTTTTGCGGCAGCGGACATGGCTCATTCTCCCGGGCTTGCGGAATACTAACGCCGCTCCCGGGGAATACGTGCATATATTTTGAACAATTCCGTCGCTACACTGCCGACAATCTGGAGCCGCCAAACGCGGCCGAATGCACTAAATTCCTTCCGCAAGAGCCATGACCGCGCAACCCGCCTTTGACCTCATCTTTCGCAACGCCTTGCTGCGTGGTGCCGCCGACCCGATGGATATCGGCGTCACGCGTGGCCGGATCACCGCCATCGAACCCACGCTCGCCTGCGAGGCCGTCGAAGTCGATGTCGGCGGGCGTCTCGCCCTGCCCGGCTTCGTCGACAGCCACATCCATCTCGACAAGGCCTGCCTGCTCGGCCGCTGCGGGCATGATCACGGCAGCGTCTCGGAAGCGATCCGCGCCGTCTCCGGGATGAAGAAGGATTTCTCGGTCGAGGACGTCTACGCGCGCGGCGCCCGGGTGCTCGAACGTGCCATCGTCCACGGCACCACGCGCATGCGAACCCACGTCGAGATCGATCCGCGCATCGGCTTGCGCGGCTTCGAGGCGGTGAAGGCGCTGAAGCGTGACTATGCCTGGGCGATCGACCTGTCGCTCTGTGTCTTTCCGCAGGAAGGCCTCACCAACGATCCCGGCAGCGAGGAGCTTCTGGTCCAGGCGCTGCGCGACGGAGGCGAGGTGATCGGCGGCTGTCCCTATACGGACACGGATCCGAACGCCCATCTCGCACGCATCTTCGACCTCGCCGAGGCGTTCGACGTGGACGTCGATCTCCATCTCGATTTCGATCTCGATCCCTCCTGGTGGCACCTCGACGAGGTCTGCCGGCAGACCGAGCGGCGCAACTACGGCGGGCGCGTGGCAATCGGCCATGCCACGAAACTCTCCGCGCTGCCGCCGGAGCGGCTGAAGGCCGCCACCGCGCAGCTGATGAAGGCCGGCGTTGCCGTCACCGTGCTGCCGGCTACCGATCTCTATCTGATGGGGCGCGAGGCGACCCACAACGCGCCGCGCGGGCTGACGCTCGCCCACAAGCTCGCCGGCGAAGGCGTGGTGTGCTCGATCGCGACCAACAACGTGCTCAATCCCTTCACGCCGTTCGGTGATGCCTCACTGCTGCGAATGGCGAATTTCTACGCCAACGTCGCGCATGCCTCGGTCAACGACTTCGATACCTGCCTTGATCTCGTGACCGAGCTGCCGGCGCGGCTGATGAACCTCGGGAATTACGGCATCGAGGTTGGGAATCCAGCCGATCTCGTCGTGCTCGACACGCAGGACAGCCGCTTCGCCATCGCCGAGTTGCCGGATGTCGTGATGGGCTTCAAGAGCGGCCGGCAGACTTTTGCGCGTCAACGGCCCACTCTGTTCAGCCCCGGCTGATCCGCTCTTGATGCATATCTGCATTGAAGGGCGGCTTATTTCCGAGCAGCTTCCGTTCGATGTTACCGCTCATCGTTCCGTAATTCCGAATCCGGTAGATTCCCGGATAGTAGATTCTTGCTGATTCTCGATAGCTGCGCGCATTGCAAGTCCCGCGGTGCCGGTCATAGTAGGACCGGCACTGATGTCTGCATTCAACGGGGAAGCATCGACATGTTCAGCGCATTCAGCGGCATCGACACTCACTCCATTCGAGCGAGAACGCCCAGCGAGGTCGCCGTGAAGCGGCTCGACGGCATCGGGCACGTCCTGTCGGACCTCGATCTGGCGGGCGTCCGGACACAGGATGACCTGACGCGCATGCTCCTGACGCTCGATACCGCCGACAAGTGTATTCGATCGATCCGCGCAGAATTCCGGACCGAAGTCGCGAACGATCGGCTGGCCCGCAAGGCCGAAGACCTGATGGGGTTGATCGAACGCACCCGCGACGAGCTCACTGGCTCTCGCACGGCAAAGTCCTGAGCAGGAGCCACCCTATTTCTCGCGATTGATCCTCGCCAGGATTCGGTCCGCCTCGGTGCGCCAATCAGCGCTGCGGGCGAACTCCTCGGTACCTTTCATTCCGAACAGGCCCTCATCGGCGAGGTCCGCCACCCAGGCCTGCCGCTCGGCGGTGCCCTGCGCGGACCACGGCGTCAGCCCCGCTTCACGCACGGTCTCGGCGACCTCGCGGACCTCCTCGGCGCGGCGGCGGCCATGCTCGATCACGCGCTGGAAGCAATAAGCGCCCTGCATCTCCCAATCGATCGTGGGAAAGGTTTCCGCCAGCGAAGCCAGCACCGCGTCCTCGACGCCATAGGCGCGCGCGGTGGTGAAGCTTTCGATCACCATGGCCTCAAGGCCCTTGATCATGATGCTGCGACACATCTTCACCGCCGAGGAAACACCGAGCTTGTCGCTCGCAACCTTTGCCGCAAAACCGATCGCGTTCAAGAGCGGCTCCAGCTCCCTGGCGTCGGGACCACCGAGCAGCAACGGCACCTTGATGCGATAAGGCGGCACCGACGTCATGACAGCACCCTCGACATAGCGTCCGGCGGCGCCATCGATCAGCGCGGCGGCGCGCTGCTTGGCACCGGGAGACGCCGAATTGAAATCGAGAAACCAGGTGCCTTGATTGATCGCGGCCGCGCAGGCCTTCGCCACCGGCACGGTTTGACTCGCGGTGACCGCGGAGATGATGAAATCGGATTTGGCGGTCAGTTCGGTGTGAGACGCCGCCAGCGCCACACCGAATTTTTCCGCATGATCCTTCAGCGAACCGCCCTGCTCGCCCCCGAGCTTGATGTCATAGGCTGAGACCTTGATGTCCTGCTGGCGCAAATCTTCGGCCAGGATCCTGCCGACCTCGCCGTAACCGACCAGTCCAATCTGCCATCGCTTGGGATCACCCGCCATCAGTTCAGTCCTCGTATTGTTGCGTCGAACAGCTCCTCGACCGCATAGCGGCGCGGGATCAGCGCCTGCTGGAACGCATAGTCGACGATCAGCTCCAGCGGCTTCCTGTTCGCCTCGATCCCGAACGGAACGAGATCGGGCGTTGCCGCCGGTCCCGCCTGCGCCTTGTTTCGCTTGAGCAGATCATAAATGCCAGAAACCACGTCAGGACGCGATTTCGCCAGCTGTTCGGTCACCACTACGAGATGGTTGACGGGCACGACGCCGCGACGGGCGTACCATTCGGCGGCTTCCGCGGCCGGATCGGGGAATAGCGTCTTCAGCTTGGGATCATCGGAGGCCTCGCCGAGGACGGCATCGAGCTCGCCGTCGAGCAGCATCTGGAGGATCTTCTTGTCCTTCGGCGCGCGCTCGGTGGTGTCGACATATTCGGCGACATGCGGGTCTTCGAACGTGACCCAGCGGATGTCGTCGAGATTGACGCCGCAGTCGTTGGCGAGGATGCCCCTGATCCAGGCGCCCGTCGTGGTCGTGAACGAGCGAATGCCGACGCGCTTGCCTTCCAGATCGGACGGCCCAAGCGTTCCACGCGCAGGATTATAGAGCGCGTAGGAATGCTGAAAGCGGCCGAGCATGGCGGCAGGCAGCAGCACGAGCGGCTTGCCATGCGCCTTCGCCATCAGATAGGTGACAATCGCCATCTCGCAGACGTCGAAGGCCTGCTCGCGCACCATCGGCTTGAACGCGGTGTTGGTCGGCGTGTACGCGATGAAATCGAGATCGAACAGGTCGGAGCGGAGCTCGCCGCTTTTCACCGCCTGGACATGGGGGTGACTGCCGAGCACGGCCTTCAGCTTGAGACGATCCATCGGCCCGCTCCGCTTCTCTTCACACTTCCTCGGGATTGTCGACATAGACCAGCCCGGCCTTCGCCAAGGCCTCACGCATGCTGTACATGTCGAGGCCCAGTTCGCCCGAAGCCAGCCGCGTGCGTTTGCCGGCTTCGTCCGCGTTGCGCTTCTTCGCCTTCTCGGCGACTTCGGCCGCGTAGCGCTTCGGCACAACCACGACGCCGTCGTCATCGGCCACGATGATGTCGCCGGGATCGACATTGACGCCGGCGCAGACCACTGGGACATTGACCGCGCCGAGCGTCGCCTTCACCGTCCCCTTGGCCGAGACCGCGCGCGACCACACCGGAAACTCCATCTCGTGCAGCGCCCTGACGTCGCGGCAGCCGGCATCGATGATCAGCCCCTGCACGCCGCGCGCCTGCAGCGAGGTTGCGAGCAGCTCGCCGAACATGCCGTCGGTGTTGTCGGTGGTACAGCCGACGACGAGGATGTCGCCCTTTCTGCACTGCTCGACCGCGACATGGATCATCCAGTTGTCGCCCGGCTGCGCCAGCACGGTGACGGCGGGTCCGGCCATCGACGCGCCGGCCCAGACCGGCCGCAGATACGGCTTCATCAGGCCGATGCGGCCATAGGCCTCGTGCACGGTCGAGACGCCGTACTCCGCCATCCCAGCGGGATCGGCACGCGCAATGTTGCGAACGACGACCGGCTTCATGCCAGCTCCTCCGCAACGGTCGGAAACAGGCGCTGATAGGCCTCGCCATACGTCATGGGCACGCCGGTGTTGCGGCTGCCCTGAATGCCGCGATTGAGCGCGACGCGCTCGTAATAGCCCCACAGATGCTTCTGCGCGGCGAGGATCTGGAATGCCTCATACTTCTCCTTCCAGACCTCGTCGATCTTGAGGAGCAGGTCCGGCTTGTAATTGCACTGCTCGGGCTGGTGCGGCTCGAACAGGAACAGCGGGGGTGCGGAGTATTTGTACTGCGCACCGGGCTTGTGGCCCATGGCCTGCGCGACCACGCGGGTTTCCTGCGCGAAATGCGCCGCGTTCGGATGGTCGAAATTATAGGGATCCTCCAGCGCATGCGTCAGCACGAAGCTTGGATTGAGCTCGCGGTAGATGTCGACCATGCGGTCGAAATGCGATTCCGTCAGCTTCAGCGGATAGTCGCCGCAATCGAAGAACTCGATCTCGGCGCCGAGCAGCTTTGCAGCGCGCTCCGCCTCATCCTTGCGGCCGGCCTTGACTGACTCCAGCGTCGCGCCCTTCTCCTTCCAAGCGAACTGGCTCTCGCCACGTTCGCCGAAGGACAAGCAGACGATCTTCATGCGATAGCCCTTCTTCGCATGCAGCGCGATGGCACCTCCAGCGCGCCAGACGAAATCGCCCGGATGGGCCGTGATCACGAGACCTGTTTTCATGGGACAAACTCCCCTCTTTCGTTCGTCAACGTCATCGGCTCATCGAGCCGCGACAGCGGATTCCTCGCCGTCGAGCACGCGCTTCAGGCGGTCGGCATCAAGCGCGCCTTCCCATTTGGCAATCGCGATCGTCGCGACCGCGTTCCCGATCAGATTGGTCGGCGTCAGCCCCTGCGACATCAGGCGGTGGATGCCGAGCACGAGCGCCACGCTCGTCACCGGAATGCTGCCGGTGGCGGACAGCGTTGCCGCCAACACGACGAAGGCGGCGCCCGCGATGCCCGCCGCGCCCTTGGAGGTCACGAGCAGGATCAAGAGCAGCTCGATCTGCTCGGCGAGACCGAACGGCGTGTTGGTCGCCTGCGCCAGGAACACCGAGGCGGCGGCAAGGTAGAGGCAGGTGCCGTCGAGATTGAAGGAATAGCCGGTCGGGATCACCAGCCCAACGACGCTGCGCTCGCAGCCGGCCTGCTCCAGCTTGGTCAGCATGCGCGGCAGCACCGTCTCGGACGATGTCGTGGCGATGCAGATGAGGAGCTCTTCCCAGATGTAGCGGATCAGCTTGAGCAGCGAGAAGCCGCACAGCCGCGCGACCGGGCCGAGCGCCACGATGATAAAGATCACGCAGGTGAGATAGAAGCCGCCGAGCAGCTTGCCGAGCGAGGCCAGCGAGCCCACGCCGAACTTGCCGACCGTGAAGGCGATGGCACCGAAGGCGCCGATCGGCGCGGCCCACATCACGAATCCGACGACGGTGAATACCATCTTGGCGGCGATATCGATGAGATTGACCAACGGCGCGGCGCGCTCGCCGAGCTGCACCAGCGCAAACCCGCACAGGACGGCGATGAAGAGCACCTGGAGGATGTTGCCCTCGGCAAAGGCGCCGACGAACGTCACGGGCACGATGTTCATCAGGAACGGCACGAAGCCGATCACGCCGGTCTGCTTGACATAGGGCTCGATCGCGCTGGCGTTGATGCTGGCGGGATCGATGTTCATGCCGACGCCGGGCTTGAGCACGTTCACCGCGATGAGGCCGATGATCAGCGCGATCGTGGTCATGATCTCGAAATAGACGATCGCCTTGACGGCGACGCGCCCCACCCGCGCCATGTCGGCCATATGCGCGATGCCATGGACGACCGTGCAGAAGATGATCGGCGCGATCAGCATCCGGATCGCTTTGATGAAGGCGTCGCCAAGCGGCTGCATCCTGGCGCCCACCTCGGGATTGACGATCCCAAGCGCGATACCGGCCGCCATGGCGATGAGCACCTGGATCCAGAGCTCCTTCCACCAGGCGCGGCCGCGTGGCTTGTCGATCGCAAGCGCCGTCATTGGTCGAACTCGAACAGGCGCGCCGGATTATCGACGAGGATCTTCTGCTGATACTCCGGCTCCGGCGCGAACAGCGGGATCAGGTCGACGAGATCGCCGTCATTCGGCATCGCCTTGACGTTGGGATGCGGCCAATCTGTGCCCCAGATGACCCGGTCGGGCGCGGTCTCGACGATCTTACGTGCGAACGGCACGGCCTCGGTGAACGGCGGACCGCTGGAGGACACCCGCTCTGAGCCGCAGATCTTGACCCAGCACTTCTCGTCGCGCTGCATCAGCTCGATCAGGATATTGAACGGCAATTGATCGAGCCCTTCGGACGCCTTCACCCGTCCCATATGGTCGATCGTGTAGCTCAGCGGCAGCCTTGTCAGCGTGTCGGCATATTCGGGCAGGTCGATCGCGTCGAAATGCAGGTCGATGTGCCAGCCGAGCGGCGCGACCATCGCGACGATACGGTCGAACCCCCGCTTATCGGGAACGCCGCCGAGATGGCGGACGAAATTGAAGCGGCAACCGCGGAAGCCGCCCTCGTGCAGCACGCGGAGCGCGGGCTCGGTGATGGTGTCGTCGATATTGGCAACCGCGCGATAGGCCCCGTTGCTCTGCGCGATGGCGTCGAGCGCCACCGTATTGTCGGTGCCATGCACACTGGCATTGACGATGACGGCACGTCCAACGCCGAGCTTGGCATGTAGCGCGCGGAAATCCTCGAGCGGCGCATCCGGCGGCGTGTAAGAACGGTCCGGCGCGTAAGGGTATTTCGCGCCGGGCCCGAAGATGTGGCAATGCGCATCGCATGCCAGCTTCGGCAGCTTGAACTTCGGCGTGCGCGTGTTCGGGTTGGGCGGCGGAATGGTCGGCGTGTACATCATTGCCATCAGATAAACCGCCGAACGGGACCGCGTCTTCAAGTCTTGCTGCTGACGACCGGTCGTCGCCGTGCCGGTCCAGCCTGATCGAGCGCCGGCGCCTGGAACGCGGCCACGGTGGCTTGCACCAATTGCTCGATGGCGCTGGCGGCATCGCTGCCGTCGGCCTCGCCGCGCGACAGGCGCGAGACGCGATCCGGCGTCACCAGCGAATAATAGAGTGCGCCAAGCAGGAAGTGGCTGCGCCAGACGATATCGGTGCGCGGAACGTGCGGCAGGCTTTCGTGAACAGCATCGATGAAGGCATGGCTGGTGTCGTCAAAAGTCTGTGCGATGATCTTTCGCGCGACCTCATTGCCCTCCGCGGACATCACCGCGCGCAGCCGCGTGAACCGCGCCCCGCCCCCGGCAAGATCACTGCCCGAGGTGAAGGCCGGCACGACATAGGCCCGCACCACCGCCTCGAGCCGGTCCTGGAGATCGCGCACGCGCTTGGCGGCCGCGAGCAGCTCGGAACGGCGCAAGTTCATTGGCCCGCAATGGCGCCGGTAGATCTCCAGCAGCAGGCCGTCCTTGGTCTTGAAATGATAGGTGACGCTGCCGGGATTGGCGCCGGCGGCCTGTGCAATATCGCGCACCGACACGGCGTTGAAGCCGTTGGTGGCGAACAGCTCCTCGGCCGCGGCGAGGATAGCCTCGCGCATGTTCGGCTTGCGGGCCGTTTCCTTGCTGGCGGGGTTGCGCGTCATGTGATTTGTACTATCGTACAAAAGATCAGGTCTCGTCAACAAGAACCATGGGCGGCGTCCGGACGGCTCAAAAGACCGACGGTCCACACGCAATGCTCGCAAGGAGTGCTGGAAAATGCTGGGTTTGAACAAGAAGATCGGCGGCTTGATGCTGGGTGCCGGTCTGCTGCTGGGAGGCGGCGCCGCGCAGGCCGCCGACAGCTATCCGAGCAAGCCGGTTCACATCCTGGTGCCCTACGCTGCCGGCGGCGCGGTCGACGTGCTCGCGCGCACGCTCGGACAGGCATTGGCGAAGACCTGGGGCCAGCAGCCTGTGGTCGACAACCGCCCCGGGGCCGGGGGCGTCGTCGCCTCGCAGGCACTGACGCAGGCCGCCCCCGACGGCTATACGCTGATCCTGGTCGCGAGCGGTCATCCCCTCAACCAGTTCATCTATCCGAGCGTGCCTTACGACACGTTTAGGGATTTTACCGCGATCACCGAGGTCGCCTCCTCACCGCTCGCAATCGTCGTCGCCAAGGACAGCCCCTACAAGACGCTCGGCGATCTCCTCGCTGCGGCGAAGAAGGACCCTGACAAGCTCTCCTACGGCATGTCCGGCAACGGCACCTCGGCGCATCTCGCCGGTGAACTGTTGAAATACATGTCCGGCACCAAGATCGTCGCGATCCCCTACAAGGGCGGCGCGCCCGCGCTGACTGCCGTGATCGCCGGCGACATCCCGCTCAGCATCAATCCGCTTGCCGAGGCCATCAGCCAAATCGAAGGCGGTCCGGTGCGCGCGCTCGCGGTGACCTCGGCCGAACGCTCGAAGGCGCTACCCAATGTTCCGACCGTCGCCGAGTCGGGCGTGCCGGGTTACGACGTCTCCGTCTGGTGGGGCGTTCTCGGCCCGGCGAAAATGCCGCCAGAGATCGTGGCGAAGCTCGAAACTGATCTGAAGGCGGCGCTGCAGGACCCGAACGTGCTGTCCACGCTCGGCAAGATCGGCGCAACTCCAGTGGGCTCTTCGTCCAAGGATTTCGACGCCTACATGCATGCCGAGGCGACCAAATGGGAGCCGGTGCTGAAGGCTGCCGACATCCGAGCGCAGTGAGGCTCTTCACATGAGGACCTCCTCCGCGCGGCTTTCGCGCGCCGCCCTGCTCGCGGCGGTAGTCATCAGCTTCTTTGGGGCGCCAGCGCATGCCGACGGCGAAGCAAAGCTGCTGGCGCCGAGTGGCATGTTACGCGTCGGCGTCTACCCGGGCAGCCCGACCTCGATGGTGACGGATGCAACCGGCAAGCCGCACGGGCTCGCTTACGATCTCGGCGGCGAGCTTGCAAAACGGCTCGGCGTAAACGTCGATTACGTCAAGTTCCAACGCGTCGCCGACATCGTCGCCGCGATCCATGACGGCCAGGTCGATTTCACCGTGACCAATGCCACGCCGGCTCGCGCTACCGAGGTCAGCTTCAGCCAGCCCGTGCTGGCGATCGAGCTCGGCTATCTCGTGCCGGCGAACTCGTCGATCGGTAAGGTCGAGGATATCGACAAACCAGGCGTCAAGATCGGCGTCACCAAAGGCTCGACCTCCGAGCGTACGCTGCCGGCCAAGTTCAAGAACGCGACCATCGTTCCCGCCGAAAGCGTCAAGGTTGCCGTCGCCATGTTCGGCCGCGGCGAGATCGATCTCTACGCGACCAACAAGCCCACACTGTTTGAGATGTCCGACCAGATGCCGGGCGCGCGGATCCTCGACGGCAATTGGGGCCTGGAGCATATGGCCATCGCTATCCCCAAAGGACGCGAGGCGGCCCTGCCACTGCTCAACCGCTTCGTCACTGAAGAGCAGTCGTCCGGCGCGCTGGACTCGATCCAGCAGCAGGCAGGCTTGCGCGGCGCTACGAAGGCGACGCGCAAGTAGGTCAATTGCGTGCGCTCGCCCGCATCTTCTCCGGCGGCGCGGGACGCCGCACGAAATCGGCGTCATCGTCGCCTCCTCCCGATGGGATCAGGATCGCGCGCTCGCGCGGCAGCGCTTCCGGCATCTCGTCGCGGATGAAGGCGATGAGCTTCTCTCTCATCTCGCAGCGCAGGTCCCAGGACTGCGGCGCATTCCTGGCGCTGACGAGGGCGCGGAGCTCGATGGTGCGCGAATCCGCGTCAACCACCTGGAGATTGACCACCTCGCCATCCCAGAGCTTGGACTCCTTCACTGCTTCTTCCAGCCAGCGCCGGATCCGCGGCACGTCGGCACGATAATCGACATGGAACGCAATCACGCCAATCAGGGACGCGGTGTCGCGGGTCCAGTTCTGGAATGGCTTTTCGATAAAATAAGACAGCGGCACCACCATGCGGCGCCAGTCCCACAGCCGGATCACCACATAGGTCGAGGCGATGTCCTCGACCCAGCCCCACTCGTTCTCGATGATGACGGCATCCTCGATGCGGATCGGCTGGGTGATCGCGATCTGCATGCCCGCGATCAGATTGCTCAGCAGCGGCCGGGCGGCAAGACCGACGATGATACCCGCGGCACCGGCGGAGGCGAACAGGCTGACGCCGTATTGCCTGACCGAGTCGAATGTCATCAGCGCGGTCGACACCGTGATGATGACGATGATGATATCGGTGACGCGCTTGAAGACGCGGACCTGGGTGACGTGCTTGCGCGCGACGAAATTCTCGGTGACGTCGCGAAAGTTCAGGAGATACCGTGCCGCGCTCATATCGACGATCCGGATCGAGATCCAGCCGATCAGCGCGATGAAGGCGACCACGAACAGGCGCGTCAGCGGCGTGCGGAAGGCATCGTCCAGTGGCGCGAGCGGCAGCACCAAGGCTACGGCGGCAAGACTGAGGGCCAACTGAGCAGGGCCAGCCGTGCGCTCGATGAACACGCTCACGAGCGGGAGACGGGTTCCGAAGGCGCGGTTGAACAGCCAAACCGAGAGGCGATAGATCGACAGGGCCATCAGAATAGCGCCAGCGACCAGACAGAGGCCGACGAACCACGACGGTATCCACCCGAACATCCTGTCGATGTCGGCCAAAAGGGTCTGCCGATTCATTAAAGTCCCCGCATTTGTATTCGCGCTTGCCGTTCAACGCGTCGCAGCGTGGTTCGCTCCCCCGCTCTGTGCAATGCAGCATCCCTCTGGTGCAATCGTCGCCGAACTGCGCTATTTCTGGTTAATCATGACTCGACGGACCGGCAGCGCCGATCTTCCCCTTCACACCGGCCGGGTTCCACCCTGGCTGGCGACCCGCATGTCGTCGCTGGGCGCGATCGTCACGCAAGCGATCGTGCATCACTACGGACGAGATGCATTCCTCCAGCGGCTCTCGCACCCGTTCTGGTTCCAGTCGTTCGGCGCCGTCATGGGGATGGACTGGCACTCCTCCGGCATCACGACCTCCGTGATAGGGGCGCTGAAGCGGGGGTTAGGCCCGCTCCAGGATGAGCTCGGAATCTACGTCTGCGGCGGACGTGGCCAGCACTCGCGCAAGACCCCGGACGAACTGATGCAGCTCGGCGACCGCGTCGGCTTCGACGGCGCAAAGCTCACGCGTGCGAGTCGCCTCGTGGCCAAGGTTGACAGCGCCGCGGTCCAGGACGGCTTTGACCTTTACCTCCACGGCTTCTTCGTCACCGCCGATGCCAAATGGACCGTGGTGCAGCAGGGCATGAACGGCGACAAGCGACAGGCCCGCCGCTATCACTGGCATTCCGAGGCGCTGAAGAGTTTTGTCGACACCCCGCACAGCGCGATCGACGGGCCGCTGCAAGGCGAGATCGTCAATCTCACCGACCATCGCGCCGGTCTCTCGCGGAGCGCGCAGCTCGAGCTTCTGAGCGATCTCGGCCCGGATCGCATCCTTTCCGAATTCGAGCGGCTCAGCGGGACTGCGCCAGAGCCCGCGCAGGCGATGCTGCCGCACCTGATCATGCCGGCACATCACGACGTCCGGCCGAAAGATGTGTTCGCACGCCGCCTGCACGGTACACTTGCCGCGGCGGCCGAGCGCGGCCCGGTCGACTTTCCGGAGCTGCTGCTGACGCCCGGCGTTGGCGCGCGCACCGTGCGTTCGCTGGCGATGGTCGCCGAAGTGGTGCACGGCGCGCCCTACCGCTTCAACGATCCCGCCCGCTTCTCGCTCGCCCACGGCGGCAAGGACCGGCATCCCTACCCGGTTCCAATCAAGGTCTATGACGAAACCATTCGCGTGCTGAAAGGGGCGATTCAGAACGCAAAGCTCGGACGCGAGGAAGAGATGCAAGCCGTCAAGCGCCTCGACGACCAGGCGCGGCGGCTGGAGCGCACCGCGCACGGGCCATCTGTCGATGCGTTCATCGCCGGTGAGCGTGCGGCCTCACCCGATCTCGACGGCCGCTCAGTGTTCGGCTGGGAACGCGACCTGGCATCGACAAAAAAGCGGACCGGCTGAACACCGGTCCGCGAGTTGGTCGGGAGGAACGCCTCTCTCAGGTTTCGTCGGTGCCCGGCTCCTCGTCGAGCCGGTTGGCCGAGTGGTCCTGATATTGGTCGGTCTGGATCGACTTGCCGTCCATGCCGCGAATGTCCGAATGCTGCTTCTTGTCGCGGTTGGACAGCACCATGTTGTCGCCGATCTTGTCCTTGGGCACGTCCGTCATGGCGCCGGTGCCGTCGCCCTTGCCGTGCATGCCCGATCTGAAATGCGTCTTGCTGCCATGACCACCTGGCATCTTTTTCTCCTCTTGCTTTGATCGCCCGCTGAAGCTCAGTGCTTCTGCTGTGCCGGCGTCGGTTTCGGGGGCTTGTGTCCGCTTTGGCCGGAATCATTGTGCTTGTTGTGGTCGCTTTCCTGGTTGAGGCCGCCTCGGCTCACCGGAAATTCACTCTGCCGCGCCTCAAGTCGCGCGCGATGAACGGCCGTGTCCTCCGGATTGTGGCCGATCGCCTGGTCAAGCTCTCGCGCGTCTGGAACATCCGGCTTGCGCTCGAGGATGCGAACCTGTTGCTCGTGGGTCTTCTTGCCTTGCATGCTCGTCCTCCGGAGCTATCGGTCTCGTCGGCGCGCGCCGCTGCGCGCGACGTCCTTGTCGATGCCGCCAGCGGCGTTCACGTCGTTCTCGACATCGCCTTCGATCGTGTTCTCGCCCAGGGCGTCCTCGAGGTCGTCAGGCGAGATACCGGCCATCGTTGCGCCCTTCGATCCGCCGATCATGGGATTTTCGTGCAGATCCTTTTCGGTCGGTGCGTAGAGTTTGGGTTGCTTATTGGTCATGTCTCACCTGCCTCCGCCCTTTCCGGCCTCGTCATGTCTGTGATGTGAATCGTGCTCGCCACCCCCGCCAGAGACGCGGCTGTGGTCGCGCTGCGGGTCATCCGCCGGTGGCTTCTTCACTTCGAGCGGTGCCTTCGCATTCTCATGCGATGCGCCAGGTCCGCCCTGACGGATGCTGTTCGGTGTCTTGGTGGATGTCGACATGTCACCTCCTCAGCGATCTTGCTGATAGCCTTGGTTGGTGGTGTTCTGCTTGATGTTGCCCTGCTGCCCTTGCTGGTCCGGATTTTGCGCACGCTGCTGGCCGTGCGGGGCAGTCGAGGACACTTGCTTGCTGTCGCCGGTTCCCTTCGGGCTTTGGTTCTCGGCGGGAACAGGTGGCATCTTGCCGGTCATGATGCTGTCTCCTGTTGTTGACACGACATCGACCGGAGGAACTCATCCGGCTTTCGATGTCGCAAAAACAACGAGAGCAACGGCATGCCGTTCCTACCGACGAGTCCAGAGAAATTCCGCAAGCGTGTAAGTCTCAGCAGGCCGCTGGCTGGGAACGAACCATCATCGATCCAGCTGCTCCGTGGCCGTCGGGCACAACGGGGAGGTTCGCGATCGCACGCATGCCCGGTCGCTTGCGCCAGTGGATCTGAGACACGTCCACAGCAAAGCCAAGTTTCGGCCATCGCACAAACAGCGCTTGCAAGGCACACGCTGCCTCGATCCGGGCAAGTTGATGACCGAGGCAGAAATGGATTCCCGTTCCGAAGGACATGTGACGGTTCGGCTTGCGCGCGAGATCGAGGCTGTCGGGACGATCATGCGCCGCCGGGTCCATGTTCGCCGCGGCGAGCATCACCATGACGCGATCGCCCTTCTTGAGCCGCACGCCCGCGAGCTCGATATCCCGCCGCACATAGCGCGGCTTGGAGAACTGCACCGGCGACACGAAGCGCAGGAATTCCTCCACTGCAAGTCCGACGCGGCTCCAGTCCTGTGCCAGCCAGTCGCGGACGCCGGGATTTCTGAGGAGCTCGTAGACGGAACCGCTGATGAGATGCGTGGTGGTCTCGGAGCCCGCCGCGAGCAGCAGGAACACCATCGACACCATTTCGTCCGGCGTGATCTGGCCGCCCTCGCGCTCGACCTGGACCAGCTCCGCGATCAAGCCGTCGCCGCCCCGCACGCGCGCAATCTGCAACTGCCGTTCGAGGTAGGCTCGCATCTTTCGGAACGCGAACAGCAGGCGGAAGAAGCTGGCGACGTTCGTGAGCGAGGACATCGTATTGGCCCAGGCGATGAAGCGAGGGCTATCGGCCAACGGCAACCCAAGCAGCTCGGAGATCACCGCGAGCGGCAGGATGCGGGCATAGCGCTGGACGAGATCGGCCGGGCTTCCTGCCGAGAATAGCTCGTCGGCGAGACCGTCCGCGATGGCGCGGATACGCGGCTCCATCGCGACGATCGCGCGGCGTCGGAAGGCCTCGTCCACGATGCTGCGCAGCCTTGTATGGTCCGGCTCGTCCATCGTCAGCATGTTGTTGGCGATGGTTCTGACGTAGTTCGGCATCCACCAGCGCAGACCTGCGACGTCGCCATCCTCCTTGCGCAGCGTGAAATTGGTGCCGTCCTTCAGGACCTGCGCCGTGGCATCGTGGGTCGTGGTGATCCAGACATCGCCGACGAGAGGAAATCGCGTCGCGACCACAGGACCGGACATGCGCAACGTTGCGATCGCCTTGGGCGGATCGCGAAAGAAGGCCTCGCTGGTGAAATCGAGGCGCGGTGTCATGGGATCACCGAGTGGCTGGTGGCGCCTCAACCAGATGGTGCGCACGCGACGGCCCGCAAGGGCCGGAAGCGGCGCGATGAGCTGAGTGCCTAGCCCCGCCCGGGCGAACGCGGGCCGATCTTGCGCTGCTGCTGGTTGGTGTAAGCGTCCCAATTGCTCCAGCTGCCGTTGCTGAGGCTTCGCAGGTCGGTGGTGAGCGGACGGCGCGTGCGCTTGTCGTGATCGGCGATCACGCGCTCGGATTGCACGATCTTGCGCTTGAGTTCCCCAACCGCCTTCTGGGTCTGGCCGTTCCGTTTCGAAGACGCGATCTCGCCCATCGTGAAGCGCGCGGTCTCGAGCGCCTTCAGCTCGGCGCGGTTCTTCTTCAACTGAACCCGGTGCCAGGCGATGTTGCTGTCGCTGTCCGCAACCATGTGGGAACTCCGCTGATTCGTTCCCACAGTGTATCGCGTGCCGAATCGGCGCCGCAACGGGCGCGCGGCGGCGAAAATACGGTCTTACTGCGCGAGGTTCCGGCCTAGCGCTCGGCGAAAGCCTTTTCGACCACGAATTGGGCCGGTTCGCCGTGATTACCCTCGACGAGCCCCCGCGCGCCAAGGAGCACGCGGGTGTCCGCCACCAGCGCCGGGCTGCCGCAGATCATGACGCGGTCGTGGGCGGCTTCCAGGGCCGGCAGGCCGATATCGGAAAACAGCTTGCCCGAGGTGATGAGGTCGGTGATGCGGCCGCGATTGCGGAAGGGATCGCGCGTCACGGTCGGATAGTAGATCAACTGGTTGCGGATGTACTCGCCGATCAGCTCGTCCTTGGGCAGCGTCTCGGTGATCATCTCGCCATAGGCGAGCTCCTTCACGTGCCGGCAACCGTGCAGCAGCACCACCTTCTCGAACCGCTCGTAGGTTTCGGGGTCCTTGATCACGCTCAGGAAGGGCGCAAGGCCCGTACCTGTGCCGATGAGGTAGAGGTTGCGGCCGTCCTCCAGATTGTCGATCACCAGCGTGCCGGTGGCCTTGCGGCTGACGATGATCTCGTCGCCTTCCTTCAGATGCTGGAGCCGGGAGGTGAGCGGGCCGTCGGGCACCTTGATCGAGAAGAACTCCAGCGTGTCCTCGTAATTGGCGCTGGCGACGCTGTAGGCCCGCAACAGCGGCTTCTCGCCGACCTTGAGCCCGATCATGGTGAATTCGCCGTTGCGGAAGCGGAAGGTCGGGCTGCGGGTGGTCTTGAAGGAGAACAGCGTGTCGGTCCAGTGGTGGACGCTCAAAACGGCTTCCTGATTGAAATTGCTCATCTCACCCTTCCGTGGCGCGTCGTGGCGGTTCTCAAGGCGGCAGCTATGCGTCGTTTGTACACGATCATTTGTATACTAATGAATAATCCGGCTTGATCCCGCGGTCAAGGCTGCCCAAGATCGGAAGCGTTGCAGTTAAGGATAAGGACCCATTCCATGGCGCATGACGCACCCCAGGCCACCGGACCCTCGAAGCTCGTGATCCGCAATATCGGCCTGATCCTGTCCGGCGCGCTGGAAAAGCCGATCCTGGACGGCGACACCATCGTCGCCGAGAACGGCAAGATCACCGCGATCGGCCGCTTCAAGGACCTCAACACCGAAGGCGCGACCACCATCGTCGAGGCCAACGGCACCACGGTGGCGCCCGGCCTGATCGACAGCCATGTTCACCCAGTTGCGGGCGACTGGACGCCGCGCCAGAACCAGATCGGCTGGATCGACAGCAATTTGCATGGCGGCGTCACCACGATGGTTTCCGCAGGCGAGGTGCACATGCCCGGCCGCCCGCGCGACGTCGTCGGGTTGAAGGCGATGGCCATCTTCGCCCAGCGCGCATTCTGGAATCTGCGGCCTGGCGGCGTGAAGGTTCACGCCGGCGCGCCTGTGATCGAGTGCGAGATGGTGGAGGAGGACTTCAAGGAGTTGGCCGCAGCCGGCGTCAAGCTACTCGGCGAAGTGGGCCTGGGCGGCGTCAAGGACGGCCCCACAGCGCGAAAAATGGTTGGCTGGGCCCGCAAATACGGCATCCAGAGCACGATCCACACCGGCGGACCCTCGATCCCCGGCTCCGGCCTGATCGACAAGGACGTGGTGCTGGAGGCCGACACCGACGTGGTCGGCCACATCAACGGCGGCCACACCGCGCTTCCCGACGACCAGATCCGCTGCATCTGCGAGGGCTGCAAACGCGGCCTCGAGCTCGTGCACAATGGCAATGAGCGGTCGGCGCTGTTCACGTTGCGCATCGCGCGCGAGATGGGCGATCTGCACCGCGTCATCCTCGGCACCGACGCGCCGGCGGGCTCCGGCGTGCAGCCGCTCGGCATTCTCCGCATGGTGTCGATGCTGTCCTCGCTTGGCGACCTGCCGGCCGAGGTCGCGTTTTGCCTGGCCACCGGCAATACGGCGCGGATGCGCGAATTGGATTGCGGCCTGATCGAAGTCGGCCGTTCCGCCGATTTCGTCATCATGGACAAGGCGCAGCACTCGGCCGGCAAGAACATCCTGGACAGCGTCCAGCTCGGCGACCTCCCCGGCATCGGCATGACCATCATCGACGGTATCGTGCGCACGCAGCGCAGCCGCAACACCCCGCCGGCCGGCCGGGTGCCGGAGGTGGTGGCGAAGTGACGCAGCCGGAGCGGCTCGCCGCTCGGCGCGGTCCCTCGGGAAAAGCTGATCACCCAATCAACGGCGCTTAGCGATTTCACAACGCACGTAGGTCTGGCGCTTGCCTTGCCCGACCGGGCTGTTGTCCATCACCAGCTTGCCATCCGCAGCAATGGAAACCCGGGGACTGGAGCGATACTTCTCGCCCTCGCCTTCGCAGGCGAGCTTCATTTTCCAGCTGAGCTTTCCATCGGCGGTGATCTCGCTCGCACGGCACCTGGTCTCGTACCAATAGAGGCGGTTGCCACCCTCGATGCTCATGCGGTTGGCGCTGTCCTGGTCGCGGCAATCCTTTTTGGTCGACGCCCAGAACCCCTCATAGGCTTGCGCCGCCAGGGCGGGAGCACACTGGCCCGCCAGCACCGCACTCATACTCAGAGCCATCGCAAACCGCGCCGCCGCTCTCATATCAAAAACCTCGACAAGACCTTCACCGAGGTTAGTCGCGCCTCACCGCAGCTTGTTCAACAGCGCCATCAGCATCTCGCGCTCCTTTGCCTCGAGCGGCGCCAGCGTCTCCCGGGTGATCGCGAGCGCATTCGGCGCGACCTTTTCCGCCAGCTGCTGGCCCGCGCGCGTCAGGCTGACCAGCAGCCGCCGCCCGTCCTCGGGATCCTGGCTGGTCTCGGTGAGACCGCGCGCCGTCAAGCGATCGATCACGCCCTTGATGGTCGCCACATCCATCGCCGTCAGGCGCCCGAGCTGGTTCTGCGAGCATGGCCCGGCCTCGGCGAGCTTCGACAGTGCCGCCCATTGCGTCGGCGTGATATTGGTGCCGATCTCGCGAGAGAAGATCGCGCTGTGGCGCTGCCAGACCTGGCGGAGGATGAAGCCAACCTGCTCGTCGAGCACGTAAGGCGGCTTTGCCGGTTTGACGCTTTTCTTCGCCGCGACGCTTCTCGCCATCCGCTCCCCGCCCCCTACAACGATAAATGCGCGTCGCGGATATCCGGACGCGCGTCGAGCTCGGCCATGGTGCCGCCGAAACAGATGCGGCCGCGCTCGATGATATAGGCGCGATCGGAGATCAGCCGCGCAAAGTGCAGATTCTGCTCGGAGACGACGATGCTCACGCCCTCCTTCTTCATGGTCAGGATGGCATCGACCATCTGCTCCACGATCTTCGGCGACAGGCCCTCCGAGGGCTCATCCAGCAGCACCAGCGACGGATTGCCCATCAGCGTGCGCGCGATGGTGAGCATCTGCTGCTCGCCGCCGCTCATGCGGCCGCCCGGGCGATTTTTCATCTCGCCGAGGTTAGGAAACAGCGAAAACAGCTTGTCGCGGGTCCAGTGCGGCGCGTTCGGGCGCTTCGGCTGGCGGCCGATTTCGAGATTTTCTTCCACGGTCAGGTCGGTGAAGATACGCCGCTCCTCCGGCACATAGCCAAGCCCATCCCGCACAATCTCATGTGTCGGACGCGCCGAGACATCCTTGCCTTCGAACATGATCCGCCCCGAGCGCTGCGCGACCAGCCCGACGATCGAGCGGAACGTCGTCGACTTGCCGGCGCCGTTGCGGCCGAGCAACGCCACGACTTCCCCCTCGCCGACCTCGAAGCCGATGTCGAACAGGATATGCGCCGGGCCGTAATGACTATTGAGCCCCTCGACCGTGAGCTTCATACCGATGCTCCCTCGCGATGCCCGGCCTCGTAAAGGAGGCCCTCGCCGAGATAGACCGCCTGCACCTGCGGATTGCCGCGGACCTCGGCGGGCGAGCCCTCGGCGATCAGCGTGCCGCGATTGAGCACGATGATGCGATCGGCGTGCTCGAACACCACGTCCATGTCGTGCTCGGTGAAGAGAACGCCGATCGATTTTTCCCGGGCGATCTGCGCGGTCAGCCGCATCAAATCGACGCGCTCGCGCGGCGCCATGCCGGCGGTCGGCTCGTCCATCAGCAGCAGCTTCGGCTGATTGGCGAGCGCGACGGCGAGCTCGAGCCGCTTGAGATCGCCATAGGCAAGCTCGCCACAGGGGCGATCGGCATAGCCGCCCATGCCGACCAGCTCGAGCAGTCGCCCGGCTTCGCCGCGGTCGAAGTTCGGCGCCGAGCCCCAAAGATTGTACAATTGCTTGCCGTGCGAGATCAGCGCGACCTGCACATTCTCGCGCACCGTCATGGTCGCGAAGGTCGCGGTGATCTGGAAGGTGCGGCCCACGCCCATCCGCCAAATCTCGCGCGGCTTCCTGCCGGTTGTGTCCTCGCCGAGCAGGCGGACGTGGCCGCTATCAGGCCTGTTCTGGCCGTTGAGCATGTCGAAACAGGTGCTCTTGCCCGCGCCGTTCGGTCCGATCAGCGCCAGGATTTCGCCTGATCGCAACGAGAACGAGACGCCGCGCACGGCGTGGACGCCGCCATAGGATTTGGTCAGGCTTTCGACCGCGAGAAGTGGTGGGGCGACGCTCATTCGGCGGACTCGATCGGCTTGGCAAGCAAGGGTGACCCCGGTGGCGACGCCTTCCTGCGGCGCTGCGCAAGCATCTCCAGCATGCCGACGATGCCCTTGGGGAAGACGACGACGATCAGAACGATGAAGCCGCCGAGCACCAATTTTGACAGGTCGGTCTGGCTGACCAGCCAGATGTTCAACGCCTTGTAGACGATGGCGCCGATCACCGCGCCCGACACCGTCTCGACGCCGCCGAGCAGCACCATGACAAGCGCATCGACCGAGAGCGAGATGCCGAGATTGTCCGGGAAGACGCTGCCCTTGAGATAGGCGAACAGCGCGCCGCCGATGCCGGCGGTCGTGCCCGCGATCACGAAGGCCGTCCACTGGATGCGCTTGGCGTTGATGCCGACCGCTTCGCTGCGCAGCAGCGAGTCGCGCGTCGCCCTCAGCGCATAACCGAACGGCGAGAACACCATGGCCCGCAACGCGATCGTCACGAGCGCCGCAACGCCGAGCGACAGCCAATAAAAATGCGATGGGCTCGCCGCCCAGCTCGCCGGCCAGACGCCCAGGATGCCGTTGTCGCCGCCGGTCACGCTCACCCACTGGAACGCAATCGACCAGACGATCTGCGCGAAGGCGAGCGTCAGCATTGCAAAATAGACGCCGGAGAGCTGCACCGCGAAGAAGCCGAACACGGCAGCGCCCATGCAGCCCAGCAGCGGCCCGAGCAACAGGCAGGCGATCATCGGCAGTCCCGCCATCTTGGCGAGGAAAGCGACGCCGTAAGCGCCGAGGCCGAAATAGGCGGCGTGGCCAAAGGACGCGAGCCCGCCGACCGACATCAGGAAGTGCAGGCTGACGGCGAAGATCACGGAGATCGCGATCTCCGACCCGACGGTCAGTGCATAATTGCCGGCGAACAGCGGCAGCGTCGCGGCGATGACGAGCGCTGCAAGTGCAGCCAGCCGCTCATTCGACGTCAGCGGTCGCCAGGGATTGACGGTGAGACCCGGCGTCTTGCGCGCCGGCGCCTCGGGCCTACCGAACAGGCCCCAGGGCCGCACGATCAGCACTGCCGCCATCACCAGGAAGACCAGGATGATGGAGATTTTTGGAAAGATCAGGATGCCGAAGGCGTTGAGCTCGGAGACCAGCACCGCCGCGACGAAAGCGCCGATGATGCTGCCGAGGCCGCCGATCACGACGACGACGAAGACCTCGACGATGATACGCAAATCCATCGCATGATGCACGGCATCGCGCGGAATCTGGAGCGCACCGCCGAGAGCGGCGAGGAAAACGCCGACCGCAAACACACTCGTGAACAGCCATTTCTGGTTGACGCCGAGCGCTGCGACCATGTCGCGGTCCTGGGTCGCTGCGCGCACCAGAACGCCCCAGCGCGTGCGCTGGAACAGGAGCCAGAGGATGCCGAGCACGACCGGGCTGAGCACGATCAGGAACAAATCATAGCTCGGGATGTTCTGGCCGAAAAAGTCGATCGCCCCCTTGAACCCGGGTGCACGGCGCCCGACGAGATCGTCTGGGCCCCAGATCAGGACGACGAGGTCCTCGACCATCAAGGTCAGGCCGAAGGTCGCAAGGAGCTGGAACAGCTCGGGCGCGTGATAGATGCGCCGGAGCAGCACCATCTCGACAATGACACCGATCACTGCCACGGCAAGCGCTGCGATGACGATCCCACCCCAGAAGCCGAACGTCCCCGATAGGCGCTCGGTGAGCGTGAAGGCGATATAGGCACCGATCATGTAGAAGGCGCCGTGCGCGAAATTCACGATCCGCGTCACGCCAAAGATGATCGACAGGCCCGACGCCACCAGGAACAGCGACGCTGCGCTGGCGAGACCGGTCAGAAACTGTACGACGTAAAAGGCCATCTGCGGTCCGGGTTAAGCATAAATCTCAGTATTGGGCTTCATCCTTCGAGACGGCGCTACGCGCCTCCTCAGGATGAGGTCCGGGGACCTCATGGTGAGGAGCGCGGCGGCGCCGCGCGTCTCGAACCACGAGGCCCCGGTCTCTCCCTGCATCAATCCTTCGGACGCAGCTTCTCGACTTCGGCATCACTTGGCAGATAGTCCGCGCCCTTCTTGTAAGACGAGTCCACCATCACGCCCTTGCCGTCCTTCAGCGCGGTCTTGCCGACATAGGCACCGAGCGTCGACTGGTGATCGATCTTGCGGAAGGTGATCTCGCCCAGCGGCGACGGCATCGACAGTCCTTCCGCCGCGCTGATCAGCTTCTCCGGATCGGTCGAATTGGCCTTCGCCAGGATCGCCGCCGCCGACTTGATGGTCTGATAGCCGACGATCGAGCCGAGGCGCGGATAGTCGTTGTACTTGGCCTGATAGGCCTTCAGGAACGCGTCGTGCTCGGGCGTCTTGATCGAGTACCAGGGATAGCCCGTGACGATCCAGCCCTCGGGCGTCTCCTCCTTGAGCGGGTCGAGATATTCGGGCTCGCCGGTGAGGAACGAGACGACCTCGCGTCCCTTGAACAGGCCGCGGGTGTTGCCTTCACGCACGAGCTTGACGAGATCCGCGCCGAAGGTGACGTTGAGGATCGCTTCGGGATTGGCCGCGGCAACCGCCTGCACCACCGGACCGGCGTCGATCTTGCCCTGCGGCGGCCACTGCTCATCGACCCACTGGATGTCGGGCCGCTTCTCCGACATCAGCTTCTTGAACACTGCGACCGCGGACTGGCCGTATTCATAGTTCGGCGCGATCGTCGCCCAGCGCTTTGCCGGCAGCTTGCTGGCTGCTTCCACCAGCATCGCCGCCTGCATGTAGTTGGAAGGACGCAGTCGGAACGTGTACTTGTTGCCCTTGGACCAGGTGATGGCGTCCGTCAGCGGCTCGGCCGCCAGGAAGAACACCTTCTTCTGGTTGGCGAAGTCGCTGACCGCAAGGCCGATGTTCGACAGGAACGTACCCGTCAGCATCGCCACGCCTTCGCTCGACACCAGCTCGTTGGCCGCGGTCTGCGCATCCGCCGGCTTGCCGCCGTCGTCCTTGGAGACGACGACCAGCTTCTTGCCGTTGATGCCGCCGGCCGCGTTGATCTCTTCGACCGCGAGCTGCCAGCCCTTGCGATAGGGCTCCGTGAACGCCGGCAGCAACGAATAACTGTTGATCTCACCGATCTTGATGTCTTCCGCCAGGGCCGAATGAGCCATGCCGCTTGCCAACAGCGCGAACGCCGCGCCGGCGAAATAGTTCTTTGCTCGCATCCCAACCTCCACTTTTCTGAAAAGATTAACGCAGTCCGTCTTCGCCCTTGATCTCCGCAACGGTCAGCCCGCCGACGCGCGGCAGCGGACGGCCGCTGTCGGTAACGGCGACCGCGACCATGATCTCGTTGGCGCGCGGCGCGTCGTTGATCTGCACTTCCATGCCGTCGAAATGACTGCGCACGAAGGCTGCATCCTTGTGGCCCAGCGGAATGTCCAGCGTCGTGCCGGGTCCACTGCGCTTCTTCGACGACGGGATCAACGCAGCGCCCTTGCACAGCACTTTACGGACCGGCGCGCCCATTTTCGGGTGAAGGATGGCGGCGGCATGCTCCAGCTCGCCGTTCTCGCCGACGGCCGCGGCCTTGCCATAGCTCTGCGCCTTGGACCCGTCGATGCCAAGCGCCGCCACCGCGCGCTTCGAGAGTAGCTCGCCAAGCTCCTCGCCGATCGCGATCAGCGGCGAGAGATCCTCGACATATTTTCCAGCAAACGGGTTCTCGATCACGGCGATTGCCGCCGCACGCCGCGTCGGCGGCGAGACCTGGCGGCCCATCTCCATCTGCGTCTCTTCGACGACGGTGACGATCTTGCGGATGATCGCGCTCATGATTGTTTCCTCAAGCCGCTTCCCTGTTCAGGCATGAACCGCGATTTCCGGCACAAGCGGGCGCGATCGTTGCCGTTCAATATCCTTGGTCCCGATGACAAGCATATCACCACAAAGCTGCAACACGGCACCCTCGATCAATCCGCGATCGAATAGTTGCCGTGCACATTCCGCGCCAGATTCGAGCGCGGTGGTGATCTCGTCCTGCGACAATCCACCAACGCTGCGGGTCACGAGCCGCGCGCCGAGATCGCTATCGGGCTGAAGCTCGCTCGCTGGTTTTCTGATGATGGCGGGATGCCCCGGCAGATCGACGGCATTCGCAACGATCGTCGCGGCGGCATCGGCTTGCGACGCCGTTCCGGCCAGCACGGTCACCGCATCGGCAATCCCGAGCGAAAAGCTGCGGCCGTGCCGTCCACTGGTCGCGATGCCGCGCACGGGATCATCGGCGTCCACCCTGATTGTCCGCATCACGCCGTCGCGATCAGGCCGGTCCATCAGGCCGACCGAAAAATGCTCGCCCTCGCCGAGATGCAGGGCAATGTCGCCGCCATTGTTGACATAGGCCCGATCGAGCGCCGCAGCGTCCAACATTGCGCCCAACACCTCCTCCGCCACGCTGCCGGCCACAGCGGCCATCGGCGTGATGAAGCCATCACCGGCATAGGGCGCCACCGCGGCGTGCATGCGACGCGCCACAACGCCTCTCAACGAGGTCCGCTC
Source organism: Bradyrhizobium sp. Kon58 (assembly GCF_055807455.1). Lineage (NCBI taxonomy): Bacteria > Pseudomonadati > Pseudomonadota > Alphaproteobacteria > Hyphomicrobiales > Nitrobacteraceae > Bradyrhizobium > Bradyrhizobium sp. Kon58. The sequence continues at coordinate 535,975 of NZ_JBVVOT010000001.1, forward strand.
CTCGACAGCGGTCCGCAGTGCCGGCAGTTCCGCGCAGAGCTCGTCGAGAAGTCCGGTGAACCGTTCGGCCGCAGCCTCATAGGCCGCGCGCACTGCGTCGGCGGCCCCCCTCGCCTCGACGATCAGATCAATCGGTCCATCCTGCAAATGCAGCCGCCGGCCATCAGACAGCAACGCGATCTGCGGGAGCCTTGTCATGCTCGAGGTCCCGGAATCGGGTTCTGCCAGGGCAATTGGCGGACATCGTCGCCGTCCTGCACCTCGGACAGCGGTTTCACGTAGTCCATATGCCCGCCGAGCGCCGCATAGTCCGACAGCTTCATCGTGAATTCGATCGGCGCGACCAGCGCTGGCGTCGGCACGTAGCCGAATGCGCCCGCCGGCATCTGCGTCACGTCGACCATGTAGGTGATGCCGCCGCCCGGCCAGACATAGACCGGCGCGCCGCCACTGGTGACGCGCGTGAGCGCGTCCTTCACCGAGCGCGTCAGCCTCACCGGATTGTCGGTCACGCCCGCCCGCAAGGAACCACCGGCGCCCGCCATGAACAGCACTGTACACAGCGCCGGCTCGCAATTCTCCTGAATGCGCTCGACCGAAAACTTGAGGTCATCCGGCATCTCGGTCTCGACCGGCTTTAAGGCCTCGTCGAGCACGTAATAGGACGAATGCTCGCCGGTCGTGGAGACCATCAGCATGGAAAGACCGGCCCTGGCCTCCTTCGCGTCGAACGGTCCGAGGATTGCGAGCGGATCGGAGATATTGGTGCCGCCCCAACCGGTGCCGGGATCGGCGACCTGGAAATAGCGGCCGGGCGTCGAGCGGCGCCCCTTCATCTTGATGCCGGTGTCGGCGATATCGAGCAGCTTGCCGGCCTGGTGCTCCGAGAGCACGCCGGTGATATGGTCGTCGACCACGACGACTTCGTCGACCTTGCCGTGCCATTGCTTGGCGAACATGCCGATCGTCGCCGAGCCGCAGCCGACGCGCATGCGCTCTTCTTTCATGCCGTTGACGATCGGCGGCTGGCCGGCCTGCACCACCACGCTCGCGCCGCCGTCGATGGTGAGTTCGACCGCCTTGCAATTTGCGAGGTCCATCAGCGTGTCGCAGGTGACGCGGCCTTCCTTCTTGGAGCCGCCGGTCAGATGATGCACGCCGCCGAGCGACAGCATCTGCGAACCGTATTCGCTGGTGGTGACATGACCGACCGCCTCGCCTTGTGCACGGACGGTCGCGGTCTCCGGCCCGAGATAGCGGTCGGTGTCGATCTTCACCTTGATGCCGCAATAGGAGAAGATGCCCTCGGTGACGACAGTCACCATGTCGACGCCGGCGACTTCCGCGGAGACGATGAACGGCGCCGGCTTGTAGTCGGGATAGGTCGTCCCCGCGCCGATCGCCGTTACAAAGGTGGAAGGCTCGTGGACGATCTTGCCGTCCCAATCTTCGGTGCGGCTGAACGGAACGAGCTTGCCGCCATGCGACACGGTGCGCTCCAGGATCACATGCGGATCGACGCGAACGAGCTTGCCCTCGTGATTGGCATAGCGGTCGCAGGCGCCCGCCGCGCCCGGCTTGATGTAGCACATCACCGGACACGCATCGCAGCGGATCTTGTCGATGGCGGCGCTCGTAGGTTCAGTCACCATGTCAAAGCCAGCCGACAGTGCAGTTATCATTTGTACACGAACGATGTTGCGCGCCCTCCCGATGACTGTCAAGCGGCGGTGCGGCGCAAAACATACGCCTGCCGCATAAAACCTCATTTGCCTATCCGCCCTGTCCACAAAGAAGGCATTCGCGCTGCACTGCGGCATGCGCGGCTTGCACGTTTGTGTACAAACGGTATCGTCGCAATGTAGATTTTGAGCGGACCTGGAATTTCGCGAAGCTTTGGCCGCGGCGCTCAACGAGTCGATTTGGGAACGAGGATGACGCAGACACCGATCCGCCTCACCGTGAACGGCAGGATCCACGAGATCACTGCGGCGCGAGACACGCCGCTGCTCTACGTGCTGCGCAACGATCTCGCGCTCAACGGTCCGAAATACGGTTGCGGCCTCGGTGAATGCGGCACCTGCACTGTCTTGATCGATGGCGCGGCGGCACGCTCGTGCGTCATTCCGATCAGTGGCTGCGCCGGCCGCGACATCGTGACGCTCGAAGGGCTCGGTACCCGCGACAAGCCAGATGTGGTGCAGGGGGCCTTCATCGACGAACAGGCCGCGCAATGCGGCTATTGCCTCAACGGCATGATCATGACCACCAAAGCGCTGCTTGCGATCAACCCCCAGCCCACCGAACAGGAGGCGCTGGCGGCGCTACGTTACAATCTCTGTCGCTGTGGCACGCATATCGAAATCCTGCGCGCCGTGATGCGTGCGTCTGGCCAGCTCGCCGAGGCCGGTGATTGATGGCCTCCCCTACCTCGAACGGAGCTGAGCTGCAATCCGGCTCGCTCGTCGTCGTCCGCACGGTGGACGAGTGCACATCCGAGACCTTCGTTCGCATCACCGCGGACGGTTCGGTCACAGCCTACAATGGTCATGTCGACCTCGGCACCGGCATCCGCACGGCGCTTGGCCAGATCGTTGCTGAAGAGCTCGACGTCTCCTTTGCCCGCGTGGTCGTGGTGCTCGGCGACACCGCAACGGTGCCGAACCAGGGCGCCACGATCGCGAGCGAGACCATCCAGATCACCGCCATTCCCCTGCGCAAAGCCGCCGCGCAGGCGCGACACTTCCTGATCGCACGTGCGGCCGAGCGCCTGGAGCTGCCGGCAGCCGATCTCAGGATCGAAGACGGCCTCGTGCGCGGGCACGACAATCGCAGCGTCAGTTATGGCGAGTTGATCGGCGGCGAGACCATTCGTCTCGAGCTTGCCGACGACGTCGCCGTCAAGCCCGTCGGCGATTACGCCATTGTCGGCCAATCGATGCCCCGCGTCGACCTGCCGGCCAAGGCCACGGGTGAGCTGACCTTCGTGCACGACATCCGTATGCCCGGCATGCTGCACGGCCGTGTGGTACGACCGCCCTATGCCGGCGTCGACGCCGGCCCGTTTGTCGGCACCAGCCTGATTTCGGTCGATGAATCCTCGGTGCGCGGCATTCCCGGCATCATAGCCGTCGTGCGCATCGGCGATTTCGTCGGAATCGTCGCGGAGCGCGAGGAGAACGCGATCCGCGCGGCGGAGCAGCTTGCGGTGAGCTGGCGACCGACGCCTGAACTGACGGATCTCGCCGACGTCGAGACGGCGCTTCGCGCCAATCCATCGACGCCGCGCACGCTGATCGACAAGGGCGACGTCGATGCTGCCATTGCCGGCGCGGCCAAGCCGATGCAGCGCACTTACGTCTGGCCATATCAGATGCATGCCTCGATCGGCCCGTCCTGCGCGGTCGCCGACTTCCAGGACGGCAACATCCGCGTCTGGTCGGGCACGCAAAATCCGCACCTGCTGCGCGCAGACCTGGCGCTGCTGATCGAGCGTCCCGAAAGCGAGATCGAGGTCATCAGGTTGGAGGCCGCCGGCTGCTACGGCCGCAACTGCGCCGACGATGTCACCGCGGACGCGCTGTTGCTCTCGCGCGCGGTCGGCCGGCCCGTGCGCGTGCAGCTGACGCGCGAGCAGGAACACGCCTGGGAGCCCAAGGGCGCCGCGCAGCTCATCGACGTCAATGGCGGTCTGAACGCAGAAGGCGACGTCGCTGCCTACGATCTTGCCACGCGGTATCCGTCGAATGCCGCCCCGACGTTGGCGCTGTTGCTGACGGGGCTGATATCGCCGAAGCCGGACGTCCTCCAGATGGGCGACCGCACCGCGATCCCGCCTTACGATTATGACCATATGCGCGTCGTCGCCCACGACATGGCGCCGATCGTGCGCGCCTCCTGGTTTCGCGGCGTCTCCGCCCTGCCGAACACCTTTGCGCATGAATCCTATATCGACGAGGCCGCGACAGAAGCGGGCGTCGACCCGATCGAATATCGCCTGCGTTACCTTAGGGATCAGCGCGCCGTCGATCTCGTCCATGCGGTCGCCGAGCGTGCGGGCTGGACGCCGCGGCCGGTGCGACAAGAGAAAGACGGCGAGATCGTGCATGGGCGCGGCTTTGCCTATGCGCTCTACGTCCACAGCAAATTTCCCGGTTATGGCGCGGCGTGGTCGGCCTGGGTCACCGACGTTGCCGTGAACAAGTCGACCGGCGACGTCAGCGTGACGCGCGTGGTCGCCGGGCAGGACTCCGGATTGATGATCAACCCGGACGGCGTGCGCCACCAGATCCACGGCAACGTCATCCAGTCCACCAGTCGCGCGCTGATGGAGGAGGTCTCGTTCGAGCGCGGCGCAGTCGCGGCGCGTGAGTGGGGTGCCTATCCGATCATCCCCTTCCCTGACGTGCCCAAGATCGACGTGTTGTTGCTGCCGCGGCCGGACCAGCCGCCGCTTGGCGTCGGCGAATCCGCCTCGGTCCCGAGCGCGGCTGCGATTGCGAACGCGATTTTCGACGCCACCGGCGTGCGCTTTCGCGAGCCGCCGTTCACGCCCGAGCGCATCCTGAAGGGCTTGCACGGCGGCGCACCAGCCACGCCGCAGGCGCTGCCCGCTCCCGCTGCGCCACAGCCATCCCGCATCTGGGAAAATCCCTTCGCCAAACGCGCCGGCATCTTCACGGCGATTGCGGCCGTCTGCACCGCGGCGATCGGCATCGGTGCGGCTCTTTTGCCTGGCCGCGCCATCGCGCCGATCACCCGACCCGATCCATCGGTCTATTCCGCGGCGACGATCGCGCGCGGCGCACAGCTTGCGGCGCTCGGCAATTGCGCGGAGTGCCACACTACAATCGGCAGTGCGCTCAACGCCGGCGGCCGCGCGTTGGAGACGCCGTTCGGCACGATCTACGCAACCAACATCACGCCCGACGTCGAGACCGGCATCGGCGCCTGGTCCTATCCCGCATTCGAGCGCGCGATGCGCGACGGGCTGCATCGCGACGGACGGCAACTCTATCCCGCCTTCCCCTACACGCACTTTGCGAAGACTGGCGATGCCGACATGCAGGCGCTTTATGCCTATCTGATGGCGCAACCTGCGGTGCGCACGACGCAGCCTGCGAATACGCTCGCCTTCCCGTTCAATCTCCGCCCGCTACTTGCCGGATGGAATGCGCTGTTCCACCAGACGCGCGAGTTCAAGCCTGATCCTGCCAAGTCCGAAGTCTGGAATCGCGGCGCTTATCTGGTCGAAGGTCTCGGCCATTGCAGCGCCTGCCATTCGCCGCGCAACGCGCTCGGCGCCGAGCAGCGTGGCGCCTATCTCGCCGGCGGCTTTGCCGAGGGCTGGGAGGCGCCGCCGCTGACTTCACTCTCGCACGCGCCGATCCCATGGAGCGAGGGTGAGCTTTTCGCCTATTTGCGTACCGGCCACTCGCGATATCATGGCGTCGCCGCCGGGCCGATGGCGCCTGTTGTCAGGGACCTCAAAGCCCTACCCGACCAGGACATCCGCGCCATGGCGGTCTATCTCAACTCGTTCAATGACACCGCGACCGACGCGAAAGCGCAGGATGCGATCGCTCTGAAGCTAGAAGCTTCAACGCAAGTCACGATGGCGTCCTCCACCGGCGGACGGCTCTATCAGGGCGCCTGCGCCGTCTGCCATGAGGTCGGCGGCCTGCCGCTGTTCGGCAGCCGGCCTTCGCTGGCACTCAACAGCAATCTGCACAGCGTCACATCGGACAATCTCGTCCAAATCATCCTGCATGGCATCGCCGAGCCGGCGTCGAGCGATCTCGGCTACATGCCGGCCTTCAAGGGCAGCATGAGCGATGCGCAGGTCGAGGAACTGGTCACCTTCCTGCGCAAGCAGTTCGCCCCGGAGAGGCCGGCATGGACCGGCGTGAAGGAGACGATCGCGCGTGTGAGAGCCGCCGCGAACTGAGCGCTACTTCTTGTGCTCCACCGGCGGCGTGCCGTGCGTATGGAACGATTCGATCGTCTTTAGGCCCCACGCCTGCCCCTTCTTGCGCTCCTCTTCCGTCCACACGATCGGCTTCCAGTCGGGCGCGAGGATGAGGCGCGCGCCGGCATTGGCGACTTCGACGCGGTTGCCGCCGGGCTCGTAGACGTAGAGGAAGAAGGTCTGCTGGATCGCGTGCTTGTGCGGGCCGGTCTCGATGTGGATGCCGTTCTCCAGGAAGATGTCGGCGGCGCGCAGGATCTCTTCGCGGCTGTCGAGCGCGTAGGTGACGTGGTGGAAGCGGCCGGGCGTGCCGGAATGGTCGAGCGAATAGGCGAAATCGTAGCTCTTGTTGGACATCGTCAGCCACATCGCCGCTTCGCGGCCGTCGTTGAGCACGATCTGCTCGGTAAGCCGGCAGCCGAGATAGTTCTCGAAGAACTCGCGGTTGGCCTTGATGTCGACGGCGAGGCAATTGAGGTGGTCGAGGCGCCGGACATTGACGCCGCGCGCGGGAAAGCGCTGCGCCTGGTTCTTCAGCGCCGGCTTCAATTCCGGCGGCGCCTGATACCATTCGGTCTCGTAATAGAGCTCGACGATGTGTCCATCGGGATCGCGGCAGCGGAAGGTCGGCCCCTGCCCCATGTCGCCGTCGATCCAGCCGATGTCGAAGCCGGACCCCTTCAGCGCCGCGACGCGGCGCTCCAGCGCCTGCTGGCTGCGCGCGCGTAACGCCATGTGCTCCATGCCTGACGTCTTCGACGCCGTCAGTTTGAGCGAATAGCGCTCGTAATCGTCCCAGCCGCGCAAATAGACCGAATCGCCCTTTTGCCCGCTGACGGTCATGCCCATGACGTCGACGAAGAATTTCAGGCTCTCGTCCGGCTTCGGTGTCAACAACTCCATGTGGCCGAGATGAGCGAGATCGAGGATCGGTTCGGGTTGCATGGTGTCCTCCAAGAGGTGGCTTGCGATCCGCTGGACCGGATCCTCGCGATCCGGCGCAGGCTGTAATCCGCTCACGCGCCGGTGGGCGGCGCCGAAGCCGCCGGTTCATTTGTACCAATGTACAAATGATTAGGTCCCGTCAACAAATCAGGCATCGCCGCCCGGAACAGATGACGGGCCATCTCGGATGACCAACCCGTCCCGGAACCGCGGACCGACTGCCCGAATGGTAAAATCTTCCTTAAACACTCCGGGACCCGTCGGCCGGGAAAAAGCAGCATTTTCCGGCCGCTTCCGCCAGGGATATCCATTGGGAACAAACCTCGCACCCGAATTGTCGCGGATTTAACGAAGCGCCGGCGCCTGCCGTTTAACCGTTTGTCCAGCGACGGCCGTGCATAGTCCGGGCAACCCGTTGCTCTTGTCAGGTTCATTCATTGTGACATCCTTTGGACGCGTGATTTCGGTTCGCGGATCGCTCGCCCGGGTCGGGCTGCTGGCTGAAAGCCGGATGCCGGTCTCGGAAGTGCGGGCCACCGTCGGCCGCTTCGTCAGTATCCGCTGCGCCAGCTCGGTCATCGTCGCCATGATCACCGAAGTGTCCTGCGAGAACCTCTCGAGCAACGACAATTTGATCGCCATCGCCTCGGTCGACCTGCTCGGCGAAATTCTCAACGCCACCGGCAAGGCCAAATTCCAGCGCGGCGTCACCAACTATCCGACCATCGGCGATTCCGTCGACCTGATCACGAGCCAGGAGCTGCGCACGATCTACGCGCCTACCGGCTCCGACCAGATCAATGTCGGCTTCCTTCAGCAGGACAGCTCCGTCGTCGCCTATGTCGACATCGAGGAAATGCTCTCCAAGCACTTTGCGGTGCTGGGATCGACCGGCGTCGGCAAATCGACTGGTGTGTCACTGTTGCTCAACGAGATCCTCAAGGCACGCCCGAATTTGCGCATCTTCCTGCTCGATGTGCACAACGAATATGGCCGCTGCTTCGGCGACCGCGCGCTGGTGCTCAACCCGCGCAATTTGAAACTGCCATTCTGGCTGTTCAATTTCGAGGAAATCGTCGACGTGCTGTTCGGCGGCCGCGCCGGCGTGCCCGAGGAGCTCGACGTCCTCGCCGAGGTCATTCCGCTGGCCAAGGGCGTCTACACCCAGTACCAGAACGCCGACCGCATTGGCCTGAAGCGCATCGATCCCAAGCAGATCGGCTACACCGTCGATACGCCGGTGCCCTATCGCCTGGTCGACCTGATGTCGCTGATCGACGAGCGCATGGGCAAGCTCGAGAACCGCTCCTCGCGCATCATCTATCACAAGCTGATCTCCCGCATCGAGGCGGTCCGCAACGACCCGCGCTACGCCTTCATGTTCGACAACGCCAATGTCGGCGGTGACACCATGGCGGAGGTGATCAGCCATCTGTTCCGCCTGCCGGCCAACGGCAAGCCGATGACGGTGATGCAGCTCGCCGGCTTCCCGGCCGAGGTCATCGATTCCGTCGTCTCGGTGCTCTGCCGCATGGCCTTCGACTTCGGCCTGTGGAGCGACGGCGTTTCGCCGATGCTGTTCGTCTGCGAAGAGGCTCACCGCTACGCCTCCGCCGATCGTAATGTCGGCTTCGGGCCGACCCGCAAGGCGGTGTCGCGCATTGCCAAGGAAGGCCGCAAATACGGCGTCTATCTTGGCCTCATCACCCAGCGTCCGGCCGAGCTCGACGCCACCATCATCTCCCAGTGCAACACGCTGTTCACGATGCGTCTTGCCAACGAGCGCGACCAGGCGCTGCTGCGCGCCGCGGTGTCGGATGCGGCCGCGAATCTGCTCTCGTTCGTGCCCTCGCTCGGCACCCGCGAAGTGCTGGCCTTCGGCGAAGGTGTCGCGCTGCCGACGCGGCTGCGCTTCAAGGAGGTGCCGCCGCACCAATTGCCGCGCGGCGAAGCCACCATCAGCAGCGTGCCGTCCGTCACCTCCGGTCACGACATGCATTTTGTCGGCGCCGTGCTCGAGCGCTGGCGCGGTGCCACCTCGCAGCGCGACGTGCCAAACGATCCAGTGTTCTCGGCGCCCCCCGCGAAGACGCTCTCCAACGTCGAAGCCCCGATGCTGCAACCGTCGATGGGGCTGGATCCGGACCGCTTCTCGCTGCTGAAGAAGCCGCTGCGGTAAAGCAACGCTCGTTTTCCAGCTCCGGCATTGCGAGCCTGGCGTCACGTTGAGCATGGCGCCGGCATCGACTATGGTTGCCGGCCCCAAGCCGGAATCCATGCCCATGACAAAGCCCGCGCAACGCTTCGCCGCTCCCGCCCTCGATGCGCTCCCCGACGACATCCGCACACGGCTCCTCGCCGTGCAGGAGAAGAGCGGCTTCGTGCCGAACGTGTTCTTGACGCTGGCCTACCGCCCGGATGAGTTCCGTGCCTTCTTCGCCTATCACGACGCACTGATGGAGAAGGACGGCGGCCTCACCAAGGCCGAGCGCGAGATGATCGTGGTCGCGACCTCGGCAGCCAATCAGTGCCAGTATTGCGTGATCGCGCATGGCGCGATCCTGCGGATCCGCGCCAAGAACCCGCTGATCGCCGACCAGATCGCCACGAACTACCGCAAGGCCGACATCACGCCGCGGCAAAAGGCGATGCTCGACTTCGCGATGAAGGTCTCGGCCGATGCGCAGCGGATTTCCGAGGACGATTTCACCGCGCTCGCGCCGCTTGGGTTCAGCGACGACGACGTCTGGGACATCGCCGCAATCTCCGCCTTCTTCGCACTGTCGAACCGGCTGGCGAATTTCACCGGCATGCGGCCGAACGACGAATTCTATCTGATGGGACGGCTGCCGAAGAAATGAGCGCCCGCCGCGAGCGCGGAAGGAACGCATCACCGACAAATGCAGCGGATGAGTTCCCGCTTTACGGGAACTCTATGTTTTCGCAATCGCACACGTTTAATTAAGAATCTCACCCCCAACTAGCACAATCGCTTTGGCACAACTTGCGCAGTTTCCGTCACCGGAGACGCCGATGAGTCGTGCCTGTTGAGGGGCTTCTCATGAACGTGCGGGCATTTGTGATCGCGACCTGTATCGGCACGGCATTCTTCGCGGCCGGATACGCATGGAACTATCAACCGGAGATCATCAACGCGAACGAGATATGGAGCATGTTCGAATCGGAGCATGGCAAGGCGCGGGCTGCTGTCTTACGCGTCCTCATTGCGCCGAATTCAGCTCACTTCAACGGCCTGCGAACGATCGATGCAAACCAGGCAAAATACGTATGCGGCTCCGTAAAGGCGATGGACAAGGAGAGGCAGTATGTCGAGGCCGCGTTCGTTTACACCGTCGCGATCGATTTTGCCCGTATCGACGACGACGGCCGGATGACGTCGCAGCGCTCTGCTTACAAGCCCTGCCCGGGCGCGGCCGAAGACAAAATTGCCGACCAGAACACGCTGATATCGCCAGGCGCGCTGTCGATGATCAAGACCGTCGAAAAAATCATCCCCAAGTCCAGCGGCGGAACGATGGAACAACAGCTTGGCCAGCTCGCCGGACAGACCGCGGCGGTCGCGCCAGGTTCGGCGGTCGCGCGGAGATCAGCCGGCTCGTCGGGTTCGGCAGCCTCAGCAGGGGCAGGATGGGCGCCAGCAGCGCAGCATTCAAGTTCAGGCGTGGAGGCGCGACAAGCAGATGAGCTGACGTGGCGTGTCGACCAGCCGCCGGCCGCATGGCCGAATTTCCCCTCCGACGATCCGCTGACGAAATCGACGCAGAAGCGGACCAGCGCCGAGGCCCTGGCTTTTGCAAGAGATGTCGAGGCTCGCTGGGAAGACGCCAAATCATCCCGGGTTCCGGCCAAGCGTCCTTCGCCTGAGGAGATCAAGGAAGCATGCCGCGCGCTACTTACGATTGATCCCGCCGACAAGGATTATCCGCGGGCCTGGGCCGCCTTTGTGCGGCTGCGCAAAATCGATCGCGACGCTGCTGGTTGAACTGGCGGGATCTGTCCTAATGCTTCGCCATCAACTCGAGCGCGGGGGCAAAGCGCTCGGAAAACGTCAACGTCTTGGCATGGTGTACTGCGGCAAACGATGCCGATATCCCGGCTGAAGCGACCACGAGCAGGGCAACGGTGAAAACCAGACGGCGCATTTCGGCCTCCTGTGTGAGCTCGACAATCCCACAGATGGCACGGCTTTGTTTCAGCACTGCTTCGCGCGGACGGAAGATGGTTTCACTCAAGAGGCTGTGATCAGATCCGATTTGCGGGGCCACATGCCGGACTGACGTGAGCGTTGCGCCTAATCATCGTCAGCCGGACCGCACCAGCCGGGCAGATAGATCGCGTCCTTGCTCTTGGCTGAGGACATCGCCTTTTCGAGCGCCTTGTCAAAATTGGCATCCACAGCCTTGCGCGACAGCTTTCGGCGCAGATAATCGGCCCACAGGAATTCGGAGAACGGCGTGGTGTCCTTGGCGAAGCCGCCCATGCGGCGCAGCTCGCCGGCAAGGCTCCGGAAGGGATCGTCCTTGAGATCGACGACGGATTTGGGCAAATCGCGGAACGGTCGCCGTTCGCCCTTGGCGTCGTAGGGGTAAACCCAGCGCTTGTTGTCCATCACGCCCCAGAACGCTTCGCGCTCGACCATCCTGAGGTCGCCGACGATGGTGACCAGCACCTCCTTGACGCCCTCGTCGTGCAGCGCGCGACCGAGATGATGATGGTCGATCACGTAATAGCGCTCGTCGGGGCCATGCACGACGGGGATCATATGCTTGCCGAGCAGATCGGCCTGCTTCTTCTTGTCGTGCTCGCGCCAGCGCTTGCGCTTCTCCTTGACCTCGCGCATCCCGACCGTCATCTGCGTCGGCCGCAGCGACAGGATCGACACCGGATGCACTCTCGGTTCGCGCGGATTGGTCATGGTCGAAACGCCCTTCACATGGTTGCAGCTGCGTGGTCAGGTTCCCTGGGACTATGCCATGGGCATCGTGCCGGCAATGCATTCGGCTGGGCGGAGATATTGCATCGCACCCTCTGCAGGCCCGGAACGACCACGGTTCCACGGTCCTTCGTTCGCAACCCTGCAAGATAGTGCGAACGCACAATGCACGTGCGCGTTGAGAAGATTTTCTGCAACGTGTTACCCACGTATGCTATCTAAAAATCGCTGCTTCGGAGTGATCCCTGCACCATGACAACCCAGCGGCCCATAAGCTCGGATGACGAGCACCGGGTGCTCCAGTTCAGGCCGCGCACCTCGCCTTCCCCGACGGGCTACCGCGGCAACGCTAGCGTGCAGCAATTGCGCGTCGCGCCCGAGCCGCTCGACCTGTCGCGCTACGAGCAGCCCCGCACTGAACCGGACGATTTCCGCCATCGCATGCTCGCCAACATCGCGGCGCTGGCCTTCACCATCGCGCTGACCGCGATCGGGATCTGGCTCGCGGTGAGCATTGCCGACCTGCGCCGGACCCAGGATTGCGTGCTGATGGGCCGCCGCGACTGCGTCAAGATCACGACGCCGCACATCTAGGCGACGGTCCTTCGGCCGAAGCGGCTCAGCCGGGGCGTCCCCAGCCCTGTCCCCACACCCGCCGGCTCCATTGAACTCAGGGCGGCGCTCCGATATACGGGCTTTCGACCCGGCCAGAGGGGGGTTGAGGGCGTCATCGGGGCGCGATGCCCACCCACCGTTCCACTCTGGAAAATCTGACAAACAACTGCAATATATCAAAGGCTTAGTGATGTCCTCCACATTCGATCAGGTCGCTACGATCATCGCTGAAACCTGCGACATCCCGCGCGACACGATCACGCCGGATAGCCATGCCATCGATGACCTCGGCATCGACAGCCTCGATTTCCTGGACATCGCGTTCGCGATCGACAAGCAGTTCGGTATCAAGCTGCCGCTGGAAAAGTGGACCCAGGAGGTCAACGACGGCAAAGCGACCACCGAGCAGTATTTCGTGCTGAAAAACCTGTGCGCGCGCATCGACGAACTGGTTGCGGCCAAGGGCGCGAGCGCCTAAGCGCGCGGTCATGCAACTCGAATACTTCCACATGATAGATCGCGTCGTCGACCTCAACGTCGACGCGAAGACGATTGTCGTCGAGGCTCAGGTCCCGATGGAGAGCACCATCTTCGAGGGGCACTTCCCGGGCTATCCCCTGATGCCCGGCGTGCTCCTGATCGAATCGATGGCGCAGGCCTCTGGCTGGCTTCAGCTTGGCGTGCTCAAATTCGAGCGCATGCCGATCCTGGCTGCCGTCAAGGAGGCCAAGGTCCGCGGCTCGGTCTTCCCCGGCGATCTCATGAGCATCGAGGCGAGCCTGGCCCATCAGGGCTCGGGCTACGCCGTGACCGAAGCCAAGATCAAGGTCGGCGGCAAGCTGCGCGCGAATTCGACGCTGACCTTCACGCAGATTCCCTTTCCCCATGCGGATATGCGCGCCCACATGGACGCGGTCGCCAAGCGCGTCGGCTTTCCGCAACAGGCCGTATCGCAATGACCGAGACTGCTTCGAAGCCCGCCCAGACGGAAGTCTGGATCACCGGCATTGGCCTGGCCACCTCGCTCGGCGAGGGCCTGGACGCCAACTGGGCCGCGCTTCAGGAGAAGCGCATCAATGTCGACGAGAAGGGCTTTGCGCCCTACATCGTGCACCCCCTGATGCCTGTTACCTTCGACAGCCAGATCCCGAAGAAGGGCGACCAGCGTCAGATGGAAGCCTGGCAGCGCATCGGCACCTATGCGGCCGGGCTTGCGCTCGACTCCGCCGGGATCAAGGGCAACAAGGATATCCTGTCGAAGATCGACATGGTGGTCGCCGCTGGCGGCGGTGAGCGCGATCTCAACGTCGACACCGGCGTGCTCACGGCCGAGGCCAAGGGTGCCAACGCGCCCGGCTTCCTCAACGAGCGGCTGATGAGCGATCTCAGGCCGACGCTGTTCCTGGCCCAGCTCTCCAACCTGCTCGCCGGCAACATCGCCATCGTGCACGGCATTGGCGGCACCTCGCGCACCTTCATGGGTGAAGAGGTTGCCGGCGCCGATGCCGCCCGCATTGCATTGTCGCGCATCGCCTCGGGCGAGAGCGACATCGCGCTGATCGGCGGCTCGCACAATGGCGAGCGCAAGGACCTGATGGTCCTCTACGAATTCGGCGACTTCAATCTCAAGGACAAGTTCGCACCCGTGTGGGCGCGCGAGGACAACGCCGGCTTCGCGCTCGGCTCGGCTGGCGCGTTTCTGGTGCTGGAGTCCAAGGCGCATGCGGAAGCGCGCGGTGCCAAGCCGTTCGCGAAGCTGTCGAGCGTCGTTGCCGACCTCGCCCGGCGCAAGACCCCCGGCGACATGGCCGCGACGCTGGAGAAGCTTTGGGCAAAGTTGCCCAAGCGCGACGGCAAGGGCGCGATCATATCCGGTGCGACCGGCGCTGAGCCGGCGACGTCAGAAGAGCGCGGCTTCCTGAAGGGCCACGCCGAGTTCCCGGTGCGCTCGACCGGCACGATGTTCGGCCACACCATGGAGACGCAATTCCCGCTCGGCATCGCGCTCGCCGCGCTGTCGATCTCTCGCGGCGCGCTGTTTCCGCCGAACGATTCCACGGGCACCGAGATTGAAATGCAAGGAGCGCCCACCCAGATTGTGGTGGTGGGGGCCGGACACTGGCGCGGCGAAGGCATGGCGCTGGTCGAGGCAGTAAGCTAGAGCGCGTTGCGCTTTGGCAGGTTATTGTTTGAGCATGATCTTCTCGGAAAATCGCGTCACGCTTTTTCGAATCATGCTCCAGCTCAAGCGGGGATCAACATGACTGCACCACGCGACAAACTCGGGCGTCCCGTCGTCGTCGTCACCGGCATGGGCATCATGACCTCGCTCGGCAACGGCAAGACCGACAATTGGGCGAAACTCGTCGCCGGCGAATCCGGCATCCGCACCATCACGCGCTTTCCAGTCGACGGCCTGAAAACCACGATGGCCGGCACGGTGGATTTCGTCAGCGTCGATCCTTTCTCCTCCACCGGCCTGTCCGAGCGGATGGCCGAACTGGTGACGCAGGAAGCGCTGGACCAGGCCGGCATCGGCGCCAAGGCGGATTTCCCGGGTCCTCTCTTCCTTGCGGTCGCACCTGTCGAAGTCGAATGGCCGCAGCGCCGCGAGCTCGGCCGCGCCGTCGGTAAGCTCGACTTCAATTACGACGATCTGCTGCGCATCTCCGGCGGCGGCAAGTACAGCGCCTATCACCACCGCTTCATGTTCGGTTCGGTCGCGGCCTACCTCGCCGAGACCTTCGGCACCAAGGGCTCGCCGATCTCGCTGTCGACGGCCTGCGCGTCCGGCGCGACCTCGATCCAGCTCGGCGTCGAGGCGATCCGCCGCGGCGAAACCGATGCCGCGCTGTGCGTAGCGACCGACGGTACCGTGAATCCGGAGGCGCTGGTGCGCTTCTCGCTGCTGTCGGCGCTGTCGACCCAGAACGACCCGCCGCAGGCGGCCTCCCGTCCCTTCTCCAAGAACCGCGACGGTTTTGTCATGGCCGAAGGCGCAGGTGCGCTGGTGCTCGAAAGCTATGAAGCCGCCACCGCGCGCGGCGCAAAAATTCTCGGCGTGATCGCCGGCTGCGGCGAGCTCACCGATTCCTTCCATCGCACCCGCTCCTCGCCCGACGGCAAGCCGATCATCGGCTGCATGAACAAGACGCTGGCCGATGCCGGCATGACGCCGGACCAGATCGACCACATCAACGCGCACGGCACCGCGACGCCCGAGAACGACAAGATGGAGTACAATACGACATCGGCCGTGTTCGGCGATCTCGTCTCGAAGATTCCGGTCACCTCCAACAAGTCGATGGTCGGCCACACCATCTCGGCCGCCGGCGCGGTCGAGGCGATCTTCTCGCTGCTGACGCTGGAGCATCAGCGCATCCCGCCGACGATCAACTACGACAATCCGGATCCCACGATCCTGTTCGACGTCGTCGGCAACAAGGCACGCGATGCCCGCGTCACCGCGGTGATGTCGAACTCGTTCGGCTTCGGCGGCCAGAACGCCTCGCTGATCCTGACCCGCGAACCGGCCTGACCGGACGCATGGCGCTGCTTCCTGCGAGGACGAAGGCCCGCGCGCGGGAGACGGCCAAATCGATCGGTGGAGGGCTGATCGGCGCCGCCACCGTCGGCATGTTGCGCACCACGCGTTATTTCGATCCGGTCAAGACCTCGGACTTTTTCGCGCGCGTCACCAAGACGATCGGTCCGCGCCTACGCGAGCACCGCATCGGCCGCGCCAACCTCAGCGCGGCCTTTCCGGAGAAATCGCCCGAGGAAATCGAATCCATCCTGATGGGCGTCTGGGACAATCTCGGTCGCGTCGGCGCCGAATTCGCTCATATGGATCACGTCTGGGATTATGACCGCGATCATCCGGAAAACAGTCGGATCGAACTGCCCAGGCGCAGCATCGAGCTGTTCGATCAGATCCGCGACGACGGCAAACCCGCGCTGATCTTCGCCGCGCATCTCGCCAACTGGGAATTGCCGGCGCTCGCCGCCGTCGCACACGGGCTCGACGCGGCGATCCTCTACCGCCGCCCGAACATCGCGTCCGCCGACCGCATCATCCAGGAGATGCGCCAGGTCAACATGGGCACGCTGATCCCCGCGGGGCGCGACGCGCCGCTGCGGCTCGCGCAGGCGCTCAAGGACGGCAAGCACGTCGCCATGCTGATCGACCAGTATCTGACCGGCGGCGTCGAGGTCACCTTCTTCGGCCGCAAGACCCGCGCCAATCCGATGTTGGCGCGCCTGTTGCGCCAGATCGAATGCCCGATCCACGGCGTCCGCGTCATCCGCCTGCCCGGCGGCCGCTTCACCGCCGAGATCACCGAAGAGGTCCACCCGGTGCGCGACGCCGACGGCAAGATCGACATCCAGGGCACCACTCAGGCGATCACCAGCGTGGTAGAAGCCTGGGTCCGCGAGCATCCGGAGCAGTGGTTGTGGCTGCACCGAAGGTGGCGGTAGCGGACAGTCCTTACCGCCCCGTCTTCACCCTGGTCCAGAGCCGGTTGATGATCCGCTGCGTCGCCGGCTCGCGCGCCGTGATGACGAACAGCTTTGCGAGCGTCGCCTCGTCCGGATAGATATTCTTGTCGTTCAGGATCTTCGGGTCGACCAGCTTCTGGCTGGCGAAATTGCCGTTGGCGTAGGACAGGAAGTCCGTATTCTTGGCGGCCACGTCCGGACGGTAGAGATAGTTGATCAGCTCGTAGGCTTCCTTGACGTTCCTGGCATCCGCGGGGATCGCGAGATTGTCGAAGAACATCTGCGCGCCCTCCTTCGGGATGGCATAGCCGATCTCGATGCCGCTTTTGGCTTCGGCAGCGCGGGCGCGGGCTTGCATGATGTCGCCGGACCAGCCGACCACGAAGCAGATCTCGCCCGTTGCGAGCGCGCTTAAATATTCGGACGAGTGAAACTTGCGCACGGCGGGCCGGACCTTGGCGACGACATCGGCGGCCTTTTCGAGGTCGGCCTGCTTGGTCGAGTTCGGATCGAGCCCGAGATAGTTCAACGCCGCTGGAAAGATGTCGTCGGCGGAATCCAGCATGTGGACGCCGCAATCCTTGAATTTCGCGAGATTCTCCGGCTTGAACACGATGTCCCAGCTGTCGATCTTCGCATCCGCTCCGAGTATCTGCTTCAGCTTGGCGACGTTGTAGCCGATGCCCGTCGTGCCCCACATGTAATTGGCGGCGTAGACATTGCCGGGATCGTAGATCGCGAGACGTTCGGTCACCACCGGCCAGGCATTGGCCAGGTTCGGCAGCTTCGACCTATCGAGCTTCTGGAAGATGTTGGCCTTGATCTGGCGCTGGAGAAAATAGGCCGTCGGCACCACGACGTCATAGCCGGACTTGCCAGCCATCAGGCGCGTCTCCAGCGTCTCGTTGGCGTCAAAAGTGTCGTAGACCACCTTGATGCCGGTCTCCCTGGTGAAGGCCTCGAGGACGTCGGGCGCCACATAGTTCGACCAATTGTAGAAGTTGACGACCCGCTCCTCGGCCCCTGCGGGGGCGGAGAGCAACGTCAGCGCGGCGGCGATCGCGAGGCCAAAACCAAAGCGGCTGACGATCGTCATCTGCTACCTCTTGCGCCCGCGCACCGCGTCCGACAGCCGCTCCAGCGCGGTGTCGAGCGTCTCGTCCTTCTTGGCAAAGCAGAAGCGCACCACCGAGGTCACAGGGTCCTGCTCGTAGAAGGCCGACACCGGGATTGCCGCGACCTTGTAGTCCTTCACGATCCGCCAGCAGAACTCGGTATCGCTCTCGTTCAGCCCCAGCGGGGACAGGTCGACGGTGAGGAAGTAGGTGCCCTGCGACTTCAGCACCGGGAAGCCGAGACTCTCCAGTCCCTTGGCGAGGCGGTCCCTGCTCCGCGCCAGGTCCTTGCGCATCGACAGGAAATACTCGTCCGGCTTGCCGAGCCCGTAAGCGACGGCGGCCTGGAGGTTCGGAGCGGTGGTGAAGGTCAGGAACTGGTGCACCTTGGCGGCAACGCGCAGCAGCGGCGGCGCGGCGCAGACGAAGCCGATCTTCCAGCCCGTCAGCGAGAAGATCTTGCCGGCCGAGCCGACCTTGATGGTGCGGTCGCGCATGCCCGGGATGGTGATCAGCGGGATGTGCTTGTGCTCGTCGAAAGTGACGTGCTCCCAGACCTCGTCGCAGATCGCGATGACGTCGAACTCCTGGCAGTAGCGCGCCAAAAGCTCGAGGTCCTCGCGCGGAAACACCACCGCGGACGGATTCAGGGGATTGTTGAAGAGCACCGCCTTGGTCTTTGAATTGAAGACGCTTTTCAGCATGTCTTCATTCAGCCGCCAATGCGGCGGCTCGAGCCGGACCAGGCGCGGAATGCCGCCGGCCTGGCGGATGATCGGCAGATAGGAATCGTACACCGGCTGGAAGCACACCACCTCGTCTCCGGGCTGGACGACGGCGAGGATGGCCGAGGTCAGGGCCTCGGTGCCGCCGGAGGTCACCATCACCTCGCTCGTCGGATCGAGCTCGAGGCCATGCCAGTGTCCGTAATGGGTCGCGATCGCCTGGCGCAGCTCCGGCAGGCCCATCATCGACGGGTACTGGTTGTAGCCGTTCAGCGAGGCCTCGGCCGCGGCGCGGCGGATGTCTTCGGGGCCCGGATCGTCGGGAAAGCCCTGGCCAAGATTGATGGCGGCATTGTCGCGCGCGGCCTGCGACATTGCCTCGAAGATGGTGACGGGAAGGTCCGCGAAGACCTTGTTGAGGGACGAGCTCTTGGACATCGGCGGGGTCAGCCGCCGACCTTGCTGGGAAGACCCGCCGCCTTCCAGCCCAGCATGCCGCCGGCCAGATGCTTGTCGTAAGGCAGGCCCGCGGCCTGCGCCGCCAGCGAGGCCGTCACCGAACGCTTGCCCGAGCGGCAGGCGAACACGACCTCCTTGCCCTGCGGATCCGGGATCGCCTTGGGATCGAAGGTCGAGAGCGGCACGACCACGCCGAAAGGATAGGCCTCAGCCTCGACCTCGTTCGGCTCGCGCACGTCGACGAGGAGATAGCGCCCTTCCGCGACACCCTTGGAGACCTCGTCCGGGGTCAGATCCTGTACTTGATTTGCCACATCATCCTCCAACGTCGCGGGCCGCTGCCGGGGCGATCCCGGCGGCCGGCAACCTCGCCTCTCGGCCGGTGAAAATCAAGCGCTACAAAGGCTTGAGCTGTCTTGCGCAAGTTAAAGCTAAATCGCAGCGACTTGAAGCGCGACCTTCAAATGGAGGATCAGATCGTCGCTTCAGATGGTGACCTGGGTGCCGACCTCGACGACGCGGCCGGAGGGGATCTGGAAATAGTCGGTGGCGTCGTTGGCGGAACGGCTGAGCGAGATGAACAGCCGGTCCTGCCAGCGCGGCATGCCGGAATGGGCGGCCGGTTTCAGCGCCCTCCGCGACAGGAAGAAGGAGGTCGACATGATGTCGAACTGCCAGCCGAGCTTGCGGGCGATCGCCAGCGCCTTCGGCACGTTGGGCGATTCCATGAAGCCGAACTTCAGCGTCACCTTGGAGAAGGTCGGCGAGATCTGTTCCAGCTTCACCCGCTCGGCCGGATCGATCCGAGGGGTCTGTGCGGTCTCGATGGTGAGAATGACGTTCTTCTCGTGCAGCACCTTGTAGTGCTTCAGACTATGCATCAGCGCGGTTGGGGCGCTGAGGGGATCGCTGGTCAGGAACACGGCGGTGCCGGGCACGCGCTGCGGCGGCCGCTTCTCCAGCATCGCCACGAGGTCGGCGAGCGGGAATTCGAGTTTGCGCGACTTCTCGAACAGCAGCCGGCTGCCGCGCCGCCACGTGTACATCAGCATGATCATGACTGCGCCGAGCGCCAGTGGCACCCAGCCGCCCTCGAACACCTTCAGCAGATTGGCGGCGAGGAAAGTCAGGTCGAGGAACAGGAACGGCGCGATCAGGGCGGCGGCCGTAAACGGCGACCATTTCCAGACCTTCCAGATCACCACAAAACCCATCATCGCCGTGACCACCATGGTCCCGGTGACGGAGATGCCATAGGCCGAGGCCAGCGCGGTGGAAGAGCGGAACAGCAGCACCAGCAGGACCACCGCCACCAGCAGGAGCTGGTTGATGCGCGGGATGAAGATCTGGCCCGAATGGGCTTCGGACGTATGGCGAATTTCAAAACGCGGCAACAGACCGAGCTGGATCGCCTGGCGCGTCAGCGAATAGGCACCGGTGATGACCGCCTGGCTTGCGATGACAGTTGCGGCGGTCGCCAGCACGACCATGCAGCCGCGGAAAAAACCTTGCGGGAAGAGCTGAAAGAACGGGCTGACAATCGCGCCGGGATCGCCGAGCACGAGGGCGCCCTGCCCCAGATAGTTTAATGCCAGCGACGGCACCACGATGAACAGCCAGGCGGTCTGGATCGGCCGCTTGCCGAAATGGCCGAGGTCGGCATAGAGCGCCTCGGCACCGGTGACCGCCAGGAACACCGCGCCGAGCGTCACGAAGCCGATGATGCCATGGTGGATCATGAAGGACACGGCGTAGAGCGGGTTCAGCGCCAACAGCACCTGCGGCTGCTGGATGATCGGGTGGATCGCCGCGATCGCGATCACGGCGAACCAGACGCACATGATCGGGCCGAAGAAGGCGGCGACGCGAGCGGTACCACGGGACTGCACTGCAAACAGACCGACCAGGATGATGATGGTCAGCGGTACGATGTAGGGCTCGAAGTGCAGGGTGACGTCCTTCATGCCTTCGATCGCCGACAGCACCGAGAGCGCCGGCGTGATCACGGCGTCGCCGTAGAACAGGGCGCCGGAAATGATGCCGAGCAGGACGATGGTTGTTCCGCGGGTGCCGACTGCGCGCTGGGCCAGCGCCATCAGCGCCAGCGTCCCGCCCTCGCCGTTGTTGTCGGCGCGAAGCAGGATCACGACGTATTTGAGCGTCACCACGATGATGAGCGCCCACAGGATCAGGGAGAGCACGCCGAGCACGGCCGCCGGCGTCGGCAGCCCCTCCGCGCCAGAAGCCGCCATGACCGCCTCGCGGAACGCGTAGAGCGGGCTGGTGCCGATATCGCCGTACACGACGCCGATGCTGCCGAGTGTCAGCGCACCGAAACCGGCGGTGGTGTGGGCGTCACCATGCCCATTGGCCGCCGCCGTTTCCGGGGCGGAAATCGCTACATCACTTGTCATGGGAGAGCCTGATGGCCTCTGAAATGCTTCACTGCACAACGGCAGAAGGGCG
Organism: Bradyrhizobium sp. Kon58; assembly: GCF_055807455.1. Lineage (NCBI taxonomy): Bacteria > Pseudomonadati > Pseudomonadota > Alphaproteobacteria > Hyphomicrobiales > Nitrobacteraceae > Bradyrhizobium > Bradyrhizobium sp. Kon58. The sequence continues at coordinate 557,722 of NZ_JBVVOT010000001.1, forward strand.
CGCGGCTTATAGGCCTGCGCTACCGGCATAGCCTAGCCCGATTTTGAGGCCTAGACATGCAATTTTGCATGGCTTCGCCAATCATCGCCTAGATGGTGACCTGGGTTCCGACTTCAACCACCCGCCCGGTGGGAATCTGGAAATAGTCGGTGGCGTCGTTGGCGGACCGACTCAGCGCGATGAATAAATGGTCCTGCCAAAGCGGCATGCCGGACTGCGCCGACGCCTTCAGCGAGCGCCGCGACACGAAGAACGACGTCGACATGATGTCGAACTGCCAGCCCTGCTTGCGCGCGATCGCGAGCGCCTTGGGCACGTTTGGCTGCTCCATGTAACCGAAGCGTAGGCGGACCTTGAAGAACTTGTCGCTGATCTTCTCCATCCGGAAACGCTCCGACAGATCGACCCGCGGCGTGTGCGCGGTCTCGATGGTCAGGACCACGTTGTGCTCGTGCAGCACCTTGTTGTGCTTGAGATTGTGCAGCAGCGCGGTCGGCACAAAGGAGGGATCGCTGGTCAGGAACACCGCGGTGCCCTTGACGATGTGCGGCGGCCGCTTCTCCAGGCTCCGGATCAGATCGTCCAGCGGCACCTCGATGCGGCGCGTTTTCTGGATCAGGATCGCGGACCCTCGCCGCCAGGTCCAGATTGTCCCGGCCATGAGCACGCCGAACAGCAGCGGCACCCAGGCGCCTTCCAGCAGCTTCAGAAGATTCGCGCTGAAGAAGCTGATGTCGACCACGACGAAGGGCAGGATCACCGCCGCGGCCGTCGCCGCGCGCCAGTTCCACAATTTCCAGATCACGATGAAGCCCATGATGCCGTCGGCAACCATGGTGGTGGAGACCGCGATGCCGTAGGCCGAAGCTAGATTGCTGGGCGTGTGGAACAACAGCACCAGCAGCATCACCCCGATCAGGAGCAGCCGGTTTACACGCGGCAGATAGATCTGGCCGGCATGAGTTTCCGAGGTGAAGCGCACCTCGAAGCGCGGCAGGAGGCCGAGCTGCACAGCCTGATAGACCAGCGAATAGGCCCCGGTGATCACCGCCTGGCTCGCGATCACGGTCGCCGCGGTCGCAAGTCCGACCAGCGGCAGCACGAAATGCTCGGGCACCATGCGATAGAAGGAGTGCTCGATCGCGCTGGGATCCGACAGCACCAGTGCGCCCTGCCCGAAATAGTTGATCAGGAGCGCGGGCAGCACGAAGAACATCCAGGCCGACTGGATCGGCTTGCGGCCGAAATGGCCGAGGTCTGCGTAAAGCGCCTCGCCGCCGGTCACCGCGAGGAACACCGCGCCCAGTGTCACCAAGCCGATCGTGCCGTGCGACAGCAGGAATTGCAGCGCGTAATAGGGATTGATTGCTGCCAGCACCGACGGATCGTCAGCGATGTGAACGGCGCCCAACACGGCAAGAACGGTGAACCAGACGACCATCACCGGCCCAAAGGCCGAGGCGACCAGCGCCGTCCCCTTGCTCTGGACCGCGAACAGCAGCGCCAGGATGAGAACGGTCAGGGGAACGACATAGTGCTCGAAAGCGGGTGTTGCGAGCTTCAGACCTTCGACCGCCGACAGCACGGAGATCGCCGGCGTAATCATGGAATCGCCGATGAACATGGAGGCGCCGACCACGCCAAGCGCCGTCAGGAACCAGCTCCGCCGCCCGAGCGCGCGCTGACCGAGGGCCATGAGGGAAAGCGTGCCGCCCTCCCCGTTGTTGTCGGCGCGCAGCAGCAGCAGAACGTATTTGGCGGTGACGACGATCAGCAGCGCCCAGAGGATCAGCGAGAGCACGCCGAGCACCATGACCCGCGAGACCGGCTGACCGTGGGCCGCGCCCCTGACGGCCTCGTGGAATGCGTAGAGCGGCGACGTCCCGATGTCGCCGAAGACGACGCCGATGCTCCCGAGCGTCAGGCCCCAGAAACCCGAGCTGACCGGTCCGTCCGGAGCTTCGGTCGATGTGATGCTCGCCGTCATATGAAACTGGAACGCTTTTGCCCGAGAATTGATCCGGCGCCTTTTGACGGTTCCGGCGCCTCTGTCAATCGGCACATCACCATAGCAGGCGCCGGGGCAGATGCTGTGACGGCGCAGCAACGGTCGTCGCCCACGCGACGACATGCCTCAGGTAAGATTGTGGCACAAGAGCCCTGAGCCTTTCCGTCCCCGACCGAACGGGAATTGGCTCTACATCCTTGTTTTGTCGCGTTTTCTTCGCGCGAAACAGGTCCGCTTCGCTCGAATGCGCCCTACGGCTTCAGATTCGGCGGCAGCGGCGGATCTTCGCGCATCAGGGTGATGGTCACCCGCCGGTTGGCAGCGAGCGAGGGATCGTCAGGAAACAGCGGCTGGGTGTCCGCCTTGCCGGAGACGGCAAAGACATGGGCGCCCGGCAGGCCCTCGCGTTCGAGGATCTGACGCACGGCATTGGCGCGGTCGGCCGACAGGTCGAAGGCGCCGTAGTCGCTGCGGGTCGGCACGAATCCAGCCGCGGTGTGGCCGGCGATGGAGACGCGCAGCGGCGTCGCCTTGAGCGGGACAGCGAGCTTCTCGATCAGGCGACGGGTGCGGTCATAGGGCACTTTGGAGCCGTCGGCGAACATCGAGCGGCCGTCCTGGTCCACGATCTCGAGGTTGAGGCCCTGCTTGGTCTCCTCGAACATGATGTGCTTGGACATCTCGGTTAGTTCCGGCATGTCCTGCAATGCCTGGCGCAGCGAGGCCGCCGCCAGTGCAAAATTGCGGTCGACCTTGATCTTGGCGCCCGAGGTGCGGTCACGATCCTCCTGGTCCGGCGTCGGCGTGTTGGAGGAGTCCTCGGGCTGAATGTGATCGACGTTCTTCAGCCGTGGGCGGGTCGGCAGGCCGTCGGACTCGACGATACCGGAATAGCGCGCTTCGGTCTGGACACCAAAGGCGTCGCGCATGGAGCCAGCGACGACCTTGAGCTTGTTGGCATCCTGGGTCGAGAACGCGACGAGCATCACGAAGAAGCTCATCATCAGGCCCATCAGGTCGGCGAAGGTCACGAACCAGCCGTGACCGCCTCCGTGTGAATCGCCGCGCTTCTTCTTGGCCATGTCTCAAATCCCGATGCGCGGCCTCAGGCCGGCACCGGCTCGCCTTCGGCGTGGCGGTGCTTCTCGGGCAGATAGGCCAGCAGCATTTCGCGGACCAACGTCGGGCTCTTGGAGTCGCGGATCATCAGGATGCCGTCGATGATCAGCGTGCGGTTGGTCTCTTCGTCCAGGAGCTTGCCATGCAGCTTGTCGGCGATCGGGGTACAGAACAGGTTGGCGACCAGCGCGCCGTAGAGAGTCGCGAGCAGCGCGGTCGCCATGAACGGGCCGAGCTTTGAGGGGTCGGTCATGTTGGCGAACATCTGCACCATGCCGATCAGCGTGCCGACCATGCCAAAGGCCGGGGCGCAGTCGCCGATGGCGCGGTAGATCTTGCTGCCTTCGTCCAGATGCATCAAAAAATTATCGCGGTCGCGCTCGAGATTGTCGCGAATGAAATCGAGGTCGTAGCCGTCGGCGACGTAGCGGATGCCCTTGGCGAGGAACGGCTCGTCGGTCTCGACTTTTTCCAGCCCCACCGGGCCCTGCTTGCGGGCGATCTCGGCGATACGGGCGAGTTCGTCGACCAGATCGTGCGCCGACAGACGGCTCATCGTGAAGGCAAACTTGGCGCCGAGCGGCAGGCCGTGGATCAGCGTCGAGAGCGGAAAGCGGATCATGGTCGCAGCCGTCGAGCCGCCGAAGATGATGATCATCGCATGCTCGGAAACGAACATGTGGAGATCGCCGCCCAGCAGCATCATCGTCGCGATGACGACAATACCCGCCACGAGCCCGATGCTCGTCATGATATCCATGGGAGACTCCAACGCGAACGCAACAACGGCCGTCCTGGCCGATGGCGCGGCCCAACCCCGAACCGCATCGGAAACCCTAGTGAGCCGCGATTAAAGACGCGTAAAGGTTAAGTGGAGCCGTCGCGCCTGGCGGCCGCAGCGCGCTGAAAGGCGCCGGCTTTTGCCGAGTGCCGACAGGGATTTCAACATTTCGCTAACCATAGGGCGTTGCGCGTACCCCATCACTCAAGGCCGTGCGCGCGCGATCCCTTCGGCTGCGGCCCTGCGCCACATCGGGGGCGACCGATCAGTTGGTATTCTGGAGCGGGCCGGCTCCTCAGGGCGGAAGGCATCGCAATGGTGACGCTGTTCAGTCTTCTCACCGCGCTTCCCGCAGTGCTGGCGCTCCACATGCTCGAACCCGGGCTCGTCCTGCCGGCCTTCAGCGTGCTGCTCTTTGTCGAGGCGGCCCTGGCCGTGATCGCAGCGCGCCTGATCCACATCCCGGACAATGCAGACGATATCACCCTGTGGGATTTTGCCGGCGGGTTCACCTTGATCGGATGCGCTGCCGCGGTGCTCGGCGAGCCGGATCAAGCTGCCTTGTTCCTGACGGAACAGGGCAGCCTGCGAGCGGCGTCGCAGCCGTAGATCGTTCCAGTCCCGCCGTTAGTGAATCTCCGCCGAGCGCTTCAGCGCGGCCTTCAACTTCTCTAGCGAGAAGTCGGGGCTGCGGGCGATCTCGAGGATCGGCGTCTCGCGACGGCCGCAGAGCTCGGCAGCCTCGGGCAGCTTTGCGGCGATATCGTGCGGAATCACGATGGCGCCGTGCTGGTCGGCGTGGATCAAATCGTCCGACTTCACGGTCATGCCGGCGACGCGCACCTCGCCGCCAAAGCTCTCGGCATGCACCCATGCATGCGACGGGCCGATCGAGCCGGCCAGTGCCTGGAAGCCCGGTGCCCATTGCGGAATGTCGCGGATCGAACCGTCGGTGATGACGCCGAGACAGCCGAGCGCCTTGTGCACGTTGCTCTGCACCTCGCCCCAGAACGCGCCGTAGCCGACGTCGGGACCGTCGATGTCCTGGATCACCGAGATGCGCGGACCGTGGCCGGTACCGACATATTCGTAATATTCGATGCGGCGCTTGGACTGCTCTTCCGGCGGTAGCGAATTTTTCAGCACCGAGCGGATCGCGACCGTGCGGGCATAGCCGACGATCGGGGGCAGATCGGGAAATGGGCAGACCAGCGGCTTGGTGGTGTAGCCGATCAGCCGGCGCTCGGGCGCCACGATCTCCATGGCATTGCAGATCGTCGGCGTGTCATAGCGGCCCAGCGCTTCGAGGACGGAAGCGGGCAGCGGCCCGGTCGCGTTATTCGTCACGGCGTTCTCTCCCAGATTGGCGGCCGCTGTTGGCGCGGTGCCGCCTGCACCGGGCGATATAGCCGAGATCGGGCCTCAACCCAACTCAGGGCGCCTCATGGCAGATATCCAAGTCTTGCCGCTCAGGACCTTGCCGTTCAGTGCAGTCGGTCGGGCCGGTCGTCTTCGCGCGGCGGCTCCGACAGATTTGCCAGCGTCGGTGCCGAGGGCGGCGACGAGACCTCGCCTCCCGCCGGCGCCGTGGCTTCCATCGCGCGCGCCTGGTCGCGATAGGATTTGTAGCCGAGCGGCAAAGCGAGGAGATACAGCACCGTTCCGATGGACAGCACGTGCCAGGGATAGGCGATCAGGATCGCGATGAACACGACCACCGCGACGAACGCCGGCAGCACCAGTTCGGGCGGCACGCGCATGCGCTTGGTCTTGCCGGAGAACACCGGCAGGCGCGACACCATCAGGAAGGCGATCAGCAGCGTATACGCAGCCGTCACCGCCGCAGGCAGCCGGCCGAGATCGAGGAACGCGACATAGATCGGCAGCAGCACCGTGATCGCGCCGGCCGGCGCCGGCACGCCGGTGAAGAAATTCGCGGCAAAGGCCGGCTTGTTGGGATCGTCCATGGTGGCATTGAAGCGCGCCAGGCGGAGGCCACCGGAGATCGCGAACACCATGGCGGCGATCCAGCCGGCATTGCCGAGCTCGTGCAGCTGCCAGAAATACAGCATCAGGCCGGGCGCCACGCCGAAATTGACGAAGTCGGCGAGGCTGTCGAGCTCGGCGCCGAACTTGGACTGCCCCTTGATCATGCGCGCGATGCGGCCGTCGATCCCATCGAGCGCCGCCGCAAACACGATGGCGTAGACCGCGAGCGACATCCGCCCCTCGATCGAGAGCCGGATCGAGGTCAGGCCGGCGCAGATCGCCAGCAGTGTGATGACGTTGGGTACCAGCATGCGCACCGGGATCGGGCGGAACCGCCGGCGGCGCACGTCTGGATCTCTAGAGTCGTAGGGCGTCATGGCTCGTCCTCACCTTGGGGCGAGATATAGCAAGCCGCGTTCCCCTCCGCCATTGCGGCGGAAGGCCCCTCGGGCCGACTTATTGGCTAATTGGAGCGGTAGGCGCGGCTCGGGTCGTCTCCGGCGAGATCGGCCAGAATCGTCTCGCCGGCGATCGCGGTCTGCCCTTCCGAGACCAGCGCCCTGGTGCCCAGCGGCAGATAGACGTCGAGCCGCGAGCCGAAGCGGATCAGGCCGAAGCGCTCACCGGCGCCGATCGTCTGCCCTTCTTTGACGAAGCAGACGATGCGCTTGGCGACGAGCCCTGCAATCTGGACCACGCCGATCCGCGCCGTCGGCGTCGTGATCGCCAGCGAGTTGCGCTCATTGTCCTCGCTCGCCTTGTCCAGCTCGGCATTGATGAACAGGCCGGGGCGGTAGGCGATACGGTCCACCCGGCCCGCGATCGGGCTGCGGTTCACATGGCAGTTGAACACGCTCATGAACACCGAGACGCGCGGCAGCGGCCGGTCGCCGAGCCCAAGTTCGGCCGGCGGCAGCGCCATGGTGATCATCGAGACGCGGCCGTCGGCGGGCGACACCACGAGCCCCTCGCGCACCGGGGTCACGCGCACGGGGTCGCGGAAGAACAGCGCGCACCACACGGTCAGGATGGTGCCGATCCACCCCAACGGCGACCACAGCCAGAACAGGACCAGGCTTGCCAGCGCAAAGCCGCCGATGAAGGGATAACCCTCCTTGTGGATCGGCGGGATCTGACGCTGGATCGAATCGAGAATGGACATCGCTATTTGCCGCTCAGGGTTGATGGCGCAGGTCGTCCCGCGCGGTGGTGTTGTTTAGGCCAGAGTTGGGACCGGAGACAAGGTCACTCCGCCGCCGCAGGCGCCGTCAGGACATCGGCGACCGGCGGTGGCTCCCGGTTGGGCGCCTCGTCAGGGTCGGCCATCCTGGCCAGTTTCTCGCGCGCCGCCTCGGCCTCGCGCTGCCTGTTCCACATGCTGGCGTAAAGTCCCCCCTCCGCGAGCAGTTTTGCGTGGGTGCCACGCTCGGCAATGCGGCCCTGGTCCAGCACGATGATCTCGTCGGCGCCGACGATGGTCGAGAGCCGATGGGCGATCACCAGCGAAGTACGGTTCTTCGCCACGCGCTCGAGCGCACCCCGGATTTCGTGCTCGGTGTGGGTGTCCAATGCGGAGGTCGCCTCGTCCAGCACCAGGATCGGCGGCGCCTTCAATACGGTCCGCGCGATCGCGACGCGCTGTTTTTCGCCGCCGGACAGTTTCAGGCCGCGTTCGCCGACCTGGGTCTCGTAGCCTTTCGGCGCCATGCGGATGAAATGGTCGATCTGCGCCAGCTGCGCTGCCTGCTCGACCTCGATATCGCTGGCGTCCCAGCGACCGTAGCGGATGTTGTAGCGGATGGTGTCGTTGAACAGCACGGTGTCCTGCGGCACCATGCCGATGGACGCGCGCAAGCTCGCCTGCGTGACCTCGCGAATGTCCTGGCCATCGATCAGGATGCGGCCGCCGGAGATGTCGTAGAGGCGGAACAGCAGCCGCGAGATGGTCGATTTGCCGGCGCCGGACGGGCCGACGATCGCCACCGTCTTGCCGGCTGGCACCTCGAAGCTGATGCCCTTCAGGATCGGGCGCGCAGGCTCATAGGCGAAGCGCACGTCCTCGAAACGCACATTGCCCGCGGAGACCACCAGCGGCTTCGCGCCCGGCGCATCCTTGATCTCGGCCTCGCGCCCCAGCACGTTGAACATCTTCTCGATGTCGATGATCGCCTGCTTGATCTCGCGATAGACCATGCCCATGAAGTTCAAGGGCTGGTAAAGCTGGATCATCATGGCGTTGACCAGCACGAAATCGCCGACCGTGTTGGTGCCGTTGCGCACACCGATCGCGCACATCAGCATGGTCGCGGTCAGCCCCAGCGTGAAGATCACGGCCTGCCCGGTGTTGAGCACGGCAAGCGAAGTATAAGCCTGCACGCTCGACTCCTCGTAACGCGCGACCGATCGGTCGTAGCGCTGCGCCTCACGGGTCTCGGCGCTGAAATATTTGACGGTCTCGTAGTTGAGCAGCGAGTCGATCGCCTTGGTGTTCGCCTCGGTGTCGGCGTCGTTCATCTTGCGGCGGATACCGATTCGCCACTCGGTCGCGATGTAGGTGTAGTACATGTAGACCGCGACAGTGACGAGGGTCGCGAGCACGTAGCGCCAATCGAACTGCCACAGCAGCACGGCCATCAGCAGCGAGACCTCGACGATGGTCGGGATCAACTGCAGGATCACCATGCGCACGATAACCTCGATGCCCTCGCGGCCGCGCTCGAGCACGCGCGTCAGGCCGCCGGTCTTGCGCTCCAGGTGGAAGCGCAGCGACAGCTCGTGCATGTGGATGAAGGTGATGGTGGCAAGCTTGCGCACCGCGTGCATGGCGACGCGCGCGAAAATGCCGTCGCGCCATTGCGTCAGCACCGCCATCACGATACGCATCACGCCGTAGCTGGCGGTCAGCAGCAGCGGCGAGGCGATCACCCAGAGGTGCCAATTGTCGGCCTGAACCGGCGCGGTGTTGGCGCCGGTCAGCGCGTCGGTCGCCCATTTGAAGCTGAAAGGAACCGTCAGCGTGATCAGCTTGGCGGCAAGCAGCAGCACCATCGACCAGACCACGCGCATCTTCAGGTCGAAGCGGTCGCCCGGCCAGATATAGGGCCACAGATGCGCCAGCGTGCCCATCAGCGTGGCCCGCTCCAGCGGCCCTCCGGCGGGATCAGGAACGTTGGGGCCGGCGGGCGATTGAGCTTGGTCCATCAAGAAGCCTGAAAAGCCCGTCGGATGCGGGCTGTGTTGCCATTAAGGATTTTCGTTTGTCATATAGAGCCTTACCGATGCCCATGCACCCGCCAGATGGCGAATCTTCGATTGTTCGCCGTCGTTTACCGGTAGATTTCCGGAAGTCCCGAATCACCGATTGGGCTTGACGCCTCTCCGCTGCAATGCATCATGGCACCAATGAGCACGATCAAAACCGTCTGTGTCTATTGCGGCTCCGGCCCAGGAACAAATCCCCGTTTCACCGAAGGCGCCAAGGCGTTCGGCAAGGCGCTCGCCGAGAACAACATCCGCCTCGTCTATGGCGGCGGCTCGCTCGGCCTGATGGGCTCGGTCGCGACCTCCGTGCTCGATCACGGCGGCACCGTCACCGGCATCATCCCCGATTTCCTCCGGATGCGCGAAAACGCGCTGACCCGCGTGCAGGAGATGATCGTCACCCCCGACATGCACGAGCGCAAGCGCTTGATGTTCGAACGCTCCGACGCCTTCGTGGCGCTGCCGGGCGGCGTCGGCACGCTGGAGGAACTGGTCGAGCAATTGACCTGGAAGCAGTTGGGACGTCACGCCAAGCCGGTGCTGCTTGCCAACATCGATAATTTCTGGGAGCCGCTATTCTCGCTGCTGTCGCACATGCGCCAGACCGAGTTCATCCGCGCCGGGCTTTCGGTCGACATCCTCAAGGCCGATCGGATCGAAGAGATTTTGCCGAAGCTGAAATCGGCTGCAGCGCAGATCGAAGACGCGGAAAAGCAGCTCGCCCCGGAAATGGCGCGCAAGCTTTAGTCCGCGGGAAACGTCACCGCCTCGATCCGGTTACCATCGGGGTCGACGACGAAAGCTGCGTAATAACGCACGCGATCGTGCGGGCGGATACCCGGCGCGCCGTCGGACGCGCCGCCGGCGGACAGCGCCGCGGCGTGAAATGCATCGACCTCGGCGGTCGTCCTGGCCCGCAGGCAGATATGCACGCCGCTCTCCGGCGCGACGTGCGGCATTCCCTCGCGCAGATTGATCCAGAATTCGGGATAGGCCTTGCCAAAGCCGATCGTCCGCGGCCGCGTGACGACGCGCGTGAGTCCGAGGGCCCCGAGCGTTGCTTCGTAAAATGTCGCCGAGCGTTCGAGATCACTGACGCCGACGGAGATGTGATCGATCATGGGTCGCGCTCCCCTCTCTCCTCGTCATTGCGAGCGAAGCGAAGCAATCCAGACTGGCTCAGCGGAAGCAGTCTGGATTGCTTCGTCGCTTCGCTCCTGCAATGACGGCGTATATGGCACCGCCATAGCTCACGCCACCATCCCCTATGCCGGCGCGCCCGACTTCACCAGCTTGTAGATCACCGAATCCATCAGTGCCTGGAACGAGGCGTCGATGATGTTGGGGGACACCCCGACCGTGGTCCAGCTGTCGCCGTTCTCATCCTCGCTCTCGATCAGGACGCGCGTGACCGCACCGGTGCCGCCGTTGAGGATACGGACGCGATAGTCGATCAGCGTCAGGCCTTCGATATATTTCTGGTACTTGCCGAGATCCTTGCGCAGCGCGACGTCGAGCGCGTTGACGGGACCGTTGCCTTCGGCCGCCGAGATCAGATGCTCGCCGGCGACGTCGACCTTGACCACCGCCAGCGCCACCGTGACGCGCTCGCCATGCGAATTGTAGCGCTGCTCGACATTGACGTCGAACTGCTCGACCTCGAAATAATGCGGCACCTTGCCGAGCGTGCGCCGCGCCAGCAGCTCGAAGGAGGCATTGGCGGATTCATAGGCGTAGCCCTGCGCCTCGCGCTCCTTCAACTCCTCGACCAGCCGCGACAGCTTCGGATCGCTCTTCTCATAGGCGATATCGGCGCGATTGAGCTCGGCAATGACGTTGGAGCGGCCGGCCTGGTCGGACACCAGCACCTTGCGATGATTGCCGACCAGCTCCGGCAAGACATGCTCGTAGGTCTGCGGATCCTTCAGCACGGCAGAGGCATGGATGCCGGTCTTGGTGACGAAGGCGCTCTCGCCGACATAGGCCGCATGCCGGTTCGGCACGCGGTTGAGCATGTCGTCGAGCGTGCGCGACACCTTGACGAGGGTTGCGAGCTTCTCCGTCGTGACGCCGATCTCGAAGGCGTCGGCAAATTCGGCCTTCAGCTTCAAGGTCGGGATCAGCGAGCACAGATTGGCGTTGCCGCAGCGCTCGCCGAGGCCGTTCAGCGTGCCCTGGATCTGCCGCGCGCCGGCGCGCACCGCGGCGAGCGAATTCGCCACCGCCTGCTCGGTGTCGTTATGGGCGTGGATGCCGAGATGGTCGCCGGGGATGTGCTTGGTCACTTCAGCAACGATGGACTCGACCTCGTTGGGCATGGTGCCGCCGTTGGTGTCGCACAGCACCACCCAGCGCGCGCCGGCTTCATAGGCGGCTTTCGCGCAGGCGAGCGCGAAACCGGAATCCTCTTTGTAGCCGTCGAAGAAATGCTCGCAGTCGAGCATGACCTCGCGGCCGGCGGCCCTCGCTGCTGCGACGCTGTCGCGGATCGAGGCGAGATTCTCCTCCTTGGTCGTCTCCAGCGCAACGCGCACCTGATAGGCCGACGACTTCGCCACGTAGCAGATCACGTCGGCTTTGGCTTCCAGCAGCCCGGCCACGCCGGGATCGTTGGAGACCGAGCGCCCTGCCCGACGTGTCATGCCGAACGCAGTGAAGCGCGCATGCGAAAACTTGGGCTTGGCGCCGAAGAACTCGGTGTCGGTCGGATTGGCGCCGGGATAGCCGCCCTCGACATAGTCGATGCCGAGTTCATCGAGCATCTGGGCGATGATCTGCTTGTCGGTCAGCGTGAAATCGACGCCATTGGTCTGCGCGCCGTCGCGCAGCGTGGTGTCGAACAGATAGAGACGCTCCTTGCTCATTGCAGGGCTCCCGACGCAGGCCCGCTGCCGAGCGTCTTCTGCATGGTGGTGTTGGCCAGCCACTCGTCGTTGACGGTGATGCTGTTGCGCTGCATGGCGACATAGCCGCGCTTGGCGAAAAAGCCCTGCGCGTTGTCGCTGGCGTCGACCGTCAGCTTGTCGGCGCCGCGGCCGCCCGCAAGCTTTTCCAGCGCATCGACGAGCATCGTCGCGAGTCCCTGCCCGGCCACGGCCGGATGCACATAGAGCATGCGGATGTGATCCTTGCCGCGCAGCGACGCGAAGCCCACGGGCGATCCCTCCAGCGTTGCGATCAGCGTCAGGTCGGAGGCGAGCCGCTTGCCGAATTCTTCGTCCTCGGCTGCGGCCATCCAGGCCTGCTGCTGCGCTTCGCTATAGTCGTCGCCGGTCAGCTCTTCGATGCTGGCGGTGAAGATCGCGGCAAGAACCGGCACGTCCTCCGGCAGGAAGGGCCGCAAGCCGGGCTTTGGGAGTGCTTGTGCCATCGTCTTCACCACATCCCATAGAGTTTCAGCGCCAGCGCCACGGCGGCGCCGAGCAGCAGGATTTTCAGCGCGATGTAATAGAACCAGTGCCGCGGAAAAGGCGTGTCGGGCCGCTTCATCGCGCGACCTCCCACGTCGTGCCTTCCTTGGAGTCCTTGATCGCAACGCCCATCGCGGCAAGCAGATCGCGGATACGATCGGACTCCGCAAAGTCCTTGCGCGCACGCGCCGCCGTCCGCTCCGAGATCAGGCGCTCGACTTCCTTGGCATCGACGCCGCTCGCCTGCTGCTTGCGCCCTTCCCATTGCGCGGCACTCTCGGAGAGAAAGCCGAGCAGCCGCAACGAAGCCGCGAGGGCACCAACGTCGCTGCCGCGCAGGCCATGCAGCGCCGCGATGGCCAGCGGCGTGTTGAGGTCGTCGAGCAGCGGCTCGATCACTGATGGAGCCGGCTTGCCGGGCGCGACGTCAGCCGCGACCCGATACCAATCGTCGAGCGTCCTGGCGCTCTCCTCCAGCGATTTCATCGTCCAGTCGATCGGCGAGCGGTAATGCGTCTTGAGCATATTCAGGCGCAGCACTTCGCCCGGCCAGTCCGCGAGCAGCTCGTGAATCGTGACGAAGTTGCCGAGCGATTTCGACATCTTCTCACTCTCGACCTGCAGGAAGCCGTTATGCATCCAGTAGTTCGCCATGCGCTCCCGGTGGAAGGCGCAGCAGGTCTGCGCGACCTCGTTCTCGTGATGCGGAAACACGAGATCGATGCCGCCGCCATGGATGTCGAAGTGCTCGCCGAGATGCTTCCAGGCCATGGCCGAGCACTCGACATGCCAGCCCGGGCGCCCCTGCGCGGCGACGCCGGCCGGTGACGGCCATGACGGCTCGCCGGGCTTGGACGGCTTCCATAGCACGAAGTCGGTGTTGCCCTTCTTGTAGGGCGCGACATCGACGCGGGCGCCGGCGACCATCTCGTCCAGCGAGCGATTGGACAGCGCGCCATAGCGCGGCAGCCCGGCATTCGCCGCATTCATCGCCTGCGGCGAGAACAGCACGTGATCCTCCGCAACGTAGGCGAAGCCGCCGGCGACCAACCGCTCGATGATCTCGCGCATTTCGCCGATATGCTCGGTGGCACGCGGCTCGACGCTCGGCCGCAGCGCACCGAGTGCGTCGACGTCGGCGTGAAACTGCTTGCCGGTCTGCTCGGTGACTTTCCGGATCGCCTCGTTCAGCGGCAGGCCGGGGAAATCCCGCGCGGCGCGGTCGTTGATCTTGTCGTCGACGTCGGTGATGTTGCGGACATATTTGACGTGGGCCGCGCCATAGAGATGGCGCAGCAGCCGAAACAGCACGTCGAACACGATCACCGGCCGGGCGTTGCCGATATGGGCGAAGTCATAGACCGTCGGTCCGCAGACATACATGCGGACGTCCTCGGCATCGAGCGGCACGAAGGTGCGCTTCTCCCGGCTCAGCGTATCGTAAAGGCGCAATTCCATAAGGATACCCGTCGGCTGTTGGCCGGGCGTCCAGTGCTCTCAATGGTTTTGAGAAAAGACGGCTCCAGCCAGCGAATCGCTAGCTCGTAATCTCGCGGCAAATGGCGCAAATGACGAGGAGACCGTTCATGACGGAACATATGGGCTATGAGGCGGCCCCGCGTCAAGAGAGCCGCGAAAACGCCGTTTTATCTCCGCAATGCGCAGCCGCCGCACACAGATGGCTTATCTCCTTAACCATTTGAGCCCATTCTGGAACTGGCAGTTCCCATTTTTTTGCCCCGGTGTTTTCATGCGATCATTGCTCGCGCTCATTTCCTGCGCCTCCATTCTTGTCGTTTCCAGCGCTCTCGCCGAGACCCGCGTCTTCATCATCCCCAACCAGGCGGATGGCTACGGCCTCGATCAGTGCCTGGCCAAAAGCGACAAATGCGGCGCGCAGGTCGCCCGCACCTACTGCCAGTCACGCGATTTTGCCCAGGCTTCGGCCTATCGCCGGGTCGATCCCGACGAAATTACCGGCTCTGTCCCCAAATCCGGCGCAAACTGCTCCCATGGCCATTGCGATGAATATGTCGCAATCACCTGCCAGCGCTGAATTCGCTCGGAACTGGCGTACCTTAGGTCCAATCCCCGGCCTCTGAAACGACGTGACGATGCCGCAGGAAGCGGCTATGGGAGGGCGCGCTTCGGCCCCCCACATCACGCGTGGCCGTGACCTCGCTAGAATGGCGGATATGCCTGAATTTTTGTCTCTCTCCCGTGCTCGCTCGATCCTTGCCTGCGCCGTGCTCTTGAGCACGGTCGCGCTCGCCAATGGTGCTTCCGCACAGGCCGGCCCGCCGGGACCGCCGCCTCAGCCCGGCCAGAACGGGCTCGGACCCAACCCGATGTGCGCGCGCCTGGAAGGCCAGCTCGCCGGTCTCGATCGTGGCGGCGGCGGTGATCCCGCGCGCGAAGACCAGATCCGCCGCTATCAGGAGTCCCAGAGCAAGCAGCAGGCCGAGCTTGACCGCGTCACCATGCAGGCCAAGCGCATGGGTTGCGATTCCTCCGGCTTCTTCTCGCTGTTTAGCGGCCAGTCGGCGCAATGCGGTCCGGTCAACACCCAGATCCAGCAGATGCGCGCCAATCTGGACCAGATCACCGGCAATCTCGAACGCCTGCGCGGTGGCGCCGGCGGCTTCAGCCCCGAGCGTGACAACCAGCGCCGCTCGGTGCTGGCAGCGCTGGCGCAGAACAATTGCGGCCCGCAATATGCCAACGCCGCGCAGTCGCAAGGCGGCGGCAATTTCCTGAGCAATCTGTTCGGCGGCAACAACCCCAACAATCCGCAAGGCGTGCCGCCGTCCGATCTCGGCCCGCAATCAGGCACCTATCGTACCGTGTGCGTACGCACCTGCGACGGCGCCTACTTCCCGGTCTCATTTGCGACCGTGCCGGCGCGCTTCCCCGACGATGAGAAGACCTGCAAGGCGCTGTGCCCGGCCGCCGAAGCCGTGCTCTACACCCATCGCAATCCCGGCGAAGACATGAACTCCGCGGTCTCCACCAGCGGCCAGCCCTACACGGCGCTGCCGACCGCCTTCAAATTCCGCAGCGAGTTCAACCCGTCCTGCTCCTGCAAGGCCGCGGGCCAGACCTGGGCGGACGCACTCAAATCGGCAGACGACAAGGCATCGGCCGAGCAGCAGGGTGACATCATCGTCACCGAAGAGAGCGCCAAGAAGATGCAGCAGCGGCAGCTCAACAAGGGCACGCCTGCGAATGCCAAGAAGGGCGCAGCGCCGGCAACGGCAACCGCGCCGGCAGCAACGCCGCCGGCGGAAACGGGCACCGCTACGACCTCGTCCGAGAACAAGCCGATCCGTTCGGTCGGGCCAAGCTTCCTGCCGCAACAGCAGAAGTAGGCGGCTCTTCCCTTCTCCCCTTGCGGGAGAAGGTGGCGCGAAGCGCCGGATGAGGGGTTCTATCCGCGCCCACATGTGCACATGAGTACGCGGAGATAGACCCCTCACCCGAATGAGTTCGCTTCGACGGCGGAGCTGCCCTCTCCCGCAAGGGGCGAGGGCACAACAACGCCCATCTCGCTTGCGGAAACGGCAGCGCAAGCGCCAGCCTCACCCCTCGAACGCGTCCATCGAGGCTTTGCTCCCACGCGACACCAGCGTCTCGTCCGGGGCGGCGAGCTGCTCGCCTTTGTCGCGAAAACGGTTGGTGATGGGATAGCGGCGGTCGCGGCCGAAATTCCTGGCGGTGACCTTGACGCCCGGCGCGGCCTGGCGGCGCTTGTATTCGGCCACGTTGAGGAGATGATCGATGCGGGTGACCGTCTCGCGGTCGAAGCCGGCGGCGATGATCGTGTCGAGCGGCTCTTCGCGCTCGATGAGACGCTCCAGGATGGCATCGAGCACGTCGTAAGCCGGCAACGAATCCTGGTCGGTCTGGTTCTCGCGTAGCTCCGCGGTCGGCGGACGCGTGATGATGTCGGGCGGGATCACCTCGCCGGCCGGCCCCAGCGCCCCCTCGGGCTTCCACGAATTGCGCAAGCTTGCCAACCGAAACACCTGCGTCTTGTAGATGTCCTTGATCGGATTGAAGCCGCCGTTCATGTCGCCGTAAAGCGTGGCGTAGCCGACCGACATTTCCGACTTGTTGCCGGTTGTCACCACCATCAGGCCGGTCTTGTTGGAGATCGCCATCAGCAGCGTGCCCCGGGTCCGGGCCTGGAGATTTTCTTCGGTGACATCGGGCGGCAGATTCTTGAAGACGCCGGACAGGATGGTCTCGAACCCGGTCACCGCTTCCGCGATCGGCAGCACCTCGTAGCGGATGCCGAGATGGCCGGCGAGCTCGCCGGCGTCCGCAATCGAGCTTGCCGCAGTGTAGCGATAAGGCAGCATCACGCCATGCACCTGATCCGCACCCAGCGCATCGACCGCGATCGCGGCGCACAGCGCGGAGTCGATGCCGCCGGAAATCCCGAGCAGCACACCAGGAAAGCCATTCTTGGCGACGTAGTCGCGCAAACCCAGCACGCAGGCCGCGTAGTCGGCGTGGTCGCCCTCGGGCTGCGCGGCGATCGGACCGGTGCAGCGCCAATCGTCGCCGCTTCGTGTAAACCGCAGTGTGGTGACGCTCTCCGCGAACGCCGGCAATTGCGCGGCGAGCGAAAGGTCGCCGTTGAGCGCGAAGGAAGCACCGTCGAACACCAGTTCGTCCTGGCCGCAAACCTGGTTGAGATAGACCAGCGGCAGACCGCTCTCGGTGACGCGCGCGACCGCGACCGACAAACGCACGTCGGCCTTGTTGCGGGCGTAAGGAGATCCGTTCGGCACAAGGATGATCTCGGCGCCGGTCTCGGCCAGCGTCTCGACCACGTTCTCGTAGTCCTCGGACTCCTCCAGCCAGATGTCCTCGCAGATCGGCACACCGATGCGCACGCCGCGCACGGTGACGGGGCCCGCCGCAGGGCCGCGCGAAAACAGCCGCTTCTCGTCGAACACACCGTAATTCGGCAGATTGCATTTGAAGCGCAGGCCAGCGATACGGCCGCCATCGAGCAGCGCGCAGGCATTGTAGAGCCTGCCCTCCTCGACCCAAGGCGTGCCGATCAGCATGGCCGGCCCGCCATCGGCGGTCTCGCGCGCCAGCGCTTCGATCGCGGCGCGGCAGGCCGCCTGAAAGGAAGCCTTCTGCACCAGATCTTCCGGCGGGTAACCGGCGATGAACAATTCCGGAAACAGCACGAGATCGGCGCCGTCGGCGGCTGCCTGCACGCGCGCCGCGCGCGCTTTCGCGGCATTGCCCTCGATGTCGCCCATGGTCGGATTGAGCTGGGCGAGCGTGACCGCGAATGCGTTGAGACGTTCGGTCATGGCACTCCGATCAGAGCATGATCCGGAAAAGTGTGAAGCGGTTTTCCGAAAAGATCATGCTCAAAACAACAACCTAAAGCGCGAGACGCGCTTTAGAGAAATCCCAATCGCTCGATGATGGCGATGATCCAGAACGCGCCCGCCATCAGGAGCGCAATACCGACCGCGGCCGAGCCCATGTCCTTGACCCGTCCGATCTGCTTGTCGTGATCCATGGTCAGGCGGTCGGCAAGCTTCTCGATCGCCGTATTGAGCAGCTCGACCACCAGCACGAACGCCACCGCGCAGATCAGCTCGACCGCGCGCATTGCGGTCGCGCCGACCAACCATGCAAGCGGCAGCGACAAGAGGAGCGCGACGATCTCCTCGCGGACCGCCTGCTCCGAGCGGAACGCAAAGGCCAGACCGTTACGGGAATTGATCGTGGCCTTCCAGATCCGCAGCAAGGTCTCAGAGCCCCGCTGCGACCGGCATCGGCCTGACCTTGCCGGCGCGTTCCTGCTTGAGCAGTTCTGCGACCAGGAACGCCATGTCGATGGATTGCTCGGCGTTGAGCCGGGGATCACAGACCGTGTGATAGCGGTCGTTGAGATCCTCGTCGGTGATCGCGCGGGCGCCGCCGAGGCACTCGGTGACGTCCTGGCCGGTCATCTCCAGATGCACGCCGCCCGCATGGGTGCCTTCCGCGGCGTGGATCGCGAAGAACGACTTCACCTCGGACAGGATGCGGTCGAACGGCCGCGTCTTGTAACCTGACGTCGAGGTGATGGTGTTGCCGTGCATAGGATCGCACGACCAGACCACCACTTTGCCCTCGCGCTTCACGGCGCGGATCATGTTCGGCAGGTGCTCGCCGATCTTGTCGGAGCCGAAGCGGCCGATCAGCGTCAGCCGGCCCGGCTCGTTGTCGGGATTGAGCACGTCGATCAGCTTCAGCAGCTCGTCAGGCTTGAGCGACGGGCCGCATTTGAGCCCGATCGGATTCTTGATGCCGCGGAAATATTCGATATGGCCGTGGTCGAGCTGGCGGGTGCGGTCACCGATCCAGATCATGTGGCCCGAGGTCGCGTACCAGTCGCCGGTGGTGGAATCGACGCGGGTCATGGCCTGCTCGTAGCCGAGCAGCAGGGCCTCGTGGCTGGTGTAGAAATCGGTGGCGCGCAGCTCGGGATGGGCCTCGAGATCGAGGCCGCAGGCGCGCATGAAGTTGAGCGCATCCGAGATGCGGTCGGCCAATTCCTTGTAGCGACGGGACTGCGGGCTGTCCTTGAGGAAGCCCAGCATCCACTGATGCACGCTGCCGAGATTGGCGTAGCCGCCGGTGGCGAACGCACGGAGCAGATTCAGCGTCGCGGCCGACTGGCGATAGGCCATCAGCTGGCGCTGCGGATCAGGGATTCGCGCTTGCTTGGTGAAGGCGATGTCGTTGACGATGTCGCCGCGATAGCTCGGCAGCTCGACACCGTCGATCTTCTCCATTGGCGAGGACCGGGGTTTTGCGAACTGGCCGGCGACGCGCCCGACCTTCACCACCGGGACGGCGCCGGCATAGGTCAGCACCACCGCCATCTGGAGCAGCACGCGAAAGAAGTCGCGGATATTGTTGGCGCCGTGCTCGGCAAAGCTCTCGGCGCAGTCGCCGCCCTGCAGCAGGAAGGCCTCTCCGGCCGCGACCCGCGCTAAGGCCTTCTTCAGATTGCGCGCCTCGCCCGCGAACACCAGCGGCGGAAAGGTCGCAAGCTGCGCCTCGACGTCGGCCAGGGCCTTGGCGTCGGGATAATCGGGCACCTGTAGCACCGGCTTGCTGCGCCAGGATTCGGGCGTCCACCGCTCGGACATCGCAATCTCTCCGTGAAGCAAAAAGCACAACCTGATCTGTGGGTTGCGAGGGTCGCCTTATACACAGGCTGACCACCGGCCGCCAGTTGTAAATCCGTCTGGCACTGCAAAGCCTTGCGGGGAAAGCCAAATTCGCATTTGCTGGGAAACGGCTCGGAAACTGGCAAGATACCTTCGGCCCATGGACGTGGCACTGGACGACGTTTTTATCGACGAGATCAGCTTCCCGGCGACCGACGGGTATGCGCTGAGCGGTACGCTATTCTTGCCGCGCGGCACCAAACGTCATGCCGTCTTGGTCAATTCGGCGACGGCCGTCCCGCGAAAAATCTATCGCGGCTTTGCCTCCTATCTCGCCCATCGCGGCTGCGCGGTCCTGACCTACGACTATCGCGGCATCGGCGACTCCCGGCTGCCGGCGATGGTCGGCTACAACCAGGCGAAATCGCTGGTCGGCTTCAAGGCCTCGATGTCGGACTGGGCCGCGCTCGACGTCACCGCCGCAGTGCACTGGATGCGCGAGCGCTACAACACCCTGCCCTTGGCCTATGTCGGGCACTCCTTTGGCGGCCAGGCGCTCGGGTTGCTCGCGAACAACACGGACATTTCGCGCGCCGCGTTCGTGGCCTCGCAGGCGGCGACCTGGCGGCTGATGACGTCGCCGGAAAAATACCGCGTCTTCGCCTTCATGAATTTTGTCGGCGTGCCGCTCGCCCACGCGCTCGGTTACGCGCCGGGCTGGGCTAGTATAGGTGAGGATTTGCCCAAGGGCGTCTTCCTGCAATGGGCCGAGTGGGTCTCGAGCCCCCGCTATCTCTTCGATTCAAAGCTGCCTGAGCTGGAGAATTTCGCCAAGTTCAAGGGCGAGCTGCGCACACTCTGCTTCTCCGACGATCCCTGGGCGACGCGGCCCGCGGTCGAGCTGCTTGCGAGCGGGTTCACCGCAATCAAGCCGGAGGTGCTCAACGTGAAGCCGTCCGACGTCGGCGCCAAGACGATTGGCCATTTCGGCTTCTTCCGCCCCGACCACCGCGACACATTGTGGCGCGGCCTCGCTGAATGGATCCAGGGAGAGTAGACGGCGCTTACCGGAGGATCGTGGCCAGCGACGAGTAGCGCTTGTTCGGCTTGGCCTCGCCCGGCGCGAATTGCGCAAACGCCTCGCTGACGCGGACGGCCGGCGGCGTATCGCCGGCGAAACGAAACTCCTTTGGCCGCGGCGCGTAGAAGCTGGCGCGGTAATAAGTGTCGTCGAAGCGTGCCTCGCCGACCCCGAACACTGCGTCGCACGCGAACAGGAGCGCATAGACTCCCGCGACCGCGACGACGACCTCCCTGAGAACTGACATGCTGATGCCCCACCCTGTTGCAGGCAGGATGCACGCCGGTTCCAAAGCCGGGGTTTAAGGCCGCACAGTTCTTGTCCGCAGGGTTTGCCGCCGCTGAGCGGAATGAAGACAATTTTATCGATCTCGAAAAAAGAGCCCGCCTGCACGGGTGGTCAGGCGGGCTCCAGGCTTGGCCGCTCGGGAGGTATCAGACGGCCAGATTCATCCAGACAGCCTTGGGCTCGGTGAAATTGTCGAGCGCGGCGGTGCCGTGCTCGCGGCCGAGGCCGGAGTCGCGCTCGCCGCCCCAGGGCAGGCGCACGTCGGTATAGCCATAGGTGTTCATCCAGACCGTACCCGCGCGCGCCCGCTTGGTGAAGCGCTGCAGCTTGCCGACGTCGCGGCTCCAGACTCCGGCGGCGAGGCTGTAAGCCGTGCCGTTGGCGATGCGCAAAGCGTCGGCCTCGTCTTTGAACTTGATGACGCTGACGACGGGTCCGAAGATCTCCTCCTGTGAGATCCGCATCTCGTGCGCGACATTCGCGAACACCGCGGGGCTGATGAAGTAGCCGCGATCGCCCACCTTCTCGCCACCGGTGACGAGGGTCGCGCCCTCCTTCCGGCCGATCTCGACATAGTCGAGGATCGACTTGATCTGCTTCTCTGAGATCACGGGACCGAGCGTCGTCTTGCGGTCGAGCGGGTCGCCGATCCTGAGCGACTTTGCGCGCGCCACCAGCCGCTCGACGACCTCGTCATAGGCCTTCTCCTGCACCAGCACGCGAGAGCCGGCCGAGCAGACCTGGCCGGCATTGAAGAAGATGCCGGAAGCCGCAGCTTTCGATGCGGCTTCGAGATCGGCATCGTCGAAAATGACGTTGGCCGACTTGCCGCCCAGCTCGAGCGAGACGCGCTTGAAGTTGCTTGCGGCGCCCTTCATGATTCCCCGGCCCACACCGGGAGAGCCGGTGAAGGTGACCTTGTCGACGTCAGGGTGATTGACCAGCGCGTCGCCGACGACGCGGCCGGGGCCAGTGACGACGTTGAAGACGCCCGCCGGCAGGCCGGCTTCGAGCGCGAGCTCGGCGATGCGCAGCGCCGACAGCGAGGTCAGCTCGGCCGGCTTCATCACGATGGTGCAGCCGCAGGCCAGCGCCGGCGCGAGCTTCCACATCCCGATCATCAGCGGGAAATTCCAGGGCACGATCGCGGCGACCACGCCGACCGGCTCGCGCACGGTGTAGGTCAGGGCATCATCGCGCACGGGCACGACGTCGCCGCTGATCTTGTCGGCCCAACCGGCGTAGTAGATCAGCGTGTCGACGGCGGCCGGAAAATCCTGCCGCGATGTCGCGGCGATCGGCTTGCCCGCATCGATCGACTCGAGTTCGATGATCTCCTCGGCGTGAGCCTTGAGCAGGTCTGCCCAGCGCAGCAGGATCTGGCCGCGCTCGGACGCCCGCATCGTGCGCCAGGAGCCTTCGAAAGCCCGGCGCGCGGCGGCGACCGCATACTCCACATCGGCCTCGTTGCCTTCGGCGACGACGGCGACGACCTGCCCGGTGGCCGGATTGAGCGATTTGAAGGTGCGCCCGGAGCTTGCGGCGACGCGGCGACCGTCGATCAGCAGATGCTGTGGCCGGGACATGAACTCGGTGGCCGGCGAGTGTGCAAAGTCATATGCAACAGACATCATATTCCTCCAGTTCTGGTATACCAGACTAGGCGCCCTTACGCGGGAGTAAATATGATATGAATTGCAAGTGGACGGTCCGCATATGAAGTACAGTTCATAAGGAAGCCCAATGCTTCAGATCGAGATCGAGGCCGTCTGGCGGTTTCGCCGCGAGGGCAATCCGCGCACCGCCATCGTCATGCTCGGCGTCCTGAACGAAATCCGGCGTACCGGGAAGATCACCAGCGCGGCCAAGGACGCGCACCTCTCCTATCGCCACGTCTGGAATCTGATCGAGCAATGGTCGGAGTTCTTCGGCACGCCGCTGGTGGAGACGCAGCGCGGCAAAGGCTCGAAGCTCACACCGTTCGGCGAGCGGCTGGTGTGGGCGGGCGAGCGCATGCAGGCCCGGCTCGGACCTCAGCTCGAGAATCTGGCGCAGGAATTGGCGAGCGAGATCAAGCCATTCCTCGAGCAGCGCCCGTCGGTGATCCGCGTTCATGCCAGCCACGGCTTTGCGGTCGCAAAACTGCGCGAATTCCTCGACCGCGAACCCGGCATCGGCGTCGATCTGCGCTATGTCAGCAACCAGCATTCGCTGGTCTCGCTGGCGCAGGGCGCCTGCGATCTCTCGGGCCTGCATCTGCCGCACGGCGCGCTGCGTGCCCAGGGCATCAAGGCTGCGCGCGAATGGCTCGATCCACGCGAGGATCGCATCATCAGCTTCGTCACACGCGAAATGGGATTGATGGTCGCGCGCGGCAATCCGCTACGCATCGCTTCGCTTGATGATCTCACCGGACCCAAAGTCCGCTTCGTCAACCGCGATCACGATTCCGGCACGCGGCTTCTGTTCGACCAACTGCTCGCGGCAAACGGCATCGACGAGAGCCGCATCAAAGGCGCGCAGCAGATCGAGTTCACCCACGCCGCCGTCGCGGCTTATGTCGCGAGCGGCATGGCGGATGCGAGTTTTGGCGTCGAGGCGGCTGCGCGCCATTTCGGCCTCGATTTCATCCGGCTCCTGACCGAGGATTATTTCTTCGTCTGCAAGCGCGCGTTCCTGGACACCGGACCGATGCAGCGCATCCTGGAGATCATCCGCAGCGCCGATTTTCGCGCGTCTGTCGCGACGCTACCCGGCTATGTGCCGTCGGACACGGGCACCGTCACCGGTGTGAAGGCGTTTCTGGAGATGCACGCCGTGCGATGATGAAGGATGCCGTCGCCTTGTCCGCGCCGGTCAGATCGCCGGCTCGTCCTTCAGCGCCGACAGGACCCGCTCGCCCTGCGCGGTCAGCCGGTACGTCACCAGCGGACGGCTCGACGGCGGCTTTCGCGAGAGCTCCACGATGTAGCCGCGCACCATCAGGGCTTCGAAGCTGCCGTAATAGCCGAACATGCTGATCTGGTTCTGCCTGAGCAGCTTGAACTCGCGCAAGAGACGGATCTCGTTGCCCGACAGCAGCGACCGGCGCACGCGCTGAACGAACCGCGCGCGCTGCTCGAACCAGGCCTGGTCCGGCAGTTCGTGCGAGGCCGGTGCCGGGGTCCGTTCGCAGGGACGCGCATCCTGCATAATCTCGACCGTCACCTGCGGCAGGCACGGCATGCTGCTGCCGACAACCGCGTCCTTCGCGACGTCGAGCAACGCGAGCGGCCAGCGCCGCTTGTTGTCCACCATGACCGGCGGTGGCACGACGCTGTCGCGCACCAGTTGCTCGAAGCGTCCGGCGGTCACGCCGACATAGGCCGCCGCGCGACGGCGATCGACCAGACGCGTATCCGGCGCGACCTCGCAAACAATGTTCTCGTCCACCCCGGATCCCCTGGCGCCTCGTTGCGCATGGCATGACGGTCCGGCGGGACCGGCCAAGCCGGGCGCGAACCTAAGTGGGAGGAGCGCGCTCGAAAAGCACAGAATTTCGTACATATTGATGCCGTTTCGGCAACAGCTATAGTCGGGCCAGGGGTCCCATGCGCTTTCACTCACCGGCTATCCAGTACTTCCACGCCGTCCGCCGCACCGGCTCGATCCGGGCCGCGGCGCGTTTGCTGAACGTTGCCTCGTCGGCCGTAAGCCGCCAGATTCTCAAGCTTGAACAAGAGGTTGGGTCACCGTTGTTCGAGCGCAATGCACGCGGCCTGACGCTGACGACGGTCGGCGAGATGTTGGCCCGGCACGTCATGAACGTGCTCCAGGACCTCGACCGCTTCCGCTCGGACGTCGCGTCCCTGTCCGGGACCTGGCACGGCACTGTCAGCATCGCCTGCATCGAGTCGCTCACGGAGTCGGTGCTGCCGGACCTGATCGCCTCCCATCGTGGCCGCGCCCGGCGCGTCAGCTTCACCACCGAGGTGAAGGGATCGTCGGATGTGCTGGAGGCCTTGAGCCGCGGCGAGGCCGACATTGGTATCGCCATGGCGCTGCGGCATCCGCCGGACCTGCGCCAGGTCGCCTTGAAACGGTTTCGCCTCGGCGCAATCGTGGCGGGCGATCATCCACTCGCGCGCGGCAAGACGGTCACGCTAACCCAATGTCTCGCCTTTCCCGTCATCCACGCACTGCCGGAGCTGTCGATCTACCATCTGCTCCAGCCGCTGATCGCACAGCTGTCCGAGACGCCGGAGCCGGCGATCCAGGCCAACTCGATCGACCTGATGCGCGAGCTCGCCGCGCGCGGCGTCGGCATCGCCTTCCAGACCCAGCTCGGCATCGACCGACTGTCGCGCGACAGCCGGCTCGTCTTCCTGCCGCTCGACAACGCCGGCAGTCCGGTGTGGTCAGATCTCGGCATCTACGTTCGCGCCGAGCGCACACTGCCCGCCTACACGGAATCCTTCCTCCAGGAGTTGGTGCGCGAATTGGCCGAGCGCGAGCGGCGCGAAAACGCGGCGCATCCGCAGATCGCCTGATCAAACAAAATCAACTTTCGATGCGCGTGGACGTGATCGCGCCGACAGTAGTTTTCCGGAATATGGCCGATGGCCGGCCATTGATACCCTCTTCAAACCTGCTCAACTTTGACGCCCCAAGGATTCCGAAATGCCGCTATGTCGGCTGAAGCCTTCGCGAATCCTCGGCATCGAGCGCTTCTCGGATTTCGCCGAGTTTCGCGCCAACGAGGTGCTCGGCCTCGGCATCAGCACGCCGCTCCGCCCGCGCGAATTCTCGCTGTCTCGCGCCATCCTGCCGCTCCAGGATGGGCTATTCGTGCTCCAGCGCTCCTTTGCGCGGCGGTTTGAGGCCGAGATCGGCACGGACAATGGTGTCGGCCTCGTTGTCCCCCTCGCGTTTCACTCCACCTCCAACGGCCGCGAGGTTGACAATTCAACGATTGCCGTGATGCGCGGAAAAGCCCCCGTCGACGCGATCGAGCATCATCCCAACACTTACCTGATGCTGCGCTTCAACTCGGACATGCGTCATCGCGGCTGGACGGATTTCGACACGGGCCTCGCATATGTTCGCGCGCCGGACCAACCGATGGCGCGATTGCGCGCCGCTATCCTGGAGATGTTCTCGCTCGCCTCGGCGTGCAACGATCCCCGGCAGTTCGAGGCGCTCAACCGCCCCATCCAGGAGACGCTGCTCGCCTGCCTCGACGACGCCATGGCGCCGGCCGGCGGGCTGACCGCGCGACGCGGATCGTTCGCCAAGCACCGCAAGCTGATCGCGCGCCTCGACGAAATGGTCATGTGGTCCGGCAGCAAGGCACTCTACAGTGACGACCTCGCCTCTGCGCTCGGCGTATCCGTGCGTACGCTCCAGACCGCCGCGCATGCGGTGCACGGCGTGAGCCTGCACCACTATCTGCGCCTCAAGCGGCTGTGGTCCGCCCGCATCCAGCTCGTGGTCGGAGGTGGCGGCATGAGCGTCAAGGCCGCGGCGCTCGGCAACGGCTTCTGGCATCTTGGTGAGTTCTCGCGCGGCTACAGATTGGCGTTCGGCGAGACGCCCTCCGAGACGCTGGCGCGAAGCCGACGTCCCTGAGCGCAGCCTTCGGTCTTTGAGCGGCCGTGTGTCACGTTCAGCCGTGACCGGCTCCCTTGCGCTGGCCGCTATCGCCGAGGCGGTCGACCCAGGCGATGCCGATCGCGGAGATGATGAAGGTCAGGTGGATCAGCACCTGCCACATCACGCCGCTCTCGGTGAAATTGCTCCGCGTCGTGCCGAGATTGCCGGCCTCGATGAAGGTCCTGAGCAGCGAGATCGAGGAGATGCCGATGATCGCCATCGCAAGCTTGATCTTGAGCACGCTGGCATTGACGTGGCTCAGCCATTCCGGCTCGTCCGGATGACCGCTGAGGTTCAGGCGCGAGACGAAGGTCTCGTAACCGCCAACGATCACCATCACCAGCAGGTTCGAGATCATCACGACGTCGATCAGCCCGAGCACGACGAGCATGATCTGCTGCTCGCTGGCGTCGAACGAGTGCACGACCAGGTGCCAGAGCTCCTTCAGAAACAGCAGCACATAGACGGCCTGCGCGACGATCAAGCCGACATAAAGCGGCACCTGCAGCCAGCGCGAGCCAAAGATGAGTTGGGCAAACGCGCCGATTTGCGGCGCCGGCACGGAAACCGCCGAAGGTGCTTTGGGTTCGGACGTCATTGATCACTCCGGATGATGGACAGGCACGTTGCCTCAGAGACTCGCGATCACAGGCGCGAGCTCGAGCGACCCGCGATAGATCATCTCGAAGGCGACGTAAACGATGATGGCGAGGCCGACATAGCCGATCCAGCGCTGCTTCTGGAGCACGCGGCCGAGCAAATCGGCGGCGACGCCCATCAGCGCGACCGACAACAACAGGCCGAAGGCGAGGATGTAGGGATGCTCGCGCGCAGCGCCCGCGACCGCGAGCACGTTGTCGAGCGACATCGACACGTCGGCGGCGACGATCTGCACGGCCGCCTGTCTGAAGGTCTTTTGGGAGGCAGGAGCAGCGCCGCTGCCGCCATGGCTGAACGCGAGCTCGTTCGCATGCGCGGACTGCTCGCGCAGCTCGCGCCACATCTTCCAGCACACCCAGAGCAGCAGCACGCCGCCGGCGAGCAACAGCCCGATCACTTGCAGAAGCTGGGTCGCGACGCCGGCAAAGACGATGCGCAGGGCGGTGGCGGCGATGATGCCGACGACGATGGCGCGCCGGCGCTGCTCGGCCGGCAGGCCGGCTGCGGCAAGGCCGATGACGACGGCATTGTCGCCGGCGAGCACGAGGTCGATCAGGACGACCTGAAGCAGCGCGGTTAGCGCTTCGGTGGTGATGAATTCGGTCATGATTGGTCATTTTTCGGTGCGGCAGGATCGAGCCATTGCGGCTTCTTCCGCTCGACCCAATCCAGAACCTTGCCGCGCGAGGATCGCAACGCGGGCACGTCTTCCGCGAGCAAAGCGAGGCCGAGCGGGAGCATCCAGATTCCGAGCACCGGCAGGAACGAGAGCACGCCCCCGACAATGAGCAGCGCGCCCGAGGGGATTCTCACCCAGCGGCTGGACGGCTTGAGCAGATAGGTGACGGTGTCACCCATACGCGGCGGCAGGCGACGGACGAGCTTGTCGAGGCGCGGGTCGCCGCCGGCCATCTGGCCGGTAGCGCCCGCAGTCCCTGTCTTATCTTCGTCCGAAACTACGCTCATGCTTACTCCTCGGCGGCGATGCGTTGTTCGGCCCGCACTGCACCCTGCGCCACCTGCTTTGCGCGGGGCAGCACCAGCGTCAGCAGGCGCAACAGCTTGATCGCCTGCACTTCGTGGGGATGCACGTCCTCGTCCGCGGCCGCGACGCGTTCCGACAGTTCCATCAAATGAGCCGACAGCGGCAGGTTCGAAACCGGGCGCAAATTGTCGATCACCACATTGGCGAAATCCGGCTCCTCAAGTCGTTCGGCAAGCTCGTCGAACATGGCGTAGAGCCGGTCCTCCGATATGTGCGGTGCAAGCTTGCGATCGCGGATGAACCGGACGACCTCGTCGCGTTCGACCGGCGAAACTTGCCGGTCGGCAACCGCAACCAGCGCGCCGACGATCACCAGCGCCACGGCAGCCTGCTCGTTCAGGCTGGACGGCTCGGTGATCTCGATTTCGATCGGATTTGAATGCTTGGCGTCAGACATCGTTGCTCCCTTATCTTGCGAAATGACCGCACGGAGCTGCGATGGGGACGATTGGGTCGGAGAGACTCTCAAGAAGGCCCGACGATCGGCCGATCCATCGCATTCGCGCGGGACAGGTCATCCGACATCACGAGGTTTGCCGACAGCGTCGGCGTCCTCGCCAGAGGGGCCCGGATTCTTGTTCCTTCCACACATAAAGATGGGGCTGTCGGAATCAAGGCGATGAGACTGCGACCAGCCGCCGCATCGGGTTCCCGTGTTACTCCACCCGCTCGAGAAGATGCGCCCGCGAGGGCGAGGGCTCGAACCTGTCGCCGAAATACTGCGTCTCGTGCGCCACTAGGCCGTCGCGGAATTCCATGATGCTCACGACGTAAGACGGCACCCCGTCATAGGTCAGCACGAATTCGCTCACCCAGAGATCGTTGCCGCCGACGATGCGCCGAACCGTGAAGCGCTTCTTGTTCGGTTGCACGAACCGGCTCTGCTGGATGTTGCTGCGACCGCGGATCCGCTCGCCGGATTGCGGATAGTCGAGCACCGCGTCCTCGCGATAGATGTCGTGCTCGGCCTCGAAATCGTTCGCGTCCGAAGCGTCCCAATGGCGCTGAAGCGCGGCCAGCTTGCCCTGATCATCCATCGCGATCTCCCGTTGTCCCGACTGCGTTTTCCTTTACGCCATCTCAGATTGGCCTCAAGGCCGCCGGTGGCAAGGCTTGCTCGCAACGTCTAACAAGGACTAACGAGCCAAAAACCTCCTCCCGATGCAAGGATGACGGCCGAGCGGCGCACTGAGATTGGGAACACGCAATGGCACGCCTACTTTCGGTCAATGTCGGCCTGCCGCGCGACGTCGCCTGGCAGGGTCGGACCGTCCACACCGGCATCTGGAAGGCGCAGGTCACAGGCCCGCGCAGGGTGCGCCGGCTCAACATCGACGGCGACGGCCAGGGCGATACGGCCGGTCATGGCGGCGAACATCGTGCCGTATTCGTCTATCAGGACGAATCCTATCAGTACTGGCAGGAGCATCTCGGTCGATCGAACCTCGTTCATGGCCAGTTCGGCGAGAACTTTACGGTCGAGGGCCTCGCCGACACCAACGTGTGCGTCGGGGACCGCTACAGGATCGGCTCTGCCCTGTTCGAAGTGACGCAACCGCGCGTCACCTGTTACCGGCTCGGCATTCGCATGGACGAGCCGGACATGCCCGCGCTGCTGGTCAGGCACGGCCGGCCCGGATTCTATCTTCGTGTGATCGAGGAAGGCGACGTCGAAGCCGGCGACGAGATCACGCAGATTGCCGTGGGACCCGAGCGCATGAGCGTGTTCGAGATCAATGCGCTGCTTTACCTGCCGCCGCATCCGCGCGAACGCCTGGAGCGCGCGCTGCGGATTCCCGCACTGAGCCGCGGCTGGCACCGTTCCTTCGCGGCGCTGCTCGAGCAGCAGAACGTCAACAAAACCGCGGGAAACGCCGGGCTTGGGCCGGCGGCGAGCCCTCCTCCGGCCTGGCGCGGATTCCGCTCCTTTCGCGTGGCGCGCAAGATCGCGGAAAGCGGCAACGTGACGTCGCTGATCCTCGAACCCGCCGACGGACGTCCCGTGGCGGCCGCCCTGCCCGGTCAGTTCGTCGTCATCCGGCTCGCGCCTTCCGGTGCGCAGGCGATGACGCGCAGCTATTCGCTGTCGAGCGGCGCCGATGCCGCGTCCTATCGCATCAGCGTCAAGCGCGAAGCGCACGGCGCCGCCAGCCGCTACATCGCCGACGAGCTGGTGGACGGCGCTGCCGTGCAGCTCGGTGCGCCACGCGGCAGTTTCACGCTCCGGCAAGATGCGCGCCCCGTCGTCCTGTTGAGCGCCGGTATCGGCGTTACGCCGGTCCTCGCGATGCTCCACGCCCTCGCCGCCGAAGGGACGGCGCGGGACGTCTGGTGGCTGCACGGCACCCGCAACGGCCGCGAACATGCGTTCGCCGCCGAGGCGCGCGAATTGCTGGGAGGACTCTCTCGTCACCATAGCCACGTCTGCTACAGCGCGCCTGACCCGGACGATCGTCTCAATGTGGCGTTCGACACAGTCGGACATCTCGACGCACGTCTGCTCCAGAGCCTGAGCGTGCCGCGTGACGGCGATTTCTATCTGTGCGGACCGGCAGCTTTCATGAGCGATCTGAAAGCTGGCCTCGCCACCTTGGGCGTCGCACCGGATCGCATCCACACCGAATTGTTCGGCGCCGGACCATCCTTGACGCCCGGCATAGCGTCCTCCCCGCAGAAGCGAGCGCACTCGCCGGTCGGCGCCCCCGGCCCCGGCCCGATGGTGTCGTTCGCCCGCAGTGGCCTCAATGTCCGCTGGGGACCGGCCTACGCCAGCCTGCTGGAATTGGCCGAAGCTTGCGACGTCCCCGTGCGCTGGTCATGCCGGACCGGCGTCTGCCACAATTGCGAGAGCGGATTGATCGCGGGGACGGTCGACTATGCGCCGGATCCGCTCGATCCGCCGGCGGACGGCAATGTCCTGATCTGCTGCTCACGGCCCCGAAACGACGTCGTGATTGATCTGTAAAACCGGGAGAGCGTAATGCGACCTGACATGATGCCGGGAGTAACCTTCCCGGATTACGAACTCAGCGACCACACCGGCAAGCACCGGAAGCTCTCCGAACTGCAGGCGGGCGATCCGATGGTGCTCGTGCTCGGCCGCGGCGGATTTTGTCCGAAGGATCGTCGCCAGGCCGAAGGCTTGCTGCAACTCCATCGCGAGATGGAGGTGGGCTATTGCCGGATGGTCACGATCACGACCGACAACATCACCCAGACCAGCGAATATCGCAGCGGCGTCGGAGCGCACTGGCCCTTCCTCTCGGATTCGCGGCGCCTCGTTCAGAAAGATCTCGACATCGCCGAATACACCGATCCCGTCCACAATCCGATGATTCCGCACGTGATCGTCCTCGAGCCCGGTCTCGTGGTTCACAAGATCTACAACGGCTACTGGTTCTTCGGCCGTCCAACCGTCGAAGAACTCCGCCAGGACCTCAGGGCAGTCGGCATGAAGTGCCGGCCGGATTGGGACATTACGGCGCCCGGCCTCAGGGTCCTGTGGGACCAGGGCCGCAAGGAGCATTTTCATCCCTACGGCAAGGCTTACGTCGAAACTCTCGGCGAACGGGATTAGAACCACATTCCGACATGGTCCGCTCGGGCGAATGTCGGCTTGGAATGTGGATGATCCAGATGAAGACCAATCGCGCTGCCCGTGCCGACCGCATGGGCGCGCGCCAGATCTACGAAGCCCTGCGGGATCAGATCATGGCGCGGGTGTTCGGGATCGACGGCTTGCTGCCGTCCTCGCGCGCGCTGGCCGGCGAGATGGGCGTGGCGCGCTCGACCGTCACGATCGCCTACGAACAGCTCGCCGCCGAAGGCTTCATCGAGACACGCCATGGGGCGCGGCCGCGGGTGGCTCGCGCCGTCGTCGAGCGGGGACACGCGCGCGTAGCATCACGGCCGCCGGCGCGGAAGGTGCGGCTGTCGGCCTTCGGGGACCGGTTGCTTCAAGACCCGCCGCGCTGGACCGAGCCGCCGCGCGGGCTCGTCGCGAACTTCCGCTATGGCGAGCTCGCGCCGTCGGATTTCCCGGTATTGGCATGGAAGAAGGCCGTGACTGCCGCGATGGCGCGCAAACCCGAGCGACTGGCCTATGACGATCCCTGCGGCGCGCTGCGGCTGCGGACCGCGCTCCAAGGCTATCTCTGGCGGTCGCGCAGCGTCCGCTGCGAGGTCGATCAGATCGTGGTCGTGAACGGCTCGCAGCAGGGCCTCGACATCTGCGCGCGCCTGCTGCTCGACGCCGGCGACCGCTTCGTGATGGAGGATCCCGGCTACCAGATGGCGCGGCATACTTTCGCGGCGACGGGCGCCGAGACGATCCCGATTCCGGTCGACGCGGATGGACTGGAGACAGCGCGGCTCGACGGCGTCGAAGCCCGCCTCGCCTATGTCACGCCGTCGCACCAATATCCGCTCGGCGGCGTCATGCCGATCGGACGCCGGCACCAGCTGCTTGCCTGGGCCAGGACAAACGACGCCTACGTGATCGAGGACGATTACGACAGCGAGTATCGCTACGACACCAGGCCGATCCCGCCGCTGCACGCGCTGGAAAGCGGCGGCAACGTGATCTATCTCGGCACCGTCTCCAAGACGCTCTCGCCGACCTTGCGGATCGGCTATCTGGTGGTGCCCGCCGCCCTGCGATCCCTGTTCGCCGCCGCCAAGCAGATCATGGACCGGCACACGCCACTGATCGAACAGGACGCTCTCGCGTCGATGCTCGAAAGCGGCGCCTATGACGGCCACATCAGGCGCGTGCGCCGGCGCAACGCCGAACGCCAGCGCACGCTGCTCGACGCGCTTCGCCGCCGGTTCGGGGATCGCGTCCGGATCGAGGGCACAGCCGCTGGCCTGCACATCGTGGCGTGGTTCGACGACCTGCCGCAGAAGCGTGAGGACGCGTTGATCAAAGCGGCCCATGCCAAGGGCGTCGGCATCTATCCCGTCTCGGCACTGTTCGTCGGACCTCGCCGACCGCGGAAGACAGTCGGCCTCGTCATGGGCTATTCGGCACTGGAGGTGTCACAGATCGAGCGCGGCTGCAGGCTTCTCGCACAGGCGGTCGCCGAACTGGACTGATCAAATAGACGATAACTGGCAGTTTCTTACAGGCCAGATTCCGGCTATCTTCAGACCAACACTGGAGATAACCATGTACATCCCTCCCGCCTTCAAGGACGACATCGAGAGCATCCGGGCGACCATTCACGGCGCCCGCCTCGCCAGCCTGGTCACGGCCACCAGCGAAGGCCCGGTCGCCACGCCGCTGCCGCTCTTTCTCGACGAGGGCGAAGGCGAGCATGGCGTGCTGTATGGGCATGTGGCGAAAGCCAACCCGCAATGGAAACTGCCGCCGATCGGAAATGCGCTGGCGATCTTCAGCGGTCCCGACGCCTATGTGACGCCGTCCTGGTACGCGACCAAGCAGGAGACCGAAAAGGTCGTGCCGACCTGGAACTACGTCGCCGTGCATGCCTACGGCCCGGTCGAATTCTTCCAGGAGCCCGAGCGCCTGCTCGACGCCGTGACGCGGCTCACGAACAGGCACGAAGGATCGCGTGCCAAGCCTTGGGCCGTGACCGATGCCCCTGCGGATTTCATCGCCGCGCAGCTGCGCGGAATCGTCGGCGTGCGCATTCCAGTCGTGCGGTTCGAAGGCAAGCGCAAGATGAGCCAGAACCGTCCCGAGGCCGACCGGGTCGGCGTCGCACAAGGTCTCGCAGCGAGCGAGAATGCAGATGATCGCGAGGTCGCGCCATTGATTCCGGTTCCGGTGTAGTGGCCACTTGGTTCCCGACACTCGCTGTCGGGAACCATCGTCCTGTCAGGTTCGTTGATACATTTCAGCAAGCATCTCCTGACAGGATTCCCATGTGTCGCTGGATCGCATACCGGGGCGAGACCACGTCTTTCGAACCCTACGTCACCGAGCCCGAGCATTCGCTGATCGCGCAAAGCATCCGCTCGCTCCAGTCGACCGCCGGCTCGAATGGCGACGGCTTCGGTCTCGGCTGGTATGGCGAGCATCCGGAGCCTGGTCTTTATCGTGAAACACGGCCGGCCTGGTCGGACGAGAATCTCCGCTACCTCTGCCGCCATCTGCGCTCGCATCTGTTCTTCGCCCATGTGCGCGCCGCCACCGGCACGGCGGTGACGCGGCAGAACTGTCATCCCTTTGCCTGCGGCCAGTGGATGTTCATGCACAACGGCTTCGTCGGCAGCTGGAATCGCCTGCGGCGCAAGGTCGAGGCGCTGATCCCCGACGCCTACTACCCCTCGCGGACAGGCACGACCGATTCGGAAGCCGTATTTCTCGCCATGATGGGCGCGGGGCTCGACGCTGATCCGCTCGGCGCAACGCATCGCGTGCTGCGAGCCCTCGTCGGCCTCGTCAACGAAGGCGAGCTTCGCGAGCGGCTACGCTTCACCAGCGCCATCGCCAACGGCCGGGATCTCTATGCCTTCCGGGTTGCGGTTAACGATGCCGCCAACACGCTGTATTTCCGCGAGGCTGGCGGCCAGGTGATCGTCGTGTCCGAGCCGTTCGACAAGGAAACGGACTGGACGGAAGTGCCCGCTAATCACGCGCTGGTTGCGCGTGCGTCCGAAAGCGCGAAGATTGTTCCGTTCGACCTTGCAATTTCCGGTGGGGCCGATGCGGAACCCGCCCCTGTCAGAAGGATTATCGCCCGCAGGTAAATACCTTGGCCGGGTGGCACAATGACATTTGCATCAGACGTTTTGAAACTGCTGCGGCTCGATTCCTCCGAGGACAGGCAACACCTTGTCATTCGCTCGGCCGGCGGACGCGGCAAGGCCGCGGAATATTCGTTCGGCATCGAAGAGGAATACTTCCTCGCCGATCGGCAAACTTTGGACGTTGCGATCGAAACTCCAAATGCCCTGTTCGAATCTGCGAACTGGTCCACCGGCGGCCAGGCGATGCGGGAGATGTTGCAGTCGCAGCTCGAGGTCGCCACCAACGTTCATGTCGACGTTGCCGACGCGCGCGAAGAGCTTCGCTTCCTGCGTCGCGAAGTCGCAAACGTCGCGGCACAATATGGCTTCGTGATCATGGCCTGCGGCACACATCCGACCGCGGTCTGGCGCATGTCGCAGCCGAGCCCGAAGCCGCGCTACGAGGAGATGATCGAGGATCTGCGCAGCATCGGCCACCGCAACCTGATGTGCGGCATGCATGTCCACGTCCAGCTGCCCGATCCGGAGAAGCGCATGGCGGTGATGCGAGCGATGCTGCCGCATCTGCCGTTGTTCATCGCCCTGTCGGCCTCCTCCCCGTTCTGGAATTCACACAAGACAGGGCTGAAGGGCTATCGGCTCGCCGCCTATTCCGAGCTGCCGCGCACCGGCCTGCCAGAATTGTTCGAGAGCAGGCAGGATTACGACGAATATGTCGGCGCGTTGCAGCGCTCCGGCGTGATCCCCGATGAAAGCCACATCTGGTGGGCCATGCGCCCCTCCATGAAGCACCCGACCCTCGAGCTGCGTGCGCCCGATACCTGCACCTTCGTCGACGACGCCGTTGCCATCGCCTCGCTCTATCGCTGCCTGACCCGCTATCTCTACCTGCGACCTCATCTGTCGAAGGAGGTCACCGCGGTCGAACGCGCGATCGCGGTGGAGAACAAATGGCGCGCCCAGCGTTACGGCACCGATTGCATCTTTGCCTCCAAGGACGGGCCGGTCGAGATCTCCGAGCTGCTCTCCCGCGTGATCGAGGACATCGCCGAAGACGCCGCCGCGCTGAACTGCGCCGCCGAGGTCGAACACTGTCGTACCATCGTCGAACGTGGCAGCTCGGCTGAATTCCAGCTTCGCGCCTTCCGCGACAATGCGGAAGACATCGCCGCCGTGTCGCGCTGGATCGCAGACGCGACGATCTCGGGGACGAGCACCCCGGCCGCAGGCGTCGCTGCGCCCTCATAGCGCCCGCGCAAGCTTCGGGAGCAACGATGTTGCTCCTGAATCCGGAAGGTCGCGGAGAGAACCATGAATCGCGTCAAATGTTGCGCCGGCTGTGGCCATGGCCTTATTCCGATGCTCTCGGCCAAAGGGCGCGCGGAGCTCAGCTGCCTGTGGTGCGAGCTCATCGAGGCGCGTGCAGTGGACATGGCGAAGTGGGCTGACAGCCCGTACGGCAAGCCCGAGCGGACCGCCCGTCGATCTTTCGAATGAACGGCTTCAGACATCCGGCCGCCGACTTCGCCTGATCGGCGCGGCTGCACGTCCGCGCCAGAATGCCGACAAATTAGACAAGACACCTCTCGTCGCCAGGCTTGCGGACCGGGCGAACCCGGCCATGCAGGCCGGCGAAGCGTATCATCTAACCTCAGGTGCAACCTCGATTTTTCCTCGCGTGGCGGCTCGTCGCCAAGCCTTGCATGCCGCACAGCACTTCGACTGGCCCAAAATTCGCAAGGCAGCATCAGGCCTGATCCCTGCTCTCCCGATTGGAGCAGCAAGATGCGTGCGCCGAGAGACCGGGTGAGCGGTCTGGAATCGGAGAATGCCATGAACTTGCATGCCGCCGGCGATCTCAAAATCACCGGCCTCACCCGCCCGGACGGCGCCCCCCTTCGCCTCAACGCTCAGGATTTCGTGGCGATCGACCGCGACCGGAATGCGAAGTTCGAGGCGACGTACCGGCCGCAAGCCCTCTACAATCGCGCCAACGAGGGTTTCCACGCCAACAACGAAACCTTCCTGCTACACGAAGTCGCGACCAATCTGCCGATCTATCTGCCCGACACCGGTCCGACAGATTTCCATCTTCATCTGCCGCC
This sequence comes from Bradyrhizobium sp. Kon58, assembly GCF_055807455.1. Classification (NCBI taxonomy): domain Bacteria; kingdom Pseudomonadati; phylum Pseudomonadota; class Alphaproteobacteria; order Hyphomicrobiales; family Nitrobacteraceae; genus Bradyrhizobium; species Bradyrhizobium sp. Kon58. Next base: position 595,010 of record NZ_JBVVOT010000001.1, read on the forward strand.
GGGCGGCTTTCAGCTCGTGTTGGTCACCTCGGGCGCGTTCACCTTTGACTATGACGGGCGCTTCTACAATGTCGGCCCCGGCGCGGTGATGCTGCAAAGCGCGATCGTGCATCGCCAGCTGTTCTACACCTGGTCGGGATTGTCGACCGAAGAGAATTTGAAGACGCCGCAGACGGTGGCGCCGGATCCAATTTCCATGGGCTATTCCGGCAAATTCCTCGAAGCCTTCATCACCGATCCGACGACGTTTCCAAACCCGACCATTGTCGGCCCGGATCAGATCAACGAAGACGAGACGCCACGGGTGGCATGGAGCCACTCTCTGCATGATCGCCCTGCGGACGCAGGTTTTTGGCTCCAGGACCCGCTGGCGCTGGATGCGCTGTTCAAACCGCTCACCGACAGCCCGGTCAAATCATCGATGCCGGTCTATGTGCGCGACATCGGCATTGAAGTCCCGAGCGGTCACCTCGTCGCCGGCCACATCATCGCAACCGATCCGCGCGGCCAATCGCTCTTGCCCAAGAGCACGGCGGCAGCGGCGGACACCACATGTTTCGCCAAGGGCGAGGTCGTGATCTACCGCGTCATCCGCGGCACGGCCGAATTCAGGAACAAGACTGGTGAGACCTTTGAGCTCGCGGCCGGCGATGTGGTGACGGCGGGCAAGAACGCCACAAGTCTCGTCGGCGTGGGTGAGAACACGCAGGTCCTTCGGCTCGGCCTCCTCAAAGGCATGAACGACCTCCGCAGCTGGACGCCGACGCAACGCGACGAGATCGACGGCCTCGCCGGTCAGATCATCACACAGAAGGACATCCGTCCCCTGCGCACCGAGGGCAAGCCCGTCGGGTATCTCTACGACTGAGCGGAGTTACTCCGCCGCCTGGCGTACGTGGCGGGCGGTCGGGGTGCGCATGGTGACGAGCTCTTCGGACGCGGTCGGATGCAGCGCGATCGTCGCATCGAAATCGGCCTTGGTCGCCTTCATCTTCACAGCAATCGCGACCGCCTGCGTGATCTCCGCCGCGGCGTCGCCGACGATGTGACAGCCGAGCACGCGATCGGTTGAACCGTCGACGACGAGCTTCATCAGCACGCGGGTATCGCGGCCCGACATCGTCGCCTTGATGGGGCGGAACGTGGTCTTGTAAATGTCGACATGGCTGAATTGCGCGCGGGCCTCGGTCTCGGTGAGGCCGACGGTGCCGACCTCCGGCTGCGAGAACACGGCAGTCGGGATGTTGGCGTGATCCACCTGCACCTCGCGCTTGCCAAACACGGTGTCGGCGAACGCATGGCCCTCGCGGATCGCGACCGGCGTCAGGTTGAAGCGATGGGTGACGTCGCCGATTGCATAGATGCTGTCGACCGAACTCTTCGAGAAATGGTCGACGGCGATGCCGCCGTTCCGCGGGTTGATGGCGACGCCGGCCTTCTCCAGGCCGAGATTGGCGACCGCGGGATGGCGGCCGATCGCGAACATCACCTGGTCGGAGGCGAGGCTCGATCCGTTCGACAGATGCGTGGTGAATTCCTCGCCGTGCCGATCGACCTTCGTCACCGTGCAGCCGGTGAGAATGGTGATGCCCTGCTTCTCCATCTCGGCGCGGACGTGGGCGCGAACATCCTCGTCAAAGCCGCGCAAAATGTTGTCGCCGCGATAGATCACGCTGACGTCGGAGCCGAAGCCGGCGAAGATGCCGGCAAACTCCAGCGCGATGTAGCCGCCGCCCTGGATCACGATCCGCTTCGGCAGCTTGGTCAGGTGAAACGCCTCGTTGGAGGAGATCACGTGCTCGATGCCGGGAATCGGAGCGCCGTGATTGGGCGCGCCGCCGGTGGCGATCAAAATGTATTTTGCGGTGATCTTCCTGTCGTTCTCGAGCAGGCGGACCGTGTGCTTGTCCTCGATCACCGCGCGGCTCTTGACGATCTGCGCGCCCGACTTCTCGACATTGGCGGTGTAAGCCGCCTCCAGACGTGCGATCTCCTTGTCCTTGTTGGCGATCAGCGTCGGCCAGTCGAAGGTCACAGGCGGAACGGTCCAGCCAAAACCGGCGGCGTCCTCGATCTCATGACGGAAATGCGAGCCGATGACGAACAGCTTCTTCGGCACGCAGCCGCGGATCACGCAGGTCCCGCCCATGCGGTACTCTTCCGCGATCATCACGCGGGCGCCGTAGCCGGCCGCGATGCGGGCGGCACGCACGCCGCCCGAACCGCCACCGATGACAAAGAGGTCGACGTCGAATTCAGCCATTGTCCACTCCGACCTCTTTCAGAACATGATCCGGATTCTGATCAGATAGGAACTGTCAGATCTCCTTGCCACGCTTGCGCATCTCGGCCCGGAAGTTGCCCATTACGGTCTCGGAGAAGTTCTGGGCCCAGGAGTTCATGAAGGCCATGCTCAGCCCGATGGCGCGGGGCTCGGCCTCGATCAGCTTCTTTCCCAGCGGCGATTTGTAGAAGGTGACGAGATCCTTCAGCTCCTGCTCGGTGAACTCGCTGGCATAGACCTGCGCCATGCCCTCGCCGATTTCGTTCTCGCGGCCCTTGAGCTGCTGGGCGACGACCTGGGCGACCTCGGTGAGGTCCTTCTGATAATTCAGGTTCTGCTGGATCAGCGCGATCTTGGTCTTCTCGACCAGGCCGGGCACGGCGTTCGCGTACATCGCACTGGCGTTCTTGATTGCCAGGATCTCCTTGGCGGCCGCGATGGCCGCCGGCGTCGATTTCGGCCCGGCGGCCTGCTGAGCCACGGCCGGGGCGACCGAGAGGGCCAGTCCCACAGCGAGGGTCGCGACCGGCAACAATTTCAAAACGCTCTTCATTCCTAGTCTCCTTTCGGCTTTCGCCGTTCAATCACGCGAATTCCCTCGCCACCCGCCAAAACAGCCGAGCTGGCCAAGCCGATGAACAAACCATGCTCGACGACGCCGGGGATCGCGCTCAACGCCGTGGCGAGGTGGGCGGGATCCGCAATCTTTTCGAGCTGGGCATCGACGATCCAGTGGCCGCCATCGGTGACGAAAACGTGGCCATCCTTGCCGTTGCGGATCGCCATCTGCCCGGAAACGCCGCATTCCGCAAACGCCTTCTCGATCGCGCGTCGCGTTGCGCCGAGCCCGAACGGGATGACCTCGACCGGCAGCGGGAAGCGGCCGAGTGTCGGCACCCATTTGGTGTCGTCGGCGATCACGATCATGCGATCCGAGGCGGCCGCCACGATCTTCTCGCGCAACAGCGCGCCGCCGCCGCCCTTGATCAGGTTGAGTTCGGGGTCGATCTCGTCGGCGCCGTCAACGGTGATGTCGAGATGGTCGATCTCATCCAGCGTGGTCAGCGGCACGCCGCAGCGGATTGCATCGAGGCGCGTCGCCTCGGAGGTCGGCACGCCGATCACTTTCAGTCCGGCGCGGACCCGCTCGCCGAGCAGCTCGACGAAATGTTTGGCGGTCGAGCCGGTCCCAAGCCCGAGCTGCATGCCGTCTCGGACGTCCTCGAGGGCGCGCGCCGCTGCCTGCCGCTTCAACTGGTCCATATTCACGTTTGCGCCGTCCCTGAATTACGAGTGTGCTGCCCGATAGGCTCGCGGCGGCCTGTGTAGCCTCGTTTTCCCTCGGAGAACAGGGTCTGGGGGAACGGGCCTCCGGGTCCACCTTATAAGGTGATCTTATGGCTTCGGCCCTTGCGCGGGCGGGGCCGGGCCGGTAGCGCTGGGCCATGATCCCCTCCCACACCATCGTCTTCGATCTCGACGGCACGCTTGTGGATACGGCGCCCGACCTGATCACCGCGCTCAATTACGTGCTCGACCGCGAAGGGCTGCCGCCCGTGCCGATGGCCTCGGCCCGCAACATGATCGGCGCCGGCGCCCGCAAGCTGATCGAGCGGGGGCTGGAGGCCGAGGGCCGCAGCGTCACGGTTGCCGACATGGACCGGATGACGGCCGATTTCATCGCCTATTACGCCGACAATATCGCCGTCGAATCCCGGCCGTTCGACGGGCTGGAGGCCGCGCTCGACCATTTTGCGGTCCAAGGCCATCGCCTCGCGGTCTGCACCAACAAGCTGGAATGGTTGTCGAAGCGCCTGCTGGATCAGCTCGACCTGAGCCGGCGCTTTGCCGCGATCTGCGGCGCCGACACGTTTGGCGTCCAGAAGCCAGATCCGACCATTTTCCGCGAAACGGTGGCGCGGGCCGGCGGCGAGGTCAAAGCCAGCATCATGGTCGGCGACGCCGGACCGGATGTCGGCGTGGCCCGGCGCGCCGGAGTTCCCGTGATCGGGGTCAGCTTCGGCTATACGGACGTGCCGATCGCCGAGCTGAAGCCGGACCGGCTGATCCATCACATGCGCGACCTGCCGGCCGCAGCCCACAGCCTGATGACTACGCAGGAAGCTCTCAAGTAGCTGAGATAGCTTGGTTATTCCGCAAAGTCCCGCGTTAACCATCTACTAACTATGCGCGGCCCGCCGGTTGCTCGCTTGGAACGACACTCCTAAGTTTGTCTGGGGATGTGGCGGTTCGCCGCATCAGGTGGATGTTATGCGTCGTATCATCTCGTTTGCATTAGCCGGAGTGAGCGTCCTCGGAGCAACAAGCCTTGCCGGCTGCTCCTCAATGTCTTCGACTTCCTGGGACATGTTCAATCGGCCCCGCCGACCGTCCAGGTCCGGCTCGAATCCAATCCTCCGGGCGCTGACGCCACGACCTCACTCGGTGGAGGCTGCAAGACCCCCTGCTCCGTGTCGGTTCCCGCCCCCGACGCCCCCTTCACGGTCGCTTTCGCGCTGCCGAAATACCAGCCGGCGAGCGTGCCGGTGAACGTCATCAGGAATCCCGGCGACTTCACGACCCCCGCCTCGGTCACCACCGACCCCAACCCGGTCTTCGCGGAGCTCCAGCCGGCCGTTCCGCTGAAACCGGTCCGCAAGCCGCACCGGCCGAAGAAGCCGAAACCGGCGGCGCCCGCCGCTGCCCCGGCGGCTGCTGCCGCACCGGCCGCGGGCTCGCCGTTCCCCGATCCGAACACGGGCAAGCGCTGACCTCCGTCATCCCCCCAATTGTCTCTGACGCCACCGATGCTTAGATTGCGTTCAGGGCGCAGCTGAAGCAAAGCTGTTCCGGTCGCCGCAAGTGACAAGGCATTTGGTATGAACGGACTTTCCGCGAGCCCCCGCGCCGCGCTGTCGAGCGCGATGACCGATCCGTTCGGACGGACCATCTCATATTTGCGCGTCTCCGTTACCGACCGCTGCGACCTGCGCTGCTTCTACTGCATGTCGGAAGACATGACGTTCCTGCCCAAGGCGGACTTGCTGACGCTGGAGGAACTCGACCGGCTCTGCTCGGCTTTCATCGCCAAGGGCGTGAAGAAGCTGCGGCTCACCGGCGGCGAACCGCTGGTCCGCCGCAACGTGATGACGCTGGTGCGCTCGCTGTCGCGGCATCTCAAGAGCGGCGCGCTGAGCGAGCTGACGCTGACCACCAACGGCACCCAGCTTGCGAAACACGCAAGCGAGCTCGCCGATTGCGGCGTCCGTCGCATCAACGTCTCGCTCGATACGCTCGATCCGCAGAAGTTTCGCGAGATCACCCGGTGGGGCGAGATCGACAAGGTGCTGGAAGGCATCGAGGCCGCACGCGCTGCGGGTCTCGCGGTCAAGATCAACGCCGTCGCGCTGAAGAACCTCAATGAGGACGAACTTCCCGACTTGATGCGCTGGGCCCACGGCAAGAGCATGGGGCTAACGCTGATCGAGGTCATGCCGATGGGCGAGATCGGATCGGGACGAATCGACCAGTACCTGCCGCTGTCGCTGGTGCGCGCGCGCCTCGCCCAGCAGTTCACGCTGACCGATCTGGCCGAGAGCACCGGCGGGCCGGCGCGCTATGTCAGCGTCGCCGAGACCGGCGGCAAGCTCGGCTTCATCACCCCGATGACTCATAATTTCTGCGAATCCTGCAACCGCGTGCGCGTCACTTGCACGGGAACGTTGCACACTTGCCTCGGCCACGAGGATGCCTCCGATTTGCGCAAACCTCTGCGTGCATCGGACGACGATTCGCTGCTTGCGGATGCGATCGATCGCGCCATTGGGCTGAAGCCCAAGGGCCACGATTTCATCATCGACCGCCGCCACGACCGCCCCAGCGTCAGCAGGCACATGAGCGTCACCGGCGGCTAGCATCGGCTGCCCGGCCGCGGCTTATTCCCCTTAACTATCAACAAACTTCCGATTGACTGGCGGCAAACTCGCTGGTTTGGTGCGGCTGCCTCATGCCTGCGCGGCGAGACAAGCCAACGCGCCACTCGGCGCAGTCAAGACGGCCGGGGCAAATCGGGGAGGACCAATCTTGCAAGCGCTCCTGAAGCTGAGCAATGGAATTGACGCGTTCACACGTTGGACCGGCAAGCGTTTGGCTTGGCTGATCCTGGTCGCCGTCGTCATCTCGGCGGTCAATGCGATCATTCGAAAGACGTTGGACACGTCCTCCAACTCGTGGCTCGAGCTGCAATGGGTGCTTTTCAGCATCGTGTTCCTGCTGTGCGCGTCCTGGACGCTGCTCGATAACGAGCACATCCGGATCGACATCTTCAACAGCATGATGCCGAAGCGGGCGCGCAACATCATCGACATCATCGGGCACATCTTCTTCCTGATCCCGCTGACCGTTGTCATGATCGTCACCGGGATACCGTTCTTCCTGCGCTCACTCCAGATCAACGAGCAATCCGGCAATGCGGGCGGCCTGCCGCAATGGCCGGCCAAGTCGCTCATCATGATCGGCTTTGCGCTCCTGCTTGTTCAAGGCATCTCCGAACTGATCAAGCGGATCGCCATCATGCGTGGCATGATTCCGGATCCCCACGAGTCGCAGATTTCGGCGCTGGAAGCCGAAGTCGAGCATCTCGTTGAAGCGATCGAACAGAAGTGATCGCCAAGCGGCATCGTAGGGGGATTCAATGACCGCGTTTATCGTCGCCAATATGGCGCCCATCATGTTCGCGACGCTGGTGATCGTGCTGCTGCTCGGCTATCCGGCGGCATTTTCGCTCGGCGCCGTCGGCCTGTTCTTCGCCATCATCGGCGTTCAGCTCGGGCAATTTCACCCGGACTTTCTCCAGGCCCTGCCCGAGCGCGTCTACGGCGTGATGAACAACGACACGCTGCTCGCCATTCCCTTCTTCACCTTCATGGGCTTGGTGCTCGAGCGCTCCGGCATGGCGGAGGATCTGCTCGACACCATCGGCCAGTTGTTCGGCACCATCCGCGGCGGTCTCGCCTACGCGGTGGTGTTCGTCGGCGCCCTGCTCGCGGCGACGACCGGCGTCGTGGCGGCCTCGGTGATCTCGATGGGCCTGATCTCGCTGCCGATCATGCTGCGCTACGGCTACGACCGCCGCGTCGCGACCGGCATCATCGCGGCGTCCGGCACGCTGGCGCAGATCATTCCGCCCTCGCTCGTCCTGATCGTGATGGCCGACCAGCTCGGCAAGTCGGTCGGCGACATGTACGAGGGCGCGTTCATTCCGGGCCTGGTGCTCGCCGGTCTCTATGCGGGTTACGCGTTCCTCGTGACCATGATTTTCCCGAAGGCGGCGCCGGGCCTGCCCAAGGAAGCGATCGGTTTCCGCGAGGAGAGCGGCGACCGCGGCCTGAAGTCGCTCGGCGTGCTGTTCCTGGCGAGCTGCGTGTTCGGCTGGCTCATGATGCGGAATTCGGAGACACACGGCGCCGACTTCGTCGTGCTCAGCATGTTCTTCGGCATCCTCTTCGCGTTCTTCGTCGCCATCGCGAACTGGGTCCTCGACAAGCTGACGGGCTACCGCTTCCTCTCGAAGATGGCGCAACAGACCACCTTCGTCATGGTGCCCCCGCTATTCCTGATCTTCCTGGTGCTGGGCACGATCTTCATCGGCGTCGCGACTCCCACCGAAGGCGGCGCCATGGGTGCAGCCGGCGCCCTCATTCTCGGAGCCGCGAAGCGACGACTGACCTGGGACCTGATCCGTCAGGCCACCGAGTCGACGGCGAAGCTGTCCGCCTTCGTCGTCTTCATCCTGGTCGGCGCGCGCGTGTTCTCGCTCACCTTCTATGGCGTCAGTGGCCACGTTTGGGTCGAGCACCTGCTGACCTCCCTGCCCGGCGGCCAGATCGGGTTCCTGATCTTCGTCAACGCCTTCGTGTTCGTGCTGGCGTTCTTCCTCGACTTCTTCGAGCTTGCCTTCATCGTGATCCCGCTGCTCGGGCCGGCTGCCGAGCATCTCGGCATCGACCTGATCTGGTTCGGCGTCATCCTGGGCGTCAACATGCAGACGTCGTTCATGCATCCGCCGTTCGGATTTGCGCTGTTCTATTTGCGCTCGGTCGCGCCGAAGGAACGTTATACCGATCGCGTCACCGGCAAGCGCATGGAGCCGGTCACGACGGGACAGATCTATTGGGGTGCGGTGCCGTTCGTCGTGATCCAGATGATCATGGTGCTGCTCGTGATCATGTTCCCGTCGATGGTGATGCACTACAAGGGCGTGCAGTCCACCGTCGATCCCAACAGTATCAAGATCGACATTCCCCAGATCGATCTGCCGCCGCTCGATTTCGGCCAGCCGAAGCAATAGCGCCCGGCCCGCCTGCAAAAAAAGAACCCGGAGCTTTTGCTCCGGGTTTTTTCGTTTGGGCCGATCGCGCGCCCTGCGATCAGCTCTGCGAGTTGCGCGCCATGAAGTTGTCATAGCCGACTTCGGCGACCTGGAACCACTGATATCCGTTGTTCGAGAACGCGGTCAGCGATTCATAGACTTTCTTGAAGTCCGGGTTGGTGGCCGAGACTTCGGTGTGCAGCTCCTTTGACGCCTTGAAGCAGGCCTGCATGACCTCGGGCGAGAACGGATGCAGCTTGGCTCCGGCGGCGAGCAGGCGCCGCAACGCCGGTGGATTGGACTGGTCGTACTTCGCCATCATCCAGTTGTTGGCGTAGTGCCCCGCCTGCTCGAGGATGCTCTGATAGTGCTTCGGCAGCGCATTCCATTTGTCCTGGTTGACGAAGGCCAGCAGCATCGGCCCGCCTTCCCACCAGCCCGGGAAGTAATAATGCGGCGCGACCTTGACGAAGCCGAGCTTCTCGTCGTCATACGGCCCGACCCATTCGGCAGCGTCGATGGTGCCCTTCTCCAGCGCCGGATAAATGTCGCCTCCGGCGATCTGCTGCGGCACCGCGCCGAGTTTGGCCATCACTTTTCCGGCGAAACCGCCGATGCGGAATTTCAACCCGTTGAAGTCCTGAGGCGTCTTGACCTCCTTGCGGAACCAGCCACCCATCTGACAGCCGGTGTTGCCGGCAAGCAGCGAGACGACGTTGTACTTCTTGTAGAACTCGTTGAGGATGTCCCTGCCGCCGCCGAGTGTGTACCAGGCCTGATTGATGCGCATGTTCGGTCCGAACGGCACCGCCGAGCCGAAGGTGAAGGTCGGGTCCTTGCCAAAATAATAGTAGGACGCGGTATGGCCGATCTCGCAGGTGCCGTTCTGCACGGCATCGAGCACCTGGAGGCCCGGCACGATCTCGCCGCCGGCAAATGTCTGAATCTGGAATTTGTTGTCGGTCGCTTCCGCGACCATCTTGGCCATCATCTCGGCACCGCCATAGAGCGTGTCGAGTGATTTCGGCCAGCTCGTCGGCATGCGCCATTTGATCTCGGGCGTCGTCTGCGCGATCGCTGGAGCGGCGAGCGTGGCGACACCCGCCGCACCAAGCCCGGTGACCTTGATGAAATCTCGTCTTTTCATGATTTCCTACCCTGATGGATTGTGACGGTGGGCCTTCTTGCCGAGGCTTGGCGGCCAGCATGGAACATGTGTCGCCCGATTTCCATCCCTCACGATGTGAGGGACAAAAATGCCCAGCTCCCGCGCGATCCGATCCTACGACTTTAGGCTTAGACGACCGGCCCTGGCCCTCCACGTCACGTTCGCCTCGGCGGTGCCTGATGGGTGCGCCGGGCGCGTGACAAGCGCCGGAAACACGGGCATACCGCGCCATCCCCCAACCCTAGGACCGCCGCGCATGCCTCGATCGCACCCTGCTCCATCGTTCGTTGGTCCCTTGATCGCGTCGCTCTGGCTGGCATGTGCGGCAATGCCCGCCCATGCCGAGCCCAGCGCCAATGTCATGGCCGACGTCCATGCGCTGGCGCAAAAGGAGCAGCAGCCGCTGCTCGACACGTTGCGCGATCTCGTCAGCATCGAATCCGGCAGCAAGGATGTCGAAGGCTTGAATCAGATCGCCGAGCGCGTTGCCGGCCAGCTCAAGCAGCTCGGCGGCACGGTGGAGATCCTGCAACCCACCGACGTCTATCGCCTCGACGACACACCCGAGAAGATCGGCCCGGCCGTACACGCCGTATTCAAGGGCACGGGCAGCAAGAAGATCATGCTGATCGCCCACATGGACACCGTGTACCTGAAGGGCATGCTGAAGGATCAACCGTTCCGCATCGATGGCGACAAGGCTTACGGCCTCGGCATTGCCGACGACAAGCAGGGCGTCGCGCTCATTCTTCACACGGTGGCGTTGCTGCAGAAGCTGAGCTTCCGGGATTACGGCACGCTCACGGTGCTCACCAATGGGGACGAGGAGATCTCGTCGCCGGGCTGGCGCAGCACCATCACCAGGTTCGCCGCGGATCAGGACGTGGTGTTCTCGTTCGAAGGCGGCGGCACCGACGGCACGCTGCGGCTGGCCACCAGCGGCATCGGCTCGGCCTATCTCACGGTGCAGGGAAAGTCGTCGCATGCAGGCTCGCGGCCCGAGGGCGGCGTCAACGCGCTGTACGAACTCTCGCACCAGCTGTTGCAGATGAAGGATCTGTCCAAACCAGAGCAAGGCCTGAAACTGAACTGGACGGTCTCCAAGGCCGGCACCAACCGCAACGTGATCCCCGCGGAGGCCACGGCCCAGGCCGACGCGCGCGCGCTCAAGGTCGCCGATTTCGACGAGCTGGAGAAAACGCTTCAGGACAAAATCAAGAATCACCTGCTGCCCGACTCCAAGGTCGCGCTGAAATTCGAGGTGCGCCGTCCGCCGCTTGAGGCCAACGACGCCTCACGTCGCGTCGCGGCCCACGGCAAGACGATCTATGGGGAGCTCGGACTGCCCCTCAAGGTCGACGAGAAGGCGACCGGCGGCGGCACGGATGCGGCGTTTGCCGCACTGAAGACCAGCGGAGCCGTGGTGGAAGGCATGGGCCTGTCGGGCTTCGGCGCGCATTCCAACGATGCCGAATATGTGCAGCTCAACAGCATCGTGCCGCGGCTTTATCTGACCACGCGCATGATCATGGATTTGTCCACCGGCAAGCTGAAATAACTATCGCTTTCCTCCTTCTCCCCTTGTGGGAGAAGGTGGCGCGAAGCGCCGAATGAGGGGTTGCCCCCGCACATTCAACTCGCAGTCGGACTCGCGGAGAGAACCCCTCACCCGCCTCGCCGCTACCGCGGCGAGCCACCCTCTCCCACAAGGGGAGAGGGTGCAGCGTCAATGACGCGCCGGTTCTTCTCAATCGCCTTGGTTGCCTCCGCCAGCCTGAACCGCAGCGTGAACTGCGCGCCGCCGCCCGGAAGATTCTCCACCGCAACCGTCGCCGCGTGATCATCCGCCACCGCACGCACGATCGACAGCCCGAGGCCGGCGCCGTCGCTGCGCTGGCGGTCGGCGCGCCAGAAGCGCTGGAAGATCAATTCGCGCTCGGCTTCCGCAATTCCCGGGCCGCAATCGCGCACGCGCACCGCACCATCCTCGCTCACATCGACATCGACCGACGTGTCCTTTGCCGTGAACTTGATGGCGTTTTCGGCGAGGTTGAAGATCGCACGCTGGAGCATCGCGGAGTTGCCGTGGATCAGCACCGGCGCCTCGGTGCCTCTCAGCGCGATATCCTTGTGCTGCGCGATCGCGAGCGGCGCGATCGAACCGACCACCTCGGCGCAGACCGCGCGCAAATCCGCGGTCTCGCCGGGATCGAGCACCAGCGTGTCGAGCTCGGCGATCTCCAGCAGCTGCGCGACGATGCGGCTCATGCCCTCGATGTCGGCATGCAGCGCCTGCCTTGCAGCGCCGTCGCCGAGCGTCTCGATCCGCGTGCGCAGGATCGCGAGCGGCGTGCGCAATTGATGCGCGGCGTCGGCCGTGAACTGCCGCTGCACCCGAAAGCCGTCCTCGAGGCGGTCGAGCGCCTGGTTGACGGCGGTGACGAGCGGCATGATCTCGCGCGGGATCTGCTCCGTCGGCAGGCGGATGTCGGTGCGCGCCGGGCCGATATTGCTGGCCTCCTCGGAGGCCTTCCACAGCGGCGCGACAGCGCGGCGAAAGATGATGATGTCGATGCCGAGCAGGACCAGCAGGATCGGAATGGTGATCCACCCGACCCGCCGGAAGAAGTTCGACACGATGTCGTCGATGATGACGTCGCGGTGCGCGAGGTCCTCCGCGACGCGAATGCGTATCACCTTGCCGTCGATGGTGCGGGTGACGCCAGCGCCGGAAATCGTCTCGGAGAGCGACGGCGGCGCAGCCGTGGCAGTTCCGGTCTTGCGCCGCGACGAGAACAGCAGATTCCCCTCGGCATCGCGGATGTCGTACTGGTAGCGGCCATAGGCTTCCGAATAAAGGCCCTTGAGACTGTCCGGCAGGTTGAACGTCAACAAGCCGTCGGGCTGGGCGACGATGCGCTCGGCCAACACCTCGGCCTGCGCGCGCATGGCATCGCGATGCAGCTGGTCGATCTCGGAATTGAGCAGCCAGAACAGCACCAGCGGCAGGAAGATCGCGACCACCGCGACCGCCACGATGTGCAGGAACACGATGCGCCAGATCAGCGATTTGAACGTGGGCGACCTCGCATGGATCCCGGCGCGGAATCCGTCGTGAGATCCGATCGGGGCCACGCTATTTCTCCTCGGCCATGAGATAGCCGACGCCACGGATAGTGTGGATCACGACCTTGGCGCCGTGCTCGGCGAGCTGCTTGCGCAGCCGCGAGACGTAGACCTCGACCGCGTTTGAGGCGACCTCGCCATCGAGGCCGAAGATGTGGTCCTCGACGTTCTTCTTCGGCACCACCCGCCCCTGCCGGCGCAGCAGGATCTCAAGCACGGAGGTCTCGCGCGCGGAGATGATGCGCGGCTGGTCGTCAACGAAGATCTGGCGGCTTTCGGTGTCATAGACGAGGTTGGCGAGGCGCAGCGAGCGGCCGAGCAACTGGCCCGGACGGCGCAGGATCGCTTCCAGCCGCGCCACCAGCTCCTCCATCGCGAACGGTTTTGCCAGATAGTCGTCGGCGCCGCTGCGCAGGCCGCTGACGCGGTCCTGCAAGCCGCCGCGCGCGGTCAGCACCAGCACCGGCAATGGCTCCATCTGCCGGCGCAGCTCGCGCAGCACCGACAGGCCATCGCCGTCGGGCAGCCCGAGGTCCAGGATCATCGCGGCATAGCTGACGCTGCTGACCGCCTCGCGCGCTTCGGCGGCGCTGCCGACGATGTCGCTCTCGTAGCCGGCCGCCGACAGCCCGCCGGCAACCAGCCGCGACAGCTCGGCATTGTCCTCGACGATCAGAAGGCGCATCGCATTGTCCCGCGGGATGTTCCGGTACACCGCACGGCTCGCGCCGCATGTTGGCTGTCTTCCACCATCCGGGGCATCTCGGCCAGCGAAAAAGCGCCCGGCGGGCCGGCCGCTCCCTCCCGTCAGGTTCCTGTAAGCCAACCAGGGCATGCGCGGATGAGGTCGCGCATGGCGCGGAAGCTTGCCTCCGTGAGCCCTGCCGTCCGCGTCGCATCGACCCTGCCAAGGAACGAACACCCCCGCGGACCGTTTAGCTCAACTGCAACATTTCTCATTTGATGGGGCGTCGTGCAGACCACCTAAGGTAATGCACATGCGCCTTGCACGACGAACACGTTCCAGCTCCCTCCTATCCGATTGCTTGACCGCCATCACGCGACATCCGGGCGCCGCCGCATTTGCTGCCGCAGGGACCCTCGTTGCGGCTACCGCGATCATAAATCGGCGGCTCGCGAACAAAGCGCAACGCGATAATCCTCCGCAGGGTCGGTTCATCGACGTCGAGGGGGTTCGCCTGCACTATCTGGAACGCGGCAGGGGCAAGCCGCTGGTTTTGTTTCACGGCAATGGCAGCATGGTCCAGGATTTCGACTCGAGTGGATTGATCGATCTCGCAGCCGAGAACTACAGGGTCATGGTGTTCGATCGTCCCGGTTTTGGGCATAGCTCGCGGCCGAGACACGTCCTCTGGACCCCGGATGCCCAAGCGGATTTGTTCAAGAAGGCGCTCGATCAGTTGGGCGTCTCTCAAGCGATTGTCCTCGGCCATTCGTGGGGAGCGTCGGTTGCGGTTGCGCTGGCGACAAGACATCCTTCGTTCGTGCAGGCTCTCGTGCTGGCCTCGGGCTATTATTTCCCGACGCCCCGCTCAGACAGCGCCACGTCCCTGCTATCCGCCCTACCGGTGGTCGGCGACGTCATCAGCTCCACGATCTCGCCGTTAGCCGGTCGGATGATGTGGCCCGCGATGTTGCGCAAGCTGTTTGGCCCGCGGCCGGTCCCGAACAAGTTCGCGGGCTTTCCGAAAGAAATGGCGCTCCGCCCATCACAGATGCGGGCCGCAGCGGCCGAAGCGACGATGTTGGTCCCCGCCGCATTCTCAGGTTCGAAGACTTATGCAGAACTCAAGATGCCCACGATCATTATCGCGGGCCAGGACGATCGTCTGATCGATATCAAGCAGTCGGTCAGGCTGCATGGCGAGCTCAAGCAGAGCAAATTGCACCGGATCGACGGAGCGGGACACATGATTCATCATTCCGCAACCGCTGATGTGATGGCGGCCATCGACGAAGCTGCTGCCGAGGCCGTGTTGACTCATGGGAGGGAAGACTCACCCGTAATACAGGCTCGGCAGACCTCGGACGCCTGAGCAGCGTGGCCGAGCCGCCTACGCCAAGACATGCCGGCGCCTACGACGGCGGTTGTGAAGCCGTCCAGTTAGAGGCAGACCGACCCGGTTGACCCACGGAGACTTCGGCAAGCCGAAGTGCTACACTTCCTCAGTGCAGGGAGGTTTAGCTTGCCTCTGATCATCCGGCCGCCAACGATCGATGAGCTATCCGGGCTTTCCGATTTGTGTTTCAGGTCTAAAACCGTCTGGGGCTACGACAATGAGTTCATGGAAGCCTGTCGTGGCGAGCTTTCCTTTGAACCGCGCGACCTGGAGGTGACGTCCATCGCGGTTGCCGAAAATCACGGGAGACCCATCGGAGTTGCACAGCTAAGAATCGTCTATCACGAGGCCGATTTGCTGAAGCTGTTCGTCGAGCCGAGTGCGATTCGCAGCGGCACGGGTAAGGCCTTGTTCGCTTGGGCTTCCGATGTCGCGAGGAAACTGGGTGCCAAGCGGCTAACAATCGAGGCGGATCCCGGTGCAGCTCCCTTTTACCGCAAAATGGGAGCTCACGATGTCGGCCAAGTGCCATCAGGGTCGGTGCCGGGAAGAACACTGCCGAAACTTGCGATGAATCTTTGCCCACAGACTAACCTTTGGGTTCGGAGGTGCTCCTAACCTGACTTGGTACGGTGCTTGTGAAAAGCAGCTCTGAGTTCGGCCAGTTCATCGCTTGTCGCTCCCCGTTCCGCATCGGCACGGCTTGCAGGTAAATCCTTGTAAGCAATCGGCTGATCGAACTGGCTCGCCGTGAAGTCATACCGCCGGCCTGTGATGCGATTGTAAAAATGGTCGCCGGCCGGCAGCGGCGTCTTCAGCAAGTCGCCGCCGAAGAGCTCGTGAATCAGCAGCGAGGTAGCGTTGCATTGTCCTGCCGCGGGATTGCTCGCCGTCCATTGACTGGCGGTTGCCAACGACCAGGCCTTGCGCAACGCGCTTTGAACCTCATCGGGATCGAAGCTCATCGTCAATCCCAGGCTGGCCACCCGAGTCGTTGATTTCGGATTTTGCGATAATGCCTTTATGCCACTGTTTTGCCCGACGAGTCAAACGGCCCTCGCTGAAGCGCTCGCTTGGTACTCCTGGGCAGCCCCGCTTTGACGCCCAAAATTGCGAAGTTCTCATCGCCCCCGCGATGCTCTGGCGTGCCTGCCAATTAGCTCCATCGCATCAAGCTGTTGGCTGCACTCGCGGCGCCTTGTCCGCTCACCCCTCGTCTACTGTGCATGGGGTTGTTTTTCAGATTTTTTGTTGGCGCCCCACCCGTACCCCGGCGACGACGCCGCTCGGCGGCTTCCGCCTCGCCTATTCCGATCGCGTCGTCCCAAAGAAAAAGCCCGGCCTCGCGAACGAGACCGGGCGTGTCGTCTTACGACTTGTTCGAAGATCAGCCGCGGGTGCGCGAGCGGATCATGAAGCTGTCGTAGGTGTATTCGGCGACCTGCCACCACAGATATTCGTCGGAGCGGTAGGCCTGCATGGCGTCGATCGACTTCTTGAAGTCGGGATTCTTGGCCGAGATCTCGCCCCACAATTCGTTGGTCGCCTTGAGACAGGCTTCCAGAACTTCATTGGTGAACGGGCGAAGCTGCGTTCCGCCGGCGACCAGACGCTTCAGCGCGCCGGGGTTCACCATGTCGTAGCGCGCGGCCATCCAGGTGTTGGTGTTGACGGTCGCGTTGGTGAGGATCGCCTGGTAGTTCTTCGGCAGCTCGTTCCACTTGTCGATGTTGGCGAAGGCGTGAACGGTCGGACCGCCTTCCCAGAAGCCCGGGTAGTAGTAGTACTTGGCGACCTTGGCGAAGCCGAGCTTCTCGTCATCGTAGGGGCCGACCCATTCGGCCGCGTCGATGGTGCCCTTCTCGAGCGACGGATAGATGTCGCCGCCGGCGAGCTGCTGCGGCACCACGCCGACCTTCTGGAGCACCTGGCCGGCAATGCCGCCGATGCGCATCTTGAGGCCCGAGAGGTCGGCAACGGTCTTGATCTCCTTGCGGAACCAGCCGCCCATCTGGGTGCCGGTGTTGCCGCAGGGGAAGCCCATCACGTTCGACTTCTTGAAGAACTCGTTGGCGAGTTCGTTGCCGCCGCCCTGGTAGAGCCAGGAATTCTGCTGGCGTGCGTTCAGGCCGAAAGGCACCGACGCGAAGATCGCGAAGGTCGGGTCCTTGCCGACGTAGTAATACGACACCGTGTGGCACATCTCGACGGTGCCCTTCTGCGTCGCATCCAGCGCCTGCAGGCCCGGAACGATTTCACCCGCCTGGAAGACCTGGATCTGAAACTTGTTGTCGGTCATCTCGGCGACGTATTTCGCCATCTGCTCGGCACCGCCATAGATGGTGTCGAGCGACTTCGGGAAGCTCGACGTCAGGCGCCACTTGATCTCGGGCGAGGACTGCGCGATCGCCGGCGAGGCCACCGCGGCGGTCGCCGCCGCGCCGGCTGCCGACACTTTCAGAAAATCACGACGCTTCATCTTCAGTCTCTCCTTGTTGGGGCGTTTCCCCTAACTTCCTCTTTGCTGCCGCTCATTCCGGCGACGCGTTCTTGGGCCGCGTCGAACCGAAGGGGCTTGACTGCCGTGGGCCTTTAACACGGAAGCCCCGCTTTCGAAACGCGACATTGGCATGACAGGGCTCTACGAAAGTCGCATGTCCCCAAGGTACTGGTTTGAAGGGATTGCCTGGATCCGCTCAGGCCGCGGCGATGACGCCCTTGAGCTGGTCCCGCACCTGTCCCGCAATGGCGCGGTAGATCGCCGCATGGGGACCGTCCGGCTCGCTGTCCACCACGGGCGTGCCGGCGTCCGAGGTGGCGCGAATCGCCATGTGCAGGGGGACCTCGCCCAGGAACGGTACCCCGAGCTTCTCGGCCTCGTGGCGCGCGCCGCCATGGCCGAAAATGTCGGATTTCGTGCCGCATTGCGGGCACTGGAAATAGCTCATGTTCTCGACGATGCCGAGCACGGGCACGTTGACTTTCTTGAACATCGCAAGCCCCCGCCTTGCATCGATCAGCGACAGGTCCTGCGGGGTCGAGACGATCACGGCGCCCTTCAAGGGGACGTTCTGCGCCAGCGTGAGCTGGGCATCACCGGTGCCCGGCGGCATGTCGACGACGAGCACATCGAGCTGGCCCCATGCGACGTCGCGCAGCATCTGCGTCACCGCCGACATCACCATAGGCCCGCGCCAGATCATCGCGGTCTCTTCCTCAACCAGGAAGCCGATCGACATGATGGCCAGGCCAAAGCGCCTGAGCGGAATCATCTTGCGCTCGCCATCCAGCTCCGGCTTCTCATGCAGGCCCGTCAGCCGCGGCACCGAGGGGCCGTAGATGTCGGCATCGAGCAGCCCGACCTTGAGGCCGAGATCGCGCAGGCCCAACGCAAGATTGAGCGCGGTGGTGGACTTGCCGACGCCGCCTTTGCCCGAGGCAACCGCGATCACGGCCGCGACGCCCGGAATCTCGGACTGCCGCGCCATCGGCGATTGGGCGCCGCCCTGCGGCGGCGGCTTATGGGCGTGGACCGGCTGCACGCCCGGCGTGCCGCGACTGGGCGTTGGCGGCGGCGGTGGTGCCGCGCCCGCCTTCCGCTCGGCCGTGAGCGCCACCATGACAGTGGTGACGCCGGGAATGGCGCGCACCGCGGCCTCGGCCTCGGCCCGGACGGATTCCCAGGCGCGCGCCTCGGCGGCATCGACATTGATCGAGAAGAACACCTTGCCGTCGGCCGCGCTGATCGCGCTCAGCACATTGGCATTGGTGAGCGCGACCCCGCGGGGCGACTTGATCCTGGCGAGGCTGTCGAGAACCTGTTGCTGCGTCACGCTCAAAGCGCATCTCCTAGAATTCAAGATGCCCCATTAGAGCGGAAACGCCCAAAAGGCTACTGCCTGCCGATATCGTCAGCCATCTCGGCGGGCGCCGCGCCCTGCTCCAGGGCAGCCTCGTAGTTGAGCTCGATCATGACCCCATTGGGGTCGTGGACGAAGATCTGCCAGAGCTCGCCGCCGGGCACCTGGCGGGAGTCGAACTTCATCCCTTTTGAGGCCAGCCGCTGTTTCATGCCGTCAAAGCCGCGGCTGGCGAAGGCGACGTGGTGGACAACGCCGGAATCCGGCTTTTGTGGCTCGGCCGTCGGAGAAATATCGACGAGGTGCACCACCGGCTTACCCTCGCTGTACATCCAGGCGCCGGGGAAGGCGAAATTCGGCCGGGCGCCCTTTTCCAGGCCCAGCACGTCCTCGTAGAAGCGGACGGTCTCGGCCAGATTCCGGGTCCGGATGTTGAAATGATCGAGCACGCCCACGCTTACGCCGCCCATGCCTTCGCTCCCTTTTTTTGAAGTCCTTAGGTCCGCCATCCTAGCACAAGCGGGGGCTAAACGAACCCGTTGCCCTCCGGCCTCAAGGGTTTATGGTGCGGCCGATCTGCCGCAATGGCGGAACCGGGCGGCCCTCGCCCGGCAAGAACCGTAAAACCCAAACTACGGACAAGGTACCACAGATGGCTAAAGTCGCTTTCCTCGGTCTCGGCGTGATGGGCTTCCCCATGGCCGGACACCTCGTGAAAAAAGGGGGCCATGAGGTCACCGTCTATAACCGCACCGCGGCCAAGGCGAAGGAGTGGGCGGACAAGTTCGGCGGCAAGACCGCGGCGACCCCGAAAGCTGCAGCCGAGGGCCAGGATTTCGTGATGTGCTGCGTCGGCAACGACAACGATCTGCGCGCGGTCACGATCGGTGCCGACGGCGCGTTTGCCGGCATGAAGAAGGGTGCGACCTTCGTCGACCATACCACCGCGTCCGCCGAGGTCGCCCGTGAGCTCGATGCGGCCGCGACCAAGGCCGGCTTCAAATTCATCGACGCACCCGTGTCCGGCGGCCAGGCCGGCGCAGAGAACGGCGTGCTGACGGTGATGTGCGGCGGCACGCAGGACGCCTATGCGGGTGCCGAGCCGATCATCACAGGCGCCTATGCGCGGATGTGCAAATTGCTGGGGCCGGCCGGCTCCGGCCAGCTGACCAAAATGGTCAACCAGATCTGCATCGCCGGCCTGGTCCAGGGCCTCTCCGAGGGTATTCACTTCGCCAAGAAGAGCGGCCTCGATGTCGCCGCCGTGATCGAAACCATCTCAAAGGGCGCCGCGCAGTCCTGGCAGATGGAAAACCGCTACAAGACCATGAACGAGGACAAATACGATTTCGGCTTCGCGGTCGAATGGATGCGCAAGGATCTCTCGATCTCGCTGGCCGAAGCCCGCCGCAATGGCGCCAATTTGCCGGTGACCGCGCTGGTCGACCAGTTCTACGCGGAGGTCGAGAAGATGGGCGGCAAGCGCTGGGATACGTCGAGCCTGCTCGCGCGCCTCAATCGCTGACCTCTGACGAAGTGATCCTGCCTTGCTGATCGCACTCGCCGCAATCTTCGTCCTCGCCTATGCGGCGATCGCGCTCGAGCATCCGATCGGGGTGAACAAGAGCGCGTCTGCACTACTCGGCGCAGGCGTGCTCTGGACCATCTACGCGCTCGCGACCGGCGACCACACGCTGGTCGGCCATCAGCTAGATGAGTCCGTCGCCTCCACCGCGCAGATCGTGTTCTTCCTGATTGGCGCGATGACGATCGTCGAGGTGATCGACGCCCATGATGGTTTCGAAGTCATTACCTCCCGCATCAGCACGACCAGCCAGGTCCGTCTGATATGGCTGATTGGTTTCGTGACCTTCTTCCTCAGCGCAATCCTCGACAATCTGACCACCACCATCGTCATGGTCTCGCTGATCCAGCGGCTGATCGCCAAGCGCGACGACCGGCTGCTGTTCGCCTCCCTCATCGTCATCGCCGCGAATGCCGGCGGAGCATGGACCGTGATCGGCGACGTCACCACGACCATGCTGTGGATCGGCGGACAGATTTCGCCCCTGAAAATCATGGGCGCGGTGTTCCTGCCCTCCCTGCTCAACCTGCTGGTGCCGCTCGCATTCATCAGCTTTTCGCTCAAGGGCAAGACCATCGCTCCGCCGCCGAAAGAGGACGGATTGCAGGGCGTCGATCCGTTCGAGCGCAACGTGATGTTCTATCTCGGTCTCGGCGTACTGATCGCGGTGCCCGCCTTCAAGACGGTCACGCACCTGCCGCCCTTCATGGGCGTCCTGCTCGGGCTTGGCCTCGTGTGGTTGGTCGGCGAGATCGTTCATCGCGACAAGGACGAGCATGTCCGTGGTCCGCTCACGCTTGCGAATGCGCTGACGCGGATCGACATGGGCTCGATCGTGTTCTTCCTCGGCATCTTGCTTGCGGTCGCCTGCCTCGAACATGCCGGCTTGCTCTCCATGCTGGCCAAATGGCTGGACACCGCAATCGGCCGACAGGACATCATCGTGATCGTGCTCGGGCTGCTCAGCGCCGTCATCGACAACGTGCCGCTGGTCGCCGCGACCATGGGCATGTACGACCTCGCGCATTATCCACCCGACAGCTTCCTCTGGGAGTTCATCGCCTATTGCGCCGGAACCGGCGGCTCGATCCTGATCATCGGCTCGGCCGCGGGCGTCGCCGCCATGGGGCTCGAGCGCATCGAGTTCCTCTGGTACGCCCGTCGCATCGCCCTCCCGGCGCTCGCCGGCTATCTGGCGGGAGCCGTGGTGTACATCGCGCAGCACGCGGCGCTGCATTGAGCCGCTCACGCCGGATCCAAAATTAACGCCGGGTTAACGTAATTCTTTAGCTCCTTAAGTCACCTCTTAAGGATTTCTTGCCAGAGATAGACAATGCAGAAGGCCCGTCCCGCGCGGGCAGGAATTGTTGTTGTGCGATGAGTAAACCCGCTGAAAAGCCCGAGGTTGTGCAGCTTCCGGCCGAGCCGGTGAGCGTACCGTCGGCGAGCCATCGCCGGGCTGCGGCACAGCGGGTGCGCGAAGCGCGCGACAAGTTAACGTCGACCAGTGGAACCCGGCCGGCTTTCGACGCCGAGATGCTGCGCCATTACGCCCAGACCCGGCTGTCGGCCTCCTATGTCGTGATGCTGCTTGTGGTCGCGACGGGCGTGCTGTTTGGGCTGTGGATGCAGCCGATCCCCGCCGCGGCCTGGACCGTCGGCATGCTGTGCATCCATGCCGCGATGATCCGCAGCTGCCACCGCTTCCTGGCCGAGCCCGCCTCGCCCGCGGCAACGCGCGCATGGCAGACGCGCTTCGTCGTGCTCGACCTGCTCTATGGCCTTTGCTGGATGGCGATCCTGATCCATCCCGTGCTCGACATGATCACGGAATCGCTGATGATGTTCCTGATGCTGCTGGTGATCGCAGTATCGAGCATGCTGGCCGCCAATCTGCCGATCGCCGCCCTCGCCGCCACCGCACCGGTCGCGGTCGCGATGGCGCTGAGCTTCGTGATGACGGGCTCGCTGGACAATTACATCCTGGCCGCGCTCGCCCTCGCCGCCGAAGGCTATTTCGTGCTGCTGGCCCACCGCCTGCACTCCTCGACCTTCGCCACGCTCGAGGCGCGGGCCGAGAAGGACGCGCTGATCGGCGAGCTCGAACAGGCCAAGGCAATCTCGGACGAAGCGCGCCACCGCGCCGAATCCGCCAATGTCGCCAAATCGCGCTTTCTGGCGCAGATGAGCCACGAACTGCGGACGCCGCTCAATGCGATCCTCGGCTTCTCCGAGGTGATGAAGAGCGAGATTTTCGGCGCGCATGCCGTGCCGGTCTACAAGGAGTACTCGGCGGACATCCACAATTCCGGCGTTCATCTGCTCAACCTCATCAACGAGATCCTCGATCTGTCGCGGATCGAGGCTGGCCGCTACGAGCTCAACGAGGAGGCGGTCTCGCTGGTCGGCATTGTCGCCGACTGCCATCATCTGATGAAGCTGCGCGCCTCGAGCCGCGGTATCACCATCCACGAGGTGTTCGAGCAGGCAATGCCGCGGCTGTGGGCCGACGAGCGCGCGATCCGCCAGGTCGTGCTCAATCTGCTCTCCAACTCGATCAAGTTCACTCCGCAGGGCGGCGAGATCTGGCTCAAGGCCGGCTGGACGGCTTCAGGCGGACAATATCTCTCGGTGAAGGATACCGGCTCCGGAATCCCCGAGGACGAGATCCCGGTCGTGCTGGCCTCGTTCGGCCAAGGCTCCAACTCGATCAAGTCGGCCGAACAGGGCGCCGGTCTCGGCCTGCCGATCGCCAAGAATCTGGTCGACCTGCATGGCGGTACGTTCACGCTGAAATCGAAGCTGCGCATCGGCACCGAGGTGATCGTCACCTTCCCGCCCGAGCGCGTGATGAGCGCGCTGGCGCCGATGTCGGATGATTCTCCGCCGCTCCAGCCCGAGAGTTCCGCGGTAGCGGACGAGAAGCGCCGGCCGCGTCGCAAGCCTATCATGAGCGCAGGTACGGGCTCGTAACGAGATGCTTGCAGACATGCCCGACCATCCGCCACTATGTCCGAATGAGCAAAGAAACGCCGTGCGTGGCCGTCTGCATGATCGATCCCAAAACCAGGCTGTGCTTCGGCTGCGGACGTACATTGCCGGAGATCGCGCGCTGGCACGCCATGGAGAGCGCGGAACGGCTCGCGGTCATGGCGCTGTTGCCGGCGCGCATGAATCAGGCTGGACTTGCGCCCATCGCGGGATCGCCGGATCGCACCTGACCGGCCTGAGCGCATCGGGAGGTGCGCAATGATCCGGTTCCTGCTCGTTCTCATCATGCTCGCCTGCACGGCCGGCGCCGTCGTCGCCTATGGCGATTCCGACCAGATCGCGCGCGCGAGCAGCAAGGTCTCGCACATCTTTCGCACGCAGACCGCAGCGCCCGCCCCCGCCGTGCAGATCCCGCGCGGCCAGGGCGGAGAATTCGCGCTGCGCGCGAAGATCAACGGCGTGGCCGCACCGATGGTCATCGACACCGGCGCGACTTCGGTGGTGCTGACCTGGGAGACTGCGAAAGCGATCGGGCTGCCGCTCGAGATGCTCGAATACGACGTCGATCTCGAAACCGCGGGCGGTCGCACCAAGGCGGCCCGCCTCACGATCGACCGCCTCTCGGTCGGCCACCTCGTCGAGAAATCGGTCCCCGCCCTCGTCGTGCCGCGCGGTCAAATGAAGACCAACCTGCTCGGCATGAGCTTCCTCGATCGCCTGGAGAGCTGGGGCGTGCGCGCCGACAAGCTGATGCTCACCGGTTATCCGGAGCTCCAGACCAGTCACCGCCGCTCGCGCCTGGCAGTCGACTAGACTTCTCCGATCCGGCTCGCCATGTGACTCCGGCTAGGCCGCCGCCTCCGCCGGCGCGCGGGCACCGACACGCGCAATCGCATCACGCAGCACCTCGAGGCCGGCGCCCGGTTTCACCCCCTGCTCGGCAAGATGCCGGCGGAAGGCGCGCGCGCCGGGCACGGCATGGAATGCGCCGACGAAATGCCTCGTCATGGAGTGCAGCCGCGTGCCGCGCGCGAGCTGTCGTTCGATGTAGGGCATCATCGCTTCGAGCGCATCCTGCATCGAGGCATGCGGCGCCGCCTCGCCGAAAATGTCGGTATCGACCGAGAGCAGCCGCCACGGCTCCTGATAGGCGGCTCGTCCAAGCATCGCGCCGTCAACGTGATCGAGATGTGCTTTGGCCTCGTCGACACCGGGGATGCCGCCGTTGATGATGACAGGCATATCGGGCATCGCTCGCTTGAGGCGATAGACGCGATCATAGTCGAGCGGCGGGATGTCGCGATTTTCCTTCGGCGACAAACCGCTGAGCCATGCTTTCCGGGCATGCACGATCAGCGCATCGCAGCCGGAAGCGACGACCGCGCGCGCAAGGTTGTCGAGCGCGACCTCCGGATCCTGGTCGTCGATGCCGATGCGGCACTTCACGGTGACGGGCACGGCAACCGCACCCTTCATCGCCTCGACGCACCTCGCCACGAGATCAGGCTCCGCCATGAGGCAAGCGCCGAAACGGCCGTCCTTCACGCGGTCGGAGGGGCAGCCGACGTTGAGGTTGATCTCGTCATAACCGAACTCCTCGCCGATCCGCGCCGCCAGCGCCAGCTCGCGCGGATCCGACCCGCCGAGCTGAAGCGCGACCGGGTGCTCGACCACGTCGAACCCAAGCAGCCGCTCCCGGTCACCATGAATGATGGCACCGGTGGTCAGCATCTCCGTATAGAGCAGCGCCCGCCGCGTCAGGTGACGGTGGAACACCCGGCAATGCCGGTCGGTCCAATCCATCATGGGCGCCACAGAAAAACGATAGCCCTGCATTTTCAATGACTTACCTTACCGCCTCAATAGGATGAAACACGAAAATGTGCACTCCAACCTAGCCGGAATTACACACGTTTGTACCCGTTTTGACCTCTCAATGCACGCATAGTGCAAACGAAAGCCGGAGTGCACACGCGTGGCGACCCTCACTCAATGGCATCGGGAAACTGACGCGTCCAAGTCCACCGCAAGCCCGTTATGTGGCTGAGACTTTCCGACAGCGCAAGGATGGCGAAGAATGGCCGCTCGAAATGGAGCGCGACATAGACCGCAACGGATCGTCGAAGCTCCGGTTGCATCGCAAACAGCACGTCTGCGATGCCGCCGGCGGCGGCAATAGACGACAGTAATCTGACCGATGTAGATTTTTGCTGGAAACATCTTCCGTCCCACTTACTCACGCTAGCGAGCGGCGAGATGAAAAACGGGAGAAGCTCAAGCGTTCAACCGGAATAAAGATCGTCTTCCGCAACGAGATCCGTATCGATCAAGCTCATCCGTGAGAGATCGATGATGGACCAGTTTCAGCGTGATTGAGGAAGCGCCTCAATAGAAGGTGAACGGCCTGACCAAACTGGATCAATCGTCTGGCTCAGCTGATTGCTCAGCTCACCTGCAACGGGCAAGCGCCGGGCCGGCCTTGCGGGTGATCATCCCGGCCGGGAAATTCCACGGGATGATTGCGGCACAAACGCCGATCGGCTGCTTCAGCACGATAATGAGGCGGTCGGCCGTGAAGTCGGGAATCGTATCACTCGATCTCGCCTTTGGCTTCAGCAAGCGGTTTCCCCTGCTCCGCAGTCATGATCGCGCTGAGATCGTCCTGGTTCGCCATGATCAGATCGAACCAGCGTCGCAGGATCACGGCGCGCTCTTTCGCGGTCCGGGCGCGCCACGCCGGTAGCACAGCGTCGGCGAATTCGATCGCGCACTGGGTCTCGGCCATTCTCATCTTGGGGACATGCCCGACCACGGCGCCGGTCGAGGGATTATCGACTGCGATGGTGGCGCCGTTATCGACGGCTCCCCACGCGCCCCGCCACCGGACAGGCATCGCGCAACAGGGGCGGATCCTTGAGCGTGAGTTTCGAAGTCATGATGAAGACCGCCAAAATGAATGGAGTGAATCGATCCGCCACCGGCGCAAAACCGCTTAAAGCGTTCCGCGCTCGCTGCTGAGGAACGTGGCAACGACCTCGATCTGGTCGTCAGCGATCAGGGCCGGCGCATGGCCGCAATCTGCAATGGTGTGGACGCGGACATTACGATTGCGCCGCATCATGTCCCTGAGGACGGCTTCGAGAAGCAAATCCGATTGCTGCCCGCGTATCACAAGAATGGGGACGTCGATCGCGTCCCAGTATTTCCAGAGATCGACGCTGTAGTGCCAGGGGTTACGAAAGGCGTGGGCGATATTCGGATCGCACAGCGGCCTGAAGCAGCGCCCCTCCGCGCTCCAGATCACACTATGCGTTGTCAGATGCCGCCAGTGCGCATCCTCCAATCGCCCGAAAGGCGCCAAAACCCGCCGGTAGTAGCCTTCGGCCTGTTCGAGCGTCTCAAAGGATCTTGGCGCATCGTTGAGTTTGGCGCCGAGGCGAAGCAATCCAGTCCAGGGCAGATAGGGTCCGATATCGTTGATGACGATGCGACGGATCGGACTGCCCGGAAGGGCGGCCAGCACCATCCCGATCAGGCCACCGAGCGACGTGCCAACCCAGTCGATCTCCGTTGCACCGAGGCCTGCCATCAGCACTGTCATATCGCTGCAATATTGCGGCAATGCGTAGTCGCTGCTGTCCTGCAGCCGCTCGCTTTGTCCCCGGCCCGGCAAATCCGGGCAAATGACGCGCCGGCCCGCGCGGGCGAGAACTGCGGCGAGATGATCGAAGTCCCGGCCGTTTCTCGTCAATCCGTGGACACAGAGTACTGGCCGCACCGCGGACGCCGGCCCCCAATCCGTGAATGCGATGCGATGGAAGCTGCGGCGGGTCAGCCCGCGCACCGATCCGATACGGTCGGGCGCCATCTGCCGTCCTTCAGGCCAATCCGCGGGGCGCACCTCGGTGGATTTCAGCCGCATCGGTCTATTCGACAAACCGGTGGGCGTCGGCCGAGGTTTCGAAGATATGCGGCGCGACGTCGCGGCGGGAGAGCGCATCGCCGAGCTTCAGGCGCATGAATGCGCTGGTGGTGTAGCGCGAGGCATGATCGTAGCAGGTCCGCTCGACCTCCGCGGCCATCGAAAACCATTTCTCCGCCATGTCGGGAGCGATGTAAGACGAATCGTAATTGACGACTGCGGAAAACCGGCGTCCGACACGATGGAAGAGCTCGAGGATCGACGCCCGGATTACCTCGACGTCGGCATCTCTATGGACCCGATAGCCGTCGAGCCCGAGGAATAGTGTGTTGCGATGGGCATCGTACGACAGCCGCTCCGCCAGAGGCCTGTTGAGCAGCCGGTCGTCGAGCTGCATCAGCGCTTCGCTAAACAGCGAAACATCCATGGATTTCGGCGCTTGGATGATGGGGCGAAAGCCCATCAGCGCGAGGATGTCGCGCTCCATGTCGACACCCGGCGCGATCTCCGTTAGTTCGAGACCTTCCTGGGTAAGCTTGAACACGCATCGCTCGGTCACATAGAGAACCGGCTGCCTGTTGGTTGCGGCAAGCTTGCCCGAAAACGTGATCTGATCGACGTTGTCGATGAATTTCGATGATTTGCCTTCGCTGAGGATCTTGAGCTCGCCATCCACGACCGATGTCTTGAGGCCGCCAGTGGTGAAGGTGCCTGCGAAGATCAGCCGGCGCGCATTCTGGGATATGTTGATGAAGCCGCCGGCGCCGGCCAGGCGGTCATTGAACAGGCTGACGTTGACATCGCCGCGGCCATTGACCTGAGCCATGCCGAGGCAGGCCAGATCGAGCCCGCCGCCGTCGTAGAAATCGAACATCTGGTTCTGGTCGATGATCGATTCTGCATTGATCGAGGCACCGAAATCGAGGCCGCCTTGCGGAATACCGCCGATGATGCCGGGCTCGGCAGTCAGCGTCACAAAGTCGAACAGCTTCTCCTCGGCGGCAACCGACGCAACTCCCTCGGGCATGCCGATGCCGAGATTGACCACGCCGCCCATTGGCAATTCCAGGGCGCAGCGGCGCGCAATGATCTTGCGGTTGTCCAGCGCCATCGGAACATTGCGATCGGCCGGCGCGCGCAATTCACCCGAGAACGCGCCGTTGTAGCCAGTGGCATAGGTCTGAACATGGTTTTCGGGCTGGGCAACGACGACGCAGTCGATCAAGACACTCGGAATCTTGACATGACGTGGATTGAGCGAGCCGGAGGCGGCGATGCGCTCCACCTGCGCGATGACGAATCCCTTGCAGTTCTTGGCGGCCGTTGCCAACGCCAGACTGTCGAGGGTCAACGCCTCTTTCTCCATCGAGATATTGCCATTGTGGTCGGCGGTGGTACCTCTGATGATCGCAACGTTGATCGGAAATGCCTTGTAGAAGAGCCATTGTTCGCCGTCGATTTCGATCAACCGCACCAGCTCTTCGGTGGTGCGCGCATTCAGCTTTCCGCCGCCATTGGCCGGGTCGACGAAGGTGCCGAGCCCGACCTTGGAGAGAAGCCCGGCCTTGCGCCCCGCAATTTCGCGAAACAGATGCGATACGCATCCGAGCGGCAAATTATAGGCCTCGACATGATTGTCGACCGCCATCCGGGCGAGCTTCGGAACCAGGCCGAAATGTCCGCCGACCAGGCGTTTGATCAGGCCGGGATGCGCCAGGCGGTTGAGGCCGCGATCGGCGCCGTCCCCCGGCGCCGCCGCGAACACCAGCGAAAGGTCCCGCGGCTCTCCGGTCTGCACGAAGCGCCGCTCCAGCGCCTTGATGATTTCGTCAGGCGTTCCCACGCCGACGAAGCCGGACGATGCGACGGTGTCACCGGAACGGATGATGGCCACTGCCTCGGCGGCGTCGACGATCTTGTTGCGCATCAGGCCTCACTTCCGGGATTGGCGTCGCGGGCCATCAGCCAGTCGGCAATGCTCTGGCTCAGCTTGCCCTGCGATTTGCTGGAGACGAACAGGCCGACATGGCCGCCGGGCAGCGGAATTTCGGTGTAATCCGTGCTGCCGATCTTCGCCCCGAGCGCGCGCGAGCAGTCCGGCGGAATGATATGGTCATCCAGCGCAAAAACATTCAGCACGGGAGCCGTGATCGACTTCAGATCGACCCGACGGCCGGACAGTTCAAAGCTGCCATCGACCAGGCGGTTCTCCTGGTAGAGATCCTTCAGCCACTGCTTCGCCGCTTCGCCAGGATGATGCGGACGGTCCGCGAGCCACTTTTCCATACGGAGGAAATTCATGAACTTCGCCTCGTCATCGACGACGTCGATGAGATCGACATTGTACTTCGTCAGCGAGCGCATCGGCGTCATCATCGAGAACACCGAGCTCATGAACTCGCCCGGCAGCACGCCGTACGTATCGACCAACTTGTCGATGTCATCAGGATCGAGGCTGCGGGTCCAGATGTTGAGGAAGCCGTGGTGCGCGGCCTTGTCCTTGACGTCGGCATGGAAGTCGATCGGCGTGATGGTGATGACGAGATTTTTCACCTTCTCCGGGTGCAAAGCAGCGTAGCACGTCGTAAAGACGCCACCTTCGCAGATGCCGAGCAGCGTGATCTTGTCATGGCCGGTTTCCTGCGCGATGCGATCGACCGCGGCATCGATGTAGTCATCGACGTAATCATCGATCTTCAGCCATCGCTCGGTTCGGCCCGGCTGACCCCAGTCGATCAACCAGAGATCGAGCCCTTTTGCGAGCAGGCTGCGCACCAGCGAGCGGTCGGGCTGTAAATCAGCCATGGTGTACCGCCCGATCAGGCCGTAGGCCAAAAGGACGGGCGTCTTCGCACTGGCTTGCGCCATCGGCTCGTAATGGAACAGCTCGACCTTGTCGCGACGCATGACCAGATGCTTCGGCGTCGTACCGATGGCGACGTCTTCATCCCGCGTGTTGGCGATCAGCTGTGTCGCCTTGAACATTTTCTCGGCGTTGGCCGCCATGTCGCGGGCGAAGCGCGAGGTCCGATTCTCCTGGCCGCTCATCGTGCGCCTTCGCTCTTCTGGTCCCGCATCTGGCGCGTGAGCGTACGAACTTCACGGCGGAGTTCGGTCAATTGCCGCGTCACATCGTCGAAATCCTTGCGATTCGGCAGACCCAACATGGCTGACGCCGCTTCAGCCACGTCATCCTGCCGACTCCGCAATTTGAGTCCCGCCTGGAGTAGCTCTTTCTGAGCTTGCAAAAACCCGTCGGTGCGCTGGTTTCGGATCAGTTCCTCGTTGGAGATTTCGCTCCATTTGGCGAACGCCTCGCGCCACTCCGGATGCGGGGAGCCACCGCTACCGCTTGCGGACATCGTCTCGTAAAACCGCTTCGACGCTTCAGGCCACGGAGCGGCGGCGACCGCATTGTAGCTCGCAAGCCGCTGACGCATCTCGATCCAGGCGCCAAAGGCCAACGCCATTTTCCGGTCGATGTCCCAGACGTCGGCAAGCCGCGGCCCCTGCGCCATCCGCTCGATCGCCGCCGACAATTCGTTGCCGTCGCCAAAACCACCCGGCTTTTCCGACAGACGCGCCAGCATGAACGGTGCCATCGACCCCGACCACGCCTCGACCATGCGGTTCGAGGATTCGGCCATCGTCTGCCAAAGCTTCGCCCATTCCAGGCCGGGGTCGGACTCAGCGGAAGCCGATTTGTCGTTCTCGCTCATGCTGCTCACTCTTTGTGCCCGCTCAGGCCGCCGCGCGGTTGCCGAACGCCTCGGTGTAGATCGCCAACGCATCGTCGAAGCTCAATTCCCTGGGATTGTTGACGAGAAGCCGCGTCTGCTTCATCGCGTCCTCGGCGAGCTTCTTCAGGTCGCCCCTCGCAATGCCGACATCGGCCAGCGAGGCCGGCACGTTGCAATCCCGGCAGATCGCCGCGATCGCATCGACGAACAACCGTGCCCGTTGGCTGACACTCATTCCTTCCGACTTGGGATCGACGATCGGCGCCAGTTCAGCGTAGAGCCCTTCTGCCTCCGGCAAATTGAACCGCAGCACCTGCGTCAGCACCAAGGCGTTCGACAAGCCATGCGGCACGTGAAACAGCGCGCCGATCGGATAGGCCAGCGCATGCACGGCGGCGACCGGGGAATTCGCGAACGCCATGCCGGCCAGCATCGAACCCAGCAGCATTTGCGACCGCGCCTCCAGATTGGATCCGTCCGCACAGACTGTCCGGACATTCGCCGACAGCAGGGCGAGAGCCTGCCGCGCCAACTGGTCCGACATCGGATTCTTCCGGTGCTTGCTGGTATAGGCTTCGATCGCATGGACCATGGCGTCGATGCCGGTCGCCGCGGTGACATGCGCGGGCAGGCCGAGCGTCAGCTCCGGATCAAGGATCGCCCAGTCCGGAAGCAGGCGGGACGCAACGACGCCCTTTTTCTCAGTCGTCGGCGTGGTGACGATCGCGATGGGGGTCACCTCCGAGCCCGTTCCGGCCGTTGTCGGCACCAGCAGCAGCGGAAGGCGTTCGCCCTTCGCGAGGCCGACGCCGTAGATATCTTCGAGGCGATCAGGCGTCTTGGCCAGATAGGCCACCAACTTCGCGGTATCGAGCGCGCTGCCGCCGCCGATCGAGGCAACCAGCTCGATGTCCTTGTCACGGCAAAGTGCGACCGCCCGCTCGATGATATGCGACGGTGGATCCGCCTCCACATCTTCGAATATTGTCAGTTCGCAACCGCCGGCAATCAGGCCAGCCTCGGCGTTTTTCGTAAGGCCGGCATTGCGTACACCCTTGTCGGTCACCAGCAGGACACGTTTTGCCACGTATCCCGCAACCAACTCCGCCAGCTTTTTCGATGCGCCTGCTTCGAACAGGATGTTGGGCGGCGCCTGGAAGGTAAAAGCTTTCATCTGACATCACTCCTGATCTGATCGGACGTTACTGCCCCAAGCGGCGCGGCGAGCTGTTCGGTCACGGCGTCAATCGGCTGCAAACCGTCGACGATATTGAGCAGTCCCTGCGACCGGTAGTATTCCGTGACCGGCGCGGTTTGCTCGCGATAAACGTCGAGCCGGGTCTTGAAGACCTTGGGATTATCGTCGCGGCGCACCGGCTCGCCGCGGCTTGCCGCCTCGTCGGCACGCCCCTTGATGCGGTCGAGCAGTGCATCTTCGTCGACCTCGAGCTCGAGTACCGCATCGAGCTTGATGCCCCGGGTGGCGAGTTCCCGATCGAGCGCTTCGGCCTGGGCGACCGTGCGCGGGAAGCCGTCGAGAACAAAGCCGTTTGCCGCGTCGGAATGATCGATACGGTTGGCGATCACGGACACCACGACATCGTCGGGCACAAGTTCACCTCGATCCATGATGTGCTTGACGCGCAATCCCGCAGCCGTGCCTTCCGCGACCGCCCGGCGCAGCATGTCGCCGGTCGACAATTGCGGGATCGCAAATCGAGTGACGATCCTCGTCGCCTGCGTGCCCTTGCCTGCGCCTGGCGGCCCCAACAGAACCAGTCTCATATCGTTGCCCATATCTCGGTTTCAGCTCTTTGCCCGCGCGATCGCCTCGACGATCAGCCGGCGCAGATCGTCCGCGCTCGGACCGCGTCCAGGCAGCATCCCGTGATCAAGCGATTTGATTTCGCTCTGAGGCGACCGGCCCTACTTATTCAGGTCAACCGTCGGCGGCTGGCTCATTGCACTTGCAAGCTCGCGAAACTGCGCGTTCATTTTTTCCATCTGCTCCTTGAGATGGCTTTGATAAACTGCACCCATTTCCTGCGGGTCCTTGGCCCGCAACAGCCGTTGCGCAAGCTCGAAGCCCGAAGCCACATTTTCCTCGGCGAACGCGACTGCCCTTTCGTTCATCTCCTTCGCCGCCGAATAGGTTGAGCGGACGCTGGAATCGGCCTTCTCTCTCAACTTCTGGGATTCGGTTATGTACTTCGACACAGCCTCTTTCGCCTTATCGAGCGTGGTCTGCGCCATTTCCCGCATTTTCTCGGCCTGCTCGTTGATCTGCTCACTCATTGCACTCTCCATAGCCGGCGTTTGCGACCACGCCAATTTCAGCTCAGCTCATCAGTTGACCCTGCCGACGGCTCACACGGTCGGCTCAACGACCTGTTTCAGCTTCTCGCGAAGTTCATCCACCAGCACTCGGGTATTTTCGCTGTAGTCGATCGGCACCACGACGAGGTGCACACCGCCGCCCTTGAACGCGTTTTCGAACGTCGGAATCAATGAATCCGTACTTTCGACCCGCGAGCCTTTCGCGCCGTAGCTCTCGGCATATTTGACGAAATCCGGATTGCCGAACGTGAGGCCAAAATCCGGGAAACTATCGACCGCCTGCTTCCAGCGGATCATGCCATAAGCAGAGTCTTCCAGGATCAGCACGACGAGATTCAATTTAAGGCGAACCGCGGTTTCCATCTCCTGCGAATTCATCATGAAGCCGCCGTCGCCGCAGACCGCGAGCACGCGACGTTCCGGATACAGCATCGCCGCCATCATGGCGGATGGCAGCCCGGCGCCCATTGTCGCCAGCGCATTGTCCAGCAGCAGCGTGTTCGCCACATAAGTGCGGTAGTTGCGGGCGAACCAGATTTTGTACATTCCGTTGTCGAGCGCGACGATGCCGTCCTCAGGAATGACCTTTCGCACATCGTGCACGATGCGTTGCGGGGTCGGCGGCCAGCGATCCTCGGTATTTCGGTCGGTGATCCGCTTCAAAATGCCTTCGCGAAGCCCGAGCAATGCGCCGGCGTTGTGCAGACGACCCTCCACGCGATCCGCTAGCAGTTCCAGGCTGGGCCCGACATCGCCAACCACCTCGCATTGCGGAAAGTAAACCCGCTCCACATTGGCCGGCGTGTAGCTGACGTGGATCACCTGGGGACCCTTCGGCCCCATGATGAACGGCGGCTTCTCGATCGTATCGTGGCCGATCGCGATGATGAGGTCGGCACGATCAACGGCCTCGTGGACGTAGTCACGTTCACTGAGCGCCGCCGTCCCCATATAGAGATTGCCGCCCCCGGGTACGGTCCCCTTACCCATTTGCGTCGTGAAGAACGGAATCTGCGTGCGGCGGACAAAGCCGCCGATGCCCGCCGTGCTCCGCGGCCGGGATGCCGCGGCACCGAGCATGATCAATGGCCGCTTGGCCTTGAGGATCATGTCGGCGGCGCGGTCCAGCGAGGCACGATGGGCGACCGGGATCTCGATCGGATGCTGCGCCACCATCGCGACATCCTCGGATTCTTCGCCGGCGATGTCCTCCGGCAATTCGAGCAGCACCGGACCCGGGCGTTCTTCCATGGCGATCCGGAAGGCATCGCGAACGATCGTCGGAATGCTGGTCGTGCTGACGATCTGGAGCGACAGCTTGGTCAACGGCTTGAAAGCGCTGACCACGTCGACGATCTGGAATTTGGCCTGCCGGCTGCTCATGATGCCCTTCTGGCCCGTGAGCATGATCATGGGCATGGCGCCGAGCAGCGCATAGGCGGCGCCAGTCGTCAGGTTCAATGCGCCCGGGCCCAGCGTGGTGATGCACACGCCGGGTTTGCCGGTCAGTCGTCCATATGTCGCGGCCATGAAGGCCGCGCCCTGCTCGTGGCGTGTCAGGATCAGCTTGATCGACGAGTTGCGCAGGCTTTCCACGACATCGAGGTTCTCTTCACCGGGAACGCCGAAAATTCGGTCGACGCCCTCGTTCTCGAGTGCGGCAACCAATAAATCTGAACCCTTCGGCATCTTGTTCTCCTGATCTTGCGGTAACGAGGTGGCACCAATCGTGCTCAAGCGAGGACGGCTCTCCCGGTTGCCGGTTATCCCAACCGACGAATGATGCTTTGGGTGAAATCGGTGGTGGATGCTTTACCCCCAAGATCCGGAGTACGAACTCCGTCCTTCCGTAAAACCTGATCAATCGCCGTTCTGAGACGGTTCGCAAGATCAGGCTGATCAATGTGCTCCAGCATCAGCCCGACCGCCAGCAGCAAAGCGAGCGGATTGGCGATTCCCTTGCCGGCGATATCCGGCGCCGAGCCGTGCACGGCCTCGAAGATGGCCGCATCCGGTCCAATGTTGGCACCGGGAGCCATGCCGAGACCGCCGACCAACCCGGCGAGCTGATCGGACAGAATGTCGCCGAACAAATTGGTGGTGACGATGACGTCGAACTGCCAGGGATTCATGACGAGCTGCATCGCCGTGGCATCGACGATGCGATCGTCCATTTTGACCCTGCCCTCGTACTTCTTTGCAACCTCGTGACCAACCTCGAGAAAGATGCCGGTCAGCGCCTTCAGCACGTTGGCCTTATGTACGACGGTCACCTTCTTGCGACCGTTTTTGAGCGCGTAGTGGAATGCGAATTCGATGATCTTGCGCGATCCTTCGCGGGTGTTGACCCCGGTCGAAATGGCGACCGCGTGCGGATCGTCGCCAATCGGGATGTAGTGTTCGAAAGCGACATAGAGGCCGCCGAGGTTCTCTCGCACCAGCACGATATCGATTTCGTCGAATCGTCCTCCGGGAACCATGCTGCGAACCGGCCGCAAATTGGCGTAAAGGCCGAACTCCTCGCGCAGACGAACATTGATCGACCGGAATCCTCCCCCCACCGGCGTCGTTAGCGGGCCCTTCAGGGCAAGCCGCGTGCGCCGGATGCTGTCCAGCGTCGCCTGCGGCAGCGGATCACGGCTTTCCTCGATCGCGGCCAGGCCACCCTGCTGGATGTCCCATTCGAACGGAGAGCCGAGCGCTTCGAGAATGTCGACGGCCGATTTCACGATCTCGGGGCCGATACCATCGCCTGGAATGAGCGTAGCGGGCCGCTTCTGCAGTGATCTAGCTGTGGTCATCGCAAATCCCCATGAATGAAACGGCGTTTTCAGCCGGCGTCCTTCGAAACGTTGGCCCCGCGTTCAATGGACCGGCTCCTGCACGGTCGCGGCGTGGCGTTGTGGATTTCGGCTGAGCGCCAGCACCATGATGCACCCCGCACCGGAAAGAGCGGCAAGCGGGAGCAGCCCCAGTGAGTAGCTGCCGGTAGCGTCCTTGATCACGCCAAGAAGATAGCTCCCCAGAAATCCGCCGATGTTTCCGATCGCGTTGACCTGGGCGATCGCAGCGGCGGCAACGCCAGCCGACATCCATTCCGTGGCAAGGGCCCAGAACGGCCCCTTGACGATGTAGGTGGCCGTGACCGAGACACACAGCAACAGAACGACCGGAAGCAGCGCGCTGGTGAATGGAGCTACCGAAAGGCTGATCGCCAATAGCAGCAGCGGAATCGCTGTATGCCAGGTTCGCTCGCGCGTGCGATCCGAATTCCGGCCCCAGAGCACCATCAGCACCGACGCAATTCCGAACGGGATGGAATTGACCAATCCGGTTTCCATGTTGCTCAGGCCGAACGACTTGATGATCTGGGGCTGCCACAGCGAAAGAACCTGGCTCGAGCCGGACGCGCCGGCATAGATCAGCGAGGCGGCGAGAACATATTTGTTCGACACGACCTGCCAAAGCGACAAATGCCCCGCGGCCTTTTTCGGCGAAGAAGTGTCGGCGGCCAGTCGATTGGCCAGCCAGTTGCGCTGCGCATCGGTGAGCCATCGCGCATTGGCAGGCCCGTTGGGCAGCACGAAGAACGAGGCTATACCGAGAAGTACCGCAGGTACCGCCTCCAGCACGAACATCCACTGCCAGCCGTGATAGCCGAGATATCCCTCAAGCTGCAGCAACGAGGCGGAAATCGGCGAGCCGAGGAAACTCGAGATCGGAATCGCAACCATGAAGACCGCGACGATCCGGCCGCGGTATTCGGCGGGAAACCAATAGGTCAAGTAGAGAATGACGCCCGGAAAGAACCCTGCCTCGGCAGCCCCCAGGAGCATCCGCACGAGATAAAACGAGTTGGGCCCAACCACCAGCGCCATGCATGCGGCGACGATGCCCCATGTGATCATGATCCGCGCGATCCAGAGCCGAGCTCCCACCTTCTCCATCGCCAGATTGCTCGGCACCTCGCAAAGGACATAGGTGATGTAGAACAGCCCGCCTCCGAGGCCGAACGCGGCCGACGAGAGGCCGATATCCTGGTTCATTTGTAGCGCGGCGAAACCGGCGTTGACGCGGTCGACGAACGCGATGAAGTAACAGACCATCAGGAAGGGAATGATGCGGAACGTCACCTTCCGCATTGTTTCCTTTTCCATGCGCGATGGCTGCGCAGCAGTTGAAGTCATGACGTCCTCTCGCCTCCCGCAGATCTGAAGCCGGTCTATTTTTCCGATGCCGCAAAGGGATCGAGACCCGCTTTTTTCAAGGTTGGAGCGGCTGCAGCTGAAGCGAGGAAGGCAATGAGAGCCCGTCCGGCTTCCGGCTGACTGGCACTGGAGGTTATGCCTGCAGAAAAGATCGTGATTTTCTGGACGTCTGGCGGGAGCGGCCCGACAAGGTCGGCTCCAGCGATCGGCAGAAGTTCGCTGATCTGTTGAAAGCCGAGTTCGGCATCACCGCGAGCAACAACACTCGCGACCGGCTCGGCCGGAATCATTTTGGCCTTGTCCTTCATCTCGGCGGCAATCCCGAGACGCTTGAACAGCTCGGTGCCGACATAGACGCCGCTGGCGCTATCGGAGTAGGCAACCGACTTCGCGTTCAACAGTGCCTGTTTCAATGCATCAGGCGTACCGATGTCAGGCTTTGGCGTGCCGGCGCGTACCGCGATCCCGATCGGCGAGCGTACCAGGTCGACCCGGCTGGTTCCGACCGCCCTGCCCTGCTCGATCATTTCGCCAAGCGCGTCGCCAACCATGATGAGCACGTCCGCTGCCTCGCCGCGTGCCAGTCGCACGGGGATGGCATTCTCCGTCCTACCCATCGAAGGGCCATAGGCCGTGACGACCGTGTTTCCCGTCGCGCGTTCAAATTGCGGTACGAGCTCCTTATAAGGCGTCGCCAAGCCTCCCGAGATCATGACCCTGACCTCGGACGCCCCGGCTAGTCCCGCCGCGGCCGTCAAAACAATCAGCAAGCTCAGCGCAACTAGCCTGCGCACGACGATCGTCACGCTCATCGGCAATTTCCTTCGATGCAGTTGGTCGGGGACTGTGCTTGCTCGATGACGATCGACGTCATCGAGCACTTTGGTGGTCACGTCCCTATCACTGTCTCGGCCGAATTGGCCCCGGATAGCGCGCGTCGTTCCTGCGGCCTGTAAACGAGGTACGTCCCGGCCAGACCACAGAGTGCTGCCGCGCTCATCCAATATCCCGGCGACGCATTGTCACCAGTGGCAGCGATCAGCCAGGTGCAGATCGCTGCCGTAAACCCACCGAACGTCGTTGCCAGACTATAGGCGAGGGAGAATCCCGACGTTCGTACACCCACCGGCATGACTTCGGTCAATGCGACGATCATCGCGCCGTTGTAGCTGGCGTAGATGAAAGACAACCAAAGCAGGACGGTCAACATCTTCGGGAACGTCGGGCCTGCGGCCAACCAGGAAAGCGCGGGATATGCAGTCAGAAATGCCAAAGTCGAAAAGGCGATGAGGATCGGCCGACGACCAATCCGATCGGACAACGAGCCCATGATGGGAAGCCAGATGAAGTTCGATATTCCCACGCAAATCGTCACGATCAGGCCATCGCCCGCGGTCAGCTTGAGGACCGATTTGCCGAACGTCGGCGTGTAGACGGTAATGAGGTAGAACGACACCGTGGTCATGATCACCATCATCATCCCGGCAAGAACAATGCTCCAGTTTGCGAGGATGGAGCGATAGATCTCGCGGGGTGTCGGATGATGCTTCCGCGCCAGGAATTCATCGGTTTCCTGCAGCGAGCGTCGAATGAAAAATACGAAAGGAACGATCAGGCAGCCGATGAAGAACGGAATGCGCCAGCCCCAATCGTCAAGCTGCGCCGGTGCAAGCCAGGCATTCAGAGCGAATCCCAGCGAGGCCGAGACAATGATCGCGACTTGTTGACTTGCCGATTGCCAGCTGGCGTAAAAACCCTTCTTTCCCGGTGTGGCCATTTCCGAGAGATAGACGGAAACACCACCAAGCTCGACGCCAGCCGAGAAGCCCTGCAGCAGGCGTCCAATCAAGACGAGAATCGGGGCCAATATGCCAATGGTTGCGTAACTTGGCACGAACGCGATGAGCACCGTCCCGGCAGCCATGATGGACAATGTAACGATCAGGCCTTGGCGCCGGCCGATCCGATCCACGTAGGCGCCGAGGATGATGGCGCCGAGCGGACGCATCAGAAAGCCTGCGCCAAACGCGACAAAGGTCAGCAGCAGTGACGCGTATTCATTTTCCAGCGGGAAGAATGCTTTGGCGATGTACGACGCGTAGACGCCTGACAGAAAGAAATCGAACATCTCAAGAAAGTTGCCACTGGTGACGCGGAGCACCATGCCAAGCTTCGACTGTCCGGTGGTAGCCGTCATGCCGTCCTCCCTTTTATCGTTTGTGATTCTTTGTCTTGTTCACCCGTCTGGCAGGTGTTGCAAACTTGATCGCGGCCGGATTGACCGATACGCGAGGCGCTATCGTTCAAGCTAGGCTGCCTCACCGTATATCAGCTGCCTGTCATCAACCTGTCGCTGATGCACCCTGCAGGAAAATCTGGTCGAAGTCGGAGTGAAGACGGTGCGCTTGGCGAGCCGGCAGATATGGGGTTTCTCTCGGATGTTATTCCGTTCGAAATCCAAATCCGTGGATCTCTATCGATCCTGCAATGCGCGGCGCCACTCTTTGAGAAAGCTCGCTCGTTTTGCTTGATCGAGATAGGTGAGCAATTCCGCACCAATATGGATCGGCTTGACCGCGTTGCTGCGATCCGCAGGTATGACACCTTCTGCACCGAGGCCGAGGCGCACAGGACCGACCGATCGGGCCAGGAGAAACTTCTGACCGCGTTCCGAAAGCAAGTAATCGAGGAACAGTTTCGCGGATTCCGGGTGCGGCGCGGTGACCGGTATGAAGGCTATGCGCGACATCAACGTGATGTAGTCGGCAGGAAACACTATTCCGATTGAGGCATCTTCCTTGGCCCGTTCGATCGCGTAAGACCCTATCATATTGTAGGCGATCAGATGTTCGCCAGATGAAATCCGATCCAGTACCGTTCCGGTGGTCGAATAAAGCTTGATGCCGGCGCTGCCAAACGCGCGGACCATATCCCAGGTCGTCCTGGTGATTCCGGCATCACGCGTGATGAACAGGAATCCGGTCCCGCTCTGCTCCGGGTCATAGGTTGCGATCTTGCCCCGATAGGTATCAGGCTTTCGGGTTAGAAGGCTCTTCAGATCGGCGCGGGTTCGGGGAACGTCGGACTCCGCAACGAGGTTCTTGTTATAAACAATGACAATCGGCTCCGCCGTGATGGCATAGGCTTCGTCTTTCCAGATTGCCCAATCCGGGATATGCGCAATTTCCTTCGACACATAGGGTTGGGCATAGCCGTCATTGACGAGCTTAATCTGCAGATCCATCGCGGAGCTCCAGACAATGTCTCCGGGTGCTGCGCTGGAGGTCGAGGGATCCACGACTTGATTGTAGATGTCGTTGGAATTGATCTTTGTATGGACGATCTCGATGTCCGGATGACTTGCCCGGAAATCGGCAAGCAAGTCGGCGACGTCCGCGTCCTGGGTTGTCGATACGATGTTGAGTTGCTCTCGAACTCCGGCGATAGCGGATGCTTGCTCCTTGGGAGGACTTACTTGCGCCTGCTCCGACATGGCAGGCCATGCGAGCAAGACTCCAACGCACAAGACCAAGGCTTTGGCAGCCCCCATCGGGACGCTTCCTCATCGATGATCCGCTTTGCGGACCTCAGTTTGTTCGGGACTGCAGCCACTTGTACGGCAGCGCACAATCCGGCCTCAACTTGAGCTTTCACCATCACGCTTGGCAAGAGGAAAGCTCACGGAAACCCGCAGGCCCCGGCCTTCCGGGCCAGGTGCAAGCACGATTTGAGCTCCGAGACGGTCCGACAAGGCTTTCACGATGGCCAGTCCAAGGCCGCTACCCTCAGGGCCGTTTGCCATCGGAATCCGATAAAAACGTTCGAAGACACGGGCCAGATGGGCCTCCGGAATTCCCGGACCGGTATCCTCGACTTCAATTCGCGCGGTCGTGGCGTCGGCAACCGCGCGAACCAGGACCATCCCCCCGGGGCGGTTGTAGCGGATGGCATTGTCAATCAGGTTTGCCAGCAATTCGCCAATCAGGACGGTATTACCGGCGATAACCGCCGGACCGTCAGATCGATCGAACTGGACGTCGATATCGCGCGCGAAAGCCTGTGGGGCACGCTCCGACAGGACATTGAAGGCGACCTCGTTCAGGTCAACGCTCTCGGCGGCCGGCTGCGCAATGTTCTGCTCGTCGGCCCGAGCCAGTGTCACGAGCTGCCCGAGCAGCCGTTCAAGACGGTTGATGGCGTTATCGACCTCGTTGAGAGCAGATTGGCCCGCCGGCGTCTCCGACCCCAGGCGTCGCACCAGATCGAGATGCGTCCGCAATATCGCCAACGGCGTTCGCATCTGATGCGAGGCATCGGCGGTGAATCGGCGCACCAGTCCAATGGCCAGATCCAGCCGCTGTAGCAGGGAATTTACCGCGAGCGCCGGTGCTAAAGCTTCCCGCGGCACCCGGGAAAGGTCGAGCGGACTGAGATTTGGACCGCCCTGAATACCGCGCGCGTCGATTTCTTGCTTGAGTTCGCCAAGCGGCCTCAGGCCTCGATCGACCGCGTACCAGCCGAGGCAAGCGATGAGGCTAATCAACCCGGCCTCGAGCATCGCTAGTCCGATCAGCATTTCACGTTCGACGACGCGGCGCGCCTGCACCGTTTCGGCCACTGCGACGAGGACCAGCCCTGGCCTGCCGTAGACCTGCCGCGCCTGCGCGCCGATACGAACCGTCTTGCCGCGATACGCACCATCGCGATGGCCGGTTTCGCCAGCCTTCAATCGATCGAAGCCGGCCAATGGAAGATCCTTGTACCCGGTGATCAATTCGCCGAGGTAAGTCACGCTGTAGTAAATGCTATCGTGCGACTGGCTTTCCAGCATGCCGAGCGCAACCTGCGGCAAGTCGACGGTCAGTTCGCCATCTTCCACGCCGACGCGTTCGGCGATGGCGAGAACCGACCCATCGAGCAACCGGTCATGGACTGTCTGGACAACGCGCTGGATCAGCAACATACCGCCGATTCCAAGCACGATCGCCAATACAATGGCGGGCGCCACCAGATTGGTGAGGAGCGTTCGCCTCAACGACGGCCGCCAGGTGGCGATCACTATACCTCCAGCAGATACCCTAGCCCGCGGACGGTGCGGATCCGCGGCCCGTCGGGACCGAGTTTCTGGCGAACGCGACCAACATAGAGTTCCGCCGCGTTAGGCGCTACCGCCTCGTCGAAGCCAAATACCTCCGCGATCAGACGCTCCTTGGACACGACTTTGCCGGCGCGGGTCATCAGCACTTCCAACACGGCAAACTCGCGCCGTCGCAACTCAAGCGGCCGGCCGCTCAGCGTAATCGTGCCCGCGGCGCGGTCGTACGCGAGCGGGCCGCAGATCAAGGTCGGATTGGGCAGCCCCTGCCCCCTTCTCACGAGCGCACGGACGCGGGCATCAAACTCGGCGATATCAAACGGCTTGGAGAGGTAATCGTCGGCGCCGAGATCGAGCCCGCTGACCTTGTCGCCGACCGTATAACGGGCAGTCAGAATCATGACCGGAACGGTCGACCCGGCTTGCCGTATCTTGTGCAGGACTCCGAAACCCGACACGTTCGGCAAGTTGATGTCCAGGATGATGAGGCTGTAGGGTTCCAGCAACGCGGTCTGCGCCGCCGAAGCCCCGTCAGCCTCGATATCGACGGCGAACCCGGACAGCTTGAGCCGCTCGGCAAGGCCCCGCGCCATGGCGGCATCGTCCTCGACAATCAGAATCCTCACTGAACAAGCCCTTGCGTTCGCACCACCCGTGCGAGGGAGACGTCACCGTGAGGCTAGAAGGACAGTATCGAAAGATCAAATCGGAGCTTCCTCGCGGATACTAGGTCCTGGCGCAGACAGAAGGTATCCGTCGAACACCTCGATCGGCAGCCCACCCCGGGTTCTTTTCCGACTTCAGCATGACCGGACTTGAGACAGCCATCGCGCCCGCGCACGCGCGGCACAGTTGAGCAGCAATGTGTTGAGCTCGATCAGATCAGGCTCGACCTGCCGCGGCTGAGAATGTCGCCTGCACCTTTGGCGCCGACGATCCTGCCGTGTTCGTACACCACCCGACCACGGGCGATCGTCGTTACCGGCCATCCCGTGACGTCGAAGC
The DNA here is from genome assembly GCF_055807455.1 of Bradyrhizobium sp. Kon58. Taxonomy (NCBI): domain Bacteria; kingdom Pseudomonadati; phylum Pseudomonadota; class Alphaproteobacteria; order Hyphomicrobiales; family Nitrobacteraceae; genus Bradyrhizobium; species Bradyrhizobium sp. Kon58. The sequence goes on from NZ_JBVVOT010000001.1 coordinate 638,782, forward strand.
CTTCCCATGGCGTGTAATCCGAACCATGATGCAGATCGGCCTGCCGAATAGGTTTCTTCAATTTGGGGTCCCACAGCACGATATCGGCATCGAAGCCGACGCCGATCGAGCCCTTGCGCGGATAGAGGCCGTAGATGCGCGCATGGTTGGTCGCGGTTAGCTCGACGAATTTTTGCAGGCTGATTCGTCCCTTCGACACGCCCTCGGAGAACAGGATCGGCAGCCGGGTCTCGACACCCGGAATGCCGTTCGGCACCCAGCGGAACGAGGTACGGCCGTTCGGCGTCAGCTTTCCCTTGGGATCGTCGTAGCGGAACGGGCAGTGATCGGACGAGAAGGTCTGGAACACGCCTGACGTGATGCCCTCCCAGATCGCCTGCTGGCTTTCGGCATCGCGCGGCGGCGGCGAGCAGACATATTTCGCGCCCGACATGTCCATGTTCAGGCCCTTCATGTCGTCGGCCGTCAGCGTGATGTATTGCGGGCAGGTCTCGGCATGAACAGGCAATCCGCGCTGCTGGGCCCAGCGCACCTGCTCCATCGCCTCGCGCCCGGAGACATGCACGATCATGATGGGAACGCCGATCACCTCGGCATGACTGATGGCACGATGCGTGGCTTCGCGCTCGACCGCCTGTGGCCGCGACACGCCGTGATAATAGGGCGCGATATGGCCCTCGCGTTCCAGCCTGTTGGTCAGGAAGCGGATGGCGTCGTAGCCTTCGCAATGGACCATCACCAGCGCTTCCTCGCGGCGCGCGACCTCGAAGACCTCGAGCAGCTGCTGGTCGCTGAGCACGAGGTCATCATAGGTCATGAACACCTTGAACGAGGTGTAGCCGTCCTTGACCAGCGCCGCCAGCTCCTGCCCGAGCACGACCGCGGTCGGATCGGAGATGATGAGATGGAACGCCGCGTCGATATAGCACTCGCCTTCGGCGAGCTTGCGGTAGTTCTCGACGCAGGCCCGCAGCGACGTGCCTTTCTCCTGAAGCGCAAACGGGAGGACCATGGTGTTGCCGCCGGCGGCTGCCGAACGGGTCGCCGAGGCGAAGTCGTCGGCCATCACCACGTCGGGGCCGGAGGCCTGCGAGATGTGGACATGGCTATCGATCCCGCCCGGCAGCGCCAGCAGCCCGGCCGCGTCGATCTCGCGGGCAGCACCCTCGATATGATCAGCAATGCTGACGATGCGGCCGTCGCGAATGCCGATATCGGCGCGAAACTCGTCGCTGGCCGTCACGATGGTGCCGCCGCGAATGGCGAGGTCGAGCTGCGTCACAGGAGTCTCCATCACTTGATGACCGCCGATGTCTGGAAGATCCGGCCCCAATCGGCAAGAGCTCCGATGTCGCCGCCCGCGAGCTCCAGGGTTCGCCACAGCGTGACCGCGACCGAATCGAGCACCGCGACATTCAATTCCCGTTCGAGCGAGGCCGCCAGCGCGGCGCCATCGAGGTTGGTGCAGAGGATGACGACAGCATCAGCGCCGTCAGCCGCCACCGCGCGGATCATGCCAGCAATCGTCGCAGGCGCCACCTCGCCGAAAGAGAAATTGTCGCGCAGTCCGAGGTGCCGCTCCGCGTGCGGGGCGATCCCCTCCTCGGCCCAGACGTCACCGATACGCCGCTGCACGTCGTCGGTATAGGGCGATACGAGACCAACGCGCTTGGCGCCGAGCGCACGCGCGGCATCGATGCAGGCAAGCGTCGACGTTGTCGCGGGCACGCCGGCGCGCCCCGTGATTGCCTCGCAAAGGCTCCGGTCTCGGCTGATGCCGAGCCAGCTTGCGGACGTGCCGTTCCAGGCGATGGCATCGACTTTCGCGTCGGCGAGCAGGTCCGCCGCCGGCAGCATCACCGAGGCATCGAACTGGTTCAGCGCCGCGGCGTCGAGCGCGATCTCGGTGACCCGGAAGCGCGAGAAATGCGCGGTGACGCCATCAATGTCGGCGAGCATCGCGCTGGTGACGGGCTCCAGCACCGAATTGGAGGAGGGCGTGATCATGCCGAGGCGTTTGCGCATAATTGACATCGATCGCAGTCGCTCCGTTGCGGCGAAAGCGCTCCTCCGCTTCCTCAAAAGATCATCCGCGTCCGCATCCGTCCACGCAACCCGCAATCTGCATGCTGCATACAATTTATTCGATATGCATGTGTTTTGAGCCACATACGTCTTCTATTTGGGCACCTCATACGAAGGAAATTGGTTACGATCGCACGTCAGCAGGAAGGTCGGCGTGCAGCAGAAATCCGAACCGGTTACGGGCCGAAAGTCGCCCAAACTCAAGCGGATGGGTCTGCACGAGCGCGCCGCCGCGCGGATGCGGACGATGATCATTCGCGGCGAGCTGCCGCCGGGATCGCAGACCCAGGAAACCAGGCTGTCGAAGGAGCTCGGCGTGTCGCGCACGCCGCTGCGCGAGGCGATGAAGGTGCTGGCAGCGGAGGGATTGATCGAACTGCGCCCCAACCGCAGCCCGCGCATCGCGGGCCTCGCGGTCGACGGCATCTCGGAATTGTTCGAGGCGCTGGCCGGCATCGAGCGGCTGGCCGCCGAGCTCGCCGCGGAGCGCGCCACCGTGCGCGATCTCGCCCGCCTGCGCACGCTCCAGACCCGCATGGAAGGTCATCATCGCAACGGCAAGCTCGACGAGTACTTCGCCATCAACGGCGAGATCCACAACACCATCGTCCGCATGGCGCGCAACACGCCGTTGCGGGAAGCGCACGAGACGCTGATCTCCCGCGCCGAACGCGCGCGTTACCTCGCGCTCGGCGCCGACCGCCGCTGGAGCAATTCGGTCGACGAGCACGCCGGCATCCTTGCCGCGATCGAGGCGCGCGATAGCGAAACCGCAGGACGCCTGCTCGGCGCCCATGTCCGGCGCACCGGCACCGCCCTGCTCGAAGTGATCGGCACCTCTCAAGCCAAGCAGACGGCGGCGTAATCATGAAGCTGCTGCTGCTCAACCCGAACACCAGCACCGCTGTCACCCAGTTGATGACGGATGTCGGGCAGCGCGCGGCTGCGCCCGGGACCGAGCTGATCCCCTGCACCGCGACCCGCGGCGTGCCCTATATCTCGACGCGCACCGAGGCACAGATCGGCGGCGCTATCGCACTGGAAATGCTGGCCGAGCAGCACCGCAAGGTCGACGCAGCGATCATCGCCGCCTTCGGCGATCCCGGCCTGTTCGCCGCGCGCGAAACCTTCGACATTCCTGTGGTCGGCATGGCGGAAGCGGCGATGCTGACCGCCTGCATGGCCGGGCGCCGCTTCGCAATCGTCACCTTCGCCCAGGCGCTCGGCCCCTGGTACGAGGAATGCGTCCGCGCCCACGGGCTGTGGGAGCGCTGCGCCGGTATCCGCATGCTCGATACGCCGTTCCAGGCGATCTCGGAGGTCGGCACCGAGAAGGAAGATGTGCTTGTCGGACTTGCTCAGCGTGCGATCGTCGAGAACGACGCCGATGTTTTGATTTTCGCGGGCGCGCCACTTTCGGGCCTTGCCGAGCGCGTCGCCGAACGGATCCCCGTTCCTGTCGTCGATCAGGTCGTCGCCGCAGTGAAGCAAGCGGAGGCGCTGGTGGCGCTACGCCTGCGCAAGGCAACTGCAGGCACGTACCGCCGCCCCGCCGCCAAACCCACCCTTGGCCTTGCCGATGCGCTCGCCGCCCGGCTCGAACATCGCGACAACTAGGGGAGCTTCGGCCAGCGATGCGAAAAACCCAGTTCGTTCTCGATGGCACGGCCGAAGGCAAACAGGCGGGATTCGCATCCCGGTGGCGCAATGATCTGGATGCCGAACGGCAGCTCGCTCTCCTCTCGCGGCGCCGGCAGGGTCAGCACCGGGAAACCGACCAGCGATACGATGAAGGTGATGGCGAGATAGTCGATCGGCGTCTCCAGTGCTGCGCCATCGATCGCGGTGACGTCGCTGATCTCATTCGACCAAGGGAAAACGGACGCCGCCGGCGCGACCAGGAAATCGACGTGGCTGAACAGCTCGCGAAAGCTGCGGTAGATGTCGGTGCGGCGCCGTTCGGCGTTGAGATAGTCCTCCGCGGCGAGCTTTGCGCCCGCCTCGATGTTCCAGATCACGGTGGGCGTGAGCTCGGCGCGGCGCGTCCTCAGCAGCTCGCCATAACTGTTGGCGATGTGCGCGGCGCGCAGCGTCCGAAATGTCTCGATCGCACCGCCGCAATCGGGCGCGGACGGCACCACATCGGCAACACCCGCGAGCGCCTCGCAGGCCGCGGCGAAACGCGCACGGACGTCGCGCGCAACGGGCGCGACACCGAAATCGGGCGTCACTGCGATCCGGGGACGTGCTGCAACCGGCCGCTCGTCATTGACGACGCCCATCGAGAGCGGGTCATGCACATCGCCTCCCGCACAGATCGACAGCGCAAGTTCGAGATCGTCGACGCCGCGGGCCAGAAAACCTTGGGAGGCCAGCATGTCCCAGCCGAGCGGGCGGCGCGGCGATGGAATGCGGCCGGCCGTCGGCCGGATCGAGGCGACATCGCAGAAGCTCGCAGGCGTGCGCACCGAGCCGCCGAAATCGGTGCCGTGCGCCAGTGGCACCATGCCGGCCGCGACCGCGACAGCGGAGCCGCCGGACGAACCGCCCGAGGTCAGCGCGGAATCGAACGGATTGCGAGTCGGCCCGCACAATTTGTTGGTGCAGACCGCACCGAAGCCGAATTCCGGCGTGTTGGTCTTGCCCAGGATGATCGCGCCGGCACGCCGCAGCCGCGCGACCACGAGATCGTCCTCGGCCGGGACGTGATCACGAAACAGAACCGACCCATAGGTGGTCGCGAGCCCCGCCGTGTCCGTGAGGTCCTTGATCCCTACGGGCACACCGTGCAGCGGACCGAATGGCGCGGGCGCGGCATCGCAGATTTCCGCGGCACGGTGGGCGCCCTCCGCATCGACAGTCATAAATGCCGCCAATTGCACGTCTCGGTGCGCAATCCGTTCGAGATGCGCCTCGACAACCTCGCGCGACGACAGCTCGCCCTTCGCAATGGCGCATGCAAGGGTTGTGGCGGTGAGGTCGCAAACCGATCGATCCGATGTCATCGCCCCACCATGCCAAACCTCGCATCGAAAGGCGAGCGCGGCGGGCACAAGACTTGCTTTCTGCTTTGGGCCAACGGGAGGCAGCATCATGGCTGAAGTGCAAGGCGGCCGATCGCTCGTCGTCGACGCCGTCACCCACCGCTATCCGAGCGGCGCGCTCGCGGTCGAGAACATCAATCTCGACATCAAGGGCGGCGAGATCATCGCCCTGCTCGGCCCCTCCGGCTGCGGCAAGACCACCCTGCTGCGCATCATCGCCGGCTTCATCGCGCAGACGCAGGGACGGATCATCATCGGCGACGACGTCGTCGATGCGCTGCCGCCGAACCGCCGCGCCGTCGGCATCGTGTTCCAGAACTACGCGCTGTTTCCTCATCTTAGCATCAGCGAGAATGTCGCTTACGGGCTTGCCGCGCGCGGCATCGACAAGGCAACCCGCCAGCGCGAAGCGCAACGCCTGCTGGATCTGGTGCAGCTGCCGACCATGTCGGAACGACTGCCACGGCAGCTCTCCGGCGGCCAGCAGCAGCGCGTGGCGCTCGCTCGCGCGCTGGCGATCAAGCCGTCGATCCTGCTGCTCGACGAGCCCTTTGCCGCGCTCGACAAGAATTTGCGGCTCGACATGCAGATCGAGGTCAAGCGGCTCCAGCGCGTCTCCGGCATCACCACATTGATCGTGACCCATGACCAGGAAGAAGCGCTGTCGATGGCCGACCGCGTCGCGGTGCTGAGCCACGGCAAGCTCGAGCAGTTCGGATCGCCGTCCGACGTCTATGACCGGCCGCAGACGCTGTTCGTGAACACCTTCGTCGGCGCCAGCAACCGCATGCCCGGCGTGGTCGTCTCGGCGGACCGGACGGCAGCAAAAGTCCGTCTCGATGCCGGCGCTGAGATCATTGCGCGGCCGGCGGGTGGCGCGCTTGCCGAGGGCGGCCGCGTCACCGTCTGTATCCGACCCGAGCATCTGCAATTCGTCGGCGACGAGACCGGCTTTGCGGGCGTGGTCGGCATGTCGCTGCCGCTCGGGGCCACGGTCGTGCACGAGATCACCACCGCCGACGGCTCCGGCGTCAAGATCTCGCAGGCGCGCATCGGCGAGGCGCGCACGCTCGAGAGCGGCGCCGCGGTACGCCTCGCGCCGCTCGCCCCGTCGCTGGCCAACGCTTTTCCTGCAACGCTTTAAATTCAGCATTTGTCCAAAGGGAGTTCGACCATGATCATGAACCGCCGAAGCCTGATGACGACCGCACTCACACTCGGTGCCATGAAGGCGTTTCCCGGATTGAGCTATGCCCAGGCCCGCCCGCTGGTGTTTGCGACCTTCACCGGAAGCTGGGAGGAGGCGCACAAGGCCGTGCTGGTGCCGGCCTTCCGTAAGGCCAACGCGGACGCCGCGATGGTGCTCGACCCCATGCTCTCGGTTGACCAGATCGCCAAGGTGAACGCCGCCAAGGCCAATCCGCCGATCGACGTCATGCTGCACGATCCCGGCCCGGCCCTGGTCGCGATCGGCCAAGATCTGGTCGAGCCATACCCCGTCGAGAAGAGCGCCTATTACAAGGACCTGATCGCCGAGGCCCAGGAGCCGATGGGCCCTGCCCCGTTCTTTCAGGTCGTCGGCCTCACCTACAATCCGGAGGCCGTCAAGACGCCGCCGACATCGTGGGCCGATCTGTGGAAGCCCGAGTTCAAGGGCCGCGTCGGCATCACCAACCTCAACTCGACGCTCGGGACCGGATGGCTGGTCGAGATCGCAAAGATGCGCGGCGGCTCGGAGGCCAATGTCGATCCCGGCTTCAAGGCGATCGAGGAGCTGAAGCCCAATCTCGCTGCGGTGGCCGCCAATCCCGGCGCGCTCGCCACCCTGTTCCAGCAGGGCCAGATCGACATCTCGCCCGGCAATTTCAACGCCATCCAGATCCTGAAAGCGCGCGGCGTGCCGGTCGAGTTCGTGGCCCCGAAGGAAGGCGCCATCGCCTTCAAGACCACGATCCACATCGTCAAGAACTCGCCCAACCGCGAGCTCGCCTTCAAGCTGATCGAGGCGTCGTTGACGCCCGAGGTGCAGACCACGCTGATGAACCCGCCCTATCTGATCGTGCCGACCAATTCCAAGGTGACGATGGGCGGCGAGATTGCGCGCGTGCTCGCCAAGGACACCGCGGAGCTGAAGCAGAAATTCGTGTTCCAGGACTGGAAGAAGATCAACGAGCAGCGCTCGGCCTGGATCGAGCGTTTCAACCGCGAGATCAAGATCTAAGAGCTTTAGGGACCTGACGATGGGCGCAGCACCGGCACCACGGGACGTCACCTCCTACGGGATGGGATTGGCAGTGCCACTGGCGCTGTTCTTCCTGGTCTTCTTCGTGGCGCCGCTGCTGCAACTGCTCTGGCTCTCGCTCCACAACGACACGGCCGCGCTCCATTGGGGGCTCGGCCAATATTTGCACTTCCTCACCGACCCCTTCAGCCTCAGCGTGCTCGGCTCGACGCTGCTGCTGGGGGCGGAGGTGACTACCGTCTGCCTCGTGCTCGGCTTTCCCATCGCCTGGCTCTACCAACGGGTCGGGCCGCGGCTTCAGACCATCATCATCCTGATCGTGCTGCTACCGCTCCTGACCAGCGTCGTGGTGCGCACCTTCGCCTGGATCGTCATTCTCGGCCGCCAAGGCATTATCAACGCGACGCTGCAATCGCTTGGCATCATCAATACGCCCTTGAAGCTGCTCTACACCCAGTTCGGCGTGGTGATCGCGCTGGCGCAAGTGCAAATGCCGCTGATGACGTTGCCGCTGATCACCGCGCTCAACCGGATCGATTCCAATCTCGACGATGCCTCCTGCTCGCTCGGCGCCGGAAGCTGGCGCACCTTCTTCAAGATCGTGCTGCCGCTGTCGCTGCCCGGCGTGATCGCCGGCTGCACGCTGACCTATGCCGCCGCCATCACTGCTTTCATCACCCAGTCGCTGATCGGCGGCGGACAGATGCTGTTCATGCCGATGTATCTCTATCAGCAGGCCTCCACGCTGCAGAACTGGCCGTTTGCATCCGCGATCTCGATCATCTTCCTGCTCGCCGTGCTCGCGGTCGTCTCCGTCTTCACTACGCTGGGCCGCCTGTCGCGCGGCTATGGAGGCGCCTGATGAGCGGGCGCAAGCGTACCCTGGAGGCGTTCAGCTTCGAGCTGGTCATGACCGTGGTCGCGATCATCGCGCTGGTCATCATCATCGCGCCGTCGCTGGTGGTGCTGATCGTCTCCTTCACCAGCGGCTTCTCGCTGCGTTTCCCGCCGCCGGGCTATTCGCTGCGCTGGTACGCGGAGCTGTGGAACGCCTGGCAGTTGCACTTCGCCGCCAAGAACAGCCTCATTGTGGCGGTATGGGCGACGGGACTGTCAGTGGTGCTCGGCGTTGCCGCAGCGCTCGCGATCTCGCGCTCGCCGAAGCTGTCGGCGCGGCTGCTCGATTCCCTGTTCATGTCCCCTCTGGTGCTGCCGGCGCTGGCCTTCGGTCTCGCCGCGTTGATGCTGTTCTCGCTGGTCGGACTGCCGGTGTCGCCGCTGACATTGGTGATCGGCCATACCGTGGTGTGCGTGCCCTATGTCGTGCGCAACACGATTGCGGCGCTGGCCCAGCTCGAGCCGACCCTCCTGGAAAGTTCGGCCGTGCTGGGCGCCAGCCGCATCTACACGTTCCGCCGCATCGTGCTGCCGCTGATCCGGCCGGGCATCATCGCGGGCGCCTTCATCGCCTTCATGTCGTCGTTCGACAACGTCCCGGTGTCGCTATTCCTGCGCGATGCAGCAACCGACATGCTACCGATCCGGATGTGGCAGGACCTCGAGGGCAAGCTCGACGTCACCATCGCCGCGCTGTCGGGCGTGCTGATCATTGCGACCGTCGCGCTGGTCGCGATCATGGAGCGCGTCACGGGGTTGTCGCGGCGGCTGACCAACTGATCAGGCGCCGCGGAACAGCGAATAGCCCCAGCGCGTGAATTTCAGCGGCAGGTGAAAATGCTCGTCAACATTCTTGATGCGAAAGCGGAACGGCGTCACCGTGAGAAACCCGTCGCGCTCGCCAAAGAACTCGCCGAGATGAAACAGGACCTCGTACTCGCCTGTCGTCACGCCCGCGCCCTGCGCAACGGGATGATCGAGCACGCCGTTGGCAGCAAGCCGTCCGTCGGCGACGCGCAGCGAGTCCGGATCAATCCGCCAGATATCGACACGCAGACCCTGCGCCGGGCGTCCGCTCGCCACATCGACCGCGTGAATGGAAATGCCGCCTGCCACGATGTTCCTCCAATGAACGCAGCACCATGGTAGACGCAAACACGGCCGTTCGGCCAGCGCCCGCATTGTTGCCGGCGCTTGGCGCTATGACCTCGCTTCAGGCGCTGGTGGCGCTAGCTCTGTTCGCGCCGGGCGTGGTGGCACCGCGCGCCCATATCGAGGTCTGGCAGCTCTCGATGTTCTCCTGCGCCGTGTTCGCGGTCGGCATCCCCGCCTCGTTCTGGGGCGGCGGGTTCATCGTCCGTCTGGGCTCGCTGCGGATCGCGAGCCTCTGCGCGGCGGCGATCATCGCCAGCATGGCGCTGGCTTCCCTCGGCTCGACGGCGGCCCTGCTCGCAGCCGGCCTCTGTCTTGGCCTCGCCTTCGGACCGGAGACCCCCGCAAGCGCGGCGCTGCTGGCGCGGCTCGTGACGGCCGAGCGGCGCGCGTTCGTGTTCTCGGTTCGCCAGACCGGAAACCAGATCGGCGCGGTCTGCGGCTCGCTGGTTCTGCCCGTGATCGCAATCTCGCTGGGAGCGGCCTGGTGCTACGCAGTCGTCGGCGCCTGTGCGCTGCTGGCGACAGCATGGTTCGAGCGCCTGCGGCCGGCCTACGCCGTGAAGGTCGTTCCACTGCCAGAGCTTGGCCTTCGAACGCGGCTGGCACTGGTGACCGCGGACCGGCGCATCGCAATGCTGGCGCTGGCCTCGATGCCGTTCAGCGCGATGCAGGTGTCGCTCAATACGGTCTTCGTCACGCTCGGCACCCGCGAACTCGGCCTCAGCCATGTCGAGGCCGGCATGGCGCTTGCCTGCGCCCAGGCCGGCGGGCTAGTCGGCCGGCTCGGCTGGGGCCTCGTCGCAATGCGCCTCAACGCCTCACGCGGAGTTCTCGTCGTCATCGGCCTCGGCATGACTTTCTGCGCCGCGCTGCTCGGCCTCGACGGCGCATCGCTCGGACGGACGGGCCAGTTTGCGATTGCAACTCTGTTCGGCCTGACGGCCTCGGGCTGGAACGGTGTCTTCGTGGCCGAGATCGCACGCCTCGCCCCGCAGGACAGGATTGGCGAAACGACCGGCGCGGTGCTGACCGCATCCTATGCCGGCCTCTTGGCGGCGCCGGCGCTGGTGTCGCTCCTGGACGGCGCAGCCAGTCTCGGTGCCGCCTTCGTCGCCTTGGCGTGCCTCGCCCTCTGCGGCACATTGGCACTGATCTGGGGATGCCATGACAAAGGGAAAAAGTAGCGCGTGCGAGATTGCGGCCGACGTTTCTGCCGGTCGAACGAGTGCGGTCGAGACTGCCAAGGCCGCGCTTACGCGCATCGAGGCCGCCAAGGCGCTGAACGCGGTGGTGACGACCGCTCCCGCACGTACGCTTGCCGATGCCACAGCGGTCGACGATCGCTTGCGTGCCGGCGAGACGATGCCGCTCGCCGGTGTCCCCGTCATCGTCAAGGACAACATCTGGGTCGGCGACTGGCGTGTGACACAGGGCTCGCGCTTGTTCGCCGAATTCGTCGCACCGCGGGACGCGATTGCGATCGAGCGGCTGCGCAAGGCCGGCGCCGTCGTCGTCGGCATCGGCGCAACGTCAGAATTCGCCTGCAAGGGCGTGACAACCTCGCCGCTGTATGGGCCAACGCGGCATCCACTCGATCCCACCTTGACGCCCGGCGGCTCGTCGGGCGGCCCTGCTGCCGCGGTTGCGGCCGGCCTCGTGCCGCTGGCGATCGGCACCGATGCGGGCGGATCGAGCCGCAGGCCGCCGGCTCATGTCGGCATCGCCGGGTTCAAGCCGTCGTATGGCGCGATCCCCTATGGGCCCGGCTTCGCCGAACCGTTCTTCGGCCTCTCCGTCATCGCGCCGATCGCCACCGATATCGCCGATATCGCGTTGGCGTTCGAGGCGATGGCCGGTATCGATCCGCGCGACCCGGATTCAGCCCACATCGCTAAAGAGGCCAAAAACATCGCCGGTCTGCGCATCGCGTTCTCGCCACGCCTTGGGCTCGACGTCGCCGTCGATGATGTTGTCGCTCACGGGCTCGTTGTCGCCATCGCGCGTCTCTCCGCCGCAGGCCTCAGCATCGCGCAGCGCGATCCCGTCTGGCCGGCGGGCGCGACGGAAGAGGCCATCATGCCGCTTCAGCACGCCGGGCTCGCCGCACTCTATCGAGACGCGTTCCGCGAGAATCCGGCCGTCTTCGATCCTGACATCGCCAGGCAGATCGAGCGAGGGCTGTCGTGGTCGGGCGTCGACGTTACCGGTGCGCTGCTGGCAAGCGCCGCGATCGCCAATGCTTTCGCTGCATTCTTCACGGAGGTCGATCTGCTGCTGGCGCCAACCGTGCCCTGTGTCGCCTGGCCATTCACCCAGTCCGGACCCGACACGATCGGTGGCCGCGTGGCGAGTCCGCGCGCGCACGCGGCGTTAACTCCCTTTGTCAATCATGCCCGCCTGCCGGCGATTTCGATACCGTGCGGAACGGATCGGTGCGGACTTCCATTCGGTCTTCAGGTCATCGCCGCGCGCGGACAAGACCGCACGCTGCTTGAAGCGGCGCAAGAGATCGAGGCCATGTTGCGAACATAAGTCCGGCCGTCAGATGTCTCTTCCGAACACGCCGATCCCCCTTATGGGCTTTCAACGGGCGCGGGGACGAGTAAGATGCTGTCTCGTGGTCCCGGAGGCGGAATGAGCCAGCGCAAGTTCATGGGACTTGGCGGCGGTGCGACAGCATCAGGGCCGGGCATTGCGCGAGCGAGCCAGCGATCGGCCAATGCAGCCGCCGAGCCCCCGTACGATGATGAGCAAGAATTCCCATTGATCATCGCGAACATGCCCGCAACCCCTCGCCAAAAGGCCTGGGCGGTGGGTGTCGCCGTCTTGCTCATCGTCCTTGCAGCGGCCATCGCGCCGTTCGCCCGGATCCAGTTGGGCCAGATCAATGGTTTCGTTCCAGTATTGCAGACCGCGTTGGCCCTGGCCGAGTTTATCACGGCAGCCCTGCTGTTTGCTCAATTTGCGATCCAGCCCCAACGGGCACTTCTCGCACTCGCAAGTGGATACGTTTTCAGCGGATCGTTCGCATTCTTGCAAACGCTCGCCTTTCCGAACGGATACGCTACCGCAGGTGTCATTGGAAATGGACTGGATAGCCCCGCTTGGCTTTACGTGCTTTGGCACACGGCTTTTCCCGCGGCTATCCTGGTGTACGGATTCACAAAGGATCACTCCACCGCCGGCCGACCAGGCAGACCGGCAATAGCCGTGATCGTACTAGCCTTCGGCTGCATCGCTGCCACCGTGGCAGCACTGACGTGGATGGTGACTGCGAAAGCCGAATTTCTCCCTAGCTTCTACGTGAACGACGTCAGGCATCAGACGCCTCTCGGTAATCAAGTCAACCTGATACTTTTGCTTTGGAATGTGACTGCTCTCACCGTCCTGTTTGCGCGCATGCGCACCATTCTTGACCTTTGGCTGATGGTGACTTTGCTCGCCTACTTGCCGAACTTTCTGGTAGCGATCATCGGCAGCTCGGTTCGCTTCACCATCGGTTGGTACGCAGCACGCGGTTTCGTTCTGGTCGGCAGTTGCATGTTGCTGACCGTATTGCTCATCGAAACGATGTTTATCTATTCGCGCCTTGCCAGCGTCATTGCCCTGCAGCGACGCGAACGAGCGAACCGGCTTCTCAGCATCGACGCGGTCACTGGCGCGATCGCCCATGAGCTGAGATCGCCATTGGGGGCCATCTCGCTCAATGCTGCGACAGGGTTGAGTCACTTGCGAGCTGCCTCCCCTGAACTCGAGGAACTCGAGAACATCCTCTGTGACATCGAAGCCGACGGCGGTCGGGCGGCCGACATCATATCGAGCATTCGCGAGATGACAATCAAAACGGCGCGCGGCGGCGCTTCGGCAAACGTCGAGGACATCGCGGAGCTTACGCTGAGACTGTTGAAGCACGATCTCCTGGCCAATGGCGTATCAGTGACGATGGAGCTTCAGGGCAACATACCTCCAGTCGCACTGGACGGCACTGAGCTTCAGCAGATTGTCCTGAACCTCTGCAAAAACGCGATTGACGCAATGAGCTCTGTCCCCGCCGACCAACGAGAGCTCCGTCTGAAAACTGCCCTCGATGGTGGTACAGCGGTTCATTTGTCCGTCGAGGACTCGGGCACCGGCATCACACCGCGTCATCAAGAGCGCATCTTCGACCCTTTCTTTACGACGAAGCAAGGCGGTATGGGGTTGGGACTGGCCATCTCCTCCAACCTGGTCGCAAGGTGCGGAGGAAGGTTGAGGCTGGTCAAATCGGGTGTCAGGGGCTCCGTTTTCGAGTTGGAGATCCCAATCTCCGCTCCCACTTCGTCGCAATGAACACTACGAGACCGTCACGATCGTTCCGCCTTTCGCTCACTTCATAGAGATCATGATCGTGCTGAGGTTGGCGACCGATACGAGGGTGCCAGACGCACTATCTGCGTGCGTCGCTCAGGGTTTTGCACCATCGACCTTCTTCCAGGTCTGGTCCGGATCGAATGCAGTCATGCGGGAAACGAGAACCTTGGTCCGATAACCGAGATCCTTCTGGTAGATAACGCCCGCATGGTTGACCAGGAAGGTCATGACGCCGGAATTGCCGTACTCGGCAGGCCAGGCGACCAATGCAAAACCTCCGATCATCTTGCCCTTGACCACATAGTTGAGCGCGCCGCCTGGCGCGTTCGACCCCTGCCCCTTCAGGATCCGGAAATAATAGCCGTGATAGGGCGCCGCACCCTCCTCGGCCTTGTAGCCTTCAGCCGAAGCCTGCGCTGCCAATGCGCCGAGTGGGCTCTGGTCATTGTCGTCACGCCAGAACAACCCGTCCTTCTTGCCCGCGCTGCTGACGATGCGTTGTGCGTACACGCCGGCCCCTTCGCCGCGATCCTTGTCGGCGTAGTCGTTCTCGGCATCGACAAACGCGAGGCTGGTCTGAATCGCGTCGAGCTCATTGCGGCCGATGCGGCGATACAGCACTTCGATGCGGCCTTCGGCGGCATCGAATTCCCAGCCGGTCCTGGTGTTGACGAGCGGGATCGGGAACGGGAAGTCGTCCGGACCCAACATCAGCATTGCCTTCTTGTTACCCTCCGCCTTGATCGAATGCTTGGCGTCGTACATCGAGGTGAAGCGTTTCCGAATGTCGACGTCGGCGACCTCATCACCGGACGAGACGATGTCCTCGGCAGCGCTGCCGAGGACTTTCAGGATGGCCCGGTCCGGCCCGCTTTTGACGGCGGCAGCGAGCGCCGCTGCCGCATCCTCCGGTGTCGGATAAAACTGCTGCGCAAGGGATGGCGAGTTCAGGAGCGCCAGCGCCATGATGGCCGGCAACGCCGCACGATGAAGCGACTTCAGACCCATCATTGCGTCACCCCCGCAGGAATCCGCGCGCCGCTCTCGAGCCAATCGCGATAGGTACGGAATTTCAGACCGAGCTTTTCGTAATACACCCGGAGATAGCCGTCGGCTTCGCGGGTGACGGCTACCGGCTTCACTTCCTCGACTTCCTGCGCAATGACGCCGACATAGGCCTTGTCGCTGCCGATATAGCTGAAGCGGTAATAACCAAGGCCGCTTGCGAGATGGCCGAGCAGAACGACATCGTGCTTCAGTGCGATATCGGAACGCCGTCCACCGCCACCACCACCACCCCGGCCTCCGCCACCTCCACCCTGGAAGCCTCCGCCGCCGCCTCGGCCGGCGAAGCTCGCACCTCCGCCACCGCCGCCGCGCGGTCCCATGCTCGCCATGCTCGCCTGGCCACGGGCCGACGCTGCGGCCGCCGAGCGCCCCGACGACACGTTCAGCGCGCTTCCGCCACCACCGCGGTTCGCGGCCTTGGTGCCGCCGCCCTTGGCACCGCCCGCTTTAGGGCCAGCACTCTTTGCGCCGGCATTCTTGGCACCACCGCCTTTGGCCGCGCGATCGCCACCAGCTTTGGCACGATCGCCTCCCGCCTTGGCACGATCCCCCGCGCCTTGTCGGTCACCGCCTCGATCACCTGCGCGATCGCCGGCACGATCTCCCGCACCTGGCCGATCCTGTCCCGGCTTCTGCTGTCCGTCGCGGCCGCGGAAATCCATCCGGTCGGCGGCCCCGGCCTTCAGATTGCTATTGCCGAAGCGCTGCTGAACGTTGGCGTTGTTGTAGCGTACCCCTTGGCGATGCGAGGGATTGTGCTGCCAGCCATTTCCGATATTCGTGGTTCGGTGATTGATATAGACGTTGCGGTTGCCCCAGTTGCAGCCGCCGCCCCAATAATTGCCCCAGCGACCGATGGCCCAGGCCGTGCCGAAGGCGAGACCCGCCGCGACGACGCCTGCGCCGATGTAGGACGGGTAGCCGAAGTAATATGGTGGATACTCGGTGTAGGGCCACGCGCCGTAGACTGTCGCAGGCTCGTAATACGGCACATACATCGTATCGGGAACCGCCGGCTCAATCACGACCACCTGCCTGCTTTCCTCGGTCTTGACGCTCACCTTCTGCTGCTTGGTGGTCACCAGCTTCTTGTTGTCATAAGCCTTGGTCCGCAGCCGCTGGACCGCATCCATCACATCCGGCTGCTGTGCCAGCACGGCGTCGCCGAGCGCCTTGGTCCAGTCGAGCTTGTCGCTCATCATGGCCAAGACCTCAGCAGTCGAGGCCAGCGCCTTGATGCTGTCATCCCACGGCTGCTTCTCGACTTCAGTCTTCAGGACATCACCCTTCAGAGTCTTGCGCTCTTTCAGCCAGCGATCGGCTTGAACGACTTCCAGAGGATAGGTGGAAGCCGCGAGCACGTTGGCAAGCAACTCGTCGGGGTAGAGCGCAATCGGCGCGACCAGAGCTTCGAGCTGCTCCGGTTTCAGAAGCTCTGCGGCTTGCGCGGGGGGATTTGCCTGCTGCGGGCTGGAGGCGGGCGCCTTATCTGCGGTCTGCGCCGCCGCCGCCAGCGGAATCGCGATCACGAGCGCAAGCGCCATCAAGGTCCTGCCGCAGCAAAACATCAGATCCTCCATACACATGTTCCGGCGATCATCAGACCCGAGAGCTGGCGTTTGTTGATCGAGATCAACGAAACGCTGCCTCATCCCCCGCGACGCCCGAGCAAGCTAGTCAATCAGCTCAGCCTCCATCAGCAATCGTTCCGGGATCGCCAGCCCAAGTGAGTGGACCGCTCTCACGTTGATAACGAGATCAAACCTTGTGGCGAATTGCACCGGAAGACTGCGGACCTCGGCGCCGCGAAGGATGCGAGCGACATAGCCAGCGCCGTCGCGAAACTGTTGCGTCAGGTCGGCGCCATAGGACATCAGCCCGCCATTCACAGTATAGAAGCGGACGGCGAAGATCGCCGGCACGCGGCGCTGGGCCAGCAACGGGATTGCCATGGCGCTCTGAGTACTGAAGAAGCCGCCGTCCGGCAGTACGACGATCCCGCTGCCATTCCGCGCCGCCGTCTCGATGACCCCCGCGATCTCGGCGCCGCTGCGGACGGAGGCGCCGGTAACCGTCATGCGCAGGCGACTTTCCACCTGGTGTGCGGCCTGAAGATAAAGGGGCGCATATGGCGCGGTCTCGGGATTGTACAGAAGCATCGCACTGCTCATGCTGGGCACCATGTCCTTCAACAGGCTCAGCCATTTCCCGCTCATAGCATGCTCGTAAAGCGAGAAGCCGGTAAGATTGCTGGTCGGCCTTGCCAGATCGACGACGAGGCCTGTCCCGACTGGATCCGAGAGCCCGACAAAGATGATCGGAATGATCTGCGTTGCAGCCCGCAGCGCCCGTGTCGTCGCCGTGCTGGTCGCAAACAGCACGTCGGGTCCGGTGGCAACAAGTTCGCGAGCTTCACGTTCCTGCCATGTCGGATTGGAGCCCGGCCAGCGCACATCGAGTCGGTAGTTCTGATTGGCGATCCAGCCGAGGTCGGCGAGACCCTGCTGAAAGGCATTGACGCGCATCTGAGCGCCGCCATCGCCCACCAAATTGCCAGTCAGCACGCCGACCGACGGCATCGGCCGCGGTGCCCCGTCCTGAGCGTGCGCGAAAACCGGACAAGCGGCTGCAGCACCGACCAAGGCCATGAACTCACGACGCTTCATTGCCCGTCCGCTATCCCCCTGATGTCCCGCACCCTTCGCATGACGCGATTGCTGAAGGAAACGGGGTTCGCGGTCGGAGGGTTTGATCAAGATCAAGGTCGCTGAGCTTGGGTGCGGCCGTGATTCGACTTGGTCTGGAGTGACCACCGTCAGGTGCGGTCAACTGGCTGACCGAGCGCTTGCTCATGTCCGTTCGCGGACAACAGGATCCGACGGTCGTGAATCAGGCTCTGAAGACGATGCGCAGCGACATTCAATGTCGTGACATCGAGCGCATTCTCGTCTCCTGCAGCGGCCTTGGCGCGCTGGCCCTGGAGCACCCGGTCGATCTCGACCTCGATATCGGACAGTTCGGCCTCCGCCTCCGTCCTGCGTATCCGCGCGCCCAGCGCATACAGCAAGTCCAGGCCCCGTTCGTCCTTAGAGGGATCACGCACCTGAAGGAATTTCCACGCCGCCGCCAATACGGAGATGAGGCCGCCGAAAATCATGGGCGCGAGGAAGATCGCGTTTCCCCATTCGTCCAGAAAGCTCTGCTGCGTTCCGTTGTAGAATGCTGCGGCGCCAGGATGAACCGGGAGGAAGGCGTCCGAATCCGTGCTCGGTGCGGTCATTTGCGAGAGGATCGGCAATTCGCCGAGCAGGTCCCTGCGCGCCTTCATCAGCGCGTCGGCCAGGCTGCCCGCCACCTCTGCGCTGAGCTGCTTTTGCGCGACCACATAGAACGACACCCGCAGCGTGGTGAGATCCTCGCTCGGGACAGGCGGCGAACCGCGCATCGTGCCCTTCGGGACATCGAAGCTTTCATAGGCGCGCTGCTTTTCAGCGATGGCACCAGCCGCCTCGACGGGAAGGAGGACCGGCGCGGTCTTCGGCGTCTGCAGAAAGAGGCCGCGCAAGAGGGCCAGATACCTGTCGGCAAGAGGAACGACGATCAGAATCGCCCGTACCTCCTTGGCATCGAGTGCCCGCCGCGCGTCTGCCGGTTGGAGATTTCGGAATGTCACGTTGGCGCGTCCAAGGCCGTATTCGTCGCTGAGGACGTCGACGACCTTGCGATTCATCTCGCCGCCGATCACGCCGACGCTGGTGCGCTTCAGACCAGCGATTTCGGTAATGGAGGAGCCCGGCGGCGCAACCAGCAGGACAACGGCGTGGGCGAGAACCACGATAGCCTGCGCCTGCGACAGATCGCCGACGTCGCCCCGGACGACAGCAAGCTCGACCTTTTCCGCCGCAAACTGCTCGGCAGCATCAACCGCGTTGGTCGTTTCCACCAGCCTGAGCCGGACCGAGGCGTTCACCACGGCAAGCCGGCTCGCCAGTGCCGAGACCAGACGCGCGGCCTCACCGTCCAGCGATCCGACGGCGATCGTCAGCGTCGTGGGGCGAGAATACCACCGGTAGCCGAACAGGCCAGCTCCAAGCACGAGCACAACAGCGCTGGCGACTATGAAGGAACGGAGCCAGATCGGCATTTTCGCGGGGACCATGTGGCACTCACAGTGAATATGCGCTGACTGGTCGGACTGGCTCATGACGCCAGACCGGCTCAACTGAGGCGCATCGCTGAACCGAAGTGCGATTCAAGCCAAAGCGAAGCCTGTCAGTGCCCGCTGAGCACCAGCGTCTTGATCGGCAGCAGCAGCGCCTGAATTCGCAAGAGCATGGCGTGCACGAGGCCGACGCCATCGACGACATGCAGGGCGACGGCACGAGCCGTGCCCGTCTCCTTCGCGGAGATCTCCTCGTGGTTGCTGGTATAGGCGTTGACGATGCAACTGCTGCCCGGCGTCACGCCGTCGAGGCCGCCCTTGTACAGCGGCTCCAGGAAGGCGAGTATTGAACCTGGCTTACGTGCATTCTGAGCTTCGATCAGTTCCTGGCCAGCCTGGACCTGGCCGGCGGCGATGTAATCCTGCACATCGGTGACAAGGAGCGGAATGATCACCCATGGCTTGGAGATGCAGGTCGCTTCTGCGACCATCCCTACCTTCACTACCCCCGCTTCAATCTGTCCAAACCCGGCCTGCAGCCTACCCCTGCCGGCATCCGCCGGTATCAACACGCCGGCTGGTCGCATGATCTGGGCAACGAGATCGCCCGTCCGAACGAGGAACTGCTCGACCCGACCGTCGACGCCGGCGCGAACGAAGGTCTTGTCGAGATCGACCTGCGCTTCAGCCAACGCCGCCTGGCCGCTCGCTTTTTCAGCCGGCAACAGTGTCGAAAGCCGCAATGTCGCCGACGTTTTGGACGCGGTGGCCGAGTCCACACCAGCCTGCCGCTGGTTGACCACGACCTGTAGTTTTTCGATATCGCGTTGCGGGACGATACCGGGATTGCGGCGCTGCAGCTCCGTCTTGACGTCCAGCTCGTCCTTGGCCTGCTGAAGGCTGGCCTTGGCTTCCTGGATCTGCGCTTCGGCCTTGACCACGTCGTTTTCGGCGCTTGTCATCGCGGCGTCAACCTCGGCGATCTTGCGGGTGGCCGTCTCCAAAGCAGCCTTCTGCTTCGAACTGTCCAACCTGAACAGCACGTCGCCCTTCTTCACTGCCTCGCTGTAGCCGACATTGACTTCCGCGACGCGGCCGGAGCCTTCAGGCAGGATCGGGACTGTCCGAAAATAGAGCGCGGCCGAGGTCGTTGACGGGTGAAAGTAGAAGATCATGGTGATCAGCGAAATCGTCAGCATCAAGCAGCCGGTGATGCCCCATCGCAATTCATACCAGATGGAAAAGAAGGTGATTTCCTTGCCGAAACGTTTGCCCTGGGCATAGCGGCGGTAGAGGTAGTCCGGCAGGATGGTCAGGAGGGAGCAGAACATGAGCTCAAACATGGCTGTGTTCCTTTCCCTTGACGATCGGCTTTTCGACCGGCGGCAAGCTGGGGAGTTCTGGCTCGCGGCTCTCGCCGGGCGCGGCGTCGGCGATCCTCTCGACCGAGCCTGCGATACTCCGCAGCGGCGTGCCGAAATCCGGCAAGTCGATCATTGCGAGCAGAAGGCCGGCCACCCAGAAAATGTGCATGTGCGTAAAGAGCGAGATGATGCCGAGCACGGCCACGATCTCGAATTGCAACTTCTGCGACTTGTGCGCCATTCGTTCGGGCAGGCTGTGCAGCTTCCAATAGAGCGTGCCAACCCAGAGTACGGTGCCGATCAGGAAGATCCCCATCACCACCATCAGAACGTCCGTGCCGCTTCCCGGCGCGAGGTAGAACGGCAGATGATGCGGAGCCATCGGATGAAGTTGCTCGCTCAATGGTCGCCTCCACGGAAGGGATCAGGGCGGTCTGCGCGCCGGCTCGTCACTGTGGCCGCGCAGGTGAGAAAATTGCTTGATATGAATCAAAGGTCCGAACGGCGCGAAACTTAGCTTAGCCCTGACTCCGATCCCACAGCAAGCCAGGAACGCACCAATCATGCCCGGCATCGATGAGCTCATTCCCAACGCACTGCAAATTCGCAAGGAAGCTGCGCTCGAGGAAGCCAGAAAGGCCGAGGAATATGTTCGCCTCGCCGCCGCGGCCGAAGCCGAGAAACGCGCTCTGATCGAACGGCTGAGCAAACCGTCTGGCAAATCCGAGGAGGAGAAAATCAAGCTCGCCTCGACCATCATCCAGCGCGCGGTTCGCAACGGCCTGACCGAAGTGCAGGTCTATCGCTTCCCGAATACGCTGTGCACGGACAAGGGCCGTGCGATCAACCAGATGGAGGCGGGCTGGGAGAAAACGCTGACGGGAATTCCAAAAGAGATCTTCGAACTCTGGACCGAATACCTCAAGCCGCGCGGCTATCGCATCGGCTACCAGGTCGTCGACTTTCCTGACGGCGTCCCCGGCGACATCGGCGTCATCATTTCGTGGGGCGACTGATCACGTTTCGGCCGAGTTAAGAGAAGGCGGAGCGGCATGGCAAAGGACGAAGCCTCAGAGCGGATGAAGCGCAAGGACTACGAGAAGGAGCTCGAAAAGCTCCAGATCGAGCTTTGCCATCTCCAGGATTATGTAAAGGAAAACAAGCTTCGGGTCATCGTCCTGTTCGAAGGCCGCGACGCGGCCGGCAAGGGCGGCACGATCAAGGCGATCACCGAAAAGGTCAGCCCGCGCGTATTCCGGGTGGTGGCGCTTCCGGCGCCATCGGATCGCGAAAAGACGCAGCTTTTCTTCCAGCGCTACATGAAGCAGTTTCCGGCCGGCGGCGAGATCGTGATCTTCGACCGGAGCTGGTACAACCGCGCCGGCGTCGAATATGTCATGGGATTCTGCTCGCCCGCCGAGCACGATCGTTTCCTGTCGCTCTGCCCGCAGGTGGAAAAGTACGCCATCGACGGCGGCATCATCCTGATCAAGATCTGGCTCGAGGTCGGGATGGAGGAGCAAGAGCGCCGCTTCAACGCCCGCATCGACGATCCGGTGCGGCAATGGAAACTGAGCCCGATGGACCTCGAATCCTTCAAGCGCTGGTATGATTATTCGCGCGCGCGCGACCTGATGCTCAAGAAGACGAGCACGAAGGAGGCGCCTTGGTACATCATTCGCTCCGACGACAAGCGGCGGGCGCGGCTGAACTGTATCGCGCACATCCTGGAGGCTATCCCGCACAAGCGGATCAAGAAGGACAAGGTGAGGCTGCCGAAGCGCTCCGACAAAGGACGCTACAACGACCAGGCCGGCCTGCGTGGGATGAACTTCGTTACCGAGCGATATTGACGAGGTGATCGGGGCCGCGCTCCCGCGCGATCCGATCCTTGTCCGTCAGATCGATGCTGCTGACGGACTTCGCTGGGTCCGTCAGCCGCGCATTCTTTCAATATGGGTACTGGTTGGGGCAGACCCAGTTGCCGTACGTGTCCTGATAACAGCCGTTGTTGTAGTTGTTATTGTAGTATCCGTAGGCGCCCGCGGCAGCCGCACCGACGGCGGCAGCACCGTAAGCGGCGCCTCGGTAGCCATATCGCGGATAGCCTCCGGGATAACCGGCGACGGGACGGCCGGGACGGCCCGCAACGGGGTAACCGGGGCGGCCCGGACGACCGGCTATGGGATGGCTCGGCCGCGGACCTCCTGCGTAATGGCGTCCGCCTCCGCCATGGATCCGTCCGGCGTGAACGGCGCCGCCATGGAAACCTCCGGCGCGCATGCCCCCTCCACCTCCGCGATAGCCTCCACCGCCACCTCCGCGGCGGGCATAGGCATCATCGGGAACGAGCGCGGCCGCGAGAAGAACGACGGCCGCAGCGAGAGCGAGAAGATAACGAAGCATGGCATGTCCTCCCTCGTTATGGGCACCGTGATCCGCTTTCGACGATGCCTCGCGGAACGCGATTGGCACCCGAACCTGGCACTGAGTTGCGGCGGCTTCACTGACTTACGTGCATGAGAAAAGCAGCCGCCATTCAGCTAGAGCGCCGCGACCGCCGAAGCGGCGCGACTGCCGCTCTACCGCTTCAAGGCTATCGTCACGCCCCCCACAGCGGCTGACAGCTCCGCACCAACCTTCGGCCCGCTAAGCTGCAGAATCACGCCATTGCCGTTTTGTAGCTGAACGGCACCTGCGCCGGCAGCGATAGCACCGCCCGCACCGCCGACAGCGTATGAGCCTTCGATCGACTCCGGCCCCCTCAGGTTGAGGGCGCGGCCGACTAGCTTGGTGGTCGAGGCGCCGATCGTAAAGCCGACGCTCATGCCCGAGACGGTGAAGGGATATTTGTGGCCACGATACAGCAGAACGCCCTCGCCGCCACCGACGCCAACGATGAAACCGCCCTTGGTGAAGACAACGGCAACTTGGCCGGTCTCTGCCCGCGACGGCGTGCTGAAGCCGGCGACGCCTGCCAGCGAAGCGACCAGGGCGGCATAGATAGCGACTTTTCTCATGACTTTTCTTTCCTCTGGTTGTGACGCCGAGCTATTGAGCCAGGATCATTGCGAAATAGCCGAACACGGTGAGCAGAATGCCCGACACGGCGTAGCCGACCGGGAATCCGATCCAGGGCACGGAGCTCTGGATTTCCACCGCGGCTTCGCGGCACGGACCGGAGTGCGACCGCGCACCGGCGACGCCGCCCATCAACACGGCCGGGTTGATCTTGAAGACGTGGAAGCCGATCGCCCAGACGATGAACGGCGGAATCGTGCAGGCAATGAAGCCGGCAACGAAGATCTTCAGCGCCACGGCCCCGGTCAGCTGCGCCAGTAGTCCGGCGCCGGCATTGATGCCGACGATGGCGACGAAGACCACGAGGCCGAGATCCTCCAGCACGTTGCGCGCCGCGTTCGGCGTATTGCCGAAGAAGCGCAGCCGCGAGACCAGCGACGAGACGATCACGCCGGACAGCAACAATCCGCCGGCATTGCCAAGGCCGATCTTGGCGCCGAAGGCTGGAAATTCGATCATCCCGATCAGGAAGCCGATGATCATGCCGGCGGCGAGCGTCAACAGGTCGGTCGAGGTGTTGGTCCGCGCAATGCGTCCCCACATGTCGCCGAGCTCGTTGACAGCCGACTTGATGCCGACCACCGAGACGATGTCCATCCGCTGCAACTCGGTCTTGAGACCGGCCGGAATCTGCACGCCGCCACGTTCGACCTTGGTGACCTGCAGCTGGCCGGCGATGGCCGTATCGCGGAAGGATTCAAAGGTCCGCCCGGCCATCTCCTTGTTGGTGACGAGGATGTCCGCCTGATCCATGGGAATGCCGAGCGCCTTGGCGTCGGCGACCTCCGGCCCGAGCAGGCCCATCTTGTCGGTCAGATGTTCGGTCGAGCCGCCGAGCGCGACGACGTCGCCCTTTTGCAGGACGAATTCGGGATCGGCACCCTGCGGTTCTCCGCCGCGCGCTACGTTGACGATGCGGTATTCGGGATTCATCACACGGAATTTGGCAATGCTCATGCCGACCTGGGCCGGATTATCGAGCCGGTAGGCACGCAGGCCGAATTGCCGGTAACCGGTCAGGCCACCACCCTCGAGGTCCTTGACGCCAAACTCCTGCTCGTACTGCTTGGCTGCGGCCTTGGCGTCGACGCCCCACCAGCGCGGCAGATATTTGCAGATTAGGATGATGCCAACGGTGCCCCAGATATAAGTGATGCCGTAGGACAGCGCGATCATGCCCGACGCGTCCTCGGGCTTCATGCCTTCGGGAAGCTTCACGACGCCCGAGGTGATGGCCTGCTCAGCCGAGCCAATCGCGGCAGACATGGTCTGCGATCCTGCCAGCATGCCGCCGGCAGCACCAATTGGCAGCGCAAAGAGCTTCGAAAGCATAACGACAAGCGCCAGACCGAGAACGCTCGAAACCAGTGCCAGGATGCAGAACTTGAGACCATCGCCCTTCAGGCTGTTGATGAAGGACGGTCCCACACGTAAGCCGACGCCATACATGAACAAATAGTAGAACAGGCTCTTGGCGAACGCGTTCAGCTCAAGCTTCACGCCGTAGACCGACGCCCAAACCGAAAGGGCTGCGCCCACCACGATGGCGCCGGCGACCATGCCGAGGCCGTAACCCTTGATGCTGGCCCGGCCAATCCAGACGGCGAGCCCGACGACGAAGAACAGCAACAGAAACGGGTTCTGCTGCAAGAACGTGAAAAAGCTCTGCATATCCGTCCCCTTTTATTACGATGCCGCCTTCAGCTTCGGCGCGGCGCCCGGCTTGGGCCGCCCAATCTTCGCCAGGGCCTCGGCACGCACGAGCTTCAGCCCTTCCTTGGCGTCGTAGCCGTGGATTTCCTTCACATCGAGCTTGCGCATGAAGTCGATGGTTTCCTGGGTGATGACCTGCCCCGGCACCATGATCGGGAAACCCGGCGGATACGGGATCACGAAACTGGCCGAGACGAGGTCGGGACCGGCCTTGAGGCGACGGTCGATCTCGGAATCGCCGAGCCGGATATATTCGCATCCCGCCGCATCATAGGCCGAGTAGAAGCCGCTACGAATGTCGCCCTCGTTGGTCCTGGTGCCGGCATCGCCACGGAAACTGTCGTGGAACTGCGAGAAGTTCGGCAGGTCGGGCACATCGGTCATCAGGCTCTTGACCCGCGCCTCGAAGGTCTTCTTCGCATTGGCGCCGCCCTGAACCAACCCGCGGTCGACCTCTCCCGCGATCTCGGCCAGTACCCTCACGAGATGCGCGACGTCGCTGCGGGTGTTGTTGATGTTCGACTGGAACAACACCGAGTTGCGCGATGTCTTGTTGATCTGGATATTGTAGTCGTTGGCGAGGATGCCCTTGAACTGCGTACCGTCGTAACCTGCGGTGCCGCACACCAAGGTCATGCGGGTCGGATCCAGGCAGAACTCGTCGTCGTCCAGGCTCTTCAGGATGTTCGCCCAGTTCATGCCAGTTGCGAGATAGTCGGTGAAGCCGCTCTGGCGATATTGCGCCGGCACCATCGCGTCCGCACCGAGAATCCGGAAGTATTTCGAGATCAGCGGATTGCTGTTGACCGCCCTCCGGATCGCGAACGCAATTTCGATCGCGTTGGCGACGAGACCGTAGCCCTCGAGCTCCATCTGGCGCCGCGAGACATCGAGGCTGGCGATGAGCTGCTGGTTGGGGCTGGTCGACGCGTGCGTGAACACCGCTTCCTTGAACTGCTGCTCGACGGTGTGGAATTCGACGTCCTTGACCGACAGCATCGAACCCTGCCGGATCGCCGACATCGACTTGTGGGTCGAGTTGGTCTGATAGACGCGCAAGCGGATCTGGCGCGGATCCGGGATCAGACGGGTCTTGAGCAGCACGTCGTCCGAGGGAGTCTTGCCGAGCTCGGCCTGCTGCTTCTCGTAAGCCGCGACCGATTTCGGGTCGTGCATCCACGTCTCGATCTCATTCGCGGCGCCCATCGCGGTCCGCCGACGCAGGAACGGCGAGAAGCGCGCGAAGCCGAACCAGGCTTCGTCCCACAGGAAGATGAGATCGGGCTTGATCGCGAGACATTCCTCCATCACCCGGCGGGTGTTGTAGATGTGGCCATCAAAGGTGCAGTTGGTCAGGTCCAGCATCTTGACGCGGTCCAGCCGGCCGTCGGCCCTCGCGTTCAACAGGGCCTGCTTGATGGTCTTCAGCGGCACCGCGCCATACATCGAATATTCCGTCATCGGGAACGCTTCGACATAGATCGGCTGGGCGCCGGCCAGCACCATGCCGTAATGGTGCGATTTGTGACAGTTGCGATCGACGATCGCGATGTCGCCTGGCCCGAGCAGCGCCTGCACTGCCATCTTGTTCGACGTCGAGGTGCCGTTGGTCACGAAGAACACGCGATCGGCGCCAAGCGCCCGCGCCGCCTTGTCCTGTGCTTTCTTGATGGTGCCGGTCGGCTCCAGCAGGCTGTCGAGGCCGCCGGTGGTCGCGCTGCTTTCGGCCAGGAACAGGTTCAAGCCGTAGAACTCGCCCATATCGCGGATCCAGTCCGACCTGAAGACAGATTTGCCGCGAGCGATCGGCAGCGCATGGAACGTCCCGATCGGGCGTTGCGCGTATTTCTTGAGATTGTCGAAGAACGGCGTATCGAAGCGATCCTGGATACCCTCGAGGATAGAGAGATGGAGTTCGAGGAGCTCTTCGATGGAGTAGAATATCCGCCGAACCACATTGGCCTCGGGGTTCCCCGCCATTTCCTCCACGTCGCGATTCGACATCAGATAAAGGTCGAGTTCGGGGCGCACCCGCTTGATGATGTGTGCGAGCCGGAGAGCGGACGCGTCCGACTCGTCATTGATCCCCGCGGCGGCGGTCATGGTGCGCAATACCGGCGCGTCGTGACGCGAGCGCAGCCCGAACCCTTCGTTGATGACGACGGCCGCGATGTTCGGGTTGAGCATCGTCGCGCAGAAGGCGTCTTCGAGGCTGCCGACGATCACCGGCTCATAGACAAAAGCATCGACTGGACGGCGCAACTTGCGCCATTCGGCGGCGAGCGCCGGCCACTTCTCGGAGGAGACGCCGGTGACGACGAGCGTTTCGAAATAGGGTCGCCGGGCTGCATGTGAGCCGAAACTCGAGGACACGAGCTCGGGTGCATCGCCACTGCCGTCGTCCTTGGGATCCCAATCGCCGGCATGTTGGCGGAAGGATCTTGTCATCAGGGCCTGCGTAATCCGCGTCGCAAGACCAAGTGAACCCGCCGCATCCCCGGCCGAGGCCGCTTCGCGCAAAGCGGCCATCAGTTGTAGCCCGGGATAGCCGTGAAACTCTTCAATGACGGAGAGATCGGCCAGCGCCGCATCATACTTGGCGCGGTCGCCGCCGCGCGCCCATGCTTTGGCTGCTTCGACCAGATCGCGCCAGTCGTCCGCCCGTCCGCCGGGCCCGGAGATGAACTGATCGATGCGCTTTTCTGCAGCCTTGGCGTCCTTGGACATGTCTCTCTCCGGATCTTTTTGCGACGTCTCGGCCGGGATCGTGGTGCCCGCTCACGTCGGTCTATTGATCCAAGTCAACGGACGCGCATCTTGAAGAAGGTGCGATGCACCTCGCGATGCAATATCGCCAAAGTGGCTGCCGGCGTCCGGTTTCGGGCGGGAGATCGGATCAGAGCTGGCTGGGCAATAGCGATATCGGATCAGACGATTGCTTGTTCTCACCGAGCACGTCGTCGACCGAGCGAAGCCAAGCCGCACTGTCGGTCTTTTCCGCCAATCCCTCAGCCCGCAGCAGATCGCGCAATTGTGCGTGCGCGCCGACAATGCAGAAGGCGATATGCGCCGAGGCGAGTTTGTCGTAAAGGTCGTGCAACATGCGCGCCCCAGCCAGATCGATGTACGGCGACGCGGAGAGATCGCAGACCACCAATCTGACATCGGCTGACTTCAGCAAGGCATCCGACACTGTTTCCAGGATTGTTTCGGCATTGATGTAAAGCAGCGAGGCTTCCGGTCGAAAGGCGATAATGCCGACCAATGGCTCGACCCCTTCGTGCCTCGCATCGTCGGAGTAACGGCCGGTACCCGGGAGGCGACCGAGGAAAGCGACGTTCGGGCGTGAAGCTCGCGCCAGGAGGAGGACGATCGAAGCGACCGCCGCGAGCAGGACGCCCTGCAGGATCCCCAGGAGCAACACGGATAGGAGGGCAATTGTCGCAGCGTAAAAGTCGATGCGGCTGACTTGCCACATCCGCAACAGCGCGCGGATGTCCACCAGCCGGTAGACGGCGGCAAAGACGATCGCCGCAAGCACCGCCTTTGGCAGATTCGTCAAAAGCCCCGTGAAGAACAGCAGGCATAGCGCAAGCGTTGCCGAGCAGATCACCAGGGCCAACGGCGTGCGCGCCCCGGCATTGTCGTTGACCGCAGACTGCGACAGTCCCCCGGCCACGGGATAGCCGTGGCCGAAGGCGGTGACGAGGTTCGCCGCGCCCAACCCCAAAAACTCCTGGCGAACATCGAGGGCATAGCCGTGCTTGGCAGCAAAGCTGCGGGCGGCGGAGACGCCTTCGATATAAGCCAGCAGCACGCATCCCGCAGCCAGCGGGAACAGTTCGTCCGGCTCCAACAGGCCAAAACTCGGCAACCCGATAGCCGGCAATCCCTCTGGGATTTTCCCGGTGACCGGCACGCCAAGGGACGGAAGGCCAAGCAATGTCGCCACGACAATCGACAACGCCATGATCGTGAGCCCGACCGGCCTTCCGGGCAGCCGCCGCTCTCCCACCAGCAGGAACAAGAGCGCGATGGCTCCGATCGCCAGAACCAGCCAATTGATGCCGCCGAGCTGACCGGCGAGCTTGATGGCGCGATCGAAGAAATTGTGACCGCCTCCGGCGACGCCGAACAGGCTCGGCAGCTGGCTCATCATGATCGTGAGCCCCGCGCCGGCCTTGAAGCCGACCAGGATACTGTCGCTCACCAGGCGGACGAGAACGCTGAGCTTAAACAACCAGGCAATAAGACAAAGCAGCGCCACCGCGCAGGCGGCCAGGCTCGCGATCTCGGCGTATTTCGCCGCGTCTCCGCCGGCCAGCGTCCCGACGGTCGCCGCAATCATCAGCGAGATCGCCGAGGTCGGACCTATTGCAAGCTGGCGCGACGACCCCAGCAGCGCATAGCCGATGCCGCCGAGCATGTAGCCGTAGATGCCGATTTGGGGCGGCAGGCCCGCCAGCGTGGCATAGGCCAGCGACACCGGAATGGCGTAAGCCGCAAGCGTAATGCCGGCGATGGCGTCCGAACGCAGCCAGGCACGGTGATACTGCGCCAGCCAGGTTGCGGGCGGGAACAGGAAGATCCAGCGCCATTTCCGCCCGGAAGACATCAGAGCCTGCCCTCCTCGCTTGAGACTTCGCAGAGCAACAGCACGACCAGCAGCGCGATCACGGGGAGACCGAGCGCCAGATTTGGGATTTGCTTGGTCGCGAAGGCGCCCACAGCCGCCCCTAGACCAAAGGTGACGCATAGGGTGGCGAAAATGCCGGGGGGACGGAGCGTCCCATTGCCGGAGGCCGCAGCGAACAGCCCTTCAATCGCCTGCCGCATGTTGCCCGTGATCATGACGGAGCTGTAGAGCACGCCCTCGACCCTCGTGAAGACCGCGCTCTGCACGGCGGCGACGAAGGAAATGCCGAGTGTTCCGGCGAGATCCGGCAAGCGGTTGTGCAGAATGGCGATGGTGACCAGCAGGAGGATTTCGACCAGCGTGCTGATGGCACTGGCGCGCTGTCGCGCCGCCCGGCGCAGCCATGACGCGACGCCAATACCGACCGCGAACGCAAGGATCGGTGGGACGAAGTGGAGCGCTTTCGCCCAGTCGCCGATCGATCCATAGACCCACAGCAGCACGAGATTTGCAGTCTGGGCGTTAGCCATGACGCCGTGCATGATCCACGTATAGGCGTCGAGATAGCCGCCCGCGAACGCCAGCAACAGCGCGACCGGCACCGTTTCGTCGCGGCGTATCGACGAAGCAACGGCGGTATCCATCGTGCTCATGTCCCAACGTCGGCTTTGGAATCCTGCGGCTCAACAGGGAGCGACTGGCCGACCGCGAGGATTGATCTGGATCAAGCATCGCCGGCTATCACCAACCAGATTTGGTGCAAATGGCTGGAGGGCCTGCACCATGAGCACGGTCAGATGGATCATCTCCGCCGCTCCGGAAATCTTTCTGCTGCTGTCGGTCGCGCTGGGCACCATTCTTGGCCGCGTCCGGATTCGCGGTTTTTCGATCGGCACCACCGCGTGCACGCTCATCGTTGCCGTTCTGATCGGGCAGCTCGGCACCTTCACGTTTCCATCCTTGCTCAGGGTCATCCTCTTCAGCCTGTTCGTGTTCACGATCGGCTACCGGTCCGGACCTGAGTTCTTCGCCTCGCTGAGCATCCGGACCCTGGCGCAGGTTGCGCTCGCACTCGTGCTTGGCGGCACCGGCCTCGTCATCGTTCTCGTATTTGCCCATGTGTTCGCGCTCGGTCCCGGCACCGCTTCCGGTCTTGCTGCGGGAGCCCTGACACAGTCGTCGGTCATCGGCACCGCGTCTGGCGCACTAGCTCAGCTCGGACTCCCCAAAGAGTTGCTGCAGCAGCAGGACGCCAATATCGCCGCCGGCTACGCCGTCACCTACGTGCTCGGCTATATCCTCACACTCCTGTACGTGCCGTTTGTCGCGCCGAAATTGATGCGGATCGATCTGAAAGCGGAAGCTGCAAAGCTCGAGGCGGAGCTTTCAGGTGGCAACCCGCCACAAACTGAGAATCTGCATTATCGCAAATTCCAGGCCCGCGCCTATCGAGTGTCGGCCGCGGCCGGTCGGACCGTCGGCGCCGTTGAAGACGAGATCGGCAGCCGCAGCGTGATCGAGCGGATCGTGCGCGGGGGAGCTGACGTCGAGCCGCATCGCGACACGGTGCTTGAAGCGAGCGACGACATCGTCATCGCGGGTCGCACGGCGGCCATTGTCGCCGCAAAGCCGATTGTTGGCACCGAAATCGACGCTGACGAGATCCTGAAGGCTCTTCCAGGTAATGTGGTCGACGTCCTCGTCGATAACCGCAAACTCCACGGCCGCTCCGTCAAGGACATGGCTGAACGCGTCGGCGACGCCGCGCGCGGCGTGTTCCTGCGCACCTTGACGCGGATGGGACGCGAGGTCCCCCTGAGCGCCGACACCCGCGTCTATGTCGGTGACGTCATGACGCTGGTCGGCAGCACCCGCAACATCGAGCGCGCCGCCTCGCAGGTTGGACAGATCCTGAGCTCCGAAGACCGCACCGACATCGCATTCCTTGCCGCAGGCATCGCCGTGGGTCTGCTCGCCGGTCTCGCGAGCGTCAAGATCGGGTCGGTGCCCCTGACGTTGGGCGGTGGCGGTGGCGCCCTGATTGCGGGGCTCTTCTGCGGCTGGCTCCGCTCGCGGCGGCCGACCATGGGCGCAATCCCGCCTGCAGCGCAGCAGACGCTGAGCGATCTCGGCCTTGGCGGCTTCATCGCCGCGATCGGGCTCGGGAACGGCCACGCGGCCTGGGTCGCAATCCAGTCGCACGGCATGCTGCTGGTGGGCATGGGCCTGGTGGTCACGCTGGTGCCGCTGATCGTGACGACCCTGTTTGCCCATCGCGTGCTCCGCATGAACCCGGTCATCATTTGCGGCGCGCTGGCCGGCGCCATGACTGTCGACGCCGCGGTGACCGGGGCCTGCGAAGTTGCAGAAAGCCAGACGCCGGTGCTCGGCGTGGCCGTGCCTTACGCTGTTGGCAACGTCGTCCTGACCGTGCTTGGACCGATCATCGTCGCCAGCACTTTCGCCGGTTG
Source organism: Bradyrhizobium sp. Kon58 (assembly GCF_055807455.1). NCBI lineage: Bacteria > Pseudomonadati > Pseudomonadota > Alphaproteobacteria > Hyphomicrobiales > Nitrobacteraceae > Bradyrhizobium > Bradyrhizobium sp. Kon58. The sequence goes on from NZ_JBVVOT010000001.1 coordinate 671,050, forward strand.
AAGGAGGCGCGCGTGAATTCCCGGCACGCTTTGGACCTAAAAGGGATATGGACTGCTTTGAGCATCCTGGCCTGCCTTCTTGCTCCTGCACGGGCCGAAGAGAACGCCCGCCTCCAAGAGGAGATCTGGGCGCTGCCGCTACCGCTGCCGATGTTCGCGTACGTTGTGCGGCCTGTCGGCGACGGCCCCTTCCCGCTGGCGATCATGAACCATGGCGTGTCGCTCAAGTCCGTCGACCGGAGCTTCTTTCCGCTGGTGGAATTCCGAGACGCCGCCAAATGGTTCGCAAAGCGCGGCTATTTCGTCGTGGCCCCCGTCGGCACCGGCTATGGCGCAGCGGCCATCGACATTCCCGAGCGCGGTCTCTACGGGCCGTTCTTCTCCAAGGTCGGAAACTGTACTAGTCCCAACTTTCACGACGCCGGACGTGCCGTTGCGCAAGTCGATCTCTGGATCATCGACTACATGGTGGCCGAGAAACGCGTTCTGCCGAAGGACATGATCGTCATCGGACAGTCCGCCGGCGGTTGGGCTTCCATTGCGCTCTCGAGCGCAAACCCGCCGCAGGTGAAGGCAATCATCACCTTCGCGGCTGGACGCGGCGGTCGCGTCGACGGTAAACCCAACAACAATTGCGCACCGGACAAGCTGGTCGAAGCGACTGCCGATTTCGGCCGAACGTCGCGGGTGCCAATGCTGTGGTTCTATATCGAGAACGACACGTTTTTTGGCCCGGCCTTGTCGAAGCGCATGCACGATGCTTTCTCCGCTGCCGGCGGCAGGGCCGAATATCATCTGATGCCACCCTTTGGCAACGAAGGGCACTTCTTCATCGGCTCGCCCGATACGATCCCGACGTGGTCGCCACTCGTCGAGCAATTCCTTGACGCACAGAAATAGCCGCGGAGGCTGGCGTGGAGGCAGTACATGATTGACGCAACTTCAGTGCTTTCGTCTGGGCGTGCGCTCGTCTGCGTGTCGATATTGTTCGCGGCGGCTCTTGCCGGACCAGCTTCGGCGCAGAATGCAGCCGCGCCCAAGCCGGCTCCAGAGGCAAAGTCCGCCGAAATCGCGCCTCGCGGACAGCGCGAAGCCAAGGACATCACCTATGGCGACTGGCGGAAGCTTTGCGTCAAGCCCGGCGGTGCGCCGATGCTGTGCCGAACCTCGATCACCGGCAAGTTTGCAACGGGCCAGATGGCGGTGCGCATGGACCTGATCGAGCGCGACGGCGACCGCACTGCCCGGCTGCAAGTGTTTGTCCCTGTCGGCATGTATCTGCAACAGCCTGCCAAGCTGACCGTCGATCAGGGAAATTCCCGGTCGTTGCCCTACACCTGGTGCCTGAGCAATGCCTGTATCGCCGCCGACGCCGCCGATCCCAAGTTCATCGAGGACATGGAAGCCGGCAAGACTCTGGCGCTCGAGGTCACCGATTCCAACCTTTTGTCTCTGACAACATCGCTGCCGCTGGCGAAGTTTGGTTCGGTTCACAACGGCGCGCCCGCACAGACCCTGGAGCAGGACATCGAGGAGTGAGCAGCGGCGAGGTCAGCCATGGTCGGCGCAGGCGCGTTCGATGGAATCGATGAGTGCGCTTGCTGCGAAGGGCTTGGCCAGATAGGCGGCGCATCCGGACTGAACCGCGGCAGCCTGATTTGCCTGGCAGTCGTTGCCGGTAATGTAGATAACGGGGACACTGGCACATTCGCTCGCGAGCCTGCGGCGGAGTGAGATACCCGACTCTCCGTTCAGATTGATATCCAGAACGATGCAGCACGCCTCTTCGATGCAGCCATAATTAAGCAGCGCAGCGGCCGAATCAAAAGCAACAGCATCAAAGCCGTGCTTTCGAAGCAGCCGCTCCAAGCTTCGGCGCATTGATAAATCATCATCCACGACGTAAATCGACTTACGTGCAAACAATGGGCCCGTCTTTCTGATTGGAAACCTGTTACTCGCGTCGCAACGACGCTACGCGGCAAAGGTTCCTGCGCTAATCCGACGGCTAACGACGCCGGTATGTAGGCGGCCCAGGGCGAATTATGTCAATAGCATTTCATATTGTCCCATCGTACAGGTCTGATCACGGACCTGAAGAAGCGCACGAAAACCGGCCTGCATTACACCTTTGCCGAATCCAGCAGGCCGAGCCGCTCGGCAGCGGACACCAGTTCGGCAAACGATAGTACCTGCATCTTTGTCATCACTTGGTGGCGGTGCGCCTTCACCGTGCGTTCGGTCGTTCCGAGCTCATAGGCGATCTGCTTGTTGATTTTGCCGCGCACGATCAGGTCGAACACTTGTCGTTCGCGCCGCGACAGAGACGTCAAGCGAGAACGAAGCGAATCGAGCTTGCTCCGTTGGCCGCGCGCCACCTCCTGTTGAGCCATTGCCCGCTCAATCGCATCGATCAACTGCTCAGACGATACCGGCTTGGTAAGGACATCCTCCGCGCCGGCCTTGATGGCACGAACCGTCGTCGCGGTATCGGCATGTCCGGTCAGGAAGACGATCGGCAGCGGCGAACGGCGTTGGACGAGCGAGCTTTGCAACTCCGGCCCGCTCAGGCCAGGAAGCTGCACATCAAGCAAGATACATCCCGGATGGTCGGACCCTGGCGGATCATCCAGCAACTGCTGGGCGGACGCGTAGGTCACAACTTCATACCCAGCCAGTTTGAGCCGACGCTGAATCGCCGTCCGGAAGGATGCATCGTCGTCCACGACATATACGAAGCCGGACAAGTTTTTTCCCCTCGATGGGTACTTCAAATGCAGAAAGACCAGACATGCCGTCGATGCCTGAGCAAAGCAGCCCAATTGGGATGCCACAACCGGGAACGAAGCGTCCGCTGTCGGCATATTGCCGCATCATCTGACAGACACTCTGACGGGTTCTCAGTCAGCGCATCGAACCCCTCCTGTACCTTGGTACAATGCACCTACAGACAATGGTTGAAAACCCCAATTATCGCCTAAACAACCTTCGCGGGAAGCGGATTTTCGGCGGCTCCTTATTCCCGCGATGGAAATACCGCGTCACCATTAGTTCGGGAGTTGGCCATGTTCGTTCGCACCGCTGCCGACGCCTCCTCGCGGCTTCATTCGCTCCGTGAGCTGGGGTTAAACACCGATTCAAATCCGATCATCAGTCTAAACGAATTTACCTATAAGAAGGGCTCCGAAGTCTACGGTGAAAAGGAGCCCGCAGAGTACGTCTATCAGGTGAAGAAGGGCGCTGTGCGGAGCTACAAGCTGCTGTCGGACGGCCGACGCCAGATCGGCGCATTTCATCTTGCGGGCGACATCTTCGGGCTGGAAAACGGCAGCGCGCACAGGTTCACGACGGAAGCGATCGTCGACACCACGGTTCGTTTGGTGAGGCGCCAAAGTCTCGAGCTGGTCGCGCAGGACGACGCCGTGGTGGCTCGTAACCTGCTGAGCATGACCACGACCAACCTTCAGCATGCGGAAGACCACATGCTGCTGCTCGGCCGCAAGACGTCGCTGGAGCGGGTCGCAGCCTTCCTGATCGAGATGGACAAGCGGCTGACCGCCGCCGGGATCATGGCGCTGCCGATGTCGCGGCGTGATATCGCCGACTATCTCGGATTAACGCTGGAAACCGTCTCCCGCGCACTATCGCGGTTGCATGAGCTCGGTATCCTCGGCTTCATCGGAAACACTCAGCGCCAGATCGTGCTGCTGGACAGGCTGAAGCTCGCTAGCCTCGATCTCCAGAACTAGACTTAGGGGCCGCAATCGCCGCGAGATGTTCAACCGTCTTGCGCAGGACCTCGAAAAGAACCGCGGTCGACCAACCAAACATCAGGATGCCGTTCATTGCTGTCATAGGTCCGGTCAGCCGCCAGCCCGCCACGGGCGTGATGTCCCCATAGCCGAGCGTGGTGTAGTTCACGAAGGTGAAATATAGCAGATCGCTCCCCGGAGGCGCCGCGCCGACCATCGCATAGGCGAGCGCCCAAATGAGAACCTCGACGGTGTGCGCGACCATCAAAATGACAGCAGTGGTGACCATCACGGCCATCAGGTGCGACCGGGGCCGCGCCGTATGCTTCAAGCCAGCGGTACGAGCGATGTCGATGGCCGCAACGGTCACCAGCGCATGAATCATGATGTTGATCACGCTGATCAAGGTACCGAGCAGGAATTGGACCGCCATTGCGAGCTCCCTCAGACGCTGCCGGGGTTTGGTTTGGTCAGCCCTGCCATCCGGCCCGCGGTATGATGCGGGCGTTTGACGCAGATCAACGTGCCGCGGGCGTGTACGCTCGGCACTGCGGCCGCCAAGAGCCCCGATCATGACGCTCAGCTTGCCACCCTCGAGCCACCCTTCATCAGCAGCGCCAGCGTGTGCCTGGCGATCATGAGATCCTCGTCGGAGGGCACGATGTAGACTGGGATGCGGCTCGCTGGAGACGATATCAGCCGCGATTGCAGCGCGTTCTCTTTCGCATCGAGCTTGACACCGAGCCATGCGAGCTGCTCCGCCACGCGCGAACGGAGCGATGCGGAGTTGTCGCCAACCTCTGCCGTGAAGACGAACGCGTCAAGACCCTGCAGCGCAGCTGCGAGCATGCCCGCGTTGAGACCGATTCGATAAGCGAAATGATCGATGGCGAACTTCGCGCTCGCGTCCTTACTTGCTTCGAGCTGACGCATATCACCGCGCCCCACGACTTTCGGATCGATTTGCCCCGCTCGCACGTCCATCGGCAATCCGTCAAGCGCGGTGAAGGCCATTGTGCTCTCTACGCTCAGTCCACCGCTGAGCGCGCACATCGATGCCTCGCTCCCGAGACGCGCGACTATCACCCGTTTCATCGCGATTTCCGGCGCAATCCTAGGCAAGGCCTTCGCAATATATTCGTAAGTGAGACCATGAAATCCGTAGCGCCGCACGCCCTCGGCATAGAGCTGACGAGGAATGACATAATCATCGGCGGCCGCGGCATGCGTTCGGTGAAATGCGGTGTCGAAGCAGGCGACCTGCGGGAGCGCCAGGAAATTCACCAGGATCGAACGGATAGGCGCCAGATTGTGCGGTAGGTCAAACGGCGCCAACGCGGTCAACCGCTCCAGGCACGCCAGGACTTCGTGATCGATGAGGACCGGCCGATCATGCTCCGCAGCGCCGTGCGCGACGCGGTGCCCGACTGCAATGGGGTGGATATGAAGCTCATCCCGCAACCAGGCGCCGGCAATGTCCATCGCGGCCGCAATATCCTGCACTGCTTCGACTGGGTAAGCGCGATTGGCGAGCGGACCGCCGCCAGCCTTGCTCGCCCGCAGGCGCGGACAGCGCCCGATGCCGTCCAACCGCCCCTTGAGCCGCTGCCGTAGCCTGCCTTCTCCTTCGACAGAGTAGATCTGGAATCGGAGATCAGAAGAGCCGGCATTGATGACAAGGATGGTATCCATGGCGCTCACGTCGCACTCGCTGGAGCATGCCGAAGCCCTGCATCAACACCGGCGGTCACTGCAACGGCACCAAGCGGGCCAGACATTTCCACCACCAGATTCCGACCTCGTTGTCGTATCGCTTTGGCTGAACAGCTCGGTCGAACTCATTTAGGTCAACGCTCGATCGCCAGTTTCGCCGGCACAGCACGTTCGGCACGAATCCAGGCCACCGTCAGCTCCCAGACCACAGATAGAATGATAGGTCCGATGAAGAGGCCGATGATCCCGTGGAAGAGGGTCCCTCCGATCACCCCGATCAGGATCACGAGCGCCGGCGTGGTCAGGCCGCGCCCCATGACAAGCGGTTTCAGGATATTGTCGAGCACCGATACGATCACGAGAAACACCGTCAGTAGGAGCGCGATCGGAAATTCCTTGTCGGTCCAGATCCAGATGATAACCGGCAGGATGACGATGGTCCCGCCGATCTGCACGATCGACAGCAACAGCACCACGAAGGCAAGAAGGCCCGCGCTGGCGATGCCGGCGAGCTTGAAACCTATTCCCGCCAGCAAGGCTTGGATGATAGCAACGCCGATCACGCCTTGAGCCACCGCACGGATCGTGGCTCCCGCCAAGTCCAGAAAATGCTCGCTTTGGTCCGGCACGATGCGCGACAGAAAGCTGCGCCCTGCGGCCACGAGCTGAGGTCCATACGGAAACAGCACGCCGGCCACCGCCACCGACAGCAGAAACTTGACCGTTCCCACACCGGCATTGCCGGCAAACCCAAGCACGGTGGTCGCGAATGGCTTCAAATAGGGCACGACCGCGCGCAAGAGCGACCGGAGGTTGGTCGTCGCCTGATCCCAGAGATCGAAGAGCTGAGGCCCGATGACTGGCCACTCCTTGAGCGACTGCGGCGGCGAAGGCACATGCAATTCACCGGCCGTCACCTGGGCGGCAAGATCGGTGATCCCGTCGACCGCGCCCATGCCCAGCCAGGTCGCCGGTCCGATCACCACAGCCAGGTTGACGAGCGTGAGGATCGTCGCCGCAAGCTTCGGCCGCCCACCGAGAATGTCGCTGAGGCGCCGAAAAACCGGGTTCAGCGCAGCAGCAAGCACGACACTCCAGGCCAATATGGGGATGAATGGACGGACCAGGAGGAGCGCCCAGACGAGCAGCAGCCCGAGCAATCCGAGCCGGATCAAAAGCTGGATGATCTCGTCTCCGGAGAATATCTGACGGAGTGTTTTCACGGACGCGCCTTCAGTCATGCCGCGCATGCTGAGGCGAACTAGCCCCTGCTCTCACGCCGCACGCTTGATCCAGATCAAGCGTCGAGCCTCTTCTAGGGCTGTGGTCCGGTCTAGGGCTGCGGTCCGGAGAGAGTCAGCTCACGCTCGGCCCGAAATACGTTGCCGTAGAGACTCGCTATCCATTGCCGGCCTCGAGACGTCACGTTGAGATAACGTATCGCCGGTTGGATCTGGGGAGCTACGTTACTCCAATAGAATTGTGGATATTTGTAAACGATGTCCGCTGGCGTCGCGTAGCCCAAGGTCTTATTGAGGCCGATCTCCTCGAACTCGTAGAACAGCGCGTTGGACTTCTTCAGATAGTTGGGATCGCCGAGCTGACCGATGAGATCGGCGGCCCGTAACAGCAATCCCTCCTCTTCAATGAGGCTGTCATTCGAAGACATCGTGTAAGGAAACCGGGTATATTCGATCGCCCGAGCGACCCGGTCGGCATCCACCTGCTCGACGGAATCCAGCCGTTCCAGCACGAACAGTTTCGACCGATCGACATGGTATGGCGCGAGAGCCGCATCGGACGATCCTCGCGTCAGACGAACCGTGTTGCCGGTGACGTCCGCGATGAACAGATCGTCCTCATCGCCCTGAACGACGCCGCGGACGTATCCGATGTCGTGGGCAAGGCACGCCAGAATGAAATTCGCATAGTCGTTTGCCGTGGTGGGCCGGAGCAGCGCGCGCCCCGTCAGGATATCGTGCCCGGCAAGGGTCACGAGCAACGTATGCTCGATGTTATGATAGAGAGCATCGCTGTTGCCGATGCACTCCATGGTGAGCTTGGCCGCGAACGGAAGCAGTTCGGTCAGACCGGCATGGGAGGCACCGAACCGGTCCTTGGTTTCCATCGTCAGAAACGCGCCCAGAGCTTGCGACACCAGTTCCGGAACTGTGATCATCAGGTCTCTCCGCTATGGTATTGTCGACGATGCAGATCAAGCCGTTGCGATTAATGTTCGCGATATTCGTAGGTTCTTCAAGCCCGCCGCGCTCTACGACCTAAGGACGATCCATCTGGTGCCGCGCCTCGGGCAAGCGGACCGGTGACCGGCCGGAGCCGCTCACGGCCTCCAATCTCGCTCGTTGATTCAAATCAAGGCCAAGCCGGTAACGACCGCAAACATTTCATGTGCACGGTCACGCCGCCGGCGCGACGGAATCCTTCCCTCGCCGGTCAATCGAGATTTCAACCAGGTGGAGGACATTATGAGGTTCATCAAAGGAGCATTTGCAGCAAGTCTTACTGTCGCGAGCGCCATGATTTCTGTGCCCGGGAGCGAAGCAGCGCCTTTGCCCACCAACGTCGGCGTGATGAGATCCGCGCTCGATAACGACGTGGTGAAAGTGCGCTATGGAGGCTGGGGTTATCGTGGCGGATGGGGTGGAGGCTACCGCGGAGCGGGATTGGGCTATCGTGGTTTGGGATATCGCGGCGCCGGATATGGCTACAGAGGTTACGGATACAGAGGCTACCGTGGCTGGGGCGCGGGCGCAGTGGTCGCGGGCGCCATCGTCGGTGGCGCAATCGCAAACTCCGGCTACTATGGTGCATATCCCTCCTACGGCGGCGGATACTCCTCTTACGGCGGAGGATACGGCTATGACTATTGTCCGCCCAGTGCCTACAGCGCCTACGGTAGCTATGGCGGTTATGGCGGCTACTATGCAAGGCGGAGCTACTATTCGGGCTGGTAGATCTGCCTCGGATTTTCCTGAGCACGCGCTCTTGGTGCCCGGGCTCGTCTTCGCGAGCCCTGAAAGCGCCAACGCGGTCGTATACTGCCAATATGTGGACTAGCGCGCGCATTGCATCGCAAGACCGGGCGTCGTCGTGGGGAGTGCGTCCCGTCGCACGCGCTGCCGCACGAGAAGCAGTGCGGTCCGGCACTCCGACCAACCGCGGCGGTCCGGTCGATCGCGCCGGCCGACGCTGACTGGCTTGCGCGATAAGACCATAAAAATGAGGGCCGGCATGACTGCCGGCCCCCTGAAGACATCAGACCGGGAGAGTTCAGTACCTCGCGACGACCGGGTTGGCCCCTCCGAAGCGATAGTTGAAGCGCACGGTGAGCATATCCACGTCCTGGGTGATCCGGTCGTTTACAAAAGCGGCAAGGCGCGGATCGGCGGCCGTGAACGAATTATTCCGATGCCCCATGAACAGATGGTCGTATTCGAGCCCCACCGACCAGTTCGGGGTGAAGCCATACTCGTATCCGACACCAATGACACCACCCCAGCGGGTTGCGCTTTGCGCCGCGAGCTCGGCGCCGGACGCAGTATCAAGCACGCTGAGACGATTGTCTGTTACCGCAGCGCCGCCCTTCACGTAGAACAGTGACGCATTCCAGGCGTAGCCGATCTGGCCGGTGAAGAGGCCGATGGCGCTCGTTTTGGCGCGCGTGGAGAGCGCCGGATTGAACAGGCTGACGCGCTGGTTGCTGAGATCCGCCCAATCGCCCTGAGCCTCCAGACCAAACACCCACTGGCTGGCCTGCCAGCGATAACCGAGCTGGCCACCGATGACACCACCGGAACGATCGCGGCAGCCAGAGGCGACGGCGACTCCAGCCGCGTCAAGGAAATCCACGCAATTGTGGTTCTGCGCCCAGCCACCATTGCCGCCGATGTAGAACCCCGTCCAATTGTAGATCGGAATGATCGGTGCCGGTGGCGGCGCCTTTACGGCCATATCGGCAGCCATGGCGGTCTCCGCCGTGCACAGCGCCACCAGACCAACGGTTGCTAGTAGAAGTCTTTTCATCATGCTCTCTCCTTGCCGGCCGCTTTTTGATTTGCTCGAACGGCGGCTTGTTGCACTGCAATCATCCCCCAACTTCCAGCTGAAACTCTACGGGCGAGGCCACAAACTCCACGTACCATAATGGCAACACTCAAGACATTTCGAACGCGACATCGGCATGACGCACCAAGACATGCTGCCTATTTCTCCGGTTCGCGCTTCTCATCATGGCCGCCAACCTCGTCGCCTCGGTCTTGCTCTATCCAGGACGGAATGTCGCTCGAGGGAATCAGCCGTCGCGGCAAAAAGGGATTGAGCGTGCCTGCAAACACGATCAATCCCTCATTGAATTTCTCTCGCGCGAAAGCCCGCGCCTCGGCTTCGCTCTCGAATGTGCGTGTCTCCCGTGGACTTCGCCGCTTCGGCAAGGTCCCACGCTTCTGCACTTCGAATGTAACGTACCAGGTCTGCGGCATCCGCCAGCTTCCGGATCGCGATCAAGCAGACATCTGCCGGCGAACGATGATCGGTGAGAGCATGTTGACGTCCTAGTTGCGCCGCTCTTCACGGCGCTCCGTGCGCCCTGTACGCCTTTCCTGGCGGCGTTCAGTCCGGCCCATGCGCCGTTCCTGACGCCGCTCGTGACGGGCTCCCCGCCTCTCCTGGCGTCGCTCCATGCCGATCGTCTGCGCCGGCGCTTCTGTTCCTAACAGCACCGTGCCGGATGCCGCCAATTCGAGTACAGCGGCCCATCCGAGCAATGAAAGAGCCCCGCGACGATGGATTCGTTCAGACCTTGACGTTTCACTCATGTCAGTTACTCCCGATCTAAGGACATTTGATTGGGCAATGCCTCGACGTGCACTCGTTGCTAGTATCGATGGCGGACGTCCCACTCCGAAGATGCGATCGGACACGCTCACCAAACCTGGTTGCCAAACCAGCCGTACTGCGGCGGCCGCGCGACGAGCCGGATATTTTTTTCGATGTGCCTCCTCGCATTTTTGTTTTGACGCTGCGGCTTCACATCAGCCTTTGTCGACGGACGCGCTGCCGGTCGTTCGGCATCGAGCGGTCCTAGCTGAGCAAAGGCCTCGCGCACGCGCGTCTGTGGGAGGTCGGCGCCTGGCAAGGCACCAAGCTCGACCTTGGCGATGTCGGTTGCGACAATCGTGGGCAGGCTAGTGTCGAGAACGACCCGCTCGGGCAATTTCCAATCGGAATGGATGCGGATGGTGGCGGAGCGCGCAGCTCCACCGTGGATGGCGGGCCGATCCTGCAACAGGGCGTCCGCAACGAAGAGCATCGCGAGCAACGCACCGCCGACATAGAACAGATATCGCGAGATGGGCATTGTCGGCGCCATTGCCGCCGCAGATCTTCGTCTGGCAAGCAACGGGCCACGGCGGCAGGATTGGCGAAGGAATGCAACCTGCATGGGCATGGCTGCCTAAATCGAGCCGCCGTTGCTTCCGCCGCGACGCGCCTGGTGAGCACTTGCTGCGGCATGGGCGGCGCTTCACTGGTAAGCGCCACGCACGCTGCAGCAGGCTAATGTTCACCGCGTTCGAATGCGGCGTCGCTTGAGCCAGATCAACGAATCGAATTTTCGCAACACCGCCTCGCGTAGTATCTCGCGGCTTGGTCAGTGGCTGTGACCTGCCCCTTGGTACAATGACCGGAAGGGCAATTGCAGAGGTGTGGCACGCAACGCAGAATTCTCACCGCGTACATCGAGCTTCTGGCAGGGAGGGCCGATGATGAGTCAATTCGAGCTGAGTTCGCGCGCGGCCCTTTGTCGGAGGCTTGCAAGCCAGGATCCGGCAAACCAAACGGTCTGGATGGCCGAGGCAAGAAGCTGGTCACGCATGGCGGCGGAGAGGCTTCATGATGAGCACAGATTGAAAGGTGGCATCACCGCCCGACTGTTCTTCGCGTTCACCAAATTGATCGAGGCGCAACACGAGCCCACGAACGAACCGGCAGAGATGATGAAGAGCGGATCAAGAGGCATCATGCCGTCTCGGAGCTTGTCGCCGACTGCATGACGCATTCCCGCGAGAAGCGTTTCGCACGATTACATACTTGGCCTCGGTGTAGAGAGGGCCGAGATCCCACGTGACAACGCGCTTCCGATGCATTCCCGCGCGCTGCACTTATCAGACGTTAAAGCATTGTCATCCAGATTCACTTAACTTGATCCGAACTTGACCGGCAAAGCCGAGGACGAACCGAATTCGATTTGTTTGATTCCTTGATCTAAAGCAAGCCGCCGCCCTGTTGCTGCATTGGTGTTGTGGCGTTGAAGTTCATTTTTGGAGAACGTCCATGAAGTCGATAAGCGCAAGGAAGATTGCCGTTGCCGTCGCCGCGCTCGTATGCGGCACGACGCTGTCCATCGGCTGGACCGACCAAGGCGGAGTTTCGCTGAGGCTCGACAAGGCGCAAGCGGCGACGAGGTTGTACGTCACTCCCTACTATCGCGGACACTACTACACTAACGAGGGTCTGCCCTGGTACGCCGTGCGAGCCTATTACTTCGGCGGACCGTGGAGCTACGGCTATAGTGGCTGGACCGACTATGCGGCGCGCAACGGCATCGGTTGCGTCCCAGGCTCGTTGGTGAAGGGCGGCGATGGCATCATGTACGTGTGCCAATAGAGCTTCATGATGGCGCGATGGGCGGCGCCCATTAAGCCGCCTGTCGCGCTAATCTGCGTTCAGGAGATCGGCGGCTGAGGGGGAGGATATCATGACCTATGTTCTGGTCGTCATCAGCTGGCTCGGCGTCGCGAATGGCGCCGTCATATCGACACAAGAATTTTCAAGCGCAGAGCGTTGCGAAGCAGCCCGGACGGCGCTGATGGAATACGCGAAAGCGCGCAGTAGCGACGAGACGCTGAGGCCGCTCTGCATGCAGAAGTAAAAAGAGGCGAAAAGGGTGACGCATGTACCCGAACCCGACTGAATCGTTCTGGTGTCTCGCCTTCGCTTAACGGCTTCACGGTTTCGACGGTTCCTTGATCTTGATCAATGGTCCGAGCGCCAGTCCGTGGAGCGATCCAAATTCACTCTCACAGGCGGAGACTATCATGAAGCGTGGTTTGGTCACAAAGCTATCACTCGCGGTTGCCGTGGTCGTCCTCGGAGTGTCCGGCTCGATCGACTGGTCGGCGGAGGAAGGCCTTTTGCTCTCGCTCGGCCAGGCTGAAGCACGAGTCGGGCGGCCCTTGACACCCGTATCAGTCGCCGGCGTGGCACGGCGCACCACCAGGCGCGCGGTCGTCGGCGGCGCGGCAGTCGGTGCAGCCGCTGTCGGCACGGCATGTGTCCGCGTTCTGGTCAATGGCAGCTACGTCTGCCGCTGATAGCCCTCGTTGCCGGCTCCGAACATCGCATCCTGCCAGATAATTTTTTCGGCAGGATGTGCGGTTCAGGTTTCGGAGCGCGATTGGTGTTGCCACATGCGAGCCGCGATGTACCGGCCAAAATCCTCGTTGGGCCACTGTAGATTTTTCAGTCTCCCAGCGGCCCTTTGGCGTCCCCGTCGCTCCCCTTCAGCAACTCGTATTTAATCCGCCGCATGCGTGCCTGGGCTTCGAGCGGCTTGCAATAGGCGGTTGACGCTGCGAGCAGATCGATGGTGGCGAGAAATGCATAGCGCGACGCCGTCGGCTTAAGCGCGTCGGGCGCTTCGGGCACGTGCACGCCAAGCGCAATATCGGCGATTGAGGCCAGCCTGCTTTGCGGCTTGGTAATTGCGACGACCAAGGCGCCGTATTGCTTGGCGATACTGGCTGCCTCGATCACTTCGTTTGCTGCACCGGTGGTCGAGATGGCAACGACGACGTCATCCCGCCCGAAGGTCGCGGCGATCATGCGCATCAAGCTCGGATCGGAGGCATGCGAGACGGCAATCCCAAGACGAAAGAACCGGTTCTGAACTTCCGCCGCCGCAAGGGTGGAACCGCCCCCCACCCCGAACGCTGCAAGCTTCGAACAGCGGGAGATCGCTTCGGCAGCCCTCTCGATGTCGTCCTTACGAAGTCCCTCCTCGGCAGCGGCAATTGCACGACGAATTTCCTGAAACACCGACCGCCAGAGCGCGGGGCGCGCCAGATCGGTCCCGACATGCGGGGGAGGCTCAACGTAAATCCGCCCAACCGCCATTGCTTGAGCCAGCCTCACCTTGAGGTCGCGGACGCCCCGGCAACCGACGGAGCGGCTGAACCGGGTTACCGTCGGCTCGCTGACGCGCGCCCGACGGGCCAACTCGGAATTGCTGGCGTGAACGGCAAATTCCATATCGGCCAGCAGCACCGTGGCAACGCGCTGCTCGGACGGGCTGAGGCTTGGAGCGCTCTGCCTGATGAGGGAGATGATGTCGCCGGCCACGACATTGTCGTCGCCCGGCGGCTTCGAGATTGCTGCACCAACGGCTCTCGCCGGATGATTTCGCTTTGCACGCGCCATTGCCCGCCCTTCCCCAGGTCAGATCAACCTGCGCTCTTGGCAAGAAGCTGCCGTAAGAAACCTTCAGCATCGACCAAACGTATATCGGCCCGCCCCATCAAGAACAGCATTTTCCGCTTGATAATTGCTAAATTGTGTATGTAACTTTCAAACAAGCGATAGCGTGCCGTCAGCCCAAGCAGCTGAAAGGCACATCCCCTGCTCCGGGAAGCAGGCGGTTCAACAAGGCGGGAGGGCGATCATGAGATACGGTCCAAGTGTCTTGATGCGTGGCGTCGTGGGGCTGGTTACCGCGTCATTCTTGTTTGCGCAGGCCAATGCCGCCACCCTGCTGCGCGAAGCCACCATCGGAGAACCGCCGCCGCTCGACGTCATGCTGACGACAGCCGACGTCGCATCGGTCATCGGCCGCCACATCTTCGAGACCCTGTATGCGCTGGACTCGACCTATACGCCACGTCCGATGCTGGCCGAAAGCGATCGCACGGAAGACGGCGGTCGGACCATCGTCATCAAGCTCCGCGAAGGTGTCCTCTTCCACAACGGCAAGGAGATGACCGCCAAGGACGTGACCGCCTCGATGACGCGATGGGGCAGTTTCGGTGCGCGCGGCAAGCTCCTGATGGCGGCGGCTACGTCGGTCGAGGCGACTGGACAGTATGAAGTCACGCTGAAATTGTCCGCGCCGAACGGCGCCTGGAAGGCTCTCATTGCGGACGTCAATGGCGGTCTTGCGATCTATCCGGAAGACATAGCCGCCAAAGCGGGGAACCGGCCGATCGAGCAAAAGGACTATATCGGCACCGGGCCTTACAAGTTCGTGGAGTGGCGGCCGAACCGCTATGTCGAGGTGGAAAAGTTCGAGGGCTACAAGCCGGTGAAGGAAAAGGGTGACGGCTTCGCCGGCGCCCGCGTTGCGAGCTTCGACAAGATCCGTTTCATTCCGGTGCCAGACGTCGGCACGCGCGTGAGCGGCGTGCAGGCGGGCGACTACGACTATGCGGAAATGATCTCCGGTGATCTGTACGAGTCCCTGAGCAAAGATCCATCGGTCCAGGTGCAGCGTACCAACGCGCCGATCTTCGGCCTTTTCTTCATGAACTCGAAGCAGGGGATTCTGAAGGACAACTACAAGCTCCGCCGCGCCATCCAGACCGCGTTGGACAAGTCGCAGGCGCTGCGCGTCGCCTTCGGTCCCAAGGACCTGTGGAATGCCGAAGGATCGATCTTTCCCAACGGCACACCCTGGTACTCGACCGAAGGCGCCTCAAATTACAGTGCGCACGATCCGAAGAAGGCCAAGGAGCTCGCAAAGGAGGCGGACTACACGGGGACGCCGATCCGCCTGCTGGTCTCGACGAACTACCAGGCACACTATGACGGAGCCTCCGTCTTCACCCGCCAGCTGGCCGATGCCGGCATCAATGTTCAGATGATGGTCGTCGATTGGGCGACCCTTCTGAAGATGCGCGGCCAGCCGGAACAATGGGACATCTTCGTCACCCACCATTCCTTCGCCCCCGACCCGCTGCTGCTCACGTTCTTGAATGCGAGCTATCCCGGCTGGTGGGACAGCCCCGAGATCGGCTCGCTTCGGGCCGAGTTGATCAACACGACCGATCCGGCTGCGCGGAAGTCGACTTGGGGCAAGATCCAGTCGCTGATCTACGAGCAGGTACCGGTGATGAAAGTAGGCGACGCCTACACCTATGACATTGCTTCTCCCAAGCTCAAGGGGCTCAACCCAAACGGTCCCGTGTTCTGGAATGTGTCGATGAAATAGGGACGGGCAATGAGGCCGCGAAGACTGTCGAGCGCCGGCGCCGGCGCGCATCGTTGCCGCTGACCAGGCGCTCAATCACATGTGGTCTTACGCATTCAAGCGCGCAGGAACGACGGCGGTGACGCTGCTGGCAGCGTCCATCATCATCTTCGCGTTCATCCATATCGTGCCGGGTGACCCGATCTACGTTCTGCTCGGTGATACCGCGACTCCCGACCAGATCGACGCCTTGCGACACCAACTCGGTCTCGACCAACCGATTATCCTGCAATATCTCACTTGGGCCGGCCATGTGCTCGAGGGCGACCTCGGGCGCTCGATCTTCTTCCAGGCACCCGTGCTGTCGGTAATTGCCGATGGCGCCGAGACCAGCACCTTGCTCGCCACCATGACGATGATCTGGGTTGCGGTCATCGGCGTGCCGATCGGCATGATCGCGGCGGTCCGGCACGGCACGTGGCTCGATCAGGGATTGTCCGGCGGGGCGATGCTGATGGCCTCGATACCCACGTTCTGGGTCGGGCTCTATCTGATCCTGATCTTTGCCGCCTGGCTCGGTTGGTTTCCGAGCTCCGGTTATCCGTCGATCTTCGAAGGCGGTGTCGTCAATCTCCGCTATCTCGTCCTGCCCAGCCTGGCGCTTGCGGCCCCGAATGCTGCTTTGATCCTGCGGCTGACCCGCGCCAGCATGCTCGACGTCTCCCGGGAGGACTACGTGCGCACGGCGCGTGCAAAGGGAATCCGGCCGTGGCAGGTCGTGCGCCGCCACATCTGGCGTAATGCACTCCTGGCGGTCGTGTCCGCCTTCGGCTTCACTTTCGCCGCGCTGCTGTCCGAAGCGGTGGTGACCGAAACCGTATTTGCCCTGCCCGGCATCGGCCGCCTCGTCGTTCAGTCGATCCTTCGCCGAGACTACCCTGTGATCCAGGGCGTCATCCTGGTCATCGTGGTAGTCTATCTCCTGATCAATCTGATCGTCGATCTGAGCTATCGTCTGCTCGATCCGCGGGTCGAACTCCAATGAGCAGCAACAGCGTGACCTTGTGGCTCAAGCCGTTCCTCGCCCGCCCGATCGCGCTGGCCGGGCTCGGGGTCCTTCTGGCGACTGTGCTCGCCGCGGTCTTCGCATCCTGGCTGTCGCCTTACGATCCGTATGCTATCGATCCCCTGATCCGCCTGACGCCCCCGAACGTGACCCACTGGTTCGGCACCGACCAATTCGGCCGGGATACCCTGTCGCGCACCATTCATTCCGCACGCATGGCGCTTCTGATCGGCTCGGGGGTGGTGGTCTTCGCTCTCGCGACCGGCGTTCCGGCCGGCGTACTTTCCGCTCTGTTCCCGCGGCTGGGTCATCTGCTGATGCGCATGGTCGACGTGCTGATGGCCTTCCCGACTCTGCTTCTCGCACTCGGCCTGATTGTCATCTTGAGCCCGAGTGTGGCCACCGTCATTCTGGCCATCGGGATCGGCTACATGACGACGACGACCCGGATCGTGTACGGACTGACACTGCGGTTGCGCGCGGAGACCTATGTCGAGGCGTCGCGCAGCATGGGCGCCGGAGCGGCATGGCTCATCAGTCGGCACATCTTGCCGAACCTGGTCTCACCACTTCTCGTGCAGGCAAGCTTCGTCTTCGCGTTCGCGCAGCTTGGCGCGGCTTCACTCGACTTCCTGGGCCTCGGCGCCCCGCCGGACATTCCGAGCTGGGGCAATATGCTGGCGGAATCGCGGACCTTCATCACGCGCGCGCCGTGGCTGCTCTTCTTCCCGGGCATGATGATCGTGGCGACGGCATTTTCTCTGAACCTGGTCGGCGATGCATTGCGCGATCGACTCGATCCGCGGTTCCGTCAAGTCTTCGGTGAGAAGGGTTAGGCCGTGCTGACAGTTTGCGACCTTACGGTGTCGGTGGGGCCGGAAACCGCGCCGGTCGACATCGTCGCGGGCCTGTCCTTCGGCTTGGCCAAGGGCGAGATCCTCGGTCTCGTCGGCGAGTCCGGTTGTGGAAAGAGCATGACCTCGCTTGCGGTCATGGGATTGCTGCCGCAGCCCGGTCCCCGGGTCCGGGCCGGGCGGGTCCTGTTGGAGGGCTGCGACGTAACGCAGTTGCAGCCCTGGCAACGTGTCGAAGCCGGCCACGGCCGCATGGCAATGATCTTTCAGGAGCCGATGACCTCACTCAACCCGGTTCGTCGGATCGGCGATCAGATCGCCGAAGCCGTGCGCGTACATGAGGGAATTTCGGGCGCGGCGGCGCTCGTCCGCGCGCGCGAACTGCTCGAACTGGTCCGTATGCCCGACCCCAAAATGCAGCTGTCCGCGTATCCACACCAGTTGTCCGGAGGCCAACGCCAGCGGGTCATGATCGCGATTGCGCTGGCCTGCAGGCCACAGGTGCTGGTCGCCGATGAACCAACCACCGCGCTGGACGTCACTATACAGGTTCAGATTCTCGGGCTCTTGCGCGAGCTCTGCAATCGGCTCGACATGGCGATATTGTTCATCACCCACGACATGGGAGTCATTGCGCAGCTCGCCGATCGCGTGGCTGTCATGTACGCCGGCCGGATTGTGGAAACCGCGGCAGTCGATGCGCTGTTCGGCGCACCGCGTCATCATTACACCCGCGGACTGATGGATTGCATGCCGTCGCGAAATTCCGGCGCGCGCCGGCTGCCTACAATTTCTGGTCAGCCGCCGCTGCCAGGTTCGGTCGCTGCTGGCTGCGTGTTTGCCTTGCGTTGCGCAGCGGTGCGCGATGAGTGCCGCGTGGCGACCCCGCCTCGCCTGGAGGCCTCCCAAGGGCACGAGGTGCTCTGTGCATTTCCGCTTGCCCGCGGGGAGCTGCCATGAGCGGCAATGCCATTCTCGACGTCCGGGATATGATGGTCTCGTTCAGTGCCAGGCGAGCCGGTCGGAAATACCGGGTGCAGGCGGTGGATGGTGTATCGCTGTCGCTGGCCGAAGGCGAGGTCCTCGGGATTGTCGGCGAGTCCGGCTGCGGCAAGACCACGCTGGGCCGCACCCTCGTCGGGCTGGTCCAGCCCGACAGCGGCAACATCAAATTGAAGGGAACCGAAATGATCGGAGCCGGCGGCTCCGGCGTCCGCGAGATGCGCCTGAGCGTCCGAATGGTTTTCCAGGATCCCAATGCATCGCTCAATCCACGACGTGCAATTGGAGATTCGGTGGCGGAGGCGGCCGACATCAGCGGCTTCTTCAAGAGCCGCGCTGAGCGCAGCGCGGCCATAGCTGCCACCTTGACGGCCGTCGGGTTGAACCCGTCTTTCGCCGCTCGCTATCCCTACGAGCTGAGTGGCGGGCAGCGGCAGCGGGTCGGAATCGCACGAGCCATTCTTCCCACCCCGTCCATCATCGTCGCCGACGAGCCGGTCTCGGCCCTCGACGTTTCCGTGCAGGCGCAGGTGCTCAATCTGATGATGGACCTGCGTGACCAATTGAGACTGTCGATGCTCTTCATCTCGCACGACCTTGGCGTGATTGGACAGATCACCAGCCGCGTTGCTGTCATGTATATGGGCCGGATCGTGGAGCAGGCCGGGACGCGGACGGTGCTGGATCATCCGCTCCACCCCTATACGCGCGCGTTGGTGGCGGCAATTCCGAAGCCCGATCCATCGAAACGGATCCTGGGCGCGATCGAAATGGGTGAACCGCCAAGCCTCTTCACGCGGCCGCGCGGCTGTGCCTATGCGCCCCGCTGTCCAATGGCCAGCGATCGCTGTCTCGTCGATGTGCCACAACTTCGATCTGTCGGTGCGGACGGTCGGACGATCGCCTGCCACAACGTATAAGCAGCGAGTGCCGCGCGCGGCGAAATCACGCAACGCCTACGATTGATTTCCCCTCTATTCGAGCGATCCCATTCACGCGGCCGCAGTCGCAACCGCCATGCGGCTGGCGGGTGCCAATTCGGGAGGCCTGACTCCTGTTGCACCGCGATGTTAATCGCGACGCAACATTCAAAATGAGACTGCCTGTTAAGCCGCGCACGGCTCCGGCACGTGCGCTGCATCCGAGTTCGGATAGCCTCCCTTTCAAGAACCGTTGGCCTTGTCCGAACGCCGCATCGCGCGGCGGACGCGTCAAGCGCGGTGAAAAACAGCGACAAGAACGCCCTGGGAGGAGAGCAATGTTGAAAGGCAGTCTAGGACTGATCGCGTTGAGCAGCCTGTTACTTTCGGGCACCGCCTTCGCACAGGAGAAGATCAAGGTCGGCGTCACCGCGACGCTCGAGGGTACCTACACCGTGCTCGGCGAGGACGGTATCCGCGGCTTCCAGACGGCCCTCAACGTGCTCGGCAAGAAGGTCGGCGACAAGGAACTCGAATTTGTCATCGCCTCGACCGACGCGACGCCGGACTCCGCCGTGCGAGCCGTGCGCAAGCTGATCGAGCAGGACAAGGTACAGATACTGCTGTCACCGCTGTCCGGAGACGAAGGCATCGCGGTCAAGAATTTTGCAAAGACCCATCCCGAACTGACCTTCATCAACGCCGCATCGGGCGCCCAGGAAACGACCTATGTCGATCCGGCTCCGAACTTTTTCCGCTACAACATGGACGGCGCGCAATGGCAGGTGGGCCTCGGCAAATACGCTTATGACCAAAAGAAGTATCGCAAGATCGCGACCGTCGGCGAAGACTACTCCTTCATCTATACGCAAGTGTTCGGCCTCGTGCTCGAGTTCTGCGGTGCTGGCGGACAGGTCACCAACCGGCAATGGGTGCCGCTCGGCACCAAGGACTTTGCCTCGGTTATCGCCGCACTGCCTGACGACGTGGACGCAATCTATCTCGGCCTCGGCGGCGCCGACGCCGTCAACTTCCTGAACCAATACCAGCAGGC
Organism: Bradyrhizobium sp. Kon58; assembly: GCF_055807455.1. Taxonomy (NCBI): domain Bacteria; kingdom Pseudomonadati; phylum Pseudomonadota; class Alphaproteobacteria; order Hyphomicrobiales; family Nitrobacteraceae; genus Bradyrhizobium; species Bradyrhizobium sp. Kon58. The sequence continues at coordinate 691,669 of NZ_JBVVOT010000001.1, forward strand.
CGGCGGCAAGGCGCATCTGATGGGCGGCTCGATCATGATCGACCAGACCATCCTGTCGTCCAAGGGAAACGCCAAGAATGCCCTGATTGGCACGCTGGCCGCGAGCGGCCAGGCCGACACCTGGGAGAACCCGAGTTGGCAGAAGTTCGTGAAGGATTATCAGGACGCCTTCCCGCCCAACAAACGCTTCCCGAGCCCATCGCTGCTCGCCACCAACTATTATGGCTCGACCATGGCGCTGATCCTGGCGCTGCGTCAGGTCAACGGAGATCTCTCCAACAATCAAGCCAAGTACAAGGAGGCCCTTGCCAAGATCGAACTCGACGCACCCAACGGAAAGATCAAGCTGGACTCCAACCGCCAAGCGATCGGCACCAACTTCGTTACCGAGGTTGTCGACGATGGCAAGGGCGCGCTGTTCTCAAAGGTTGTGAACGTGATCCCGAACGTCAACCAAACGCTGGGCTACGATCCCGCGGTGTTCGCCAAAATCGGTTTGCCGAGCCGCACAGTACCGGAATGTAAGAAATACTGACCTAGTCTCGTTCGCGAACGATGACCGGACGGGGAGAGATTTGCCCGAAGCGCGACACGTGCGCCCTTGCATTCTCTCCCCGGTTGTTGAACGCTAGCAAAAAATACCAAGAGCTTTTGGGAGGAGAGGCATGAGCCGGGCGCTCGCCGTCTTCCACGGCCGCTTTGGTCGGGCGACGGTCTATCAGTTGAACCGCCCTTTCAACATCCACGCACATCGCGAAGGTCATTTGATCTTCCATGTCGGCGGGCGTTCCGCATGCATCGATGTCAGCGACGGACGTTACGAGCTCACCGAAGGTTCCGTCGTCGCGGTCAATCCGTGGGAGCCGCATAATTTCCTGCCGTCCGATCTCGAAGGCGGCGCCGTTTTCTTCGTGCTCTACGTCAATGCGGAGTGGTTTGCGCCCGATGCGCCCGGCGCCGACCGCTTGCGCTTCGGCCGCACCCAGTTCACGCGGTCCGTTGCGCTGGACAAGCATATCAGGCACGCAGCCGCCCTCGTGTGCGGCGCTCCCTCGCTCAACAGCCTCGATGGCGAGCTCAGAAGCCTGATCGACATCTGTTATGACGAAAGCTGGCAACAGGCGGCGACCGCGCGCGATCCACGCGCAAACGGCTCCGTCACGGATTTTCGTGTGCGCAAGTGCATCAAGATGATGTCGGAGAGTCCCGGCGCCGAGATCGAGCTCGACACCATCGCGCGCGAATCCGGCCTGTCGCGACCGCATTTCTACCGGCTCTTCCGCACTCAGACCGGCGTCACGCCACACCTCTATCTCAACACGCTGATGATGGAGCAGGCGCTGGAGGCGCTGGTGGCGAGCGAAGCGCCAATCGCGGATATCGGCTTCGATCTCGGCTTCTCGTCGCAGAGCGGATTCACCCGCTTCTTCGCTGCCAATGTCGGCATGGCGCCGACCGATTATCGCCGCGCGGCCAAGGTTTTGCGCGCCTAAAGCCACGCGAAAAGATACTCACGATCAAGCGCCTCCCTTACAGCCGCACTAGGATGCGCCAAAACGCGGTCCCGAAAGAGGATCGCGCGCGATAGGGAGCGCACGTGCATGGCAGGGCTTGCGGCCGGCAACGGTCTGCGTGCCCCTCCGCCCCGCTTGCGGGGTGAGAGATGGGGTGACGTGAAGACGGAGCGGCGATCATGACCCGGTTTGTCGAACGCCATCCCGCCTGGGCCCTGATCGTCATCATCGCGATCGCGTTAGCGCTCTGGCTGATTTTCGCGGTCTGGCCGCAGGGCGTTGAAGATGCGTTCGGCCGCAAGCGGGTCTTCCTCAACGCGCTCTTCAACGGCATCACGCTCGGCGGCCTCTATTTCCTCGTCGCCAGCGGTTTTACGCTGATCTTCGGCCTGATGCGCAACGTCAACCTCGCACACGGCTCGCTCTATTTGTTCGGCGGCTATGTCGGCTACGCCATCAGCGCCGCGACCGGTTCATGGGTCCTCAGCTTCATCGTCGCTTTCATCCTGACGGCGCTGGTCGGCGTCCTGCTCCAGGTCCTCGTCTTCCGCCGCATGGAGGGCCAGGACCTGCGCCAGACCATGGTGACGATCGGACTCTCGATCGTGTTCGCCGATTTGATGCTGTGGGCCTGCGGTGGCGATTTCTATCAGATCCAGACCCCGAACTGGCTGATCGGACCCGTGGAGCTTCCGCTGGTCACCGCGGTCAAATCCTCAGGCGAGCCGGTCTATCTCCGCTATCCCATGGTCCGACTCGTGATCTTCGCCGCCTCCGTCGTGATCGGCGTGGCGATGTGGCTGGCGCTCAACCGCACGCGCATCGGCATGATCATCCGCGCCGGGGTCGACGATCGCGACATCCTGGCTGCGACCGGAGTGCGGATCCAACTCGTTTTCGTGGTGGTGTTTGCGCTCGGCGCCGGCCTCGCCGGCGTCGCCGGCGTCGTCGGCGGAACGTTCCAGTCGCTCTCGCCCGGCGAGGATATCCGCTTCCTGCTCGCCTCCCTGGTCGTCGTGATCGTCGGCGGCATGGGCTCGATTCCGGGGGCTGCGCTAGGCGCGCTTATCATCGGCCTCGCCGAGCAGCTCGGTTCGGTCTACATCCCAACCTACGCCATCGTCGTGACCTTCCTGATCATGGTTCTGGTGCTGGCAATTCGGCCGCAGGGCCTGTTGGCGAGGCGCTGACATGTCCCTCGCGCACGACGCCCGCGTCCCGGTTCGTCACACCGCTGCTGTGCAACGCTCCAGATTGCGCGGATGGCCGGAGATCGACAATCCGGCGGCCTGGACCGTCGCGGCCATTCTTCTGATCATGCCCCTGATCGCCAACGGCTTCTTCCTGATCGAGATCTTTGCGACCACGCTGATCCTCGGAACCATGGCGCTGAGTCTGATGTTTCTTGCCGGCTATGGCGGCATGGTCAGCCTGATGCAGCTCACCATCGCCGGTTTCTGCGCCTATATGGTCGCGGTGTTTGGCGTCAGCGGCAACGCCAATATCAGCCTGGGATGGCCGTGGTGGCTTGCGGTGCCGATGGCGCTCGCGCTCGCGACCATCTTCGGCACGCTCGGCGGCGCGCTGGCGGTGCGCACCGAGGGCATCTACACCATCATGATCACGCTCGCGATCGGCGCGGCGTTCTATTATTTCACCAACCAGAACTGGGCGATTTTCAACGGCCATACCGGCATCAATACAGTTGCCACGCCGCATTTCTGGGGCGTCAACTGGCGTGGCGACATTCCCTTCTATTATATCGTCCTCGCGGTAGCCGCGCTGTGCTACTTCGCCGTGGACTACATCTCCCGCGCACCGTTCGGCCTCGCGCTACAAGGCGTACGCGACAATCCCCGCCGCATGGCAGCGCTCGGCTTCAACGTCAATGCGCATCGCGTTGCGGCCTACGCCTTCGCGTCCTTCGTCGCGGCGCTGGCGGGGGTACTCCAGGTCTGGAACTACCGGCAGATTTCGCCGGGATCGGTGAGCGTTGGAGCCTGCATCGACATCCTCATCATCGCGATCGTCGGCGGCATCACGCGCCCCGTCGGACCCTTTATCGGCGCGCTGATCTTCGTGCTGCTGCGCACCTTCGCACTCGACTTCCTGGTCAAGCTGGGGCTCGACGGCAACCGCTTTCGGCTCCTGATCGGCCTCGGCTTCCTCGCCATCGTGTTCTGGTCCTCGGACGGCGTCATCGGGCTCTGGCAGAGCTGGCGCCGCCGCCAACGCTCCGGCGCGGCAAGTTCAAGTGGACGACATGGCCGAGAACCTGGCCGAGAATCTGGCCAAGGATCCACCCAAGGATCCACTCAAGGATCCCGCCATGGATAGCGTCGCGCAACGCCTCTCTGTCGTGGGCGCCGGCGCGGCGCTGGAGCTGCGCGGCGTGACACGTCTGTTCGGCGCGCTCGCGGCACTCACCGACATCACCATTACCGTCCGCCCCGGCGAACGGCGCGCCGTGCTTGGCTCCAACGGCGCCGGCAAGACCACGCTGTTCAACTGCATCACCGGCGACTTCCCACCCTCTTCCGGCACCATCCGCTTCTTCGGCGAGGACGTCACGCACTTCCCGCCTTATGAGCGCATCCGCCGTGGCCTGCGCCGGACTTACCAGATCTCCGCGCTGTTTCCCGGCCTCACCGTCCAGGACAATGTCTACCTCGCCTGCCGTGGCGTCTCACGCGGGCGCTTCTCGTTTCTCCGCCCCGGTCAGAACGATGCGTTGATGCACGCGGCCGAAGATCTGGTGCAGGCCGTCCATCTCTCAGGCGTGAAGGATCAGCGCGTTGCCGAGCTCGCGCATGGCCAGCAGCGCCAGCTCGAGATTGCACTTGCGCTTGCCGGCGCGCCGCGATTCGTCCTGTTCGATGAACCCGCCGCGGGACTGTCGCCGACCGAGCGTGCCGAGCTGATCGAGATATTGACCTCCCTGCCCGCGCATATCGGTTACATCATCATCGAGCACGACATGGACGTGGCCCTGCGCGTCGTCGAGAGCGTCACGATGATGCACAACGGGCGGATCTTCAAGGAAGGCCGTCCGCAGGAGATCGAGTCCGATCCCGAAGTGCAGGAGCTTTACCTCGGAGGCGGCCATGAATGAGGTCCGCCGCACCGCCGCCGCGCTCGAAGTCCGTGGCCTTGACGTCTACTATGGCCATTCGCATGCGCTGCAAGGCGTGGACCTGACACTCGAGGCCGGCGTGTTCTCGGTCGTCGGCCGCAACGGCATGGGCAAGACCACGCTATGCAAGGCCATCATGGGGCTGGTGCCGGTCAGCGGCGGCTCGATCCGCATCCGCGGCGATGACATCACCCGGCAGCCGCCCGCCCACATAGCCCGACTCGGCGTCGGCTACGTTCCGCAGGGACGGCGGCTATGGCGATCACTCAGCGTCGACGAGCATCTGCAGCTTGCCGCCGGCTTGCGCCGCGGCGCCTGGACGGTCGAGCGCATCTACAAGACGTTTCCGCGGCTGGCCGAGCGCAAGGATCACGGCGGCGGCCAGCTCTCCGGCGGCGAGCAACAGATGCTTGCGATCTCGCGCGCGTTGCTCACCAACCCGCGCCTCCTGATCATGGACGAGCCCACCGAGGGGCTCGCCCCCGTGATCGTGGCCCAGGTCGAGGAGATGCTGCTACGGCTTGGCGAGGACGGCGAGATGTCCGTGCTCGTGATCGAGCAGAATATCGGCGTCGCGACGGCCGTGTCGCGCAAGGTCGCGATCATGGTCAACGGCCGCGTCAACCGCATCATCGATTCGGTGCGGCTTGCCGCCGATCGCGAACTGCAGCAGCGCCTGCTCGGTGTCGGAATGCACGCCGGACTCGAGCTCGACCTCGACGTGCCGCCGGCGGATACGGAGGCGAAGCCTTCTCCGCAGCAGACGCGGCCAGGCGGCGCGATCCGCATCTACATGTCCAACCCGACGCCGCCGACACGCTGGTCGCAACCGGTGCCGATCGCCCGCATCGAAGCCGCGGCCCGCACGTTCCCGACACAGGTGATGCGTCTCGACGAGACGGCACGACGCCGGCGCGAACCGGTCGCGGCCCAAACGCAGGGCTCTCCGGTCGTGCTCGTCGTCGGTACGCTCGACACCAAGGGCGCCGAGCTCCGCTTCATCCGCGACATCATCGCCGGGACCGGCCTGCGAACCCGATTGGTCGATGTCTCCACCAGCGGCAGGCACGCGGCCAGCGACGTCTCCGCCCAGGAGATCGCCTTGAACCATGGTCGCGGCGGATCGGCGGTATTCGGACCCGACCGCGGCGCCGCCGTCACTGCGATGGCCGAGGCCTTCGCCAGCTGGCTGCGGCGCCAAAACAATGTTGCCGGCGTGATTTCGGCGGGCGGCTCGGGCGCAGCGTCGCTGGTCGCGCCCGGTATGCGGATGCTTCCTGTCGGGGTGCCGAAGCTCATCGTCTCGTCCGTCGCCTCTGGCGACGTCGGGCCCTATGTCGGCCCCGCGGACATCACCATGATGCATTCGGTCACCGACGTTCAGGGCCTCAACTCGATCTCGCGCGCCGTGCTGGCCAACGGCGCCAACGCGCTCGCCGGCATGGTCAAGGCGCGCCTAGATCAGCATGCACGGAAGGATCGCGACGACAGCGGATTGCCGTCGGTCGGCATCACCATGTTCGGTGTCACCACGCCGGCGGTGCAGAAGATCGCGTCCGACTTGCGCGAGGATTTCGAGTGCCTGGTTTTCCACGCCACCGGCGTCGGCGGGCACTCAATGGAGGCACTCGTCGATTCCGGGCAACTCGCAGGCGTCATCGACCTCACGACCACGGAGGTCGGGGACCTCCTGATGGGTGGCGTGTTCCCGGCCACCGACGACCGCTTTGGCGCCATCATCCGCAGCCGGGTGCCTTTTGTCGGCTCGGTGGGCGCGCTGGACATGGTGAATTTTGGCGCGCCCGAGACCATCCCGGAGCGCTACCGCGGCAGGAAATTCCACGTCCACAACCCGCAGGTTACCTTGATGCGGACCACGGCGGAGGAGAACGAGCGCATGGGGCACTGGATCTCCGATCGGCTCAACCGGATGGATGGCCCGGTGCGCTTCTTCCTGCCCGAGGGCGGCGTCTCCGCGCTCGACGCACGAGGACAGCCATTCTGGGATCCGGACGCCAATGCGGCGCTGTTCCGAACGCTGGAACGGAACGTGCGGCAGACCGCCAACCGTCAGCTCATCCGCGTTCCCAAGAATATCAATGATCCCGAGTTCGCCTCCACCATTGTCAGCGCGTTCCGAACATTGTTCGGCCGCAACGGGGCGCGCCGGAGACTAGCGAGGTGACCGATGGCCCGGTTTGAACGCGCTGCACTGTTGAAGCGCTTCCGCGACATGGCAAGGCGCGGCGAGCCCATCGTCGGCGGCGGCGCCGGCACCGGCCTTTCGGCCAAATGCGAGGAGGCTGGCGGTGTCGATCTCATCGTCATCTACAATTCCGGCCGCTACCGCATGGCCGGCCGAGGCTCGCTCGCGGGATTGATGGCTTACGGCGACGCCAACGCCATCGTGCTGGAGATGGCCGGCGAAGTGCTGCCCGTCGTGACCAGGACGCCAGTGCTCGCCGGCGTCAATGGCACGGATCCGTTCCGCGACATGGATCTTTTCCTGGACCAATTGAAAGCGCTCGGCTTCGCCGGTGTGCAGAACTTTCCGACCGTCGGCCTTATCGACGGCGTGTTCCGCGCCAATCTCGAAGAGACCGGCATGTCTTATGCGCTCGAGATCGACATGATCGCAAAGGCGCGCGAGAAGGACCTGCTGACGACGCCCTACGTCTTTAGCGAGAAGGAAGCTGCCGCGATGGCGATCGCGGGCGCGGATATCATCGTCTGTCATCTGGGCCTGACGACCGGGGGCACCATCGGCGCGCAGACCGCACTCAAGCTGACGGATTGCCCAGCGCACATCGACACATGGGCCTCCGCCGCGCTCGGCGTCAATCCGGACATTCTGGTGCTCGCTCACGGCGGACCGATCTCCGATCCGGACGATGCCGATTTCATCATGAGGAACACACGAAATTGTCACGGCTTCTACGGCGCCTCCTCGATGGAGCGGCTGCCGGTCGAACGGGCGCTGACGGATCAAGTTCGCAAATTCAAGGCGATCGGCGCGCGATAACGCCGAAAGGTCGAGGGAGAGAAACATGTCAGGGACTCTGGTCGGTGAATTGATCCTTTGGTTGATCGTCGCCGTCGTGGTGATCGTGGTCGGCGTCTACATCGTGAACTGGCTCTATCACCGCTCGTCCAAGGAGACCTCATTCGTTCGGACCGGCCTGCTCGGCGAGCGCGTTGTGATCAACGGCGGCGCCTTCGTGCTGCCGTTCATCCACGACTACACGCCGGTCAACATGAACGTGCAGCCGATGGGCATCGTGCGCTCCCGCCAGGACGCCGTGATCACCCGTGACCGCATGCGCGTCGACATCGAAGCCGATTTCTATGTCCGAGTGCAGGCGACCCGGGAAGCCGTGTCTATCGCGGCCGCCACGCTCGGCCGCCGTACCATGGAGCCCGAACAGCTCCACGCCCTCCTCGCCGGCAAATTCATCTCGGCCATTCGGTCCGTTGCCTCGGAGATGACCCTCGAGCAGATGCACGAGCAGCGCGGCGAGTACGTCGCCCGCCTCAAGGCGAACGCGGCAGAGGCACTTGCCCAGAACGGACTCGAGCTGGAGTCAGTCGCGATCACCGATCTCGACCAGACCGATCTCGAATTCTTCAACCCCTCGAACCGCTTCGACGCCGAAGGTCTGACCCGCCTGATGGAGGACATCGAGGCCAAGCGCAAACTGCGCAACGACATCGAGCAGGATTCGATGATCAAGATCCGCTCTCGTAACCTGGAGGCCGAGCGGCAGGCTCTCGAGATCGAACGCGAAAGCGAGACGGCGCGCCTCGAACAGGAGCGTGACATCGAGATGCGCCGCGCCCTGCAACGCACCGAGGTCGCACGCGAGCGGGCCCTGCGCGAGACCGAAGCCGAGCAGGCGCAGATTTCCGCCCGTGAAACTATCGAGAAGGCGCGAATCGCCAACGACCAGGCGATCGCCGAAGCCCGCATCGCCTCGGAGCGAGAGACCCGCCAGCGGGAGATCGAGCGCACCCGCACCATCGAGGAGAAGGAGCTGCTGGCACGGGAGGAGATTGAGAAGGCCCGGATCGCCAACCAGCGCTCGATCGATACCAGCCGCATCGCTTCCGAGCGCGAGGTACGCCAGCGCGAAATCGAGCGGATGCAGACCATCGAGGAAGCCGAGATCACCGCCCGCGAGGCGATCGAGAAAGCGCGTATCCAGCAGGACCGCGTCGTGACCGACGCCCGCATCGCCAACGAAGAGGAGACCCGGCGCCGCGAGATCGACCGGACCCGCGCCGTGGACGAAGCCGAGATTGCTGCCCGCGAGACGACCGAAAAGGCCCGCATCGCCCAGACCATGATTGTCAATGTCGAGCGCATCGCATCCGATGAGCGCACCCGTGCGCTGGAGATCCAGCAGGTGCGTAACATCCAGGAAGCCGAGATCGAGGCGCAGCGCGCGGTCGAGGCGGCGCGCATCGCCCGCGAGCACAGGCTCGCCGTCGAGCGCATCGCGGTCGAGCAGAATACCCGGCAGTTGGAGATCGAACGCAATCAGACGCTGGAAGTCGCAGAGGTCACGGCGCGCGAAGCCACGGAAGCTGCCCGCATCACCCAGCAAGAGCGCGTGCGCTCCCTGGAGATCGCCCGCAACCGCGCCGTCGAGGAAGCCGACATTGCCTCACGCGAAGCCATCGAAGCCGCCCGGATCGCGCAGGAGAAGTCCGTTGCAGCCGAGCGTATCCAGGCCGAGCGCGACACGCGCGCGCTCGAGATCGAGCGCACAGCCGTGCTCGAGGCCGCCGAGCTGAAGCGTCGCGACACCATCGAGCGCCAGCGCATCGGCGTCGATCTCGCGCTCGAAGCCGAGCGCATCACCTCCTCCAGGAAGCGTGAAGTCCTCAACATCGAGCACAAGAGGGCGATCGAGATCGCGGACGAGGACCGCGTCATTGCGCTCTCGACCAAGAAATCCGAGCGCATCGACGCCGACCGCCAGGTCAGGCAGGCCGAGATTGTCGCGCGCAAGGAAGTCGAGACCACCGACGTCTCGCGCGAGCATGCGCTGGAGGCAGCGCGGATCGAACGCCGCCGTTCGATCGAACAACTCGAAGTTGCCCGCGTCCAGTCGCTCCAGGAAGCCGAGATTGCCGCGCGCGAAGAGGTCGAGCGCTCCCGCATCGCCTCCGATCGCGGCCTCGACGAGGCCCGCATCGGCCGCGAGCGCGAGCTGCGCAAGCTCGAAATCAATCGCGAGAAGGAGGTCGAGACCGTCTTGATGGAGAAGGCGATTGCCATCCACCTGAAGTCGCTCGAAGAATCTGCGGCCAAGGCCTCGGCCGAGGAAGCGCGGGTGCATGCCACCGAAGCCACCGAGCGCGTCATCACCGCGCGCGAGAGCGAGATCGCGAAGCGTCGCAAGACCGTGGAGATCCTGATCGCCGAGAAGCAGGCCGAGGAGACGCGAATTGCCGCGGAAGCCGAACGGATCCGCGCCGCAGTCGAGGCCGAGGCGCAGCGGATGCTCAACGAGGCCGAGAACGTGCTGACCGACCAGGCGCGCTACTCGCTGTTCCGCAGAAAGCTGCTCGACCGCATCGAGGGTATCGTCCGTGAGAGCGTCAAGCCGATGGAGAAGATCGAGGGCATCCGCATCCTTCAGGTCGATGGCCTCAACGGCAACGGCCATGGCGGCAATGGCGGCCGCAGCGCCACCGACGAGGTGATCGACTCGGCGCTGCGCTACCGCGTCCAGGCGCCGCTGATCGACTCGCTTCTGGCGGACATCGGCGTCGAAGGCGGCAGTCTCGCCAAGATGCCAGGCCTGATCCGGGAGGCTCGCGACATGCAGGGCATCAAGGACTCCGCACGCAAGGGCGGCGGCGGTGGCGGTGGCGAGAAGCCAGGTGCTGCGCCCTCGCCCGACGGCGAGCCGCCCCCCGAGCGCAGCCCCCGGAAGAAGAGCTGAGGTGGCACCATGGCCCGGGTCTACGTCTCAACCGTCGTCAACGCGCGCAACGATCGCGTCTGGGCGCGGGTGCGCGACTTCAACGGTCTGCCGAACTGGCATCCCGCGATTGCGGAAAGCCGCATCGAGGGTGGCGAGCCCTCCGACAAGATCGGCTGCGTCAGGGATTTTCGCCTGCGCAACGGCGATCGTATCCGGGAAAAGCTGCTCGGCCTGTCCGATTACGACATGTTTTGCACCTACTCGATCCTCGAATCCCCGATGGGGGTCGAGGACTACGTCGCGACGCTTCGGCTGACGCCGGTCACGGATGGCGACCAGACCTTCATGGAATGGACCGCCGAGTTCGACTGCGCACCCGAGCGGGAGGCGGAGCTCGTCGCGAATATCGGCGGTGGCGTGTTCCAGGGCGGCTTCGACGCCCTCAAGCGCCAGTTCGGAGGCTGAGCGCCGTGCCGCATATCGCCAAGAGCACGATCCTGGATGCGCCGACCGGCTCCGTGTGGGCGGTGCTGCGCGACTTCAACGGACACGATCGTTGGCATCCGGCGGTCGCGACCTCCACGATCGAGCGTGCGCAGGCCTCAGACAAGATCGGCTGTGTCAGGCGCTTTAAGCTGCAGGACGGCTCCGAGCTGCGCGAGCAATTGCTGACGCTGTCGGATCTGGAGCAGACCTTCAGCTATTGCCTGCTCGATACGCCGGTCCCGATGTTCAACTACGTAGCCCACGTTCGCCTGCTGCCCGTGACGGACGGCGACCGCACCTTCTGGCACTGGGAATCCCGCTTCTCGACACGGCCGGAGGACAAGGACCGGATCACCCACATGGTCGCGGAAGATATCTACCAGGCAGGATTCGACGCGATCCGCCGGCACCTCAAGGAGGCTGTGTCAACATGACTGTGACGGTGAAGACTTTCACGAGTTCGAGCGAGGCCGCCGCCGCGCTGTCGTCCGATCGCAACGCGCGCTATCTCGGCGGCGGCACGCTGGTGATGCGCGCACTGAACGAAGGCGACATCTCGGTCTCAACCGTCGTGCGCGCCAACGACCAAGCCTTGACCCGGATTGACCCAGCCGGTCCACGGATCACCTTGGGTGCTGGCGTCACTTTCGCCCGAATTCTGGGCGAGCGCGACCTCGCTTTCCTGCACGTTCCTGCCCGCTCGATCGGTGGCCCGGCGGTGCGCAACATGGGTACGGTCGGCGGCAATCTGTTCGCGCCCAACCCCTATGGCGATTTCACCGTCGCCCTGCTTGCGCTCGATGCCACGGTGGCCGTGCAAGGCGGCTTTGGATCGCGCGACATTCCAATTGAGGAGTTCTTGCAGTCGCGTGAAAGGCAGGCGGGCACGCTCGTGCTGTCGGTGTCCTGCACGCGACCGACAAGCCCGGAGGCTTTCCGCTACCGCAAGATCGCACGGATCAAGCCCAAGGGCGGCTCCGTCATCACGCTCGCCGCACATCTGCCCATCAGCGGCGGACGGATCGCCGGGGCACGAATCGCATTGGGATCGATGGCGCCGACGCAAATACGTGCGCGGGCGGCCGAACGCGCTCTCGAAGGCCGCGCCCTCGATGCCGCGACCGTTGCGGCCGCAGCCTCCGCAGCTGCGGAGGGAACATCGCCGTCCGACAACGCGCTCGGCAGCGCCTGGTACCGCCGCGAGATCGTCGGCGTCCATCTGCGTCGTCTTCTTTTGGGTCAGGAATAGATCGTATGGCCAAGACTGCCCTACAATTTCGTCACAACGGCAGCGATGTCGCCATTTTCGTCGATGGCGGCACCAACCTGCTCGTCGCGCTCCGCGAATTGATCGGTGACATGACGCCGAAGTTCGGCTGCGGCCAGGGCGGCTGCGGCACCTGTAGCGTCCTGATCGACGGCGAGCTCCATCTCTCCTGTCTGACGCTAGCCGAGACCGTCGCCGGCCGCTCCGTCGAGACGCTGGATAGCCTGAAGCAGGGACCGAACCTCCATCCGCTGCAGCGCGCCTTCGCTGAGAATTTTGCCGCCCAGTGCGGCTATTGCACGCCGGGCATGCTGATGGCTGCCAAGGCGCTGCTCGATCGCAACCCCTCCCCGAGCCACGCCGAGATCGTCGAGGCGATCTCCGGCAACATCTGCCGGTGCACCGGATACGAGCCGATCATCAACGCTATCCTCGCCGCCTCCGGCGGCCGGGTGAGCGCCTGAAGGACCAGATCATGCTGGAACTACGCAAGGACATCTTCGCCGACGAGCGCGACGATAATCTCAACGAGATCGGCAAGGGCACCCAGCGCCAGGACATGCTCGGCCATGTCACGGGCACATCGAGCTATTTCAACGACCACAAGCTCCAGGGCATGCTGCACCTGAAAGTCGTCCGCTCGACCCATTCGCATGCAAGGATCCGGCGGATCGACACCGCTGACGCCGAGCGCTCATCCGGCGTGCGCCGGATCATCCGCGGCTCCGACGTACCCCGCAATCTCAATACGCTCTTGAGCCTGATCAATTTCGGCAAGGACGACGAGCCGTCGCTGGCCGTCGACAAGGTCCGCTACAAGGGGGAGCCGATCCTGGCCATCGTCGCCGACAGCGAGCGCGAGGCGTTCGAGGCGATCGCAAAGGTGCGGATCGACTATGAACCGTTGCCAGCCGTGTTCGACGTAGAAGATGCGCTGAAGGCCGGCGCGCCCGTCGTCAACGATACCTATCCGAAGAATGCCTTCATTTATCACGACACATATGACCACCAAAAACTCCGCTTCGGCGATGCCGATGCCGCACTCGCGGCCGCCGATCACGTGCTCGAACAGCGCTACCAGATGTCGCCTATCGAGCACGCCCCGACCGAAACCAACGGGTCGATCGCGGCGCCCGACACCAACGGGCGGTACGTCGTCTATACATCGACGCAGGCGTTGTTCTTCTCCGTCGACACCTGCGCCAAGATTCTCGACGTCCCCTCCAACACCTTCCATTTCATCGGCGGCACCGTCGGCGGCGGCTTTGGCGGCAAGGTCGACACGCTGACCGAACCTTTATGCATCCTGGGTGCGATGCTGACGGGACGTCCCGTGCGCTACGTGTTCGGACGCGAAGAAGAGATGCAATACGGCCCGCCGCGGGGCGCCGAGCGCATCTACATCAAGGACGGCGTGATGCGCGACGGCCGGGTCGTCGCGCGAAAGATCCGCTCATATTTCGACAGCGGCGCATATACGCGGCTCTCCAGTTATGCCGCGGTGAAATGCGCAGCCCACCTGCCCGGGCCCTACACCATCCCGAACGTCTATGGCGACGTCTACTGCGTCTTCACCAACCGCACGCCGGCAACCGCTATGCGGGGCTTCGGCGTCACCGCAATGGATTTTGCGATCGAGTGCCAGATGGACAAGCTCGCGAACCTCGTCGGCATGGATCCGATGGAGTTCCGCATCCTCAATGCCTATCGCGACGGTGACATGAAGGCGCATCGGCGCGAGGCCAAGAACACGGCGCTGATCGAGTGCGTCCAGGTCGCCGCGGAGAAAGCCAAATGGCCGATCCGCGACGAGTTCAAGCGCGCCTCTTCCCGCAAGGACGGCGGTGGCAGCCGTGCCACCATCCCGCGGACACCTGCCGAGACCCCGGCGAGGACGACCGCTCCAGCGCAGCAGCGCACGAGCTATGATCGCCTGCCGACGGCCGCGTCGCGCGAACCGCCGCGCGAGCCCCCACCGCCCGCGCCCTTCCCGCCGCCGTCACCGCGACCAGCATCGCCCTCGCATGGGGCGGGTCGATTCTCATCCGTGTTCGGCACCAGGAGGCGTTGAGATGACCCGACATCGCGGACGCGGCATCGCGTCGGTCAATTATCCCATCGGCATGAACCTCGGCGGCGATCCTAGTCAGGCTCTGGTTCATTCCAATCCGAGCGGCAAGTTCACCGTGGCGCTATCCTCGATCGATCTCGGCCAAGGCATGAAGTCGGTCACGCGGCAGATCTGCGCAGAGACGCTCGGCGTACCCGTCGAGGATGTTCATGTCGACACCGCCGATTCCGATACCGGCCCGCATTGCATGGGTTCGTTCGCCTCGCGCGGCACCCATCGCGTCGGCAATGCCGTGATGGCGGCGGCGCGCGAGGCCCGCGGCGTGATGATGGAGGCCGCCGCCGAGGAACTCGAGGTCAACGCCGCCGATCTCGAAACCGACGGGCGTGGCAACATCCACGTCAAGGGCGCGCCGCACCGCTCGATCTCCACCAAGGACGTCGCCATCGCCGCGCAGTTCAAGCAAGGCAAGACCATCGCCGGCCGTGGCATCTTCCTGGTTCCTCTGTCCAATGTCGATCCCGAGACCGGCGAGATGTCGCCTGCGACCTGCTACGCCCATGCCTGTCTCGTCGCCGAAGTCGAGGTCGACGACGAGACCGGCGAGGTCACGATGATCCGCATGGACTCCGCCTATGAGCTCGGCCGTGCGCTCAACCCGCGCCTGGTCGAGCAACAGCTCGTCGGCGGCGCCTGGATGGGCGTCAGTCACGCGCTCTACGAGACCCCTGAACCCTATTATCCCGATCCTGTCCACGGCCCTCGCGACTTCGTCGAATATGTGATGCCCGGTCCTGGCGACATCTGCCCCCACGACATCGCAGTGTTGGAACGCCCCGCTCCCGATGGTCCCTTCGGCGCCAAGGGCCCCGGCGAAATGTGCGCGAATCCGGTATTGCCGGCCGTTGCGAACGCCATCTTCAACGCTGTCGGCGTCCGCATCGACGATCTGCCGATTACGCCGGAGAAGGTGCTGCGCGCGATCAAGGCCGAGGGCGGCGCGCGCCCTCAGGCGCGGCGCTGAGGTCTCGATGGCCGTCCGCAGCAACATCGTCGGCATCGATAGCCCCGAGGCACTGGAGAAGGCGCTTCGGGCCGCCTATTACCTCGCCGACGAGGGGCTGGCGACCGCCGCCTATCTCGGGCTGGCGCTGGGCAAGCCATTGCTGCTCGAGGGCGCGCCGGGCGTCGGCAAGACAGAGGCCGCCAAAGCTATTGCCGCCGTCCTCGGCCGCCGCCTGATCCGCCTGCAATGCTACGAAGGCATCGACGCGTCCGCCGCACTCTACGAATGGAACTATCCGCGCCAGATGCTCGCCATCCGCCAGGCCGGTGATGAGAGCATCGACATCTACGGCGAAACGTTTCTGATCGAGCGACCGATGCTGGCGACGCTGCGTGCGCCTGACTCGACTGTGCTGCTGATCGACGAAATCGATCGCGCCGACCAGGAATTCGAGGCCTTCCTGCTCGAGTTTCTATCCGACTTTCAAATCTCGATCCCGGAGCGCGGCACGGTGCGCGCTTCTGAGCGCCCGGTCGTCGTCCTCACCTCAAACCGCACGCGGGATCTTCATGAAGCGTTGCGGAGGCGGTGCGTCTATCACTGGATCGACTATCCCTCGGCGGAGCGCGAAGCGCGCATCGTGATGATGCGGGCCTCCAGCGTCGCCGAGGGGACCGCGCGGGCCGTCGTCGCGGCCGTCGAGAAGCTGCGACGCGAGCCGCTCAGCAAGGCGCCCGGGATCGCCGAGGCCGTCGATTGGGCTGAGGCCGCCACGCTGTTGCACCAGGGCGGCGCACGCTGGCCCGATGCCTTCAGGCGCTCGATCGGCGTTGCCCTGAAAGACGAGGAGGATCTGCACTTCATTTCGCCGCGCCTGGACGCCCTGCTGGCGGAGGCCTCTGCATGAGCGCCGAACCCGAACTGCCGCGTGCTGCGCGCGTCTTCATCACCTTCGTCGGGTTGTTGCGAACGAACAGGTTTGCCGTCGCACCGGAACAGACGACCTCGTTCCTGGCCGCGATCCAGTTGCTCGGTCCCCGCGGCCTGGAGGACATTCGGCAGGCAGCCCTCGCGACACTGGCCCCTCCCCCGGAGCGTCGCGCAACGTTCGACCGGCTGTTCGATCTGCACTTTCGCGGAAACGAGGCCATCGAGCGCGTCGATGACGGTGAGGACGAGGAGACGGTTCGGCTGCAAGAGGAGACCCGTGGAAACGACGAGGCGCTGCTGTCGGACGAGGCCAACGAGTCCGGTCTCGCAGCTGCGCGCGCCGAAGCGCTGGTCGAGCGCCGCTTTGCGCAGCTCTCGACCACCGATGCGCTGCGCCGGCTTGCCCGCGAGGCGCCCAGGCGTCTGCCGAAGCGGCGCGGCCATCGCCGCATGCGGGCTCGCAGCGGGCCCTACGCGGATTTGCGCCGCACCTTACGCGACTCCGTTCGCAGCGACGGCGAAATCCTCCGGCTGGGGCGTTTGAAGCGGCGGCAGCGCCCACGCAAGGTGTTGCTCCTGATTGACGTCTCCGGATCGATGAAGACCCGGACCGAAGAGAATATGAAGTTCGCGCACACGCTGGTGCAGGCGGCGCCCAACGTCGAGGTCTTCACCTTCGGCACGCGGCTGACCCGCATCACCCGCCCGTTGCATCTCAAACGCCGAGAGCAGGCGCTCAAGGCCGCAGCCTATGTGGTCAGCGACTGGGACGGCGGCACCCGGATCGGCGACGCGCTTCAGGCCTTTCTCGCCGTGCCCCGCTTCGGTGGATACGCGCGGGGCGCCGCCGTAGTCATCGTTTCCGATGGCCTGGAGCGGGGCGAACCCGATGCGTTGCGCGATGCGGTCGCGAAACTATCGCGCCGTGCGTGGCGCGTGAGCTGGCTGACGCCGCTCGCGTCCGGTCCCGACTTTCGTCCGCAGACCGAAGCGCTGGTCGCGATCGAGCGCTTCGTCGACGACCTCGTCGATGGCGGATCGAGCGCCTCGATCGTCGCGCATGTGCTGGCGCTGGGACAAAGGAGAGTTGCGTGACGGACATCGTCGATGGGCACCATCATATCTGGCGTCAGGCCGACCTGCCCTGGCTGGTGGGTCCGATGCAGCCGCGCATCTTCGGTCCGTACGAGCCGATCCGGCGCGATTACCCGATCGAGGAATATCTCGGCGACATCGAAGGCAGCGGGGTTACCCGCTCAGTCTATGTCCAGACCAACTGGGCCAATGACCGCTTCGAGGACGAGGCCGCCTGGGTGCAGCAAACCGCCGAGGAGCACGGCTGGCCGCATGCCATCGTGGCTTACGCCGATTTTTCAGTGGACGACGTGCGTCCACAGCTCGACCGCCTGAAGCGCTATTCCCTGGTACGCGGCGTCCGCATGCAACTGCATTGGCACGAGAACCCGCTTTATCGCTTTGCCGTGCGGCCGGACCTCTGCACCGATCCCGTGATCCAGCGCAATATCGCCCGCCTTGCGGACTATGGCTGGAGCTTTGACCTTCAGGTGTTCACGCCGCAGATGCCGGACGCCGCACACCTTGCGGAAGCCTGCCCGAAGGTGACCTTCATCCTCCAGCACGCCGGCATGCTGGAGGACCTTTCACCTGCAGGCCGCGCCGCGTGGCGCGCCGGGATGGCCCGTCTCGCCGCATGCCCGAACGTCGTTTCGAAACTGTCGGGGCTCGGAACCTTCATCCACCGCAACGAGGCCGCGCATATCGCATCCGTCCTGATCGATACGATCGCGATCTTCGGCGCTGAACGCTGCCTGTTCGGCTCGAATTTTCCCATCGAGAAATTGTGGACCAGCTATCGCGAGCTGATCGATGCGTTCCGTGCCGCCGCCGCGCCGCTGCGCGATGATCAGCACGAAGCCATTTTCAGAACCACCGCCATGCGCGTCTATCGGCTCTGAGCGCCGAGGGAACGAACGAGAACGGACACAGGGAGGGACGGAATGCCGCTGGAAATCAAGATCCTGGACTACGGCGATATCGAGCTGGAATCGAGCTTTCTGGTTCTCGGCCACGACTGCGGCCGCACCCGCCGTGTCCTCACACTCGGCTTCCTGATCCTCGGAGGCAAATATCCTGTCGTGGTAGATACCGGTTATCGCTCCAACCAGATCATGGAAACGCTGGGGATGCGCGGCCTGCAGTATCACGAGCACATGATCGAGAACCAGCTTGCGCGGCACGGCGTGCGGATGGGCGATGTGCGTTTCGTCTGCCACACCCATTTGCACATCGACCATGCCGGCAAGGACGATCTGTTTCCGATGAATACGACCGTCGTCCTCAACCGCCGCGAGCTCGAATATTCCGTGTCCGGCCTGATGCATCCGCAATATCCGGCACCGGATATCAAGCATCTGATCGACCGTCTGCACACCAAGAGTGCGCTGCGCTTTCTCGATCTCGAGATCACAGGTCCCATCGAGCTGATGCCGGGCGTCTACTGCGACGCCGCGAATGCGCATACCGAAGGCTCAATGAACATCATCGTCGAAACCGCCGACGGCATCGCCACCATCTGCGGCGACGTGATCTACGATTTCAACGACCAGATCGTGACGCCCTTCAACGAGATCCACGACTGGGAGCCGCGCACCACGGGAAATCACGGCACCACCAAGCGGGCCGAGAAGGCCGCCATCAAAAAGCTGCTCAGCAATTCACGCTATCTGCTGCCGGTCCACGACCGTCCAGCCAAGATCGAAGGCGGCAACGTCGTCGGCCGGCTGCACGACCAGGTTCCTGGACCGATCGTGCAATCCCTGCCCCAGCGCAACTGGTTTCCGGCCTAGACGCCAGAGGATCGACCGATGACGCACGTCACCTTGCGTTCCGAATTCGAGACCCTGATCGATCCTTACGCGCCAGTCGCGCAGATCGGCACCGGTTTTGACTTTACGGAGGGACCGATCTGGCATCCGGTCGATCATTATCTGCTGTTCTCGGACATGCCGGGCGACGTGCGCCGGCGCTGGGATGCGCGGCGCGGCGTCGCCGAGGTCAAGCGTCCCTCGAACAAATGCAACGGCATGACCTATGACGCCGAGCTCAATTTGATCGTTTGCGAGCACGCGACATCGTCGTTGATCCGCGAGCGGCCGGACGGGCGGCGCGAGGTGCTGGCCTCGCACTTTGGGGGACTGGAGCTCAACAGCCCCAACGACGTCTGCGTGCACTCCTCCGGCGCGATCTATTTCTCGGATCCCTGGTATGGCCGCATGCCGGTCTATGGCGTCGAGCGGCCGAGGCAGCTCGGCTTCCAGGGCGTCTATCGCGTCGCGCTCGGCGCCGAGCCGAAGCTCGTCGTCGAGCGCAATCTGTTCGACCAGCCGAACGGGCTGTGCTTTTCGCCCGACGAGAAACTGCTCTATGTCAACGACACCGTGCAGGCACTGATCCGCGTATTCGACGTCAACGGCGACGGCTCGCTGTCGAGTGCGCGTGTGTTCGCGAGCGGCATCCGCTCCGAGCTCGAACCCGGCTTGCCCGACGGCATGAAGTGCGACCAGCACGGCAACGTCTGGGTTACGGCACCCGGCGGGGTCTGGGTGTATTCGCCGCGGAGCGAGCTGCTGGGCAAGCTCCGCCTTCCTGAGCTCGTGGCGAACCTTACCTGGGGCGGTCCGGATTTCCGTACGCTGTACCTGACTTCGACGCACTCGGTCTATGCCATTCCCACCAAGGTCGGACCGCGCCACGAGCCCTATATGAGCGGCAAGCGAGGCGGCGGCACAGCGGCTCCCGGCTCTGCTTCCGCTGCACCCGTCCTTGCCGACGGCGAGATGCAGATCGACCCGCGACGCTGTGCCATGATCATCCAGGACCTCCAGAACGACGTCATCATGGACGGTGGTGCATTCGCCGATTCCGGCGCACCGGGTCACGCGAAGCAGCAGCATGTCGTCGAGAACGTTCGCCGCCTGGCAGAAACCGCGCGCGCCCGCGGCGTCGCCATCATCCATGTCTGGTTCGTCGTCGAGCCCGGCGCGCCCGGCGTGACTCTGAATGCGCCGCTGTTCGAGGGTCTTGTCGACAGCAAGGCGATGGTGCGCGGAAGCTGGGGGGCGGCACCGGTGTCAGGTCTCGAACCACGGCCCGGCGATTTCGTGGTCGAGAAGGTGCGCATGAGCGCCTGGGAAGGCACCAGGCTCGAAACGATTCTGAAAGCCACCGGTCGCGATATGATCATCAACACCGGCGCCTGGACCAACATGTCGGTCGAGCACACGGCGCGGACCGGCGCCGACAAGGGCTACTTCATGATCGTTCCTGAGGATTGCTGCTCGACCATGAATGCCGATTGGCACGCTGCCTCGATCAACTTCGCCATGCAGAACGTCGCCGTCGTGACCAAGGCCGATGCGGTCATCAAAGCGCTGGAATGAGCAGTGGCGAAGCTCCTGCACCTGTCCTGCTCGCCCCGCGACGACTCCTGGTCAAGTGCCGGCGCCCGCGTTTTCCTCGATGGCTTTCGCCAAGCTCGGCCCGATTGGGACGTGGATGTCATGAATCTCTGGCAGGAGCGCCTGCCGGAGTTTTCAGGTCCCATTGTCGAAGCCAAATATGCACGGATGAAGGCGCAAGCCTTCAACGACGCGCAGCGGGACAGCTTCGCGGAAGCCGAGCGGATGGCGGTGCGCTTAGCGCTCGCCGAGCGGGTGCTGATTTCGACGCCGATGTGGAACTTCAGCATTCCCTATAAGCTCAAGCAATTCCTCGACGTCATCGTCCAGCCCGGGCTCACCTTTCGGTTCGACCCTTCGGTAGGGTATGTTCCGCTGCTGAAGGACCGGCCGACCATCGTCATCCTTGCCAGTGGCAGCGATTTCGCCACCGGCATGAACCGCGGGCGCATCGACATGGCAACGCCTTACCTGCGCGAAATTTTGCGTTTTGTCGGCATCAACAATGTCCGTTTCATTCCGATCGGGCCAACCACCGGACGGCAACAGCCGATCGAGGCGGCCCGCGAAAGAGCGCACCAACGTCTGGCCGTAATGGCCGCGAGCTTCTGATGTACCCCGCAGGCCAGTCGAGGCTACGGCAGATTGTCTCGCAAAAAAATGTCGATGCGGATGCGCTCCTGGTCGGGGCTGATGGGCTCACCCGAACAATGCGCGAGCAGAACTCGCGCTGCGGACCGGGCCTCGTGGCCGGGATCCTGGTTGATGATGGCATCGAGCGTGCCGCGGACCAGGAAACGCCGCGTGTATTGAGTCAGCTCGTGGGCAATCCAGACCACCTCACGCGTCCGTCCCGAGGCCTCGAGCGCGTCGGCGATGCCACGGTTCCCGGCGCCGCAGCAGTATATGCCGCGCAGATCGGGCTGGCGCGCGAGCAGCGCCGCAGTGAGCTCCCGCGTGCGCTCGCTGTCGTCGCGGCCCTCGATCACCGGCAGCGCGATCAGGTTCGGATATTCGCTGGACAGGATCTGGTGGAAGCCGAATTGCCGTTCGGTGTGATCGCGCAGTGACAACGACCCTGCGATCACGGCAACCGTCCCCTCGCGACCAGTGAGGAACCGTCCCATCAGCGTTGCAGCCGTGCGGCCTGCCGCCGGGTTGTCGATGCCGACATAGTGCAGGCGGCGCGAGCTCGGCGCGTCCGACACAAGGGTCACCACAGCGACCCCGCGCGCAGTGAGTTCGTCGATCGCCGCGCGCACCCTGGGATGATCGAGCGCGATCACGGCGACGCCCTGATAGGCGGGCGAGAGACTTTCCAGCGCGGCGGCGAGTACGTCCGGATCGAACACGTCAACACGGAGGATATCAATGAAGCCGCGCTGGCCGGCGAGCCAGTCCGCGGTGCGCTGGACCTGCTCGGTCAGGTTTGTCATGAAGCTGTTGCTCCCAGTCGGCAGCACGAAGGCAAAGCGGAACGTCTGCCCCCGGGCAAGCCGAGCGGCCGCGACGTCGGCACGATAGCCGAGTTTTGCCACCGCGGCCTCGACCCGCGCCACGGTCTTCGCGCGCACGCCCTCGCGCCGGTTGACGACGCGGTCGACGGTGGCGAGCGAAACACCCGCCGTGCGCGCGACGTCCTCAAGCGTAGCGCGAACCACCGACTGGGTCGCACCAGCATTCATTCGCGCGCCGCCCACAACATGCCACGGGTCATCAACGTCCGGATCTCCGGTACGTCGAGCTCGTAAGCGCGGTGGCCGAGCGAGGAATAGAACACCCTGCCCGCGCCGTATCGCTTCTTCCAAACCACGGGCATCACCACGCCCTCGATCCAGGGCGCGTGCTCGCCAGTGAAGGTCGTCGTCGCCAACACCTCGTTGGCGGGGTCGACATGCATGTAGTATTGCTCGGAACGATGCTCGAAACTCTTCAGGCCCTTCATGATGGGATCATCCGGCTTCGTCAAGTCGACCTTGTAGTCGATGATGTTGCCGGGATGCGCAACCCACTGCCCGCCGCACAGGAACTGGTAATCGACGGAATCGCGGAATGCGTCGCCCATGCCGCCATGATGACCGGCGAGCCCGACGCCGCTACGGACCGCAGCGCAGAGATTGAGCGCTTCCGCCTTCTCGATTGTCGACATGGTATAGATCGGGATGATCAGCGACAGGTCGTGGATCGCGGGATCGGCGAACGCGGCGGTGGTGGTTTCGATCCGCACCTCGAAGCCTTCCGCCTTCAGCCAGCCGCGGATCATCGAAGCGCAGAGATCGGGATCGTGTCCCGGCCAGCCGCCCCATACAATCAGTGCCTTGCGCATGTTTCTGTCCTTAGTCGATCTGTCCGGTTTCACGCCCGGCCGGCAGCATCGCCGGCCGCTCGACGCAGCTCTCGATCTTGACGCGTCGCCCTTCGTCGGCAGAGGTCTGGAACGCTTCCATCACCTCCAGCACGTGGAACGCGAGCGCACCGCTGGCACGATGCGGCCGGTTGTTCAGGATCGCGGAGGCCATGTCGGCGACGCCGATGGAACGGAACTCGCCATCGACATGACCGTGGGTTAGCGGCACCGGCTCCCATTCGCCGCCGGTCTTCGCGACCTGCACCTCCCCGCCGAAGCGGTTCGGATCGGGCACCAGCATGCTGCCCTTGTCGCCATAGATCTCGATCGGCGCGTGCCGGTGCTTCGGCACATCAAAGCTCATCGCGATCGAGACCACCGCTCCGCTCTCGAATTCCAGCGTGCCGGCGATATGGGTCGAGACTTCGACCGGGATCAGCGTTCCGTTCATCGGATGGCTGGTGACCAGCCGCTCGGATTTCGGACGCGCGGTCGAGCCCATCACGCTCGCCACCGGGCCGAGCAGCTGCACGAGATCGGTGATGTAGTACGGACCCATGTCAAGCATGGGCCCGCCGCCGCGCAAATAGTAGAAACCCGGCGCCGGATGCCAACGCTCGTGGCCGGGGCAGCCGAAGAACGCGCTGCCGGCCACAGGCGTGCCGATCGCGCCATCGTCGATCAGCTTGCGCGCGGTCTGGTGCCCACCACCAAGGAACGTATCGGGCGCGCAGCCGACGCGAACACTCTTTTGCGCGGCGAGGTCCATCACCTTGCGGGCTTCCGTGACGTTGATGCCGAGCGGCTTCTCGGAATGAACGTGCTTGCCGGCGTTCAGTACTGCGAGGCTGACGTCAGTGTGGGCGAGTGGCACGGTGAGATTGATGACGATCTCGACATCGTCCCGCTTGAGCAGTTGATCAACCCGCATCGCCGGCAGCCCGAAGGCGGCGCCCTGCCGCTCTGCGATGTCGCTGCGCATATCGGCGAGCGCCTTGATTTCCATGACCGGGAAGCGCTGGGCCGCCTTCAGATAAGCGGTGCTGATATTGCCGCAGCCGATGATGCCGATGCCGACTTTTCTCATTGTGATCTCCGTGAGGTGCCGTTCATCCCTTGACCGCGCCGGCGGTGAGGCCTGCGACGATGTGTTTCTGCGCCAGGAGGAAGAGAATGATCGTCGGCAGGATAGTCAAGGTGATGAAGGCAAGGATCAGATGCCACTCGGACGAATACTCGCCCTGATAAACCATGATACCGAGCGGCCAGGGATAGAGCGCGTCGGTGTTGAGCATCACCAGCGGCAGCAGATAGGCATTCCAGCTGTTGACGAAGGTGATGGTACCGACGGTCGCCAGGATCGGCCGCGACAACGGCAAGGTCACATAGCGGAAGAATTTGATATAACTGCAGCCGTCGACCAGCGCGGCCTCCAGCAGCTCGTACGGGATGTCCTTGAAGAAACGCCGCAGCAGCAGCACGCTCATCGCAAGACCGAAGGCCGCCTGCGGCAGGGCAACACCAAAATATGTATCGAGCAATCCGAGATCGCGCACCTTGATGAAGAGCGGCAGCACCGCTGTCGCGGCTGGAAACAGCAAGCCCAGCGTCAGGTAGCTCAGCAGCATCGAGCTGCCGTAGAACCTGATATGGGCGAAGGTGAACGCCGCCATCGAGGCGATGATCAGGGTCAAGGCCACTGTGAGTGTCGAGATGATCAGCGAGTTGCGCAAGAGCTGCCAGTAGCGTGCAGAGAACAGGATATCAGCATAGTTCTGCCACTCCCAGTGACGTGGCAAGCCAAACGGATTGACGCGCAGTTCGCCGAGCGATTTGAAGCCACCGAACAAGGTCGCGAGCAGCGGCACCATGACGATGATGGCAACGACGGCGAGGAACACCATCTTGAACAGCATCGAGGGATCGAACGGTGCGCGGATGATTCTGGCGTTACTCATCGCGCATGAACCATCGCTTGTAGGTGAAGGCAAAGGTCACGCAGATCGCAAACAGGATGACGCCGATGGCGCTGCCGTAGCCGACCCGCATGCGCGAGATGCCGTTGTTGTAGAGGAAGCTCACCATCGTGTTCGAGGAATCTGCCGGCCCGCCGCGCGTCAAGGGCATGACGAGATCGAACAGCTGCAGCGAACCGACGATAGCAAAGAACACGGAGAGCCTTATCGTCGGATAGAGCAACGGGATGACCACATGCCGCAAGGCTTGCGATCGGGTCGCGCCGTCGATGCGCGCCGCCTCGACCAGGCTCTTGTCGAGGCCCTGGAGCGCCGCGATGAACAGCATCATGTGGAAGCCAAAGTACTTCCACACGATCACGATCAGCACCGCCAGCATGGCCGTATCGGTCGAGGCAAGCAGATGCGGAGGCTCGGCGCCGAAGCTGCGCCAGATCGACGCCACAAGGCCGTAGTCGCCATCATAGACGAAGCTGAAGATCAGCCCGGTCGCGATCTCCGCCAGGATATAAGGCATGAAGAACAACATGCGCAGCGCCACCGCCCCTCGAAAGCGCTCGGCGAGCATCACGGCCAAGGTGAGCGCAAGCGGCAGCTGGATGGCGAGCGAAACAGCGATGATCAGCCCGTTGTTACGCAGCGCGAGCCAGAAGGCGCGGGTCTCCAGCACGAAGCGGTAATTGTCCAAGCCAATCCAGTTGGTCGGCCTGCCGAACCCGTTCCAATTGAAGCCCGAATACCAGGCTGCTTCGCCGATCGGAAGCACAACGAACAACGTGAACAATAGCAGCGCCGGCGGCAGGAATAGGATGAGCACCGTCAGCCTGCCGTCCCAACTCGGGCCACGGACCGTGACCTGGGGCACCATCTCGCCAGCAGCGCCGATCGCCGACACGCTCGCGGTCCGCCGCGCCACCGTCAGTTGCCCTGCTTCCACGCCGCCTCGATCGCCTTGGCAGCCTCTTGCGGGCTCATGCTGCCGCCGGCGATTTCGGCCGTGACGTCGTTGACGACGCGGCCGACCGACGGACCCAGGCTCTGGTCATAGAAGTTCTGGTGGTAGTTCGACTTCGCCAGATTGGCGGCAATCAGCTTCATGAAGCTGTTGTTCAGCCCTGCGTCCGCGCCCTGCACCACCGGGATGATGAAGTTGCCGGCGGCAAGCCGCGTCTGCACCTCTTTGGAGACGAAGTATTTCAGGAAATCGACAGCCTCCTTGGGCGAGCCCTTCGTAATCAGCCAACCGGTGATGCCGCCGAGCGTATCGGTCGGCGCACCTTTGCCGCCGGTCACGACCGGGAAGTCGAACCAGCACATCTTGTCTTCGGTCAATCCGACCTTGTCGGCGGCGAGAGCGCGTTGCAGATGATAGACCGTGCTGATCGCCAGCGTCATCGCCGCCTTGCCGTCGCCGAAATAGCCGACCGCCTGCGGGTTCTTGAAACCCAGGAAGCCATTCTGGAACGGCTGGAGATCGACGAGCTGCTTGAACAGCTCGCCGGATTTCTGGAAGGTTTCCCCGGCAAAGCCGCCGTTCTCGCCGCGCAGCGCCGCATCGAACGCCGCCTTGCCGCCGATGCGCACCGCAAGATGCGTCCAGTAGAAGTGCAGCGGCCATTTGTCGGCGCCGCCGACCACGATCGGGGTCACACCGGCGGATTTCAACGCCTTCACGGCAGCAAGCAGATCGTCCCAGCTCTTGATCCCGGCAGGATCGACCTTCGCCTTGGCCATCAGCTCCTTGTTGCAGAGGAAGCCGACCTGCGAGAGCGCCGTGGGCAGACCATAAACCCGGCCGTTGCTGGTGAAGGCGGCGAGCGCCGCGGGTGTGAGATTGTCGCTGTAGCCCTTCACAGAATCGGTGATGTCGTCGAGCACGCCGGCCTCGATCTGCGTCTTCAGGACACCGCCGGCCCAGCTGTAGATGATGTTGGGCCGGTCTTTGGATTGCAGGATGGTCGGCAGCTTGGCCTTGTAGGCCTCGTTCTCTAGGAACTGCATCTCGACCTTGACGCCCGGATGCGACCCCTCATAGGCGCGCGCGACCTCCTCCCAGATTTTGACCTGGGCCGGGTTGGCCTCGATGTGCAGCCATTTCACCGTCGTATCGGCCGCAGCGAGTGTCGCTCCGAGCAGGCATGCGACAACGGCCAGTCCCAGTTTCCCGAGCAGTCTCATCACATTCCTCCCAACGGCTCTTATTCTTGGTGCAATCCTGCCTTCGATTTTTGAGGTACGCAACTGAAATTCTGATCTATGCACCTCACGAAGGAGATCGCTAAGGTGCGCGCGAGAGTCGGGCGGCGCGTCGCGCTGCCCCAACGCAAATCGAGGGATATCCATGGCTGCCGTTTATTCCGACCTCGCCGGCAAGGTCGTTCTCGTCACCGGGGGCGCATCTGGAATTGGCGCTGCGATCGTGCGGCGCTTCGCCCAGCAGAAATCCAATGTCGTGTTCTTCGACATCAAAGTCGACGAGGGCCAATCCCTGGCACGCGAGCTGTCGGATCAAGGTCTTGGCGCGCGTTTCATGCGGGTCGACTTGACCGATATCGCCGCGTTACGTGCCGGCGTCGCGGAGGCGCGCAACATGCACGGCGCAATCAACATCCTCGTCAACAATGCCGCGCATGACGAGCGGCACAGCACCGAGGAAATGACACCGGAATATTGGGACAACCGTATCGCGGTCAACTTGAAGCACCAGTTCTTTGCTGCGCAGGCCGTGTTGCCGGACATGAAGGCGGCGAACGCCGGCGCCATCGTCAATTTCGGTTCGGTGTCGTGGATCGCCGGACAAGGCGGCATGGCCGCCTACACCGCCAGCAAATCAGGCGTGATCGGTCTCACGCGCTCTCTGGCCCGCGATTACGGCGCCTACAACATCCGCGTGAACGCGATAGCGCCGGGATGGATCATGACTGAGCGCCAGCTCGACAAATGGATGACGCCACAGGGCGAAGTCGAGCTGATGCAACGACAATGCCTGAAGCGCAAACTCGTCCCGGACGAGGTCGCGAAGTTCACCATCTTCCTCGCTTCGGACGAGGCTTCCGCCTGCACAGCCCAGCACTACATCGTCGATGGCGGCTGGGTCTGACGCGGACCAGAGCAGATCGTGCATTTGCTGGCGAACGGCTCGAACCTCGTCAACCAAGCTCCTGCCGAACCTTGGCCGCCGCATCGCACATCGCCTTCAATTTCCCGAACGCGACGGCGCGTGGCATGTATTTCATGCCGCAATCGGGCGCCGGAACGAGACGATCGGGCGACACATATTTCAGGCCGTTACGAATGCGGTCGGCGACCGTGTCGACGCTCTCGATCTGGGGGTCTGCGAGGTCGAGCACACCGAGCATGATCTTCTTTGACGAGAGGTCCTTCAGAACACCGAGGTCGAGTTTCGGCTGCGCCGCCTCGATCGAGATCTGGTCGGCAGTCGTATCGTCGAGCTCGGCGAGGAACGAATAGCCGGCCGGCTTGTTCGAGCCTGGCACGACCGCCGCATAGCCGAAACAGAGATGCACGACCGTCGGCACCGTGATGCCCTTCAAAGCGCGGTTGATCGCCTTGACGGCGTAGCGCTTGGCGGAATCCGGATTGTTCCGCACCCAGGGCTCGTCGAGCTGGATCACGTCTGCGCCTGCTCTTTGCAGATCGAGCGCCTCGGCATTGACGGCCTCGGCCAAGGCCATCGCGAGTTCTTCGTCGTCCTTGTAGAACTCGTTCTTGGCCTGCTGGCTCATGGTGAACGGACCCGGCAGCGTGATCTTCGCTGCACGATCGGTGTTCCTGCGCAGGAACTGCATGTCGTGCAGCTCGACCGGCCCCTTGCGCTTCACCGGCCCGACGACGCGCGGCACCGGGGTCTGGGTGTTGCCGGTGCGCGCCACGATCATCGCGGGATTGTCTCCGTCGATACCGTCGAGCGCCGTGGCGAAGCGGTTGGAGTAGCTCTCGCGGCGGATTTCGCCATCGGTCACGATATCGATGCCGGCGCGCTCCATGTCGCGGATCGCGACGATCGTCGCATCGTCCTGGGCCTCCTCCAGATGTTCCGCTGGCAGCCGCCACATGTCGTGCAGGCGCGTGCGCGGCACCACCTTCGACAGCATGGCGCGATTCACCAGCCATTCCGGTTGCGGATAACTTCCGACCACCGTGGTCGGGAGGATATGCGTTGGCATCGGCATAGGGATCTCCTTCTTTTGTCGTCGAGCGCAGCCAAATCAGGCTGCGCGCGTCGCCTCAGCCGGCACTTCGTCCTTGACGGGATTGCGGAGAATCCCGATCCCGGAGATCTCGATCTCCACGACGTCGCCGCCCTTCATCCATAGCGGCGGATTGCGATAAGCGCCGACACCGCCGGTCGTGCCTGTGACGATGACGTCGCCTGGCGCGAGCTCGGTGAAGGTCGAGCAGTAGGCAATCAACGCAGGCACATCGAAGACGAGATCGGAGATCGGGGCCTTCTGCACCTCGACGCCGTTGAGCCGGGTGATCAAGGTCTGCCTACTGACGTCGGTCAATTCGTCGGTCGTGACCATCCAGGGCCCAAAGCCGCCTGTGCCGGCGAAATTCTTGCCGGGCGCGAATTGCGAGGTGTGGCGCTGCCAGTCGCGGATGCTGCCGTCATTGTAGCAGGCATAACCGGCGACATGGCTCAACGCGGCTTCGCGCGAGATGCGGCGGCCGGCCTTGCCCATGACAACCGCCATCTCGCCCTCATAGTCGAAGCGCTCGGATTCGAGCGGCCGGATCATCGGCTGGCCATGTCCGACCTGGCTGTTGGCGAAGCGGGTGAAGATCATCGGGTGTGGCGGAGTGGGATGGCCGCTCTCGGCGAGATGCGTGGCGTAGTTGACGCCGATGCAGAAAATCTTGTCGGGCTCGGGGACCGTCGGCAGCAGCGTAACGTCCTGCAGCGCGTAGTCGGGCTTCTCGCCGGCAAGCTTCTTCAGTTCGTCGAGCGATCCCTTGGCAAGCAGCATCTTCAGCGTCGGATAGGCCTTGAGACGCTTGCCGGCATCGATGACGCCGTTGTCGGTGACAATGCCAAAGCTCGCGGTGCCGGCGATCGTGAAACTTGCGATTTTCATCAGTCAAACGCTCTCTTCGATGGAGGAAACATAGTCGTTGATCGGAAGTGCGATCGCGCCGTTGCGGATCGGAACGCATTGCGGTGGGAAATCCTGGCGGAAGCGGGCGCCGGCCGCCTCCGCGCGGTCGAGGAACTGCTCCAGATGGTCCATCGCACCGGTTGGAAGATCGTGCAGGACCATCAGCGTCCAGGGTTGCCGGCTGCACTGGACAGCGGCGCGCTCGCTCCAGCCGTCGGGATCGTCCCAGTCGCGGGGGATCGCATTCCAGAGCACGCAGCTGTGCTTGTTGCGGGTGAGATAGTCGACGACGGATGGTTTCAGCAGCCGCGTATCAAGATTGCCGCCGCCACCGAACGGCCGGAACCAGCGCTGCGGATGAGCGAGATCACCGATCGCGGCCTGCGTGCGGCCAATTTCGCTCTTTGCTGTATCGCGATCCGGCTGCTCACCGAGCGGGATGCTGTGGGTGAAGGTGTGATTGCCGATCCAGTGCCCCTCCCCGTGCGCACGCATCGCAAGGCGATGTCGCGCGGGATCGGCGAGCTTCTCGCCGATGACGAAGAACGTGGACTTGATGCCGCGCTCTCCGAGAATGTCGAGCACGCGCGGGGTCACGTTGGGATCGGGGCCGTTGTCGAATGTCAAGGTCAGATCGAACACGCGGAATTTCCTCAAGTCGCCGGCTGCATCTCGCCCGATGCGATGTCGTCGTTGGCCTGACCGGCGCGCGTGCCGGTCTGCCAGATCGCCGCCTTGCGCTCGATCCCCCGGATTGCGGCGTTGAAGGCGATCGCCATGAACAGCACGAGGAGGACGCCGGCGAACACGTGCGGACTGTCGAGGATCGTGCGGTAGCGCGAGATCAGATAACCGATGCCGGCCGAGGAGATCAGCATCTCCGAGACGACGACGCCAACGATCACCAGCGCGCCTCCCACGCGGAGCCCCGACAGCACTGTCGGAATCGCCGCGGGAATGATGACGCGAACCAGCCGCTGGCTCAGCGTCGCGCCCATGCTGCGTGCAGCGAGCAGCAGTTGAGGGTCGATGGTCTGGATGCCGGCGGCGGTGGCCAGCATCGTTGGCAGGAAGCCGTAAATCGAGGCGAAGGCGATCTTGGATTCGGAGCCGATGCCGAGCCACACCGTGAAGACGGGATAGAGGATCACGAGCGGCACGGCATAGAGGCTCGACACCATCGGCATGATCAGGACGCGCGGGCGCGGCAGGCTGCCGACGATGGCGCCGAGCAGAATGCCGCCGCCGCAGGCGAAGGCCATGGAGACCACGACTTCGTAGAGCGTCACTGCGAGCGCATGACCGTATTCGGGTGCCTCGGTCCATCCGGCGATCAGCGTCGATGACAGGGACGGCAGGAACAGCTCGGGAATGAGACCTGTGCGCGGCAGCAGCTCCCACAGCGCGATCAGGCCGACCACGATCAGATGTCGCAGCGTCTTCGCACTTATCTTCCCGGTCATCTTCTTCGCAGTCATCTTGGCGCTCATCTCCGCCTCACGCCGATTTGCGGATATGCCGCCAGATGCGGTCGCGCAAGCTCCCGAAGGCATCGCCGCTCAGCATCTCGTAGGTGCGGGGCCGCGGCAGCTGGACCTGGAGGTGATCGACGATGCGGCCGGGCCGCGCCGACATCACGATCACCTCGTCGGCGAGATAGACTGCTTCGGTGAGGCTGTGCGTGACGAAGACCACGGTCTTGCCGGTCGCCGCCCAGATGCGCAGCAGCTCGTCACCCATTGTCATGCGGGTCTGCTCGTCGAGGGCCGCGAACGGCTCGTCCATCAGCAGCACCGGCGGGTCCTGCACCAGCCCGCGCGCGATCGAGACGCGCTGCTTCATGCCGCCCGAGAGCTCGTGCGGATGACGCCTGCCGAATCCGTCGAGGCCGACCAGCGTGAGCGCATCCTGCGCCTTGGCGCGGCGCTCCGCCTTGGGCACGCCACGCAGGGCCAGCGGAAACTCGACATTGTCTTCGGCCGTCAACCAGGGAAACAGGCTCGCCTCTTGGAACACCACGCCGACCCTGTCCGGATCGGGCTGCGGAATCGGCGCGCCATTGATCGTGATCGTGCCCGAGGTCTGCTGGCGCAGGCCCGCCATCATCATCAGAAGCGTCGACTTGCCGCAACCGCTCGGGCCGACCAGCACGACGAAGCGACCCGGCTTGATATCGAGCGAAACGTCTTCCAGGGCGACCACGTCCTGAGACCTGGTCTTGAAGACCTGGCCGACATTCTTCACCTCGATCGCGCCGGCGCGCGCGGGAGGTTTCAACGGGGTCACGTTCGCCAATGGCTGCATCGCGTTTCCACCCATCTGACAAGTTCGTTGAAGGTCATTGCGATCGCGGCGACCATCACGACGCCGGCGAGAAGCTGCTTCATCTGGAAGTTCTCGCCCCAGGTCGCGATCTGGTGGCCGATGCCGTCGCGCGAGGCGTACATCTCGGCAAGGATCACCCCGGTGAGGTTGAAGATCATGGAGATCCGCAGGGCCTCCAGCAGCACCGGCAGCATGCTCGGCAGATAGACCCGGAACGCGGTCTGCATCGGAGTTGCGCCATAGGAGCGCGCCACCGTGAGATGCTCGACCTTGACCGACTCCACCGCCGTGGTCGTCGACATGATCACGATGAAGATCGTGGAGAAAAATCCAAAGCCGACCTTCTGGGCGAAGCCGACGCCGAATACGAGGATGAACATCGGCAGGAAGATGGATTTCGGAATGCTGAAGGCAAAGAACAGCAGCGGCTTGGCCACGTCGGCGAAGTAGCGGTTCTCCGCAACCAGGAAGCCGATCACGGCACCGAAGGGGACGGCTAGCGCGAACGCAGCCAGCACTTCGGTCGCCGTCACCATCAGGTCTTTCCGCACGGCCGCGCGCTGCAGGAGGTCGCCTAGCGTCGCAAACGTGTCGGACGCCGAGGGCAGCAGGCGCGGATTGACGATGCCGGTGCGCGACAGCAACTCCCATAGCGCCAGGACCGCGATGACGATCGCGATCCGTGCGAGCTTGATGGCGAGCGAGTTCTGCATCGTTACGGCTTGGTTGGAACCGGCTTGAACCTGGTCGAGATGACGTCCTCGACCGGCACGATGTCCTTGAGCCCGCCGAGCTTGGCCAGGTCCAGCGACAGCTGCACGGCCGCGTTCACGTCAGGCGCGCCCATGTCGCCGCTGGTCTCGAGCTTCATGATCGTGTTGTCGTATTCCAGGGCGGCGATCTCGGCCGGCATTTCGTAGAGCTCGGCGATCAGCTTGACGGTCACGTCGCGATTGGCGCGCATGAACGCAACCGCGCCATAGAGGGCGTTCACCGCCTTCTGGACCAGCTGAGGCTTTGTCTCCGCCAATTTGTCGAGCACGATCCAGCCTGCCGTGAGGTTCGGCGGCACCGCCGTGGCGTAATCGAGGATCGACTTGGCTTCGCCCGACTTCGCGATCTGGAAGCTCAGCGGCGAATAGACCACGGCGGCCTCGACGTTGCCTGCCAGGAGGTTCGGCACCAGACCGCCGCCACCAACCGGAACGCGCGTGAAATCGATTTTCTTGTCCTGGAGTGTCCATAGTGCGAGCAGGTCGGAACCGGAGCCGGCGGCGGTGATTGCGACCTTCTTGCCGTTGAGGCCCTTGACGTCGAGCGTCGACTTGGCCGGGACCATCAACTGCCAGCCAAAATTTCCCATCGCGGCATTGGCCACGATCCGTGACATCACACCCTTCTTGCGTCCCGCGGAGACCAGCGAGGGCGGATCGAGGATGATATCGGCCGCGCCCGCAGCCATGCCTTCGAACGTCTCTGCACCACTGCGGTAGATCGTCAGCTCGGCCTGGATGCCTTCCTTCTCGAACAATTTTTGCCGTACGGCCGTCTCGGCGATCGTCGTCGGCCAGTAGGTCTTCGTCGGCAGGCCGACGCGAATGGTTTCGGCGGCGGTGGCAGGGCCGGCGAGCACGCCGGCTGCGAAGAGCGACGCCAATAGCGCCTTGCGGCGAGTTGTTTTCATGATCTGTTTCCTCCCGGTCTCTGTTTTTCTTTGCCGGATTTTTCCGGATCGTCAGTTCGCGCCGTTCACCTCCGCAATGCGAGGCGCGGCGAGCTCGACAAACTCTTTGGTGATGCCGAAGTGCTTTGCCAATGCGCGAACCGCCGCATCCGCGTCACGTTTGACGACGGCAGCGACGATCGATTTGTGTTCGGCCTCGACGTCGCGCGGCTTGCCGACCTCCCTGCGGATCGAGAGGCGGCGATATCGCTCGCTTTGTTCGTGCAGCACGTCGCGGAAGCCGAGCAGCCACGGTGAGCCGCAGGCATTGACCAGTGCACGATGGAAGATGCGGTGGCGGACCACCCACTCCTCATAATGCACCGTCGGATCGTCGGGATAGCGATAGGGAACGGCCTTCAGGTCCGCCCAGGCGGATTTCACCGAGGCAAGCCAGGCATCGTCGCCCCGCTCGATCGAGCGACGGAGCGCAAGGCCCTCGATGTCGATCCGGGTCTGCGTCACGTCGGCGAGATCGGCGAGCGACACCGGGCTCACCCGGAAGCCACGCTGGTCGGACGCCAGCACGAGCCCGTCGGCGACCAGTCGGGAAAGTGCCTCACGTACGGCGGCGAGGCTCACGGAAAACTGCTTGGCGAGGCCGGCGATATGCAGCTTCTGCCCCGGAAGCAGCCGCGTCGCCAGGATGTCGGCGCGCAAGCGCTCGTGCAACGCCGATGTCAGGCTGCGCGGACCATCCCCGGGGCTTCCGGTCATATGAAACTGAAGCGGACCCATGGGTCGAATGATGACAAGGCAACGCGGAGGGGTCAATAGAAAATCGAAAATCGATTTTTCTGATCAGGTCGCGCCCTGCTGGAGGCTCCCCGGCATGGAACGACCCATCCCCGATCAGCCATCTCTGGACCCCAAACGGACGACCGGACCAGATCGGCGCAGGCATGGTGTCCCGCCACCGCGCTCGTACAAAACTGATCGGCGCGCCGCTACTTTGCCAGGCGGAACTTCCCGCCTTCGACCTTGATCAGGAAGGCCGAGCGCTCATCATAGCCGTTGTGATCGGCCTTGCTCATGTTCGACAGCCCATTGTTGAGATAGATGTTCTGCCCTCGCTCGAGTGCGTCCCGCAGCGCCGCGCGAAATTCGGTTGTGCCAGGCTTTGCTGTCTTCAGCGCATCCGGTGCAGCTTTTCCAATCAGCGCGACGACATCCCAGAGGTGAGCAGCAAACATGTTGGGCTTTTGCCCGTTCGCCGCTTCATACGCGGTCACGAACTCCTCGGTCGAGCGACGGAACGGATCTGCCGTGGGAAGATCGGCAGCAATGGTAAAAGCCTCGCCCGCGAATACGGCACCTTCGACGTTCGCGCCACCGAGCTTGATGAACTCCTCACTGGCCACGCCGTGTGTCTGAAATATCTTGCCGGCGTATCCGCGCTCGCGGAGCGCCTGCTGCGGCAGGACCGCCGGAGTTCCTGCGGACGCGATGAAGACGGCATCGGGATTGGTCGACATCACCTTCAGCGCCTGACCCGTGACGCTGGTGTCGGCTCGTGCATAGACCTCATGTGTGGTCACGGTCAGCCCCAACGCGGGCGCGAGGCGGCTCACCTCCTTGTAGTAGCCCTCCCCGTATCCATCGGAAACGCCGATATAGCCGAGCGTCTTCACGCCCGATTTCGCGATATGCTTGAGGATGGCGGCCGCCATGAGATCGTCATTGGGAACGACCTTGAAGGCCCAGGCGCGCTTCTCATCCATCGGTTGGACGATGGCGGTAGCGGCGGCGAGTGACAGCAGCGGCGTTTTCGATTCGAGCGCGACATCCAGCATCGGCATGGTCACCGGGGTCAGAGAGGAGCCGACCAGCACGTCGACCTTGTCCTGGATCACCAGCCGGCGTGCGTTCTGGACTCCTTTTGTCGAATCCGACTCGTCGTCCAGGACGATATAGGTCACCTTCTCTCCACCGATCTCTTTCGGAAGAGCTGCAACCGTCTTGAGCTGCGGTTGGCCCAGTGCGGATCCCGGGCCGCTTGCCGAAATCACGATTCCAATTTTGATGTCCGCGTGAGCAGCATGTCCATAAAGGACGCATGCCACAAGAAGCGAGGCTCGCGCGAAACCGATCTTCATGTCCTGTTCCTCCCTGTCCGCTTTGATGGCTCCGCCGGGTACATCGGGCGCCCCGGCTCGGCTTGCAGTATTCCCCAGGAGGCGCCGTCGCTGCCCAGAAGGCGTCCCGCGGTCCCGAGCAACCAGGCGGATCATGCTAAGCGGATCGCAGCAACGAGTCTGTCCCTAGCGTTAGGGACAAGAAGTAGGCGGACGCACCGCCGCATCCTCGCGGCGCATTTCGCCCGAGCTTTGCTTCGTCACTCCACCCTCAAAGCCAAGAGGGCGCAGGGAAGGCCGGGTGCCGGCTGGCACCCGCGGTCCGCTGCGCGAAAAGCACACGCAGGAAAACCGCACAGCAGCATACAG